>JAABTN010000009.1 GCA_011389895.1 Maritimibacter sp. | reverse complement strand
CGGAATACCCTCGGTGATGCAGACGATCAGCTCCATCTCGGCGTCGATGGCTTCAAGGATACTGTCCGCGGCAAAGGGCGGCGGCACGTAGATGACCGAAGCGTTGGCTTCGGTCTTTGCCATGGCCTCGTGCACCGAATTGAAGACCGGAAGGTCAAGATGCGTCTGGCCGCCTTTGCCCGGCGTCACGCCGCCGACCATGTTGGTGCCGTAAGCCACGGCCTGTTCGGTGTGAAAGGTGCCCTGCGAGCCGGTGAGACCCTGACAGATGACCTTTGTGTTTTCGTCGATGAGAATGGCCATGTCAGATTATCCCTTCACCGCTTTCACGATTTTCTCGGCCCCGTCCGACAGGTTGTCGGCGGCGATCACATTGAGGCCGGACCCTGCGATGATCTCTTTGCCTTGTTCCACGTTCGTGCCTTCGAGACGCACGACAAGCGGCACTTGCAATCCGACCTCCTTCACCGCGGCGATCACGCCCTCGGCGATGACGTCGCAGCGCATGATGCCGCCGAAGATGTTCACGAGGATGCCTTTGACGTTGTCGTCCGAGGTGATGATCTTGAACGCCTCGGTGACTTTCTCTTTCGTCGCGCCACCGCCCACGTCGAGGAAGTTGGCGGGTTCGGCGCCGTAGAGCTTGATGATGTCCATCGTCGCCATGGCAAGGCCCGCGCCGTTCACCATGCAGCCGATTTCCCCGTCGAGCGCGATGTAGTTGAGGTCGTACTTGGAGGCTTCGAGTTCCTTCGGGTCCTCTTCCGTCTCATCGCGCAGGTTGGCCACGTCCGATTGACGATAAAGCGCGTTGCTGTCGAACCCCAGCTTGGCATCGAGCACCTTGAGATCGCCAGAGTCGGTAACGATCAGCGGGTTGATTTCAAGCATCTCCATGTCGCGCTCGACAAAGGCCCGATAAAGCTGACCCATGAGCTTCACGCATTGCTTGATCTGCCCGCCTTCAAGCCCCAGCGAAAAAGCGATGCGGCGACCGTGGAACGCCTGGTATCCGGTGGCCGGATCGACCGAGAAGGTCAGGATCTTTTCCGGCGTCGAAGCCGCGACCTCTTCGATGTCCATACCGCCCTCGGTGGAGCAGACGAAGGACACGCGGCTGGTGACCCGATCAACCAGAAGGGCGAGGTATAGCTCTTTCTCGATGTCCGACCCGGCCTCGATATAGACGCGGTTGACCTGTTTGCCCGCCGGTCCCGTCTGGTGGGTGACAAGCGTGCGTCCCAGCATCTTCTTGGCTTCGTCGGCAGCTTCTTCGACCGATTTGGCCAGCCGGACACCGCCCTTTTCGCCCGCGCTCTCTTCCTTGAATGACCCCTTGCCGCGGCCACCGGCGTGTATCTGGGCTTTCACGACCCAGAGCGGCCCGTCCATTTCGCCCGCTTTCGACTTGGCCTCATCGGCTTTCATAACGACACGGCCATCTGAGACCGGGGCGCCGTATTCGCGAAGGAGTGCCTTCGCCTGGTATTCATGGATGTTCATGAACTCGTCCCTGCTGGTTTGCGTTCGTTCCGATGCATGCACATCTTGCCCCGGGGAATAAACGGGATTCTGGACGAAGGGGGGAAAATGCCCCAAAAATCCCCCGTCTGTGATCACAAGGCGAAATCGTGTGATCACAAAACCCGCCTGCGACAGGCTGACACAGGGTTCTGACAGGAGGTTTCAACCGCGTTTTGGCGTATTTCGGGGCGTTCCGGGCAAAAAACCGGTCGGGTTCGGTTCAAAAGCCGCGAAATTCGCCAACAGCGACGTCCCGTGCCCCGCGCGGATCAGGGCGGATCAGGCCGGGGTGCGCGCACGATCGGTCTGGCGCAGACCCTGAAACACGACGTCATAGGCCCGGCGTCGCCCCTCGGGCCCGATGTTGGGCGTCGTGGCCGCCGCCGCCAGCATCACCGCGAGAATGACGATATCGTTGGTGCGCAATTCGGGGCCGACCAGCTTTTCATCAATGGCATGTTTCACATGCGGTCCGAGAAGCGCGTTGAACCGTTCGACCGCGTCAAGCAGGGCTGGGTCTTCACGGCTTTGCGCACGCAGGTAATCGGCGATCGGCGCATTGGCGATCATCTCGTCAAAGAAATGACGCACGAGATCGAAAAGCCCTTCGCCTTCGACAGGGATCTCTTTCGCCTTCACTTCAAGATCGGCGAGAAACATGTCCAGCATCTCGTTGATCAAGGCGCGGCGGTCGGGAAAATGCCGAAAGAAGGTTGCGCGACCGATCCCGGCCCGTTTCGCGATGGAATCCAGCGGTGCGCCAACGCCGTCTTCCACGAAAATCTCATTCGCGGCCTCGAGAATGCGAAGACGGTTTTCCGCGAAATCGGCCCTGCGTTTGACTGTCATGTCCGTCCCTTCGTCTGTCGGCGCGATGTTGTCGGTTTCGCCCCGAAATCGAAAGCGAAATCTGGACACACCATAAGGATAGGCACTAGGCTTCCGCAACGTTTGGTTTTGGCAGTAACGCCCCTTGAGCGAAGATCCCCTTCCCCGGGCCGGTTCCCCGACGGGCGCGCAACCTGCCGCGATGCGTTGGGGCGTGGTGGCCACGGTGCGTGAACCCGTCTCGCTCGTAGTTGGCTTTGCCTGTCATCACCTCGCGCTGGGGGCCGCGTCGGTTCATCTGTTTTTTGACCTGCCCGACGATCCGGCGGCAGAGATTGCCGAGGGCATCGCGGGGGTCAAGGTGACCCGCTGCACGTCGGACCATTGGCGCAGTTTCGGGTTTCGAAAGCCCCCGGGCATCCAGACCAAGAAGCAGACGTTGAATGCCAACCGGGTGCGCCAGACCAGCGATCTGGATTGGCTGCTGCACGCCGATGCGGATGAATTCCTGTGGCTTCCCAAGCCGTTGGAGGCGGAATGGGCGGCCATGCCGGATGATGCGCGCTGGCTGCATATCCCCAACATCGAACGCTGCTGGACCCAAGCCTATGGCAGGGACATGTTCGAAGGCGTCTTTCGCGCGGGCCTGCATGACCGGCCCGCGCTGGCCGAAGCCGTCTATGCCAAACGCGCGCGGGCGCTTTCGGGGGGGCTTGGCGGCTATTCGGCGGGCAAAGCGATGGCCCGACAGGGCGACGGGTTTCTCGCGATCCACAAGCTGCGTGCGGCTGAGGGAGGACCGGTTTTGCCCCGGCACAGCGCGACGGAAGCGCGCATCCTGCATTTCGACGGGATCACACCGCGCCACTGGGGCTTGAAGAACCTGCGATATGCCGCACAAGGTGCCGCGATGAACCAGCTTCTCAACCCGGAACGCATGGCCACAATCGGCGCCATTCTGCGCGCGCCCGACCCCGAGCGCGCCGCCCTCAGGGTGCACGAAGCGCTCTACCGGCTGGACCCTTCGCAGACCGCCACGTTGGAGGCCGAGGGGCGTCTGTTTCGGCCCACCATCGACATTCCCGGGGCCGTGGCGCAGATCGCGCCGCATCTTGCCATGGACTTCTCATCAGCCGGGTTCGACCGGCCGCACCAGCGCGAGCTTTCGGCACGCGCGCAGACCATCGTGCGCCAGAAACGGCGGGCGAAACGGCGGGATGGCGCATGAGCTGGGGTGTCGTCGCCACGGTGGACGAACCCGCCCCGCTGATCGCGGCCTTCGCCGGATGGCACATCGCGCAAGGGGCCCGCGAAGTGCATCTTTATCTCGACCGCCCGAACCCCGAGGCCGAGGCGCTTCTCGCCCCGCTGCCCGGTGTCACACTGACCCTGTGCGATGACGCCTATTGGACCACGATGCAGGGCGGCACGCGCCCCGAACGGCAGACCGGGCGACAGGTGAAGAACGCCAACCACGCCCAAGGTCGCGCCAACGTCGACTGGTTGTTGCAATGCGACGCGGATGAATTCGTGGCGGACGGGGCGCGGATCAAACAGGCAATCACCGACATCGACCCCCGGACCCATGTCCTGCGTCTGCGGGTTATCGAGCGGGTCGGTCTGCTGGACACCCCTGCCGCGCATATCTTCGACGGCATATTTCGACGCCGCGACTGGCAGTTTCAAACCCATGCCGAGGCGATCTATGGCCGTTGGACCCGGTTTCTGGGCTACGGGATGACCGGGCATCTGGTGGGCAAGGTGATGGTGCGGCAAGGGTCCGCGCGTCGCTTCGACATCCACATGGCGCGCCGCGTGCCCGGTGGTGCGGTCGAGAAACAAGAGGTGAAGCTGGACGATGCCCTCTTGCACTTCGACGGGATCACCCGCGCCCATTTCATTGCAAAGATGCTGCGGCGCGGGGACATCCGGCATTTCATGAAGGGCGACGGGCCGGACGGGGTGTTTCGGCAGGACCAGATCCGCTTCCTGCTTAGAAACACCGCGCGTCCCGGGCGGGTCCGGGCGTTTCACGACGGGATCAAGACGCTTGGCCCCCAACAGATCGCGGCGCTCAAGGAACGTGACCTGATCGTGGAGCGGCGGTTCGATCCGCGCCCCGCGCTCGCGGATCTTGGGGTTGAGGTCGACCTGACGCCCGAGGCCTTCGACCGGGCACTTGTCCGGCGCGACCCGGCGTTCTTCGCGCGCTACGCGGCGTTGTTCGATGCGCTCAACGAAAAAGGGGCCGGGTAGACCCCGACCCCCTCACAATCTGGTCGCAGCGATCAGCCGAGGTTCGAATCGATACCCTTGCAGGCGTCCACGAGACCCTTCACCGCTTCGACGGAATGGTCGAACATGGCCTGCTCGTCCTTGTTCATCTTGATGTCCACGATGCGCTCGATGCCGCCGGCGCCGATGATCGTCGGCACGCCGACATACATGCCCTTCAGGCCCAGCGCGCCATCGACCCATGCGGCGGCGGGCAGGAGGCGTTTTTGATCCTTGAGATAGGCTTCGGCCATTTCGATGGCCGAGGTGGCGGGGGCATAAAACGCCGAGCCGGTCTTCAACAGGCCCACGATCTCGGCGCCACCGTCGCGGGTGCGCTGCACGATGTTGTCGATCTTG
The DNA here is from genome assembly GCA_011389895.1 of Maritimibacter sp. GTDB lineage: Bacteria > Pseudomonadota > Alphaproteobacteria > Rhodobacterales > Rhodobacteraceae > Maritimibacter. The sequence continues at coordinate 88,291 of JAABTN010000009.1, read as the reverse complement.
TCCTGCGTGGTCCAGCCCATGGTCACAAGGTCGGGCAGCGGGATGCCGCCAACCGTGGAATAGCGGGTGAGCGGCACCATGGTGTCGCCGTGACCGCCCAGCACAAAGGCCGTGACGTCGCGCATCGAGACGTTGAATTCCACCGACAGGAAATGACGGAAGCGGGCGCTGTCCAGAACACCGGCCATGCCTACGACCTTTTCCGCCGGAAGACCGGAATACTGCTGCAGGGCCCAAACCATCGCGTCGAGCGGGTTGGTGATGCAGATCACGAAGGCATCCGGCGCGTTGTCGCGAATGCCTTCCCCGACCGCCTTCATCACCTTGAGATTGATGCCGAGCAGATCGTCACGCGACATGCCGGGTTTGCGCGGCACACCGGCGGTGACGATGCAGACATCCGCGCCCGCGATATCGGCGTAGTCGGTCGTGCCCTTCAGCGCGACGTCGATGCCTTCGACCGGGCCGCTCTGGGCGATGTCGAGCGACTTGCCCTGCGGCGTGCCGTCCGCGATGTCGAACAGGACGACATCGCCAAGTTCCTTGATGGCAGCGAGGTGGGCGAGCGTGCCGCCAATCTGGCCTGCGCCGATAAGCGCGATCTTGGGTCGAGCCATGAAATTGATCTCCGATCAGTTTTGGTGTCCGGTCGCTGCCTAGCCCCGTTGCCCGGTGTGATCAAGAGCCGCAACCATGCCCTCACGGGTTGCGCCCCCGGGCGATACCGCTAAAGGTCAAGGCGATCAGGGACTTCGCGAGCAGTCGCAGCATGGCACTCGACCTCACATTCTTCGCCTTCGCGATCCCGGCGGTGATTTTCGCCGGGATATCGAAGGGCGGCTTTGGCTCCGGCGCGGCCTTTGCGGCCACACCTTTGCTCGCCCTGATTCTTGAGCCGGGGCAGGCGATTGGCCTGATGCTGCCGCTTCTGATGCTGATGGATGTGACCGCGCTGAAGCCCTATTGGAAAAAATGGGATGGCGCGGCGGCGCTGGTTTTCATCCTTGGCGCGGTGCCCGGCGTGTTGATTGGCACGATGCTCTACCGGTTCGCCAACGCGGACCTGTTCCGGCTGCTCATCGGGGGCGTGGCGATCGGGTTCGTGCTCTTTCAACTCGCCCGGCGGTTCCGGTGGCTCCGCCCGGCCAAGGCCCCGATGGGACAGCTTGGCGGGGCGATTGCCGGGGTCGTGGGCGGGTTCACCTCCTTCGTGAGCCATGCGGGCGGGCCGCCTGCGGCGGTGTTCCTGCTTAGTCGTCAGTTGGACAAGACGACCTATCAGGCGACCACAGTGCTCATGTTCTGGGCGATCAACCTGATGAAGTTCATCCCCTATGCCTTTCTCGGCATCTTCAGTTGGGAGACGGTGAAGGCCGACGTGATCCTGACCCCGGTCGCCGTCATCGGCGTCTGGTTGGGGGTGAAGCTGCACAGGATCATGCCCGAGCAGCTTTATTTCCTTGTCACCTATGCCCTGCTCACCGTCACCGGATCAAAGCTGATCTGGGATGCGCTGGTATGAGAGTCAGACCGGCTGGCCCGCGGGCGTCGCCGCCTCCTCCACCCTTTCCCATGCCTCGCCGGCCCCGATGATACAGGTCAGCCCCGAGGGCATCGTCATGGTGATGGTCCATGTGCCGGTGTCGGGCGAGGCGAACATTTCGACCACCCGGTCGCCCGCCGCCATGCCGATGGATTGGCGCGCCTCGCCGAACCGTTCGGAAAGCTGGGCGATCACCCGGTCGCGCGGGGCGCAGTTGCCCGATTGTGCGTGGCCCGTGGCGGGCAGCGCCATGCAGGCGGCGAGCCCAAGCGAGAGTGCTGAAAACATCCGGGTCATCGGTTTCGTCCTTCTGGTCGATGGGCATTGGCATCACCGGCCCCCGGCCAAAGCGCCCTGTATCCTGCCAAGCGATGGTCCGTCCGATCCTCGACCCATGGTCGAAGACCCCATCGGCGCGCCATCGGGGGCACCGAACGCCCGGCCTATGCGTCAACTGTGGCGCAAGGCCTCCTTCGTTTTGGTTAATGCGTCGCGCGCAGGAGCGGACCCCGGCGGGGCAATGCCGCAAACAACGCCCCTGTTTTCTGCGTTGCGGCGCTTTTGCTGTTGCCAATTCGTGCGCGCCTGTGTTCTCTCGCGCAACAAAATTACCGCGAGGACGAATCATGACCCAATCGACCCGCCCGGTCCGCTCCGTGCTCTATATTCCCGGCTCGAAACAACGGGCCTTGGACAAGGCCCGCGACCTGCCCGCCGATGCCATCATCTTTGACCTCGAAGACGCGGTGTCGCCGGACGCCAAGGCCGAGGCGCGCGTGACCCTGCGCGCCGAGCTTGACAAGGGCGGTTTTGGCCCACGGATGAAGATCGTGCGGATCAACGGGTTCGACACTGTCTGGGGGCGTCAGGACATCGAGGCGATGACCGGAGCCGATATCGACGCGCTGCTCCTGCCCAAGGTGAACTCGGCCTATGACCTTGAAACCTTGGCCGAAATGATCCCCGATGTGCCGCTCTGGGCGATGATGGAAACGCCCGAAGGCATTTTGAACGCGCGCGAAATCGCGGCGCATCCGCGTCTTGGCGGGATCGTCATGGGGACCAACGACCTGGTGAAAGAGCTGGGATGCCGCATGGTGCCGGGGCGCGCCACGGTGCAGACCGCCCTTCAGACAAGCCTGGTTGCCGCGCGTGCCGCAGGGGTGGTGATCGTGGATGGTGTCTATAACGCCTTCAAGGACGACGCGGGCCTGCGCGAGGAATGCGAACAAGGGCGTGACCTTGGTTTTGATGGCAAGACCTTGATCCACCCGGCCCAGATCGCGACCGCCAACGAGATGTTCGCGCCCTCCCAAGACGACATCGACCTTGCCCGCCGCCAGATCGCGGCTTTTGACGAGGTCGAGGCAAATGGGCAGGGCGTTGCAGTCGTGGATGGAAAGATCGTGGAGAATCTGCATATCGTGACCGCGAAGGCCCTGCTGGCAAAAGCAGAGGCCATAGCCAGTCTGGAAGGATAAGCCATGCTCGTTCTCATCGTCGGTTTGCTGTTGTGGTCCGCCGCCCACCTGTTCAAACGGATCGCCCCGGAAAAACGCGCCGGGTTCGGCGACAGCTTCAAAGCCATTGCCGCGGTCGGTGTCATTGGCGGGCTCGTCCTGATGGTCATCGGCTACCGCATGGCCGATGGTGCGTTTCTCTGGGGACGGCACCCGGCGACGGTGGGGATCAACAATCTTTTGACCCTGTTCGCGGTCTACCTGTTCGCGGCCTCCGGCATGAAGACATGGATCACGTCGAAGATCCGCCACCCGCAGCTCACGGCGGTCAAGGTCTGGGCGCTGGCCCATATCCTCGTGAACGGCGATATTCCGTCTCTCGTCCTGTTCGTCGGGCTGCTGGCATGGGCCGTGGTCGAGGTGATCTTGATCAACAAGCAGGCAAAGCCCGCGAAGGCGACCGGACCGTTTCCCATGGGCAAGGAAATCGGGGCCATCGTGGGCACCGTCGTGGTCTTTGCGGTGATTGCCTGGGTGCACGCCTGGCTCGGTTACCCGGTCTTCGGATAAGGGACGATCATGCAGCTTTACCGTTTCCTTTCGGCCGACGACACGTCCGAGTTCTGCCACAAGGTGACCGAGGCCCTGAACAAGGGCTGGGCGCTTTACGGTGCACCGACCTATGCGTTTGACGCCGCGAACGGCGTCATGCGCTGCGGTCAAGCGGTCACGAAAGAGGTGCCGGGCGACTATCACCCCGACATCAAGCTGGGGGCGCAGTAGCGGTGACCAAGACAAACTCCGGCCGGTTCTTCGAAGATTACCGCATTGGTGAGGTGATCCGTCACGCCGTGCCACGCACCGTATCGGGCGGCGAGCGCGCGCTCTATCACGCTCTCTACCCGGCCCGGCATGCGCTTTATTCCTCGGATAGCTTCGCGCAGGATTGCGGGCTCTCGTCCAGCCCGATTGACGATCTGGCGGCGTTTCACGTGGTGTTTGGCAAGACGGTGCCGGACATTTCGCTGAATGCGGTCGCCAATCTTGGCTATGCCGAAGGTCGGTGGCTGGCCCCGGTCTGGCCGGGCGATACGCTTCGGGCCGAGAGCAAGGTCATCGGGCTCAAGCAAAACTCGAACGGGCGCTCAGGCGTGGTCTGGGTGGAAACCACGGGCTACAACCAGCACGACGAACCGATCCTGACCTATATCCGCTGGGTCATGGTGCGCAAACGCGATGCGGCGGCGGATGCCCCCGATACGCTTGTCCCGGACCTCAAACCGGCGCTTGCGCCCCGTGATCTCGTGATCCCCGAGGGGCTCGATTTCGGGCGCTTTGACTTCATGCTGGCGGGCGAACCCCATCGCCTTGGTGACTACGAGATCGGCGAGGTGATCGACCACGTCGACGGGATCACGCTTGAGGATGCCGAGCACATGATGGCCACGCGGCTTTGGCAAAACACCGCGAAGGTGCATTTCGACGCCACCAACCGCGAGGATGGCAAGCGGTTGATCTATGGCGGGCACATCATATCATTGGCGCGGAGCCTGTCGTTCAACGGGTTGGCCAATGCGCAGATGATCGTCGGGCTGAACGCCGGGGCCCACGCCAACCCCTGTTTCTCGGGCGACACCGTGCGGGCCTGGTCCGAAGTGCTGGACACCTCCGAGACGGACGCCCCCGGTGTCGGGGCGGTACGGCTTCGGTTGGTGGCCACGAAAGGCGATCACCAGAACTTTGCGCTGCGCGGCGAGGATGGCAAATATCTTCCCCACGTGCTCCTCGATCTTGACTATTGGGCGCTCATGCCCGTCTGATATGGCCATGCGCCTGTTCGTTGCCGTTATCATGCTCGCCCTCGCCCCCCTGAGCACCCACGCACAGGGGACCAAGGACAGCTACACCGTTGATCGCAACCAACGCGCCGACGGGGTCGCCGGGACACGCGACACCACCCTGCGCGACTATGTCGAAGCGAACGTGACCGAAACGCTGTATCACGAGCTGGCCCACGCGTTGATCGACGCGCTCGGGCTGCCGATTTATGGGTCCGAGGAATACGCCGCCGATATGTTTGCCGTGGTGATGCTGACCCGGCTGCACGAGCCAGAAGAGGTGGCGACGCTCGCGCCGCTGGTCACCCACAACTACCTGTGGTTCGCGGACCGGGTGGGCGACCACGTCGACAATCTCGACCTGTGGGACGTGCATGGCCCCGATCTTCAGCGCGCCTACAATTTCGCCTGCCTGATCTACGGCGCGGCTCCCGAGACCCATGAACCGATCCTGCAGCTGGTCGATTTGCCCGAAGACCGCGAAGAGACCTGTCAGGAAGAATACATACAAAGTGCCACCGCATGGGGTGCGGTGCTCGACCGTTTGGCAACCGATGCCCCCGGAAACAGCCTGCGGATGGATTGGATCGATGAACCCGACAGCCATTTGGCCCGCCACGTGACGAGGATCGTGGCAGGGATCAACGCGACCATTCATTTGCCGGTCACGATCAACGTAAGCGTCATTCCCTGCGGCGAGTCCAACGCCTTCTACGACCCGAATTACACGGAAATTCAAATCTGTACCGAGCTGGGCGAGGCCTTGTCGGCGCGGGCCGAGACGCTTTTTCCTTGATCCTCGCATTTGTGATCACACGCATTCCTTTCGTGATCACAACGCCCAAATTCTTTCTGCGTGAGCGGTCTTCATGCGGTTTTTTGACCAATCCGCTCGTGACTCTCGAACCAATTTGCGTATTGGTAAGGCGCAACCGCCAATAGCTACGAAGGAAGAGCCATGGCAAATGTCTCGCAAGACAACCGCCCGCTATCCCCTCACGTTTCCATCTATCGCTGGCCGCTGAACGCGATCATGTCGATCATGCACCGCGCAACCGGTGTCGCCATGTCGGTGGCCGCGATCCTTATCGTCTGGTATTTCCTAGCGCTGGCAACCGGCCCTGCGTATTTCGAGACTGCGAGTGCGGTGTTGACGTCGTGGTTCGGGGATCTGGTGCTCTTTCTCTCGATGGCCGCGCTTTGGTTTCACTACATGAACGGCATTCGCCACCTTGTCTGGGACACCGGGTCGTCCTTCGGGCAAAAGCGCGTATTTCGCACCGGGGTCGCTGCCCTTGGGGCCGCGGGCCTCATGGTCATCGTGACCCTGATCGTCGGGTAAGGAGACAGACATGAGATTTCTCACCGACCGCAAACGTGTCGACGGGCTGGGGTCAGCCAAGCAGGGCACCAGCCATTTCTGGGAACAACGCGTCAGCGCCGTCGCGCTTTTGTTCCTCGTCCCGCTCTTCGTGCTGCCTTTCGCCTACAACCTCGGCGATGGGTACGAGGCCGTGCGCGCCGCCTATGCCCACCCCATCAACGCCGTGATCGCCATCGCGTTCATCGCGACCGCGTTTCTGCACCTGTTCCAAGGGCTTCAGGTGGTGATCGAGGATTACGTGCATGGCCGTCTCGGCATGATGCTCATCATTTCCGCGCGGCTGCTGTGCACGCTGTTCGCGCTGGTCGGCGTCTACGCCATCATCCGCATCTCGCTGGGCGCCTGAGGGAAAAACAATGGCTGAATACGAATACGAAACGCACGAATATGACGTTGTGGTGGTGGGTGCCGGTGGCGCCGGCCTGCGCGCGACCTTGGGCATGGCGGAACAAGGTCTTCGGACCGCCTGTGTGACCAAGGTGTTTCCGACACGCTCGCACACGGTCGCCGCGCAAGGCGGCATCGCGGCATCGCTGTCGAACATGGGCCCCGACACCTGGCAGTGGCACATGTATGACACCGTAAAGGGCTCTGACTGGCTCGGTGATACCGACGCGATGGAATACCTCGCCCGCGAGGCGCCCAAGGCGGTTTACGAGCTTGAACATTATGGCGTGCCGTTCTCGCGCACCGAGGAAGGCAAGATCTACCAGCGTCCCTTCGGCGGTCACACCACAGAATTCGGCGAAGGCCCGGCCGTGCAGCGCACCTGTGCCGCCGCCGACCGCACCGGCCACGCGATCCTGCACACGCTTTATGGTCAGTCGCTGAAAAACAACGCCGAGTTCTACATCGAGTATTTCGCACTCGACCTGTTGATGTCGGATGACGGCAAATGCGAAGGCGTCCTGTGCTGGAAGCTTGACGATGGCACCATGCACGTCTTCTCGGCCAAGATGGTGGTTCTGGCCACCGGCGGCTATGGCCGTGCCTATTTCTCGGCCACCTCGGCCCACACCTGCACCGGCGATGGCGGCGGCATGGTGGCGCGCGCGGGTCTTCCGCTTCAGGACATGGAATTCGTGCAGTTTCACCCCACCGGCATCTACGGCTCCGGCTGCCTGATCACCGAAGGGGCGCGTGGCGAAGGCGGCTATCTGACCAACTCGGAAGGCGAACGGTTCATGGAGCGCTATGCGCCCCAATACAAAGACCTCGCCCCGCGTGACTACGTGTCCCGCTCCATGACCATGGAAATCCGCGAAGGCCGGGGCGTGGGCGAACATGGCGACCATATTCACCTGAACCTAAGCCACCTGCCCTCTGAGGCGCTGGCCGAACGCCTGCCGGGCATTTCCGAGAGCGCCCGGATTTTCGCGGGCGTGGACGTGACGAAAGAGCCGATCCCGGTGCTTCCGACCGTGCATTACAACATGGGCGGCATTCCGACCAACTATGTCGGCGAAGTGCTCAACCCGACATCGCGTAGCCCCAACCGCGTGGTGCCCGGCCTGATGGCCGTGGGCGAGGCCGGCTGTGCCTCGGTGCACGGGGCAAACCGGCTTGGGTCCAATTCGCTCATCGATCTTGTGGTCTTTGGCCGCGCCGCCGCGATCCGCGCGGGCGAGATCGTCGATCCGAACAGCGCGGTGCCGACGCCGGACAAGAAGGCCATCGACAAGGCGTTCGACCGCTTCGACAATCTGCGCCACGCCGACGGCGGCACGCCGACAGCCGATCTACGGCTGGAGATGCAGCGCACCATGCAGGAAGACGCGGCCGTTTTCCGCACCGACAAGACGCTGGCGGACGGGGTCAAGAAGATGACGGCCATCGCCGGCAAGCTTGACGATCTCAAGGTCACCGACCGAAGCCTCGTGTGGAACTCGGACCTGATGGAAACGTTGGAATTGACCAACCTGATGCCGAACGCTCTGGCCACGATCGTGGGGGCCGAGGCGCGCAAGGAAAGCCGGGGCGCGCATGCGTCCGAAGATTATGCCGCGCGCGACGACAAGGAATGGCGCAAGCACACCATTGCCAAGGTCAAGGGCAAGAAGGTGACGCTAAGCTATCGCCCGGTGATCCTCGACCCCTTGACCAAGGAAGACCAGGGCGGAATCGCGCTCAAGAAAATCGCGCCCAAGGCGCGGACGTTCTAAGGAGAACACAATGGTTCAACTGACCCTCCCCAAGAACTCGAAAATCCGCACTGGCAAGACATGGCCAAAGCCCAAGGGCGCGACCAACGTGCGCAAATTCATGGTCTACCGATGGTCGCCGGACGATGACGAGAACCCGCGTGTCGATACCTATTTCCTAGACATGGACAAATGCGGGCCCATGGTTCTCGACGCGCTGATCAAGATCAAGAACGAGATCGACCCGACGCTGACCTTCCGCCGCTCCTGCCGCGAAGGCATTTGCGGGTCCTGCGCGATGAACATCGACGGGCAGAACACGCTCGCCTGTATCTTCGGGATGGACGAGATCAAGGGGGATGTGAAAATCTATCCACTGCCGCATATGCCGGTGGTCAAGGATCTGATCCCCGACCTGACCCATTTCTATGCCCAGCATGCTTCGATCATGCCGTGGTTGGAGACCAAGACCAACGCGCCCGCGAAAGAGTGGAAGCAATCCATCGAAGACCGCAAGAAGCTTGATGGTCTCTATGAATGCGTGATGTGCGCTTCCTGCTCGGCCTCCTGCCCGAGCTACTGGTGGAATTCGGATCGCTATCTCGGCCCTGCCGCGCTGCTCCATGCCTACCGTTGGGTCATCGATTCCCGCGACGAGGCAACCGGTGAGCGGCTGGATGATTTGGAGGACCCCTTCAAGCTTTACCGGTGCCACACGATCATGAACTGTGCGCAAACCTGCCCCAAGGGGCTGAACCCCGCCAAGGCGATTGCCGAGCTCAAGAAGATGATGGTGCAGCGCACGATCTGACGGTCGATGACGCGCCCATTCGGGAGGAGACCCCGCTGGTTCTGCCAGCGGGGTTTTTTCATGGGTCGGTCGGGCCGCTACTCCCGCGCGCGCAACACCTGCGCCGGGCGGGCCGAGAGCGGGCGCCACGCGAAGGCAAGGCCAGTGATAAGCGTGACCAGAACGCCACCCGACACGATGGCGAGCGCCGACAGGGGTTCGAACGCGAACCCGGTCTCCATCACGAAGGTCGACACCGCCCAGCCCGCCAGCCCACCGGCAAAGACCGCGACGATCCCCGCCGCCGCGCCAAGGATGACCGAACGCAGGGCGAAATTGGCCAGGATACGCAGCCGCGGTGCCCCCAGTGTCTTGAGCACGGCGGCCTCATACGTCCGGCCACGCTCGCCCGCCGCCGCGGCCCCGATCAGCACCACCGCCCCGGTCGCCAGCGTGATGAGCGCGCCATAGGTGATCGCAGCCGCGATGCTGCCCAGAAGATCGGTCGCCCGCCCGATCGCCTCGCGCACCGAAATCATCGTGATGTTGGGATAGCTGCGCGAAATATCGCGCAACAGCGCCGCCTCGGCCTCCTCCTCGGCATAGATCGTGGCAAGCCACGAATGCGGTGCCCCGGCAAGGGCCGAGGGGTTCATCGCGATGGTGAAATTCATGCTCGCGGTCGAGAAATCGACATCGCGCAGCGATGCGATGCGCCCGGTTATGTCACGCCCCAGGATATTGATCGTCATGGTGTCTCCGACGGAAAGCCCGATTTCCTGGGCCTCTTCGGCAACGAAGCTGATCAACGGGTCGCCCGCGTAGTCTTCGGGCCACCATTGGCCCGCGGTGATCCGGGTGCGGTCGGGCAGGTCTTCGGAGTAGGTGATGCCACGGTCGCCCTCGACGATCCAGTGATCCCCCGCGACCTCTTCCGCGGGGCGTCCGTTGATCTCGGTGATCATGCCGCGCAGCATCGGGGCGGCGTCCATTCGGCTGACCTGTTCATCGCCCGACACCCGCGCGCGCACCGCGTCGATCTGATCCGGCTGGATATCGACCACGAAAAAGCTGGGCGCGATATCGGGAAGCTCACGCGCGATGGAGCCGCGCAGGTTGTTGTCGACCTGCCCAACCGCCGCGAGAACCGACAGGCCAAGACCGAGCGAGAGCACGACACTCGCCGCCTCGTTCCCCGGTCCACCGACCGAGGCGAAGGCCATGCGCAACATCGGGCGGCCCCGAAAGAACGGGCGTTTCGCCAAGGCCCGCGACACCGCGCGCACCGCGCGGCCCGCGAGGACCAGAAGCACGAAGGCCACGAAGATGCCGAAGGCGGACCAGAGCGTAACGCGCGCCATCTCGGAGAACACCGACGCAGACCCCAGTAGGGCGGCAAGACCCAGCGCGGTCAGCGCGACATAGACCGCGCGGGGCGCGCCCTCGGGGTTGCCATGGCCGCGAAACAGCGCGGCGGCGCGCACCTCTTCGGTCTTGGCCAGCGGCCACAGGGTAAAAATCGTGGCGGCCAGCACCCCGTAAAGGGCGGCCTCGCCCATGGGTCCGGGCGCAAAGGTCAGCCGCGCCGGGATCGGAAGGGCCGAGGTGATGAGCGGCGCGAAGACCAAGGGGACCAACCCGCCGAGGATCAGACCGAGGATGATGCCCAGAACGGTCAGCACACCGATCTGGAACGCATAGGTCAGGAAGATGACCCGCCGCCCCGCGCCCAGCGTCTTCAGGGTCGCGATCACGTCGGTCTTTTCCCCGAGATAGGCGCGCACGGCGGCCGAAATGCCGACCCCGCCGACCGCGAGCCCCGCAAGACCGACGAGCACCAGAAAGGATGCGAGGCGATCGACAAACTCGCTCACCCCCGGGGCCCCGTTACGCGCATCACGCCAGCGCGGCGCGCTGTCGTCCATCACGGTGCTCACCCTGTCGCGCAGGGCGTCAAGGTCGGTCCCGGGCGCAAGCGCGAGGCGATATTCGCTCTCGAACAGCGTGCCGTCACTGATCAGGCCCGATCCTGCGAGATCGTCGGTCAAAACGATGGTGGGCGGGCCAAAATCGAACCCACCCGCCGCATTGTCCGGGGCCGAGACCAGACGGGCCGAGAGCCGGAAGTCCTGCGTGCCAAGCGTGAAGGTGTCGCCGATGTCCAGCGCGAGACGTTCGGCCAGAAGCGGGGCCATGACCGCCCCCGGCACGCCGTCCTGCGGGGCCAGCGCCGCGTCGATTTCGAGGGGCGGATCAAGCGTCGGCGCGCCGTAGAGCGGCCATGTGTCGTCGACCGCCTTGACCTGTGTCAGCGCCTGATCGTCGTTGCCGGGCAAGCGCGCCATGGAGCGAAAGTCGATGACTTCCCCAACCTCGTTCGCAACAGAGGCGAGAAATGCGCGGTCTTCCTCTGACGCGCGGCGATATGTCAGCTCGATCGAGGCATCGCCGCCCAAAAGCACCGCACCTTGGTCAGCGATGCCCGCCTGAATGGCCTCGCGCACCGAACCGACTGCGGCGATGGCGGCAACGCCCAGCGCGATACAGGCGAGAAAGACGCGAAAGCCCTTCACGCCGCCGCGCAATTCGCGGCGGGCGATGCGGGCGGCAATGGCGGTATCGCTCATGCAAGTCTCCCGTCGGTCAGGCCCAGCACCCGGTCGCAGCGCGCGGCGAGGTCATCGGCATGGGTGACAAGGACAAGCGTCGATCCGTGCCGGTCGCGCAGCCCGAAAAGCAGGTCCATGATCGCCCCCCCGGTTGTCCCATCGAGGTTCCCGGTCGGTTCATCCGCCAGCAAAATCTCGGGCCTTGTGACGGCGGCGCGGGCCAAGGCGGTGCGCTGCTGCTCGCCCCCCGACATCTGCGCCGGGTAGTGATCGGCCCGATGGGCAAGGCCCATGGCGTCAAGCTCGGCCCCGGCGCGTTCAAAGGCATCGGAAACCCCGGCAAGTTCAAGAGGGGTTGCCACGTTCTCAAGCGCGGTCATAGTCGGTATGAGGTGGAAAGACTGAAACACCACCCCCATATGATCCCGACGAAACCGGGCGAGCGCATCTTCGTCCATCGGGCCAAGATCCTGCCCCAAGGCGGTGACCTGACCCCCGGTCGCGCGTTCAAGCCCGCCCATGAGCATGAGGAGCGATGACTTGCCCGACCCGGAAGGCCCCGTAAGCCCCAATGTCTCTCCCCGCGCGACGTCAAGCGTGATGTCGCGCAGAATATCCACCGGACCGGCATTGCCCATGAGAGACAGGGACACGTCGGTCAGACGCAGGACGGGGTCGGTCATGAGACGGGCCTTTCGAAAAATCCACTCTTGGGCATATGGGGCGCAGGCGCGGCTATCCAAGTCCTTGTTGGTATTCCCTCTTCTTGCGCTGCCCGCCATGGGCGAACCGATCACGATTCTGGCATTCGGGGATTCCCTGACACAGGGCTACGGGCTGTCGAAACAGAACGGGCTGGTGCCGCAGCTTGACCGGTGGCTGGCCGAGAACGGGCAGGAGGTGGAGCTGATCAACGGCGGTGTGTCGGGCGATACCACGGCGGGCGGGCTCAGGCGCATCGACTGGTCCCTGACGCCCGAGGTCGACGCGGTGATCGTGGCGCTTGGCGGCAATGATTTGTTGCGGGGCACACCGCTCAACACCGTGTCGGCAAACCTCGACAAGATCCTCGACAGGGTCGCGGCAAAGGGGCTTCCCACGCTTCTGGTGGGATACCGCGCCACGGCCAACTTCGGCCCCGAATACAAGGGCGCATTTGACGAGATGTATCCAACCCTCGCCGCCCGCCATGACGTGGTGTTTCACCCCTATATCTTCGAAGGCATGGCGCGGGCTGTCGAGGCCGGGAAGGCCACGCGCGCCGAGGTGTTCCAAGGGGATGGCATCCACCCGAACGCACGGGGCGTCGCATGGAACGTTCAGGCGATGGGGCCTGCGGTCGTGGAGCTGATCGAAAAGGTCCGGGCGCGCTGATATCTCGGTCTGGGGCGCCCTGTTCCGGCCGGGTCACGGCTGGGTCACGGCAGGCTTATCGCCCCAAGGTTGTCGCAGATGCTTGACCTTGCGTCCGCTTCACATAGGGGCGTTCAATCTGCAATCTGGTTGATCCAGACTGAATCCCGGGTGAATGGTGCTGATCACGTTCCGCGTTCCCGCCCTTCGCACCACCGCCGATCTTGTCGGAAACAGGCCGCCCCGCCAACCCCGCGCGGGCTTCTGGCGCGACGCACACAGGGGTGCCAGACGCGCGTTGAAGCGTGGAAACAATGATTCTCTGTCGGGAAAGTCACGATTAGGATACAGGTAAGGATACCCTTACCTTTCGTTTCATTGCATTTTGCAACGCTCCCGCAATTCTGGAACAGTTTGCCGTGGGGCGGTGCAGATCGCCCAAAAATCAGCGAAAACCGCGCGTTTTCCGCCTTTTCTCTATCCTTATTGATAGGTGGCTGACCGAAACGACATGTGCCATCTCTCTTTGACCGCACCGATTTCATTTTTATTGGCGTCGGTTTTGGGAAGGGGCGTTTTGTGAAAGTTTTTGTCGCCACAGAAACCAGTGCGATCGAGGGACTCGTTACTGAAACCTGTAGCCTTGTGGACGGGTTGGAAAGTTTGGCGACACCACATTTGCGTGATGTTTCGCGTCATGTCCGCATGAACGGCCATGACGTCGCCTTCGTCGTGATCGACAGCACCTTGATCGACCCCCTTCGTGTGCCCGAAACAATTGCAACCGTCGCGCGAGATGAACATCATGCGCCGGTCGTCACCATCACGCCGCCCGATGCGACCGACGCACGGATCAAGCAATTGTTTTTCGCCGGGTCGACCGCTGTCGTGCCCTCGTCCATCCGTGCCGAACAGCTTGCCAGCATTCTGGCGATGATCAAATCCGGCATGCGCGTCGCGGTGCTTCATGCGAAGGACGGGCCACACCGCATCGCGGCTGTCGAAAAGCTGTCGGATCGCGAGATGCAGGTGCTGAACGGTATCTGCAACGGGCTTCAGAACAAGGAAATCGCGCATGGATTTTCGATCAAGGAAGTCACGGTGAAAATGCACGTCCGGGGGATCATCCGCAAACTCGGCGCGCGCAATCGCACCCATGCCGCCATGATCGCCCGCGATCTTGGGCTGGCCGCCAGCGAAAGCCAGAAACGCCCAGAGCCGGAGAACCGGGTTCCGGGACGCCTCTGACCCGCCCACGCCACTGGCCCCTGCCGCGCTAGTAATCCTTTTCGAAAAAGATCCCGAGCGAGGTGTTTCCATCCGTGCCCGCAGTGCCGCGCGCGGTAAGGTTCGGGGTGAGATCGAGATTGATCGACAGGTTCGCCTGACCGTCCGCGTCAAGCTCGACCCCGGTATAGACGTTGTCGGAAATATAGGCCCCCGCCCTGACTCCGAACGCGCCGCCTTCGTTCTGCACAACATCGAGATCGGCCAAGCCAAAGCCTTCGCGGATCGACCCCATGACGCCACCGCCGGATCGCCCCGACAGGGTCGCGACCCCATTGGCAAGGCGCAACGCCTGAAGCGGCGAAATCTCGGCCACGCTGCGCCCGAAGATCAGGCGCGACAGGATTTCATCCTCGGGCAGGTCGGGCGACGAGGTGAAGCTGACATCCGGGCTTGTGGCCGTGCCTTCGATCAGGATGCGGATCGACACGTCATCGACCGCGGTCTTCGCCACGACGCGCAGATAGGGCGCGAAGTCACCCTGAAGCGTGGCCTGCGCTTCGGAAAGCTCAAGCCGGTTGCCCAGAAGATCCAGACGCCCCCGGATCAAGGACAGCCCGCCCTCCGGGATCACATCCGCCGTGGTCCCGATAAGCCGCAACTGACCGCCAAGCTCGGCATCCAGACCGCGCCCCCGGATAAAGACCTGGTTCGGGGCATTGACGGTGATGTCGAGCGGATAGGCCGGGCCGGACCCGCCCTGCGCCCCGCGCGCGCCGGTCTTGCCCGCCCGTTCGCGGGTGAGCCGCACCGCGCGAGGCTCGTTCACATGGGTGAGCCCATCGAGATCGCCGTTGAAGCCGAAGCCGGAGCTTGGGATGCGAATTTCGACTTGCCCCGTGTCAACCGTGCCCGCGATCCGCGCCCCGCCGGTCAGCGGGCCGATAACAGTAAGCGCGCCTGACACCCGCGTGTCATAAAGCGACGGGTCGGTAAGGCCGACATTGCGCAAGCCGATGGCAAGATCGGCGTTGTAGCCATCTGAGAGCGCAACGGGGCCGGCGATGTCGACCTGCCCCCCGGACGACACCGGGGCTGCCGCGTCGATCCGCGCGCGCCCGTTGCCAAGTTGAACGTTGGCGCGGATCGGGCCAAGCGAAACGCGCTGCGTCGGGATCGTCACGCGCGCGTCCGAGGATGTCACCTGCCCGGAGAGCGACGTGAGCGCGAGCGGGCCATCAAGGGAAAGATCGAAGCGCGCCCCGCCGGTGAAGCTATTGGGCGCGGCGAACCCATTGGCAAGCGCAAGCGGCACCGCGCCATTGATCGCAAGGGTCGCGCGAGAGGCATCGCTCGCAACCCGTCCCGACACGGCGACGGTGGTGCCCGCCGGACCACGCCCGTCGACGTCAACACGGTAGCTCTCCCCTGTCATCACCGCCGTGCCATTGGCCGCGAAAGCCCCCGAGAGATCGGGCACGACAAGGCCGAGATCTGCGAGGCGCGCATCGAAATTGACCTGGTTGGCCCCATCCTGCCCGCTGCCGTTCGCCGTCACCGTGATTTGCGGCATGGCCAAGTCAAGCGCATCGAGAAACAGCCTGCCTTCCTCGTCGCGCCGCGCCGCCACCGACAGCGTTCCAGCCCCCGACAAAAGCCGGTCCAAGTCGCCCAGCCCGAGGCCCAGATCGCGCGACTGGGCATCGGCGGACACCGAGATGGCTTGGGTTTCCAGATCGCCTTCAATCTGCGCCACCAGGTTCGCGGCTCCGCCAAGCGGCCTGCCCGCAAGACCGCTGTAGGGCGACAGATCGTCCAGGTCTGCCGTAATGGTGGCGTTCACCGGCCCGAATGTGCCGCGCGTGGCCTGCGCCGTGCCCTCGAAATCCGACGACAGGCCGCCGGGTCCGGTAGCCGTGGCTTCGAACGTCCAAGCGTCACCCTGACCGAAGGCCGAGATATCGGCCCTCACCGCACCGGTGAGCGCAGGGTCAAGCCGGGTGCCATCCGGCAGGTCCAGCGTGATGGAAAGCGCGGTCTGCGTGCTTGAGGCCCGGCCCGTGGCCGTGGCGGCGACACCGGGGCCGGTCAGCGACGCCTCGCGAATGCGCGTGCCGGTCTTGTCCCGTTCAACGGCAACGACAAGCCGGTTCTCCCCCGCGAACACCCCGTTCAGCGGGGCGATCCCGACCCCGAAATCGCGGGTCTGGCCGGTGATCTCGGCATCGAAGGCCCCGCCCGGCACCGCGGCATCGCCTACGATCCGAACCTCGGCCGCGCCCGCGATCTCCTGTCCGGCAAGCTGGGAAAAGCGCGACAGATCCCGCGCGGTGAGGCCAAGATCGACATCGGCGACAAGATCGAGCTGGTCCACCACGGTGTCGAGCGTGGCGCTCCCGGTCACCCCGTAATCGGCCCCCGAGACCGCGATATCGGTGAGCCGCAGTGGCGCGTTGCCCCCCTTGGATACGGTCAGGTTGCCCGACAGGTTTGGCCCGACCGCACGGGCAAGCCCCATGTCGCGGGGCTCGATCCCGGCGGCGCTTAGAGTGACGTCCCCGCCAAAGCTGGGCTGTGAGCCGCCACCACCGGTGCGAAGCCGCCCCTCGACCGCAAGGGCAACCTCGCCCAACGTGCTCCCGTCACGGGCGAAGTCACGGGCACGCAGCGACCCGGTCCAGCGGTCTCCGCGCAGGGCGTCATAGTCAAAGGCGATCTCTGCCTCGGCAAGCGTTGCAAGCGGACCGGACAGGGGCAGGGCCACGGGTGTGCCATCCGGGCTGCTCACACGCCCCGAAAGCCGGGCCCGCTCGGGCCAGCCGCGCCGGTTCAATCGCCCAGAGGCGCGTAGATCCACTGCCTCGGTCCTCATAAACAGGTCCTGCACCACAGTCGTGCCGTTGGGATAGCGCGCCGCGTCGAGGTTCAGGATGCTTTGCCCGCCAAAAAACGGCTTGTAGTCCGGGTCAAACAACGGGCGCAAATCCCCGGCGAGCTTTGCCGTCACCTGTGTTCTGGCACGGGTCGTGCTGCTTTCGCTTTCGGGCCGGATCACGGCCAGCCCGACCTGACCAGCGAGCCGATCCTGTCCTTCGGTCGAAAGCGCGACGTTGGCGGTGAAATCGTCAATCGGGGCGTTGCCCGCGATGACAAGGTCAATCGCCGGTTCGCCAGGAAGGTTCAACGCCTTGGCCGCGATCCCCCCCGGCCCTTCGGTGAGGGTCACATCGAGGATCAGGTTGCCGGTCTCGTTCGCGAACGCCCCGGCTATCCGGAAATCCCCCTTCTGCCCGTCAGTGCGGGCAAGATCGAGCCGCAGCGCCCCCTCGCCCCCCGCAAGCTGCATCGCGCCGTCAAGTGAAAGCTCCGCCGCCGCGCCAAGGATCGCCTCACCAAGCGTGAGCCGCTCGGTCGAGATCTCGCCGATGTTGACCGAAACCGGCAGCTCCGGGAGCGTGAAATCCGAGGCTTCGGTGTTGGGCAGGTCCGGGGTGTCCTCGGTACCCTCGGGCGGGCTTCCCGGCAGACGCTCCACTGTGATCTCGGCGGCGGTGAGCGCGTTGATCTCGATCCGGCCCGCAAGAACCGCCGAGCGGGTCCAGTCAAGCGTGATGTCGGTCAGCGCGATCCAGACCCCGTCATCGTCGGAAATCTCGAGCCGGTCCATGGTGGCCTGCGATGACAAGGCCCCTTGGAACCCGGTCACGGTCACCTCGCGCCCGGCCCCCGACAGCGTGTCCTCAAGCCATGTCTCGAGGCGGGAGGACTCATTGCCATCCGCCCCTTCCTGCGCAGTGGCGGGCAGGGCCAAGGTGGCGGTGAGCGCGAGAAGGGCAAACAACCGACGCATCAGAAACTCTGCCCGATGCCGACGTAAAGCTGAACCCGGCTCAACAGGCTTCCGCCCGGTCCATTGGTGACCGGCAGGCCCACGTCAAAACGGATCGGGCCAAGTCCGGTATCATATCGCAGGCCAACACCGGCCCCGGAATGCCACGCGTTGACCAGGTCGAAGAACCCGCCCGCGCCGAGATAGCCAACATCATAAAAGCCGACCACGCCGATCTTGTCGGTCGCCTTGTAGCGCAGTTCAAGCTGCGCCCCCGCAAAGGCCTGTCCCCCGATCCGGTTGCCACCGCCTGCGGGAAAGGACAGGGATTGGTAGGGCTGGCCGCGCACGGTGCCGCCACCGCCGGAATAGAAAAGGTATTCGGGGTGCGTCGCGGTCGCCGTTTGGCCCAGAACGCGGCCCACCTGCACACGCGCGGCCAGCGTGACGTCATCATCTGCACCAAAGCTTGTGTAGACGCGGCCATCGGCGAGACCCCAGACCCCCGCCCCGTTCATCAGGTCATAATGCGGTTCGGCCTCGAGCCTGACGTAGAACCCGCGCGTGGCATCGAGCGGGCCGTCGCGACGATCGTAGGTGAGCGATGCGGGCACCTGGACGATCGAGAAATTCCGCGTGCCTTGGCTGTCGGTGACACGCGAGAACATGTATCCAAGCCCCAACTCGCCTTCGAGGTTGTCTGAGAAGTAGCGGCGCACGCCGACAGCCCCCGCACCCTGGTAGGCCGAAAAAGTCGGCTCCCGCAGATAGCTGGCTTCGCCCATCACGTAGGCGTCGTTGTCTGTGCCGAACGCGGCCGGGATATCGAGCCGCGCAGCAATTTCAACATCGAGATTGCCAAGGCCGGGCGTGATGCCCGAGACGCCCGCGTCAAAGCGAAACCGTTCAGCACCACCCAGAAGGTTGCGGTGAAGCCAGAACCCCGAAAGCCCGAGGCCTTCGAGCGATGAAATCTCGGCCCCGAAGCCGTAACGCCGCGGGGTCATGTCGTCGAGGGACAGGAGTATGTCCATCGAGCCATCCGGGTTCACCTCGCCTTCGCGCAGGGCGACCGAGGCAAAGGCCCCGGTGCGGCGCAGACGCTCGGCGGCACGCTCAAGCGCGCGGGGCGAAAACACCTCGCCCTCGGGCAACCCTGCGATGCGTTGCACCCGCGCGGCGCGCACCGCCGAAGGCGTCACCTGCGACAGCGCGCCGAAGGTCACGCGCGGGCCGGGGGTGAGCCAGACGCGGGCGTTCATCACGGCGGTTCGGTGGTTGGCGGTCAGCTCTTGGTCGCGCACCTTGGCCTTGGCGTGACCGCGCGCACGCCAGTCGTCGATGGCCGATCCGGCGGCGTCGCGGATCACCTGCGCGCGGGCCGGATCGCCGCGCGTGAAGCCCCCCACAGGTTGGCTTCCGCGCGCCAAGGGCGTGATCGCGGTGCTGCCAAAGTGAAACTGGCGTCCGGGATCGACCGTCACGGCGATCCGGTCGATCCGGCGCGGGGTCCGGTAGGTCGGGATGTTCGTGGCCTCGACCCCGTTCACCTGAACCCGCACAACGGGGCCATAGTGACCAAGACCGTAGAGCGCATTCACGAGGCGTTCGTATTCGGCCCGCGCGGTCGCCACGAGATCGCGGGGATCGGTTCTACCCTCCGCCTCGGCGGCGACCAGAAGCGACGCCTGCCTCAGCTCTTTGGTGATCGCCGCGCTGTCATCGCCAACAACCGTGAAGCTCAGATCATCAAGCGCAATCGCGGGTGTGGCCAGCAAACCTGCCGTTACAGCCCACACCAACGGCCACAGCCGCCTTGCAGATGCTCTTTGCCCCATGGTGCGCGACCCCCAGGTTCGCGTTTTGCTCATTCTGAGTTTACGAAGCCGCCCCCCAAAGGACCACTCCAAAAAAGAAACGCCGGGGATTTGTAATGGTTCCCGCCGACGCGGGTGTCAAAAGTCGAGCCCGAGGTCGAGGGTCTGGGCCGAATGGGTCAGCGCCCCGGACGAGATATAGTCCACGCCGCTGGCCGATACCTCGGCGATCCGCCCAAGCGTCATGTTGCCCGATGCCTCAAGCACGACACGGCCCGCCACCATCGCGACCGCTTTCGACAGCGTGGGGGTATCCATGTTGTCGAGCAGGACGACATCGGCACCGCCGACCTCCAACACCTCGGCAAGCTGGTCGAGGGTGTCGACCTCGATCTCGACCTTCATCATGTGGCTGGCCACGGCGCGCGCGGCGTCGAGCACGGCCTTGATGCCCCCGGCGGCGGCAATGTGGTTGTCCTTGATCAAGATCGCATCTGAGAGAGAGTAGCGGTGATTGAACCCGCCCCCATGCAGCACCGCCTGTTTCTCGACCATGCGCAGCCCCGGCGTGGTCTTGCGCGTGCAGGTGATGCGGGTCGCGGTGCCCCGGGTCTCGGCCACGAAAGCCGCCGTTTTGGTCGCGATGCCCGACAGGCGGCCCGCGAAATTGAGGGCAACCCGTTCGCCCGACAGGATCGAGGCCGCTTTGCCCTTGATCGTCATCAGCCGGTCGCCCGGTTTGACCACGCTCCCGTCGGGGATGAGGGTGTCTACCCGAAGCGCAGGGTCCACGAGGCGAAAGGCGATCTCGGCGACCTGCATCCCCGAGACCACCCCCGGCTCACGCGCATTGATCGCGGCGTCATAGGTGGTTTCAGCCGGGATCACGGCGCGGGTGGTCACGTCGCCGTAGGTGCCCAGATCTTCCAGAAGGGCCGCCCGCACCATGGGTTCGAGCACCAGGTCGGGCAGGGTTGCAAAGCTCATGTCAGGGCCTCCACGGCTTTGGACCGGATGTCCATCGCACGGTCCAGCGTGATCTTGGTGCGATGGGCCTGCGCGGGGTCGGGGTCCGGGAAATCATCGCGGAAATGCCCGCCACGACTTTCCTCTCGCGCCAGCGCTGCGGCGGCGATGAGGGTCGCGGTGGCGGTCATGTTGCGCAGCGTCTCGGTTTCTGCCGCAGCCTCGATCTCGGCAATGGTGGCGAGCGCGTGACGCAGGCCCAGCGCATTGCGGCGCACCCCGACATGCTCGGTCATGGTGTCGCGCAGGCGTTGCACCGCGTCACCGTTCACCGGGTCGCCGCCTTCGGGCCAGTCGATCTGAACCTCGGAGGCGGTGGGCACGTCGCCCAAGGTGCGGACGATATCCTCGGCAGCCTTGCGGGCATAGACCAGCGCTTCGAGCAGACCGTTCGAGGCAAGGCGGTTGGCACCGTGCAGGCCGGTGGACGAGGCTTCGCCACAAACCCACAGGCGCCCAAGCGATGCGCGGCCGTCTGCGTCGGTGTCCACCCCGCCCATATGATAATGCGCCGCAACCGCGACGGGGATCGGGTTGGCGACCGGGTCGAAACCGGCACGGGCACAGGCCTCGGCCACGGCGGGAAAGCGGGTCAGGACCGAGTCCCCCAGCGCGGCGCGCGTGTCGAGCATCGGGCGCATCTCCGCCTGCGTCTGCTTGAAGATCGCGCGGGCAACGATATCGCGCGGGGCAAGCTCGGCGTCCGGGTGTTCTTCCAACATGAAGCGCGTGCCGTCCTTGTCGACAAGCACCGCACCTTCGCCGCGCAGCGCCTCGGTGGCGAGCGGCATGGGGTCTTCGCCCATGTCGATGGCGGTGGGGTGGAATTGCACGAATTCCGGGTCGGCGATCATCGCGCCGGCGCGGGCGGCAAAGCCGATCACCTGCCCCCGGATTCGCGGCGGATTGGTGGTATGGGCAAAGAGCCCGCCCGATCCGCCCCCGGCGAGCAACACCGCGGGCGCATGGATCACAATCTTGCCCGAGGGATCCCCGGCGCGGCGCAGCCACACGCCCGTGACCCGGCCCCCGTCGGTTTCAAGCCCGGTGGCCAAGGCCCCTTCGATCACCTGCACCGACGGTGTGTTTCGGACCCGCCCGATCAGGGTTTCCATGATCTGACGCCCTGCCTGATCGCCCTGCACCCGCACGACGCGGGCCGCCGAATGCGCGGCCTCCCGGCTCATCACGTAGCCGCCGTTATCATCACGGTCGAACGGGGTTCCAAGATCTGTCAGGTCGAGGATGAAATGCGCCGCATCCGCCGTCACCATCGTGGCGACATCGGCGTCGACCGTGCCGGCCCCGGCGGTCACGGTATCCGCCGCGTGGGCCTCGGGGCTGTCGGTCTCGGCCATCGCGGCCGCGACCCCGCCCTGGGCCCAGGCCGACGACGCGCCTTCGCCCAAGCGTTCCGGCGAAATCATCAGCACGGGGCGCGGGGCGAGGGACAGGGCAGCGAACAGCGCACCCATACCCGCGCCGACAATGACGATCCGGTCGGTTTTCATGGCAAACGCCCTAGATACCCAGCTTGTTGGACAGGTCGATCATGCGCTCGACCGCGACGCGGGCTTTCTTGCCCAGCTCCGGATCAACCATGACCTCGGCCTCGCCCGAATGAAGCGACCACAGGATTTTCTCCAACGTGATCTTCTTCATGTAGGGGCACATGTTGCAGGGTCCGACGAAATCGACATCGGGCACCTCGTCGGCAATGTTCGAGGCCATGGAACATTCGGTCACAAGCAGCGCCTGCTTCGGCCGCGTGTCCATGACATGCTTGATGATCCCGCTGGTCGAGCCCGAGAAATCGGCCTCGTCCACGACATCCGGCGGGCATTCGGGGTGGGCAATGATTTGTGTTTCCGGGTTCCACGCCTTGAAATCGCGCATATCCTGCGCCGTGAAACGTTCGTGGACAACACAGGAGCCTTCCCACCAGACCACGGTCTTTTCGGGCACTTCGCGGGCCACGTTCTGGGCGAGGTATTGATCGGGGGCCATGATCACCGTCTCTTCCGGCAGCGCGCGCACGATGGCGGCGGCGTTCGACGAGGTGCAGCAGATGTCGGAGGCCGCCTTTTCCTCGGCCGTGGTGTTCACGTAGGTGACGACCGGCGCGCCGGGATACTGCGCACGCATCTGGGCGATGCCCGAGGCCTTGATCGAATCCGCAAGCGAACACCCGGCAGCCATATCGGGGATCAGCACGGTCTTGCCGGGGTTCAGGATCTTCGATGTCTCGGCCATGAAATGCACGCCGCACTGCACGATGGTCTGGGCCTCGACCTCGGTCGCCTTGATCGCAAGCTGGAGAGAATCCCCCATGAAATCGGCAACACCGTGGAAAATATCGGGTGTCATGTAATTGTGGGCAAGAATGACCGCGTCCTTCTCGACCTTCAGCCGATTGATCGCGGCGATATAGGGCGCGGCTTGCACGAAGTCGGGCCACGGCACGACGCGGTCCATCTTGTCATAGATGTCACGCATGCTGTCTGCCAGCGCCTCATCCGGGGCGAGATCATAGACCTCGGCCAATTCGTGCCGCATCGAGCGAAAATCAAGCATGTGCTACCCCCCCAATCCGGGTGCCACCAAGGGACATATCGCGTCCTTTTGGCCCCTTGGGCCGGTCCGTGCAAGGCATACCGCCGAATTAACGCGGTATTAGGTCTGTCCCACTGACTAAAATATGGGTGGTCGGGGGCCGGGTTTCAAGCCCGGCCCCGCACCGGGGTGCCGGGATCAGCCCAGCACCTTGGCGGTGGCCTTGGCCAATTTGCCGGCGATTTCGTCCGCTTCGGCTTCGGTGAGACAGAAGGGCGGGGCGAAGCCGATGATGTCACCCTGCGGCATGGCGCGCCCGATGACACCTTCGTCCAAAAGCGCCGCCGCTACCCTTGGGCCGACCTTTTCGCCCGCGTCAAAGAAGCTTCGGCTTTCGCGGTCCTGCACGAATTCGACGGCACACAGTAGCCCCTCACCCCGGACATCGCCAACATGGGAATGCGCGCCCACCGCATCAACCAGCGCCTTTTTCAGATAGGCCCCGGTCGACCCGGCATTCTCGATCAGGTTCAGATCGTCGATCAGCTTCAGGTTTGCGACCCCTGCCGCCGCCCCGATGGGATGCGCGGAATAGGTCCAGCCATGGCCGATCGGCCCGTTCTCGTCAGTGCCCTGTTCCAGCACCTTCCACATCTTCTCGGACACGATCGAACCAGACAGCGGCGCATAGGCCGAGGTAAGCCCTTTGGCGATCGTGATCAGGTCGGGCTTCAACCCGTAGTGGTCCGAGCCGAACATCGAACCGAGACGCCCGAACCCGGTCACCACCTCATCGGCGATGAGCAGGATGTCGTGTTTCTCCAGAACCGCCTGGATCGCCGCCCAGTATCCGGCGGGCGGCGGGACAAGGCCACCGGTGCCAAGCGCCGGTTCCCCAATGAAGGCCGCGATGGTGTCGGCCCCTTCTTCCTCGATGAGGTTTTCAAGCTCGGCCACGCAATGCGCGACGAAATCCGCCTCGGTCATGGCGGTGTCCGGGCGGCGGAAATAATACGGCGCTTCGGTGTGGATCACCTGCGACAGCGGCAGGTCGAATTTCTTGTGAAACAGCTCAAGCCCGGTGAGCGAGCCGGTCATCAGCCCCGAGCCGTGATAACCGCGCCAGCGCGAGATGATCTTTTTCTTCTCGGGTCGCCCGAGGATGTTGTTGTAATACCAGACCAGCTTGATGTTGGTCTCGTTGGCGTCCGAGCCGGAGAGGCCGAAATAGACCTTGGACATATGCGCCGGCGCGCGGTCGAGGATCATCTTGGCGAGCGTGATCGAAGCCTCGGTGCCATGGCCAACGTAGGCGTGGTAATAGGCCAGCTCGCGCGCCTGTTCGGCAATGGCATCGGCGATTTCGGCCCGCCCGTAGCCCGCGTTGACGCAGTAAAGGCCCGCGAAGGCATCGAGAAGCCGGGTGCCATCACGATCGGTGATGTGACAGCCTTCGCCGGTCTTGATCACCCGGTTCGGCGCTTCACCACGGGCGAATTGCCCGAGGTGCGTTGAGGGGTGGAAGAAATTGTCTCGGTCCCAGGCGTCGAGTTGGTCGTTCTTCAGCATGTCTTGTCCTTGGTGTTCGCGTTTTTCGTATTATTGGCTGTATCAGGTGCGGGTGACATGGTTCATGCCCAGTCACGGCAGACGTATTTGATCTCCATGAATTCTTCCATGCCACGGCGCGCACCTTCGCGCCCCAGACCGGATTGCTTGGTGCCACCGAAGGGGATCGGCGCCCCGGTGACCTTGGTCCGGTTGACCGCGACCATGCCGTATTGCAAGGCCCGGCTCAGCCGGTAAATCCGTCGCGGGTCCATGGTGTGGACATAGGCCACCAGCCCGAATTCGGTGTCATTGGCGCGGCGCACCACCTCGTCTTCGCTGTCAAAGGGCGTGATCGCCGCGACCGGGCCAAAGGTTTCCTCGCGCATGATCGCGGCCTCGTCGGCCACATCGGCCAGCACGGTGGGCGCATAGAACAGGTCCCCGTTTTCAAGCCGTTTGCCACCGGTCAGCACCTTCGCACCCTTGGCGATGGCATCGGCCACATGGTCTTCCTGCTTGGCAACCGCGCTTTCGTTCATCAGCGGGCCGAGGTCAGGGTCATCCATGCCGCGCCCCACGGTGAGCTTTTCGGTCTCTTCGGCAAAGCGTGCGCAGAAGGCGTCATAGACCGAGCGTTCCACGTAGATACGGTTCGCCCCAAGACAATCCTGCCCCGAGGTGGCCCATTTCGCCTTCATCGTCTCGTCGATCGCCTCATCCAGATCGGCCCCCTTGAACACGATCACCGGGGCATGGCCGCCCAGCTCAAGCACCAGTTTCTTGATCGTGTCGGCGGATTGGCGGTAAAGCAGCCGCCCGATCTCGGTCGAGCCGGTGAAAGACAGGGCGCGCACCCGGTTGTCGGCGGTCCAGGGTTCAACGATCGTCGGGGCATCGCCCGTCACCACGTTGAACACGCCCGCGGGAACACCGGCGCGTTCGGCCAGCTCGGCCAGCGCAAGCGCCGAGAACGGCGTTTCATGCGACGGGTGTGCCACGATGGTGCAGCCTGCAGCGAGGGCGGCGGCGGCCTTGCGCGTCAGCATCGCAGATGGGAAATTCCACGGGGTGACAAGCGCCACGACACCGACGGGTTCAAGCCAGAGCTCCACTTCCGCGTCATGCAGGTGCGATGTCACGCCCTCGATGTTCGGGCGCTTGGCCTCTTCGGCGTAGAATTCAAGAAAGCTCGCGGCATAGTCGATTTCACCGCGCGCTTCCGAGATCGGCTTGCCCTGCTCCAGCACCATGATCTTGGCAAGGTCTTCCTTGTGCTCGATCATCAGGTCGAACCACTTGCGCAGGATCGTGGCCCGTTCCTGCGGCAGTTTGTAGGACCAGTCCGCAAAGGCCTCCTGCGCCGCATCCACGGCGGCGCGGCTGTCATCGGTGGTGAGCTTTGCCACCTCGCCCAACCGCGCCCCGGTCGCCGGATCGGTGACGTTGAAGGTCGCGCCATCGCTGGCCGCGCGCCATTTGCCGTTCAGGTAGGCAAAGCTGCGCAAAAGCCGCTGATCGGCAATATCCACCTTGGTCGGAATCGTCGTGTCGAGCATATGTTTCTCTCCTGTTCCCATACCGCCATCCTGCATAGGCCTTTGAGAGAGTGAGGCTTGATTTGGTCTTTGACGAAGAGGATTTGATGCGTCGGGCCGCGATTAAAAAGAGGAATCCTCTCCGGCGATCAATCCCAGCGGCGGCGCGCCCGGCCCCTTGACCGGTTTTGTCACGATATAGGTGAAATACCGCGCCACCCCGATCCGGGCATCAAGCATCTCATCCATCAGCCGTTGATAGGCGTCGATATCGACCGTCACCACCTGACACAGGTAATCAAACCCCCCGCCCAGCGCCCAACAAGCGGTGACCTCGTCATAGCGGGTGACCGCGTCTTCGAAGATGCGAAAGGTGGCCGAGGTATGATCGGCCAGCTCGACGGCGACGAACACCGTCACTGAAGGGCCGACCTTGCGCAAATCGAAGCGCGCGCCATAGCCTTCGATCACCCCGGCTTTCTCCAACCGTTTCAACCGGTTCCAGCAGGGGGTCGGCGACAGCCCCACGGCATCGGCCAAGGCGGCCTTGGTGATGCGGCCATCGCGTGCAAGGGTCGCCAGAATGGCAAGGTCGGTTTGATCCAGCGGCGTCATGTTACGTCTGTATCACCGTTCCGGCGCTGCCCAACAGCCCGATCACATGCGAGGCGATGGCGGTGTCTTGCGCGCCGGTGCCGGTGAGATCACAGATCGTGACCTGATCGGGGCCGGTTCGCCCCGGCGCCCCCGCGATGATCGCACCCAGTTCGGGCGGCGTCCCTTTCATCAGCCAGGCTGCGCGCGCCGCTTCAAGCTCACCCGAGACCGCGCATTGGCTTACCCGGTCGCAGACATAAAGATCGGCGGCCTCCAGCGCGGCCGGCTCAATCTCGGTCTTGCCCGTCTGGTCGGACCCCATGGCGGTGATGTGCAGACCGGGGTGGAGCCAGTCGGCCATCAGCACCGGCGACTTGGCGGGCGTGGTCGTGACGACAAGCTTCGACCTAGCCACCAGATCTTCGGCAGAGGTCACCTCGGCCTCGACCCCAAGCGCCGCGCGCAACTCGGCTGCGCAGGCCCTTGCGCGGTCCGGATTGCGGCCATGCACCAAAACCCGCTTGAACGGGCGCACGAGATGGGCGGCCTGCATCTGCAACCGCGCCTGAATGCCGGTGCCGATCACCCCCGCGACCTCGACCGTTTCCGGGGCGAGATGACGCGCGGCCACCGCGCCCGCCGCCGCCGTGCGCAGGTCGGTGAGATAGCCGTTGTCCAGAAACACCGCGTCGACCAGCCCGGTCTTGGCGGACAACAGGATCATGAGCCCATTGAGGCTCGGCAACCCCAGCTTCGGATTGTCGAAGAAACCGGGGCTGACCTTGATCGCGAACCCGTCGAAGCCGGGGATATAGGCGGTCTTCACGTCGACCTCGCCATGCGCCTCGGCCAATTCCATCGACAGGATCGGCGGCATCACCACGCGACCCGATGCAAGCATGGCAAAAGCCTCTTCGATCACGTCGACGAGGGACAGATCAAGGCGCAGCGCGGCGCGCAATTCGCCCTCTGTCACGATGCGGATATCATGTGCCATAGATCCTCCCCTTCAAAACCTTGTCGCCAAGCATCACGTCCTCGCCCACCATCAGGCGGGTGAACATCGACATGTCGAGATTGCGCCCGGTCAGGATCGTGCCGGTGGGTCCGGTCACCGTGATCTTGCCCGCGAGAAGCGCGGCATGGGCCACAGCACTCGCCCCTTCGGCAACCAGCGCATCCTCGTAATAAAGCGCCTGCATCCCGTCGCGTATCTCGGCCTCGGTCACCAGCACCACCTCGTCCAGAAGCGCGCGGCAGATGGCAAAGCTGTGGCGGTTGTCCAGCCCAATGCCGCCGCCAAGGGAATCGGCGAGCGAGGCGACTTCCTCGACCTCGACCGGTTGCCCCGCCGTGATCGACGCCGCCATGGCCGCGCCGTTTTGCATGGTCACGCCGATAAGCCGGATATCCGGGTTCAACGACCGCGCGGCGATCGCCACGCCCGCGGCCAGCCCGCCGCCGGACAGCGGGATGATCAGCGTCGAAAGATCGGGCTGGTTTTCCAGCATCTCCAACCCGATGGTCCCCTGCCCCGCGATGACGGCGGGATGATCGAAAGGCGGTATCTCTGCAAGCCCTTCGTCGCGCACCAGCCGGTCCGCCGCCTTTTGCGCGTCGTCCTGCGAGCGGCCCTCGATCACCACCTCGGCCCCCATGGCGCGGATACGCGCGACCTTGGCCTCGGGCACGAGGCGCGACATGCAGACCACGGCCCGCAGGCCCGCGCGGGTCGCCGCATGGGCCACGGCGCGGCCATGGTTGCCGGTCGAACAGCACACGACACCGGGCACATCGCCCAGCGCCCGGATCGCATTGGTGGCCCCGCGCAGCTTGAACGCCCCGGTGTCCTGCCCAATCTCAAGCTTCATCCAGAACGGTTGCCCGGTTTGTTTTTCCATGAAAGGAGACGGCACCATCGGGGTTCCATCAGCCGCCCCCGCGATGCATCGGGCCGCAGCCCGAATGTCGCCGGCGTTGACGGAAAGATCGGTCGAGGCAGTCATGCCCTCTTTCTACACGTCTCGATGCAACAGGCCACCCTGCAAAAAGCCATTGATCCCACGGGTTTTTTGGACAAGCTGTCACAAGAGTTCCGCCTGATCTGACCGGAGACGCCATGCCCATCTCGAATGCCCACTTTTCCCAAGACGAGTTCGACCGCCGCCTCGGGTTGACCCGCACCGCCATGGAGCTTGCCGGGATCGACGTTCTGTTCATCACCAACCCGTCGAACATGAATTACCTCACCGGCTATGACGGCTGGTCGTTCTATGTCCACCAAGGCGTGATCGTGCCGCTTGAGGGCAGGCCGATCTGGTGGGGGCGGTTGCAGGATGCCAACGGGGCGCGGCGCACGGTCTGGATGGAAGACGAGGAAATCATCTTCTACGCCGACCGCTATATCCAGGCGCCCGACATCCACCCGATGGAGGATCTGGCCAGTCACCTGCGCATCATGGATTACGGCGACAAGCGGATCGGGGTAGAGATGGAGACCTATTTCTTCACCGCCCGCGCCTTTGCGGTGCTGGCCGAAGGGCTGCCCGAAGCCGAGTTCATCGATGCCTCGACGCTGGTCAACTGGGTCCGGCTGAAGAAATCTGCCGAAGAGCTGGCCTTCATGCGCCGGGCCGCGCGCATTTCCGAACTGGTGATCGAAAAGGCGGTGGAGATTGCCGAACCCGGGATGCTCAAGCACGAACTGGTCGGCGAGCTTTTTCGGGCCTCGGTCTATGGCGAAGATGACAGTTGGGGCGATTACCCGGCCATCGTGCCGCTGCTGCCGTCGGGGCAGGATGCCTCGGCCCCACACCTGACATGGAACGGCGAGGCGTTGAAAAAGGGTGAGGCGACCTTCATCGAACAATCGGGGTGTTACCGGCGCTACCACGCGCCCCTCAGCCGCTCGATCTTCTTCGGTAAGCCGCCGAAACACATGGCGGATGCATCAAGCGCGCTCACCGAAGGTCTGAATGCCGGGATCGAGGTCGCCCATGCGGGCAACCGGGCCTGTGACATCGCCCGCGCGCTTGACGTCGAATTGCTCAAGGTGGGGATCGAACGACCCAATCGCTGCGGCTACGCCGTGGGCCTGTCCTACCCGCCCGACTGGGGCGAACATACGGTGAGCTTGCGGGCCTTTGACGAGACCATTCTCGAACCGGGGATGACGTTCCATTTCATGCCCGGCCTTTGGATGGACGATTGGGGGCTGGAGACCACCGAGACGATCCTGATCAAGGAAAGCGGCCCGGCGGAATGCCTGTGCAACGTGGAGCGCAAGCTGTTCGTGAAGGATTGAGCGGCGGGGTGGTCTGATTAAAGCCCGCGCGTCAGCGCGTCTGTCGCAGGATGCTGCGGATCTCTTCTACGTCCAAGGCAACCGGGTTCGCTTGCGTCGAGGACGCGGTGGCAGCGGCGGTCGCGACCTGCATGTCGTCGTCCTCGGGCACGCCGAAATCGGACAGGGTCGGAAGACCGTGGTGGTCGACAAAGCGGGTCAGCGCCCTTGGCCCATCCTGGCTGCTACCGCCGCGGTCGAGCGTGCTCAGCAATAGGCCATTGATCTCGTCGATCCGCGCCCTGCCCCGGTCCTGCGCCCCCATCGCCGCCCGGTTCACCACAAGGGCACCGGCGAGCAGACGTCCGCAAATCGCGCCATGCGCCCCGCCACGCGCGCCGATCACGGAGGCGAGGCCATGAACCACCCCGAGACCGGCATTGGCCAGCGCCAGACCGCTAAGGTAGCTGGCTTTCGAAAGACAGGCCCGCGCATCGGGATCTTCGGCCTCCATCACCCGGGCCAGCGCGGCAATCGCCGAGGGAAGCGTGGCCTGACACAGCGCATCGGTCACCGGGTTTGCGCGACAAGACAGGTAGCTTTCGATCAATTGGGTGATCGCATCGAGCCCTGTGGCCAAGGTCACGGAACGCGGGGCGTCATGGGTCAGCTCTGGGTCCACAATGGCAAGGCGCGCGACAAGGCGCGGGTCACGCAGGCTGATCTTTAGCTGCCGGTCAGGCACGCCGATCACGGCATTTCGCGTGGCTTCCGCGCCCGTCCCCGCTGTGGTCGGGATGGCGACGAATGGCAGGGGTGTCGACATTGGGCCGGCCCGCGCAGCGCCAAGACCGAGGTGGTCCATGACATCGCCGTCGCTGGGGGCCAACCCGGAAATCGCCTTGCCCAGATCAATGGTTGCACCCCCGCCCACGGCGACCACGCACCCAACGTCCCGCGCCCGTGCTGCGCGCACCCCGGCGCGCACCGTCTCAATATCCGGCTCTCCGGCGGAAAAAACGGTCTCCACCGTGCACCCGGCAGCGCGCAGGTCATGTTCCAGATCGTCGACCCAAGCCACCGAGCGCCCCCTGATTAGGAGCACGCCGGGTGCGAGGTCTGAAATCTCGGCCACCGCCCCTGCGCGGCAGCCTTCACCAAAGAGCGTGCGGGCGGGCGCGGTGAGGGTGAAACCCATCATGCCGTTTCTGCCGGGCCGAAGTAGGTCGGGGGACCGATCATGGTTCAGAACCGCATCGTGGCATCGACAGCGCGCTTCCACGCGCCATATTTCCGGTCCCGGGTGTCCGACGACATCGCCGGGGAAAAGGTCCGGTCAATGCGCCATCCATCGGCAAACGCATCCATGTCGGGATAGACCCCGGCCCGCTGACCGGCGAGCCAGGCGGCGCCAAGTGCGGTGGTCTCAAGAACATCGGGCCGATCAACCGGCGCATTGATGACGTCCGAGAGAAACTGCATGGCCCAATCGCTCGCCGTCATGCCGCCATCCACGCGCAAGGTGGGCTGGGTGCCCTCGGCCTGCCAGTCGGCCTGCATCGCCTCAAGCAGATCGCGGGTCTGGTAGCCGACGCTTTCCAGAGCGGCACGCGCGATTTCTTCGGGGCCGGTGGCACGGGTCAGCCCAAAGATCGCCCCCCGGCATTCGGCGTTCCAATAGGGGGCGCCCAAGCCGACAAACGCGGGCACGAGCACGACATCCTGCGTGGTGTCAGCCTGTCTGGCCAAAGGTTGGGTTTCCGACGCCTCGCGAATGATCTTCAACCCGTCGCGAAGCCATTGCACGACCGCCCCGGCGACAAAGATCGACCCTTCCAGCGCATAGGTCGGCTTCCCATCAAGCTGATAGGCAATCGTGGTCAGCAGGTGGTTTTGCGAGGCGACCGGGGTGGCCCCGGTGTTCAGAAGCGCAAAGCACCCGGTGCCATAGGTGGATTTCATCATCCCCGGTTCAAAACAGGCCTGCCCGACCGTGGCCGCCTGTTGATCGCCCGCAACCCCGAGGATCGGGAGAGATTTTCCGAACAGGTCGGGCCGCGTCATGCCGAAATCGGCGGCACAATCGGTCACCTCTGGTAGCATCGCCATCGGGATGTCGAAAAGGTCGCAGATCGTGCGCGACCAGCAGCCCTTGTGAATATCGTATAGCATGGTGCGCGCCGCATTGGTGGCATCGGTGACATGCGCGGCACCCCCCGTCAGCTTCCAGATCAGCCAGCTGTCGACCGTGCCGAACAAAAGCTCACCCTTGCGGGCGCGGTCGCGCGCGCCATCGACATGATCGAGGATCCATTTGAGCTTGGTTCCTGAGAAATAGGGGTCGGCCAGCAACCCGGTCTTGGCGGTGATGGTCTTGTCATGTCCGCCCGCGCGCAGCTCGGCACAGAACGGGGCGGTTCTTCGGTCTTGCCAGACAATGGCACGGTATACGGGCTTTCCCGTGGCCCTGTCCCAGACAATCGTGGTCTCGCGCTGGTTGGTTATGCCCACCGCCGCGATATCCGCCGGGGACAACCCGGCCTTCTCAATCGCGGCGCGACAGGTGCCCGCGGTCGTGGCCCATATCTCCTCGGGGTCATGTTCGACCCAGCCGCTTTCGGGGAAATGCTGGGTGAATTCCTCTTGCGCGGTGGACGCGATATGCATGGCGTCATCGAACAGGATCGCGCGGCTCGATGTGGTGCCTTGGTCAATCGCCAGAACATGTCTCATGGTCGCCCCTCCTTGCGTTCGATCTGTTGTCCTGCGCCCAAGGGGCGCGCGCGCCGGTTTTCGAGAATGAAAGGTGGCCGGAGCGCGAACGCTCCGGCCTGTCGCAAGCTTACTGCCAGGACTTGATCAGCTCTTCATAGGCGATCGTGACCGGCTCTGGGTCTTCATTGTCGAGGGCGGGCTTCGGCGCACCCGGCTCGGCGAGCCATTCCTGCGGATCCCGCTCATCGTTGAGAAGCGGGCCGATATCGCCCTGAACGCCGGAGCGCTCAAGCCGTTCCATCACGCGCTCCTGCTCCGCACAAAGCGCGTCGAGGGCTTCCTTGGCCGTCTTGGCACCGGAGGAGGCGTCACCGATGTTCTGCCACCACAGCTGTGCGAGACGCGGATAGTCGGGCACGTTGAACCCGGTATCGGTCCAGTTTTCGCGCTCTGGCGACCGGTAGAACTCGACCAGGCCACCGAGGCGCGGCGCGCGTTCGGTGAAGCTTTCATGATCGATGGTGCTTTCGCGGATAAAGGTCAGACCGTAGTGCGACTTCTCCACGTCCACCGTCTTGGAGGCAATGAACTGCGCGTAAAGCCAAGCCGCCTGTGCGCGGTCCACGGGCGTGGACTTCATCAGCGTGGCAGACCCCACATCCTGGTAGCCGACCTTCATGCCCTCTTCCCAGTAGGCACCATGCGGGCTGGGCGCGAGGCGCCATTTCGGCGTTCCGTCCTCGTTCATCACCGGCAGGTCTTCGTCGACCAGAGAGGCCACGAAGGTGGTATAAAGGAACATCTGCTGCGCGATGGCCCCTTGGCCCGGCACCGGACCGGCTTCGGAGAAAGTCATGCCGGAGGCTTCCGGCGGTGCGTAGTTTTCCAGCCAGTTCTTGTACTTGTCGATGGCATAGACTGCTGCGGGGCTGTTTGTGGCCCCGCCGCGGGCCATGCACGAACCGACGGGTTGGGAGTTTTCGTTGACGCGGATGCCCCATTCGTCAACCGGGACGCCGTTCGGCAGACCCTTGTCGCCCATCCCGGCCATTGACATCCACGCATCGGTGAAGCGCCAGCCGAGGCTGGGGTGTTTGCGACCGTAGTCCATGTTGCCATAGACTTCCTGCCCGTCGATCTCGCGACCCGTGAAGAACGCGGCGATATCCTCGTAGGCCGACCAGTTGACCGGAACGCCAAGTTCGTATCCGTATTCCTCTTCGAAATCGGCCATGATCTCGGGATCGGTGAACCAGTCGTGGCGGAACCAGTAGACATTGGCAAACTGCTGCACGGGAAGCTGGTAGAGCTTGCCGTCAGGTCCGGTTGCCGAAGCGGTGCCGATGAAATCCTCAAGGTCCAGCTCCGGGTTGGTGACGTCGGCGCCCTCACCCGCGATCCAGTCTGTCAGGTTGCGGACCTGCTGGTAACGCCAGTGCGTGCCGATCAGGTCGGCGTCGTTGACATACATGTCATAGACGTTCTCGCCGGTCTGCATTTGTGTCTGCAGACGCTCGACCACATCGCCCTCGCCGATAAGGTCATGCGTGACCTCGATCCCGGTGATCGCCGTGAACGCGGGTGCCAGGACCTGGCTTTCGTATTCATGCGTCGCGATGGTTTCCGAGACGACGTTGATCTCCATACCCTGATAGGGTTCGGCGGCGTCGACGAACCACTGCATCTCGGCTTCCTGGGCCTCGCGGCTCAGCGCCGAGCGGTCGATGTTTTCGTCCAGAAAGCCGCGCGCGGCCTCCATGTCGGCCATCGCTTGCCCGGACAGCGCCATAAGCGCCGCCGTCGCGGTGGTCAGTTTGAACTTCATATTCATTTGGTGTCCTCCCTTGGACCGTTTTGCGAGGGGAATTCGAGACATGGCCGGCCCCCTCCTTTCCGGCTTCGTCAGTGCGCGTCTAGACCCAGCGGAAAACCGCGAGCGCGTAGATCAGGCAGACGATGAGGGCAAAGGGTTGTTGTGCCCCCACAACTCCGAGCCAGGCCAGATTGATGAAGGCCGAGCCCAAGAGGGTGATGAAAAGCCGGTCGCCGCGCGTCGTTTCGATCCGCAGAATGCCGCGACGCGGGGTTTCCGGAAACTTGATCGCGAGCACCGAGAAGGTGATCAACAGACCGGCGATGACCATGAAGAAGATCGCCGTCGGCCAGGTCCATGCCATCCATGCCATGTTTTGTCCTCCTTTAAACGCGGCCCAGGGCAAAGCCCTTGGCGATGAAATTGCGCACGAAGTAGATCACGAGGGCCCCAGGCAGGATCGTCAGAACACCGGCGGCGGCCAACACGCCCCAGTCGACACCCGAGGCGCCCACGGTGCGGGTCATCGTGGCGGCGATGGGTTTCGCATCGACGCTTGTCAGGGTGCGCGAAAGCAGAAGCTCCACCCAAGAAAACATGAAGCAGAAGAAAGCCGCGACCCCGATCCCGCTCGCGATCAGCGGCATGAAGATCTTCACGAAGAACTTCCCGAACCCGTAGCCATCGATATAGGCCGTCTCGTCGATCTCCTTGGGCACGCCGCGCATGAAGCCTTCGAGAATCCACACCGCAAGGGGCACGTTGAACAGCGTGTGCGCCAAGGCGACCGCGATATGCGTGTCGAACAGACCCACCGAGCTGTAGAGTTGGAAAAACGGCAGGGCAAAGACCGCGGGCGGTGCCATGCGGTTGGTCAGGAGCCAGAAGAACAGGTGCTTGTCGCCCATGAAGTTGTAGCGCGAGAACGCATAGGCCGCCGGCAGGGCAACCGCGAGCGAGATCACCGTGTTCAGCGACACATAGATGATCGAGTTGATATAGCCCGTATACCACGCCGGGTCGGTCAGGATCGTGATATAATTCGCGATGGTCAGATCACGGGGCCACAGCGAGAAGGTGCTCACGATCTCCGAGTTCGTCTTGAAGCTCATGTTGAGCAGCCAGTAGATCGGCAGCAACAGGAAGACGAGATAGAGGGTCATCACCACGAGGCGGCTGTTGATCCGGGGCAGGCCGCGTGGGCGGCTGGAGGCCTTGTTGACGGTCATGTCGGCCATGGCTCAGCTCTCCTCTTTATCAAGGTTGGTCATCACGGTGTAGAACACCCAGGAGACGAGAAGGATCACGAGGAAATACATGATCGAGAAGGCGGCTGCCGGGCCAAGGTCGAACTGTCCCAACGCCATTTTCACAAGGTCGATCGACAACAGCGTGGTGGCGTTGCCGGGGCCACCGCCGGTGACGACGAACGGCTCGGTGTAGATCTTGAAGCTGTCCATGAAACGAAGCAGGATGGCGATGGTCAGAACGCCGCTCATCTTGGGAAGCTCGATGTAGCGGAACACCTTCCAG
The DNA here is from genome assembly GCA_011389895.1 of Maritimibacter sp. GTDB lineage: Bacteria > Pseudomonadota > Alphaproteobacteria > Rhodobacterales > Rhodobacteraceae > Maritimibacter. Next base: position 51,694 of record JAABTN010000009.1, on the reverse strand, counting down.
CGGCTTGCCTGGTCGATCTTGGCGGCCTGGTAATAGGCGTCGGGGATCGATTTGAGCCCGGCGAAAGCCAGCAAGGCCACAAGGGATGTCCAGTGCCAGACGTCCATGACGATCAGCGTCACCCAAGCGGCAAGCCTGTCTTGCGTATAGTTGTAATTGATCCCGAGGGCGTCCAGCGTGTAGCCAAGAAGGCCGATATCGGTTCGCCCGAAAACCTGCCAGATGGTGCCCACCACGTTCCACGGGATCAGCAAAGGCAGCGACATCAGCACAAGGCAGACCGAGGACCAGACGCCGCTTTTGGGCATGTTCAGCGCGACGAAGATACCGAGGGGAACCTGGATCGCGAGGATGATGCCCGAGAACATCAGCTGACGCCCCAGCGCGTCCCACATCCGGTCGGAAGCCAGCATTTCCTCGAACCAGATCAGGCCGGACCAGAAGAACTCGTTTTGACCAAACGTGTCCTGCACCGAGTAATTGACCACGGTCATCAGCGGGATGACCGCCGAGAACGCGACCAGCAGAAGCACCGGAAGCACAAGAAACCAAGCCTTTTGATTGACAGTCTTGTTCATGATGCAACCCCTTCCGGAATGACGCGCCAGTCATTGGCGTAGACGTTGATATGTTCGGCATCGAACGTGACGTGGTTCATGTCGGCGCTGACGTGGTCGTCCTCGCCCGCCATGATGTTGATGGTTTGACCGAACAGCTCGGCGCGAATGATCTTGTGGCGCCCCACGTCTTCGACCCGGCGGACCTGCACCGGCAGGCCAGCCTCGGACGACAAGCGCGCGAATTCCGGGCGGATACCGATTTCCTGTTTGCCCTCGAGCGGCTTGTAGCCCTTGCCAAGGTCGATCTGTGCCCCGTGGATCACGGCGGTGTTGCCTTCGATCTGCGCGGGTATGACATTCATGCCGGGCGAGCCGATGAAATAGCCAACGAAGGTATGATCGGGGCGCGCGAACAATTCCTGCGGCGTGCCGATCTGCACCACGCGCCCGTCGAACATCACGACCACCTTGTCGGCAAAGGTCAGCGCTTCGGTCTGGTCATGGGTCACGTAGATCATCGTGTGCCCGAAGTCGTGGTGCAGCTTTTTGAGCTGCGTGCGAAGCTCCCACTTCATATGCGGGTCGATCACGGTCAGCGGTTCGTCGAACAACAGGGCGTTCACGTCCTTGCGCACCATGCCGCGCCCCAGCGATATCTTCTGCTTGGCATCCGCCGTCAGGCCGCGCGCCTTCTTGGCCAGCACGTCCTCCATGCCGATCATGCGGGCAATCTCCTGTACCCGCTCGGCCACATAGGTTTCATCCCGGCCACGATTGCGCAGCGGAAAGGCCAGGTTATCGCGCACGGTCATCGTGTCGTAGACCACCGGGAACTGGAAAACCTGCGCGATGTTGCGTTCCGCCGTGGGGGCATGGGTCACGTCGAGCCCGTCGAACAGCACGCGCCCCTGGCTGGGTTGCAACAACCCCGAGATGATATTGAGCAAGGTGGACTTGCCGCACCCGGACGCCCCCAGAAGCGCATAGGCCGCGCCATCCTCCCAGTCGTGGTTGAGCTCTTTCAACGCGAAATCCTCTTCGCCCGCCGGGTTCGGCAGGTAGGAATGCGCGAGGTTATCAAGTGTTATCTTCGCCATCGTTCCCCCCTCAGGCCGCCAACGCGTAGGCAGCAGGTGCCACCAGCGTGCCGTCCGGTGCGAAAATGTAGACATGCCGCGGGTCCAGCCAGACATCGAGCCGCGCGCCCAGCGACAGCTCATGAACGCCGTGGATCAGCCCGACCCAGCGTTCCCCGAAATGGTCGAGGTGGATGAAGGTTTCCGACCCGGTCAGCTCGGTCACCGTCAGCTTGGTTGCAAACTGCATGGCATCCGGGGCGTGTTGGCCGATTTCAAGGTGGTTGGGGCGAAACCCGGCGGTGTAGCGGCCATCGGCCAGCTTTGCGAACCCTCCGGTCGCCTGCGTGCTTTGGCCATCGCCGAACTCGATGCGGTCGCCTTTCTTGGCGATTTGCAGGAAATTCATCGGCGGATCGCTGAACACCCGCGCGGTCGTGGCATCGACCGGCTGGCGATAGACCGAAGGGGTCGCCCCGAATTGCGTGATGCGCCCTTCCCAAAGCGTCGCGACCTTGCCGCCGAGCAAGAGCGCCTCTTCCGGTTCGGTCGTCGCATAGACGAAAATCGCCCCAGAGGCCTCGAAGATTTTCGGGATCTCGACGCGCAATTCCTCGCGCAGCTTGTAGTCGAGGTTCGCCAAAGGCTCATCCAGCAGCACCAGCCCGGCGTTCTTGACCAGCGCGCGCGCCAAGGCGCAGCGTTGTTGCTGCCCCCCCGATAGCTCAAGCGGCTTTCGGTCAAGCATCGGGGTCAACTGCATCAGCTCGGCGGTTTCGCGCACCCGCGTGTCGATGTCACCCCGGTCGAGGCCGAGCAGTTTCATGGGAGAGGCGATGTTGTCGTAGACGGTCATCGAGGGGTAGTTGATGAACTGCTGATACACCATCGCGACCTTACGGTCCTGCACCCGCATGCCCGTCACGTCCGTGCCCTGCCAGATGACCTGGCCCTGGTTGGGCACATCCAATCCCGCCATCAGGCGCATGAGGGACGTCTTGCCCGACGACGTCGGCCCAAGCAGCACGTTCATGGTGCCTTTTTCCAGCGTCATGTCCGTGGGGTGGATATGGGTTTGCCCATCCACGCTCTTGGAAACGCCTTTCAGTTCCAAAGTCATCGGGTCCCCCCCTTTCTCATTCTGCGACCGCAGGGCGTTTGACAGCTTGGGCCATCCAGCCGTCCAGCGCCTTGATTTGTGCGTCTTGCAACCGCAGACCCAACTTGTTGCGCCGCCAGATCACGTCTTCGGCGGTGCGCGCGTATTCGTGGTCCACCAGCCATCTGACCTCGGCCTCGCTCAGGGTCGCGCCGAAGTCGCGGCCCAGATCGGAGATGGACTTGGCCGACCCCATTATGACGCGGGCCTCGGTGCCGTAGGCGCGCACCAGCCGCAGCGCCCAATCCGGCGTCAGGAACGCGTAATCCCGGCGCAGCCCGGCAATCAGCTCATCCACCCCATCGACGGGAAAATCACCGCCCGGAAGCGGCACGCCCGCCGTCCAAGGCCCCTTGGCGACCGGCAGGTGCAGCCCGATCTTTTCAAGCGCGCTTTCGGCCAACCGGCGATAGGTGGTGATCTTGCCGCCGAAGATGTTGAGCAAGGGCGCGCCCTGCGTGGTATCGACCTTCAGCGTGTAATCGCGCGTTGCCGCCGTGGCACTGCTGGCCCCATCATCGTGAAGCGGGCGAACCCCCGAATAGGTCCAGACAACGTCGTCTTCGGACAGTTGCGCTTTGAAATAATGGTTCGCGAAATCCAGAAGGTAGCGACATTCATCCGGGGTGCACTGGGGCGTCTGCGACGGATCGCCATGTTCGGCGTCGGTGGTGCCGATCAGGGTGAAATCGCGCTCGTAAGGAATGGCGAAGATGATCCGACCGTCGATGCCCTGAAAGAAATAGCACTTGTCGTGGTCATAAAGCCGGCGCGTCACGATATGGCTACCGCGCACCAACCGCACGCCTTCGCGCGAATTCAGCCGCACGGTGTTCTGGATGACATCGCCCACCCATGGCCCCGCCGCATTGACCAGCATCCGGGCGCTCTGGGTTTCGATCTCGCCCGTGTCGGTGTTGCGCGTCTCGATCTGCCACAAATCATCTACGCGGGTCGCGCTCAGCACTTCGGTGCGGGTCCGGATCACTGCGCCACGCGCGCCTGCGTCACGGGCATTGAGCACCACGAGCCGCGAATCCTCGACCCAGCAATCCGAATACTCATAGGCCTTGCCAAACCGGTCTTGCAGCGGCGCACCCTCGGGCGTGCCGGACAGGTCGAGCGTGGTGGTGCCGGGCAGGATCTTTCGCCCGCCAAGGTTGTCATAAAGAAACAGCCCCATCCGGATCAGCCACGCCGGGCGGCGACCCCGCATCCAGGGCATGAAAATGGACAGAAGTTTCGAGGTCGGCGTGTCCGATTCAAACTTCATACCCTCGTGGTAGGGTAGGACGAAACGCATCGGCCAGCTGATGTGCGGCATGGCGCGCAACAGCGTCTCGCGTTCGATCAGCGCTTCGCGCACCAAACGGAATTCGAAATATTCGAGATAGCGCAGCCCGCCGTGAAACAACTTGGTCGAGGCCGAGGATGTCGCCGAGGCGAGGTCGTTCATCTCTGCAAGCGTCACCGACAGCCCCCGGCCCGCCGCATCCCGCGCGATACCGCAGCCGTTGATGCCACCCCCGATAATGAACAGGTCTGTGACCGCGTTGTCTGGCGAATCCTCCACGCGTCCCTCCTCAAAGCGCGTTTGCGAGGGGCACTTTGTGCTGTTACGCATATTTTCGCAAGCATTTTATTTTCGTTTATATTCGTTTTTGGATAAATCAGGTAAAAACAATGCTTTTTCGAAGATATTCGCTGTCCATACGCGCCCGTCCGGACCTGCCGGGGCGGCTCCGGGGCACGACACAGCGGGTTTTCCGTTGTCATTTTCGTCGGCTTCGGCGAATCTCGAACAAAACCGCGCATCGTGACCCAACGCCCCGCGGACTTGCCTGAAGGAGGCGAAATGTCTCAAACCTTCCGCCATCCCGAGATCCTCGAGATCGCTCGAAAGGACGGCAAGGTCACCGTAGAAAAGCTGGCCGAGCATTTCGGGGTCACCCTGCAAACCATCCGGCGCGACCTGTCCGATCTTGCCGATGCCGGTCGGCTGGATCGTGTGCATGGCGGCGCGGTGCTTCCATCGGGCACGAGCAACATCGGCTACGAAGACCGCCGCGCTCTCAACGCCGATGCCAAGCGCGCCATTGCGCGCGCCTGTGCGGCGCAGATCCCGAACGGGATATCGCTGTTCCTGAACATCGGCACAACAACCGAAGCGGTGGCACAGGAGTTGCTGCATCACCAAAAGCTCATGGTTGTCACCAACAATATGAACGTCGCCAACATTCTTGCCGCCAACCCCGACTGCGATATCATCGTGACGGGCGGCCAGTTGCGCCGGGCCGATGGCGGGCTGGTCGGCCCGCTTGCCTCCGAAACGATCCGACAGTTCAAGTTCGACATCGCCGTGATCGGCTGTTCCGCCGTTGATTCAGAAGGCGATCTTCTGGATTTCGACATTCAGGAAGTCAGCGTCAGCCAAGCCATCATACGCCATTCAAGGCGCACGTTTCTTGTCGCGGACCACACCAAGTTCACCCGCACCGCCCCCGCTCGTATCGGGTCGATCGAGCGCCTTGACGCGGTATTCACAGATGCGCAGTTGCCAGACAATCTGGAAAAGGCGTTCGAGGGGTGGAACACGCAGGTGATCCGGGGCCTATGATCCGCGCGACCTGAGTGAGTGCTCCGGCTGTAGCACGGTCCGACCCTGCATACCCTACCGAATGGGTGAGCTGACGTCGACAGCGGTGCCTGCCGGATCAAGAAGCATCATGCGCCGCTGGCCGTAGGGCAAATCGGTCGGCTCCTGGAGGATCAAAGCCTGCATCGCTGCCGCGCGTGCATGTATCTCTTCAAGATCAGTCACAACAAAGGTGAGAATTGTGCCGCCCGGGCGGGACGAAAGCCCATCCGGAATCGTTTCATGATCGCGTTGCAAGACACCAAGTTCGAACCCCGGCATGTCATCGTGCGAGAGGATGACAAACCAGCCGAAATCCCCTGTTCGCTTCATTCCGAGCAAGTCTTGATAAAATTCGGCCGTTCCATCGACGTCGCTGCAAAGGATATTTGTAAAGGCACGGTTCATCTTGGTCTCCCGGTTCGAATCGCATGGACATACACATATGTATGTTGCGTATCGCATACACTGATGTATGTCTATGGGATGGAAACACCCTCCCTCACACCCGAAGACTGGTTGGACCTGGCCTTGGCCGAGCTGACAAAAGGCGGCTTCGGTGCCTTGAAAGCCCAACCCTTGGCCAAAAAGCTCAACGTGACGCGTGGGAGCTTCTACTACCATTTTGAAAGCCTTGAGAGCTTCCATATTGCGGTGATCGCCCATTGGTCCGAACGCTCAAGCGGTCAGATCATTCAAGCGGCTCGCGAAGCATCCAACCCACAACAAATGCTGGACGATCTTCTACAGACAACGCTTCGTTCCGGTGAGGCCTTGGAACGTGCGATCAGGTCATGGTCGACCGTGCAGCCGTTTGTCGCCAAAGCCGTCGAGAAAGTTGATCAAGAACGGATCGAAGTGGCCGAAACCCTTTTGACCCAAGCCGGGGTGCCCAAAGCGGACGCAAAACCCCGCGCTCAACTGCTGTATTGGGCGGCAATCGGGCGGCTGATGCTTCCCTTTCCCGAAAACAACCTCCTGTCACGGGAAGAGATATCAGACCTCGCAAGGCTTGTGTCACGGGGTCGAGCGTAAGGCCTCCGTCGCGCTACCGCGATCAAGCGCGCCGGTTGTCAGGGTGCAGCGACTTCCGCGCGCCAGGCGGCAGCATAGCGCGTGTAGTCATCGTGATCCCGTGGCATCGAATGTGGTTGTCCGCACGGTCCACACCGCTTGCGATCTTGGGCCAAACCTAAGCAGAACAGGGACTTACCTTAGGGGAAGTGGCGCTCTGGGGAGGATTCGAACCCCCGACCCCCTGATTCGTAGTCAGGTACTCTATCCAGCTGAGCTACCAGAGCGCGGTAGGCGGCGATGTAGCTTTCCTCGAAGATCATTGCAAGGGGCAAATCCGAATTATTGCGCGGCCTCGCGGGCGGTCGCCGGGTCGGCGAGGGTTTCAAGTCCGCGGGGCAGGCAGATCGCGAACACGGTGCCTTCGGGCCCCGTGCGCTCAAGCTCCAGCCTGCCACCGTGGTTCTTTACCAACTCCGCCGCGATGGCGAGGCCGAGGCCGGATCCGTCCTTGCGCCCGGAGGTGGCGAAGGGTTGAAACAGGATGTCCTTCACCTTCTGCGGCAACCCCGGCCCGTTATCCTCGACACGGATCACCCAATCCTCGGCGGTTTCCTGACCCGAGACCGAAATCGCGCCCCCCACCCCGGTGCTCTGGATCGCCTGCCGCGCGTTGCGCACGAGATTGCGGAGCACGCGGTAAAGCTGTTCCTCGTCAGCGCGCACCAAAAGCCCGGTGGGCACGTCTTCGGCATAAGAAATATCATGGTCCCCGGCGGCGAGTTGTTCGCTTTCCACCACGTCGCTCACCACCCCTGCGAGCGGGAAGCGCGACAGGCGCGGGGCGGGTTCTTCGGCGCGCCCAAAGGCCAGCGTGGATTCGCAAAGGTTCACGGCGCGGCTGATCGAGTCCATCAGTTTGGGAACGGTGCGCTGCACGCCGGGATCCCCGCTCATCTCGACCCGGTCGGCAAAGAGCTGCGCAGTGGTCAGGATGTTGCGCAGGTCATGGCTTATCCGCGCTACGGCCCCGCCCAGCGCCGCAAGGCGTTCGCGCTGCTTCAACGCGGTCGAGAGGTGTTCCTGAAGGTCATGCAACGCCTCCTCGGCTTCACGCAGTTCCAGCACGCCCGAGCTTGGCGCAATGATCTGTCGGGTGTCGTCGGGGGCCGCGGCATAGCTTTTCATGTTGTCCACCACCTTGCGGATCGGGCGCACCATGAGAACCTGCACCGCGAGGTATAGCAACACACCGGTGAAGGCCGAGATCACGGCCGAGATCAACAGGATGCGCAGGCCGTAGTCGATCATCGCCATGCGCAGCTTCTCGGTGTTCATGGTGACTTCGATCACCAGACCGCCCGCGCGCACCGGGTCGCCAATGACCCGGATCACCTCGGGTTCCGCGGTCGCAAGCCGCTCCAGAGCATCGCGCATGAGCGACCACATGCTCGCATCGCGCAAATCGAAACTGTCGGCCACCGCCATCGGCACCGGCGAAGACAGCATCAGCTCGCGCGCCTCGTCGCGACGCAGGACCACGTTATAGACCTCGGCATTTTCCAAAAGCTCGGCCTCAAGCTCTGGCGCGATCATGTCGTCGGCGAGAAGGGCGAGCGACGCGATCTGCGCGCGTTCAAGGCGCGACGCGAGATAATCCTCGCGATACCGCGAAACCGAGGGCACGAAAATCAGCACCTCGGCCAGCATCACGACCGCGGCGGTCAGAATCAGGAACCGACCAGACAGCGAGTTCAGAAACATCAATCCCTCTTGCGCTCAGGGGATGAGCCGTTGAATGGCCCTCACCACGCGCTTCACGTTATCACTCTCAAACAGTTTCGGCGCGAAATAGTTCCCGGCCGCGCGTTTCGAAATTTCCGACAGCGTCGGATATGGAAGCACCATGCCTGAAATATCCGCAAGTTTCAGCCCCTTTGAAAGCGCCAATGACCACGGCGCGATAAGCTCGCCCGCGCCCTTGCCGACAATGGTGACACCAAGGGGTCTGCCCCGGAGCGCGATGACCTTGATGAACCCGGTTGTCTGACCGGTGGCAACGGCGCGGTCGTTGCCCGCGAAATCGGCGCGCAGGACGTCGATCCTGTCGCCATGCTCGGCGCGCGCCCCGGCTTCGGTCATGCCGACCTGTGCAAGCTCGGGGTCGGTGTAGGAGCACCATGGAATGTGATCGGTGCGCGCCCGGGCCGGAAGCCGCAGGACGGTCGGGCGGATCACGACGCCGCCCTGGTAGCCCGCCACATGGGTGAATTGCGCGCCGCCGGTCACATCGCCCAGCGCATAGATGCGCCGGTTCGTGGTTCTGAGCCGCGCGTTCACCGTGATCGCGCGCCCATCCGTTTCAACCCCGGCAGCCTCCAGCCCGAGATCGTCGATATTTGCCTTGCGCCCGACCGCGACGAGAAGATGGGTGCCGGTTTGGTTTTCGCCCGTTTCCGTGGCCGCCTCGACCCCTTCCGCAGTCTTGTTGAGGCGCACGACCTTGGCCTGTTCCACGATCTCGATGCCCTCGGCCTTCATGGCCTCAAGCACGACCTCGGCGGCGTCGGGGTCATCCTTGCCCAGCGCCTTCTCGCCTTCCAGCACCGTCACGGCCGAACCAAGCCTGCGGTGCGCCAGCGCCATTTCCATGCCAATCGGCCCGCCGCCGATGATCAGGAGATGGCCGGGCTGCTCATTAAGATCGAAGATGGTTTCATTGGTCAGATACGGCACATCCTCAAGCCCCGGCACCGGGGGCACGAAGGGACGCGACCCGGTTGCGATGACGAACCGGCCCGCGCGCACCCGGGTCTCACCCGCCACGATCTCGCGCGGGCCGGTGAAGCGGGCATGGTCGCGCAGGACAATGCACCCCAAGCTCTCGAACCGCTCTTGGCTGTCATGCGGGGCGATGGTGGCAATGGCCGATTTCACATGGGCATGGGCATCGTCCCATGTCATCCCCACGGCACCGGCATGGAGAAGCGCCTTCGACGGCACGCAGCCGTAATTCAGACAATCCCCCCCCATCTCGCCCTTTTCGACAAGCACCACCTTTGCCCCCATCTGCACCGCGCCGGAAGCGACCGAAAGGCCACCCGACCCGGCGCCGATCACGCAGATATCGGTTTTGATCGTTTTCATGCGACAGGGTCCTTTCGAAACATGCGAAGTATGATGGGCAGCGCCGCCAAGGCGCAAAGGCCAAGGATCGGTCCAAGCACGAAGGGCTCGAAGATAACGCCAAGGTCGGGAGCGGTGCCCGCCGCGAAAACTTCGCCCAGCCCGGCACCGACCGACGTATAGATCGCCGTGCCCGGAATGATGCCAAGCGCCGTGGTCACGATGAACCGATAGGCCGGGACATTCAAAAGCGCGGGCACGACGTTGGCCACGAAGAACGGCACGGCGGGAACGAGGCGCATGAGAAAGAGAACCGACCACTGGTTCTCATCAATACCCCGTTTCAGCCGCGCGATGCGCCCCGCGCCCGCCTCCATACGGGCGGCCAGCCGTTCCCCCAGACCGAAACGCGCGGCGAGAAAGATCAACGTTGCGCCGGTGGTGGCCCCGAGAAGGTTGAAGATCACGCCCGGAAACAGCCCGAAGAGAAAGCCACCGGTCAGCGTCGCGATGGTCGCCCCCGGCAGGGAGAAGGCAACGATGGCGATATAGCCCAAGACAAAGATCACCACCGAGAGCGCGAAATGCGCATCGCGGTAGGCCAGAAGCGCGTCCCGGTTCTCAGACAGCGCCTGATAGGTCAGGTGATCGCGCAGGAACACGACGCCGATCACGGCGACCAGGAGGATCACGCCAAGTGGCCCCAATCGCTTGAATTTTTCGTTGGACATCGGACCTCCCGTCCCATTTTCGGGCACCATGGCGCGGCCTGCCCGGCGCTGCCAGCCCTGACACCAAGTTTCACGAGGGCTTGATGGTGTCGCGATCACCGCCCCGGACACTTCGGGGAACGGCAAAAAAGGCCAATTGCAGGTTTGACTTGGCCCCGATCCCCGCCTATAGACCGGGCTTCAATGGATTTCGCCCCGATTCCGTCGGGTTTCGGGGCATGTGCCGACTGGCACGAGAAACGACAAACGATACTGGACGGAGACGGGCGATGAAACGCACCTACCAACCTTCGAACCTGGTTCGCAAGCGCCGCCACGGCTTCCGTGCGCGCATGGCGACCAAGGCTGGCCGCAAGATCCTGAACGCGCGCCGCGCGCGGGGCCGCAAGTCGCTGAGCGCGTAAGCGCCAGTCACAGGTGAGAACAATGACACCGCCGGAGGCGCCCGGGACCGACCACAGTGTCGTGACCACGGACACGCCTCCGGCGGTGTCGCGTTTGCAGACCATGACGTTGCAGACCCTGAAAAAGCGCAAGGATTTCCTTGCCTGCGCCCGCGCCGCCCGCGCCCCGATGCCGGGATTCTTGTTGCAGGCGCGCAACCGGCGCGATGATGACCCGGCGATCCGGGTCGGGTTCACCGCTTCGAAAAAGACCGGCAACGCGGTCACCCGGAACCGGGCCAAGCGGCGGATGCGCGCGCTCGCCCGGTCCGTAATGGCCGCCGAGGGCCTAAGCGGCTGGGATTACGTGCTGGTGGCGCGCCCCGGCGACACCGTGCGCCGGGCATTCGCAGAGATGGAGGCAGAGCTGTCGCGCGCGCTTGCCCGCGTTCATGCCCCGCGTGGCAAGACGCCGCCTTCCAACCCGCGTTAAGCGCCCCTATATCCCCTGCATGAGCCCGTTTGCCCATATCATTGCCTTGCCGGTCCGGGCCTATCGCCTGCTTTTGTCGCCTTGGGTCGGCCATTCCTGCCGCTATCAGCCGACCTGTTCGGCCTATGCCCTCGAGGCCCTTGAGAAACACGGCGCGCTCAAGGGAAGCTGGCTTGCCGCGCGCCGCGTCGGTCGGTGTCATCCGCTTGGCAGTTCCGGGTTTGACCCGGTGCCCGATCCCGGTAAGAAAGGGAAAGAGCAGTAATCCGAGGCGCGAATGGCCCGCAAATTCCTTTTCCCGCTGACCACCGGGCGTTCCGGCACGGTGTTTCTGAACGAGCTTTTGAAGCGCAACTGGCACGGGGCCGAGGTGCATCATGAACGCATCGGGTTCACCCAGATCGGGGTCGAGACACCGGATGCCTCGCATTTCACCCATTTCAACTCGGTCGGCAACGTGCCGCGCGTGCGCGCATTCTGGCGGCAGAAGTTCGACCGGCTGATCGCCGCGAGCACACAGGATTACGCCGAGGTGTCGCATTTCCTGTTCAAGGCCGGGCTGGTCGAGAACATTGCACCGCTGACCGAGGCGGGCGAGGTGCATCTTGTCATCCTCACGCGCGATCCCTTCAAGATCCTCTGGTCCTACGTGAACCGGTTCGAGTTCGCGAATTTCGGCTACACGTGGCTCTTCGCGCTCGACCCGCGCTATCCCAACACCATCGTGAATTCCGCGCCGTTCATGAAGCATGGCGTCGCGGGCAACGCCCTTTGGTATGTGCACGAGGTTTTTACCCGGGCCGAGTATTACGCGCGGCTCACCGCCGACATGCCGAACGTGCACATCCACCGGATCGATCTGTCAGAGCTGACCAAGCCGGAAGGCGCCGCGCGGTTTCTCACCGCGATCGGACAGGACAGCACGCCGGACGACATCACCATGCCGCCCCGGCAGAACGCGACCAAGCAGACACATTTCGGCGACGACATGGAAGCCTTCTGCAAACGGCTCGCCAAGGGAACGCCGCTCAGGTCGGAGGAAATGGCAGATGCCTATTTCGACGCGGGCCGGCGGTTGTCGAAGGGGGCGGTGCGCAAGCCCAAGGGGTGACATTCAGGTGCGGCGCGGGGTGCGAGGATGCTTGCCACACCCCGTTTGCACCCCTATGAGGCGGCCATGCTCGACAAGTCCGACGATATCCATCCGCTGTTTCGTGGCGCGCCCTCCACCACGGAGTTCAAGAAGCTGCGCAAACGGATCATCCGCAACGTGCGCGAAGCGGTCGATCACTACGGCATGATCGAGACGCGGGCGGATGGTAGCCTGCCCCGATGGCTCGTGTGCCTGTCCGGCGGGAAAGACAGCTATACGCTTCTCGCCGCGCTCTACGAATTGAAATGGCGCGGGCTTCTGCCTGTCGATCTGCTCGCCTGCAATCTTGATCAAGGACAACCGGGCTTTCCCGCGACCGTGCTGCCCACGTTTCTCGAAGACCGCGAGGTGCCGCATCGGATCGAATACGAAGACACCTATTCCATCGTGGTCGACAAGGTGCCCGAGGGCCGGACCTTTTGCGCCCTGTGTTCGCGGCTCAGGCGGGGCAATCTTTACCGGATTGCCCGCGAAGAAGGGTGTTCGGCGGTCGTTCTGGGTCATCACCGCGACGATATTCTGGAAACCTTCTTCATGAACCTGTTTCACGGCGGGCGGCTGGCGACCATGCCGCCGAAACTGGTGAACGAAGAGGGGGATCTGTTCGTCTATCGACCCTTGGCCCATGTTGCCGAGGCCGATTGTGAAAAGTTCGCACAGGCGATGTCCTATCCCATTATTCCCTGCGATCTCTGCGGGTCTCAAGACGGGCTTCAGCGTCAACAGGTCAAGCAGATCCTCGACGGGTGGGAAGCGAATGCGCCCGGTCGTCGACAGGTGATGTTCCGCGCGCTGATGAACGCCCGCCCATCGCATCTGCTGGATCCGAGCCTGTTCGATTTCGCCGGGCTGACCCGGTCATCGGACACGAAAAGCGACTGAGCCCTCCGCCCATTAACCGCTGATTGACCAGTGGCCCCTATGGTTCTCGTGACCGGGGCTGCGCGCCCCTGACCAGACCAACGGGACTGCGTGATGGGCTTCAAGGCGGCGACAGCCAAACAGGCAAAATTCGAAACGGCCAGACGGATGCTTCTGGGCCCACATGCGCTGGCCTTTCTGCCCGCGGTCATGCTCGGTGCCTATTGGTTCGGGGGCGAGGGGTTTTTGCTTGTCTTCGCCGTGACGCTCCCCGCACTTCTGGCGTTCTCGGGCGTGATCCCCGCACCATGGCGGCGTCGCGCACCGCGGGACAGCGTCACCGGGCTGCCCGGTCGCGATACGCTCATCACCCGGTTGGGCACGGCGATGGCCGATGGTGCGAATGCGCAGGGCGACCCGCCCGTCTGCCTTGTGGTCGAGGTCGACAATGCCCCGGCGCTGACCGCCCAGTTTGGCCAAGACGGGGCCGAAACCATCCTGCGGGCCTGTGGGGATCGCATCCGAAGCACGCTGCGCGAATCCGACCTTGTCACGGCCTTGGCGATCGGGCGGTTCGGTCTCGCCCTAGAAAAAACGCCACGCACCGATCTGGAAAGCCTGATCCAGCTGTCCGGGCGGCTTCAGGATGCGGTCGAACAGCCCATTTCGCTCGACGGAACGCGTGTTCTGCTCAGCACCTGCATCGGGTTCGCCCTGCCGTCGCGGGTGCCCGACCAGACCGGCGAAAGCCTTCTGGACGCCGCAGAAAGCGCGCTGGACGAGGCGCAAAAGGCCGGGCCGGGGTCGATTCGCGCCTTTTCCCGGGGCATGCGTCCGCGCATCACGGTGCCCGACAATCTGACCAAGGACGTGGTGCGCGCGTTGGGCGCGGGGGAAATTCGCCCGTGGTTCCAGCCGCAGGTGTCAACGCATACCGGCGAATTGACCGGGTTCGAGGCGCTCGCACGTTGGGAACACCCGGAGAAAGGGCAGATTGCCCCGGCCGCCTTTCTTCCCGCCATCGCCGAGGCGGGGCTGTTCGAGAAACTGGGCGACGTGATCCTGTTCAAGTCCCTGACCGCTTTGAAAAACTGGGACAAAGGCGACTTGAGCGTGCCGAATGTCGCGGTCAATTTCTCCCCCGAGGAATTGCGCAATCCGCGCCTGTTCGAAAAAATCCGGTGGGAACTCGATCGTTTCGAACTGTCGCCCGATCGGCTGGTGATCGAGGTGCTGGAAAACGTGGTGGCGCAATCGGACGACGACACCACGACGCGCAACATCGCGGCGCTGTCACGGCTCGGGTGTGGCATTGATCTTGATGATTTTGGGACCGGGCATGCCTCGATCGCGAGCATCCGGCGCTTCGACGTGAGCCGGATCAAGATCGACCGCTCGTTCATCAGCAGGATGGACACCGACCGGGACCAGCAGAACATGGTTTCCGCGATCCTGACGATGGCTGAACGTCTCGGGCTGGATACGCTGGGGGAAGGAGTCGAAACACACGGCGAACATGCCATGTTGGCACAGCTTGGATGCGCCCATGTGCAGGGGTATTCCATCGCCCGACCGATGCCGTTCGAAGCCACCGCGACCTGGATCACGACACACCGGGACAGAATTCCACCGGCCCCGCACATCAATCCGCGGGCAAAGGGCGCATAATGCGATCCGGCCGAAACGTGGAACCAAGGGTGTGAGATGAGGGCGGAACCGGCCCGCGCACGCAGGATTCCGCCCCTCTCACGCCCTTGTTTTCAGGAAAACTGCTTGACCTTTGCCCCCCCGGACGATTGAACCCACGTGACCCGAAAGAACGAGTGGTGGGGCTCAATGGAAAACCAGAACAAGAACCTTCTGCTGGCAACGGTGTTGAGCTTTGTCGTCATCACCGGCTGGGTGATCCTGTTCCCACCGGAAGAGCCCCCTGCCCCGCAACCCGAGGAGGTGGCCGAAACGCTCGCCCCCGGTGCAACCGACCCGCAGACTGGCGCAACCACACCGCCCGCCGCCTCATCCGGCAATGAGCCCGCGACCCCGGTTAACGAAGCGATTGCGGCAGTGGCCGACAGCCCGCGCATCGACATCGAGACCCCGAAGCTGTCTGGCTCCATCTCGCTTGTCGGGGGCCGGATCGACGATCTGCATCTCACCGATTACCGCGTCACGCTTGACGACGGGGCGGATACCATCACGCTTCTCAGACCCGCTGGACAAGATACCGCCTATTACACGCTCTATGGCTGGGCGCCGGGCGGCAGCCTGAGCACCGAGGATGTTCCGGGCGCGTTCACCGAATGGTCAATCGCTTCGGGCAGCACCCTGACCCCCGAAACGCCGGTCACGCTGGAATGGACCAACGCGCAGGACATGACCTTCCGGCGCACCATCGCGGTCGATGAAGATTACCTGTTCACCGTGACCCAATCGGTCGAAAACGCCTCGGGCACCGCACAGCGCCTTGCCCCCTACGGCATCATCGCGCGCCATGGCGAACCGCAGGATTTGAAAGGGTTTTTCATCCTGCACGAAGGCGTCGTACGCCAGACCGATGATGAGTTGTCCGAGGTTGACTATGGCGATGTCGAGGATCTTCCGATCGACCCGCGCGAGAACGCGCGCGTCGAGCTGACCCAGACAACACAGGACGGCTGGATCGGGTTCACCGACCATTACTGGCAAACCGCGCTGATCCCGCAATCGGGCCAGGCGTTTACCTCGGCGCTCAAATACGTGGACAACGCCGATATCTACCAGACCGAGATCCGGATGCCGACGCTCGACGTCGCACCCGGCGCCACCTCGGAAGTGACCACACGTCTTTTCGCCGGCGCGAAGGAATGGGACACGCTGCGCGATTACCAGAACGACACCGGGATCTACCGGTTCCTCGATTCCATCGATTGGGGCATGTTCTTCTTCCTGACCAAGCCGATCTTTGCGGTCCTGCATTGGCTGAATTCGTTAATCGGCAACATGGGTTGGTCCATCATCGCTCTGACCTTCGTCATCAAGCTCGTGCTACTGCCGCTGTCCTATCGCTCCTACGTCTCGATGGCGAAGATGAAGGAACTTCAGCCGCAGATGGAGAAAATCCGCGAGAACGCGGGTGACGACAAGATGAAGGTCCAGCAAGAGATGATGCAGCTCTACAAGAGCGAGAAGGTGAACCCTGCCTCGGGTTGCCTTCCCATCCTGCTGCAAATCCCGATCTGGTTCTCGCTCTACAAGGTGATCTTCGTCACGCTCGAACTGCGGCACGAGCCATGGTTCGGCTGGATCCGCGACCTGTCGGCCCCGGACCCATCGTCGATCCTGAACCTCTTCGGCCTCCTGCCCAATGCGCCGCCGGATCCGTCCAGCCTTCTGTATTTCCTGTCGCTGGGCATCCTGCCAATCCTGCTTGGCCTGTCGATGTGGTTGCAGCAAAAGCTCAACCCCGCCCCCACCGACGCCACGCAGGCGACGATCATGGCCTGGATGCCCTGGGTGTTCATGTTCATCCTTGGAAGCTTTGCGTCGGGGCTTGTCATCTACTGGATTGCGAACAACACGCTGACCTTCATGCAGCAATACGCGATCATGCGCAGCCACGGCGCCAAGCCCGACATCTTCGGCAACATCAAGTCGAGCTTCAAACGAAAACCGAAAGAGGAGAAGTAGGGGCGTGTCCGCCCCGCTTCCTTTCCCGCTGGCCGAAGAGCCGGATGATGCGTCCCGCGAAGCGGGGCGCAAACTTTTTGCGGCGGAAACCGACTTTCTCAAGGGTGTCGTCGCCATGTCGGGCCTGCCGCCGGACGACCGGGCCGAGGTTTGTTTTGCAGGCCGGTCGAACGTGGGGAAATCCAGCCTGATCAATGCCTTGACGGGGCGAAAGGGGCTTGCCCGCGCGTCAAACACGCCGGGGCGCACGCAGGAGATCAATTTTTTCACCACCTCCAACGGTCCCTATCTTGTTGACCTGCCGGGCTATGGCTATGCCAACGCGCCGCTCGACAAGGTGCAGAAATGGCAACGGCTTCTGAAATCCTACCTTCAGGGCCGCGCGACCCTGCGCCGGGCCTTCGTGCTGGTCGACCACCGGCATGGGATCAAGGACGTGGATGACGAGATCATGTCGCTTCTCGACAGCGCCGCGGTCACATTCCAGGTCGTCCTGACCAAGGCGGACAAGGTGAAGGCCGCGGACCGCGACCGGGTGCTGACCCAAGTGCGCGGGAAGCTGGCAAAACACCCGGCTGCTTTTCCCGAATTGGTCCTGACATCGTCGGAAAAGGGTGACGGGATCGCCACCCTGCGCGCGATCATCGCGGGCCTGTCCTGAACGCCCCGCACCGCGCGCCTCTTGCCGCCCTGCCCCCCCTCGCGTAACAACGGTCCGATACCGAGGACAGAGACATGAGAAAGCTCTCCATGAACCGCGACTGGATCGCCACCGCCCGAACGCTGAACGAAGCGCTGCCCTACCTGCAACGTTACGAAGGCGCGACGGTGGTGATAAAGTTCGGCGGCAATGCCATGGGCGACAACGACGCTATGGCGAGCTTTGCGCGCGACATCGTCTTGATGCGCCACGTCGGCGTGAACCCGGTGGTCGTGCATGGCGGCGGGCCGATGATCAACGAGATGCTTGCGAAAATGGGCGTCGAGAGCGAATGGATCGGGGGCAAGCGCGTCACCGACCAGGCCACGGTCGAAGTCGTTGAAATGGTGCTTGCGGGCCGGGTGAACAAGCGGATCGTGCAGGCCATCAATGCCGAGGGCGGGCGCGCGGTCGGGCTGTCCGGCAAGGATGCGAACCTCATGGTCTGCGAGCCGACCGATCCGAAACTCGGATTCGTCGGAACCCCGGTGGAGGTGGACCCTTTCGTTCTGAAACGCTTGGCCGAGAGCGAAACCATCCCGGTGATCGCCCCGATCGGCGTCGGGCGTGACGGCGAAACCTTCAACGTCAACGGGGACACGGCGGCGGGTGCCATTGCCGCGTCCCTGAAAGCGGACAGATTGCTTTTGCTGACCGATGTCCCGGGCGTAAAGGGGCGCGATGGCAATTGGGTGACCGAGCTGACCGCCCTTCAAATCAGCGAAATGGTCAAGGACGGCACCATCGGCGGCGGCATGATTCCCAAGACCGAGACGGCGCTGGCCGCGATCGAGGGCGGCGTGCGCGCGGTGGTGATCCTCGATGGTCGGGTCGAAAACGCTTGCCTGCTCGAGCTTTATACCGAGCAAGGGCCCGGCTCTCTCATCCGGCGCGATTAGGTCCGGTCCGGTCGCTGCGCTGCGGCTTGTTGGGGTTCGGTCCATCGGCTACATTACGCGCTCACCCGGGAGGATAGACGACATGACTTTGCGCCTGATTCTGACGCGTCACGCAAAATCGAGCTGGGACGATCCGCACATGACCGACCACGACAGGCCGCTGAACAAGCGGGGTCGGGCTTCGGCTGGGGCGCTTGGCCGATGGCTCGCCGCCAAGGGATATGTCCCTGACGAGACGCTGGTGTCTTCGGCGGAACGGACGCGGGAAACCTGGGATATGGTCGCGGATGCGGCCGGTTTCGGGCTTGTCGCCGATGTCTCCCCGGCGCTTTACCTGTCCGAGCCCGATACGCTGTTGAATGTGCTCAGCGGGGCCTTGGGGCAAACGGTGATGTTGATCGCCCACAATCCCGGCGCGTCTTACATGGCCCAGGCCATCGTCGGGACGCCGCCAGCAACGCATCTGTTCGACCGGTTTCCGACCGGCGCGACCGCCGTGGTCGATTTCGACCTCGCAAGCTGGGATCATGTGACCTGGCGGTCCGGTCAGCTTGTTGATTTCAAGGTGCCCCGCGACCTGATCGCGCGGGAAGAAACCGAGGCGGCAAAGGCGACAGCCGCAGAATAAGGGCGCCAATGGGCGCACCGTCGGCTTCGCTCGGGCCCGCGCGTCAGTGCCCGATGATCTGGCTCAGGAATTGCTGGGTGCGTTCCGATTGCGGGTTGTTGAAGAACTCTTTCGGTTCGTTCTGCTCCACGATCTGACCATCGGCCATGAAGATGACCCGGTTCGCCACCGCCTGCGCAAACCCCATTTCATGCGTGACGACGAGCATGGTCATCCCCTCTTCCGCCAGCTCGATCATGGTATCGAGCACCTCCTTGATCATCTCCGGGTCAAGCGCCGATGTCGGTTCGTCAAACAGCATGATCCGTGGCATCATGCAAAGCGACCGGGCAATGGCGACACGTTGCTGTTGCCCCCCCGAAAGCTGCCCGGGATACTTGTTCGCCTGTTCGGGGATCTTCACCTTTTCAAGGAAATGCATGGCGCGTTCCAGCGCCTCTTTCTTCGGCACCTTGCGCACCCAGATCGGGGCCAGCGTGCAGTTTTCCAAGATCGTGAGATGCGGGAACAGGTTGAAGTGCTGGAACACCATCCCAACTTCTGATCGCACCTTGTCCACGTTCTTGAGGTCAGAACTCAGCTCGGTCCCATCGACGATGATGGAGCCGGCTTGATGTTCCTCCAACCGGTTGATGCAGCGGATCAGGGTCGATTTCCCCGACCCCGATGGCCCGCAGATCACGATCCGCTCGCCTTGGTTCACCGTGAGGTTGATGTCGCGCAGCACGTGGAAGGTGCCGAACCATTTGTTCATCTGCGAAATCTCGATGGCGATCTCGTCCAAGACCTCCAGCTTCGAGGTATCGACAGATTCAAGCTCAAGCGTGGACATGGCGGGGCTCCTTTACTTGTGGTCCGTGCGCAGCTTGCGCTCAAGCCACATGGAATAACGGGACATGGCGAAACAGGAGAGAAAGAAGAGCAGGGCAATGAAACCGTAAAGCTCCCACACGATCCCGTTCCAATTGGCATCGGCCCGGATCGACCCGGTAAGCCCGATGGGGTCCAGAAGGCCGATGATCGACACCAGCGTGGTATCCTTGAACAGCCCGATGAAGGTCGACACGATACCGGGGATCGAGATCTTGAGCGCTTGGGGCAGGATGATCAGCCGCTGCGCCTTCCAGTAATCAAGCCCCAGCGCATCCGCCGCTTCGTATTGCCCGCGCGGCAGGGCGGCGAGCCCGCCCCGGATGACCTCGGCAATATAAGCCGAGGCAAAGAGCGTCGCCATGATCATCACGCGCAGGATGATGTCGAAATTCGTGCCCGGCGGCAGGAAGATGTTCAAAAGCGTCGAGGCCACGAAAAGAAGCGTGATCAAGGGAACACCGCGAATGAACTCGATAAAGCCGACCGACAGGTATTTCACGATCAACAGGTCGGATTGCCGCCCAAGCGCAAGAAGCACCCCAAGGACCAATGAAATCGCAATCGACACCACGCCGATCCAGACCGAAAGCATGAAGCCCCCGAACAGGCGGCTTTCGACCACTTCGAGACCAAGCGGGATGACGGGGGCGAGCACGGATGACACCGGGCCGACGAACAGGAACCACCACAAAAGCGGCGCCACCACGGCGGCGATCACCGCCGCGAGATTGCCGACCCGGGGCACGAGAAGCCGATAGGCACCAGCCCCGATCACAAGACCGGCGGCAACCAGAACCGGGGTCCAGATCGACCCGCCCCACATCAGCCACGGCGCGGCAAACAGGAAGGCCCCGGAAAACCAGAGCATCTTGCGCGGAAAGAGATCAGTAAACAGCACCGGGGCCAGCGCCACGAACAGGCCAATGAGCGTGACGATCGGACGCCAGCGTTCGGCGTCCGGATAGAAGCCGAACAGAAGCTGTGGCCACCGCTCCCGGATCACCCCGTAACAGGCCCCGCCATGTTCCTTGCCCAGCTCCGCGATGATCTCGCGACATTCGGCAAGCGACCCGGCATTCCAGGTTGGTGACCAAAGCCACGGCAGGATGGCCGCAAGCAAAAGGTAGATCAACACCAGCGACACGAAGGTGAGGATCGAGTTGAACCAGCCGGAAAACAAATTCGCGCGCAGCCAGCCGATGACCCCCACCTCGGACAAGGGTGGATCTTGTTCGGGAAGAAGCTCGGTGCGGACGTAGGAGAGGTCAGACATCTCAGCGCTCCTTCAGCTTCACGGAATTGTTGTAGACGTTCATCGCCCCGGAGATCGCGAGCGAAATCAGGAGGTAGATGAGCATGGTCAAAAGCACTGTCTCAAGCTCCCGCCCGGTCTGGTTGAGCGTGATGCCCATGAGCGTTCCGGTAAGGTCCATGTACCCCACGGCGATGGCCAGAGACGAGTTCTTGGTCAGGTTCAGGTATTGCGAAATCAGCGGCGGGATGATCACCCGAAGCGCCTGTGGCAGGACCACCAGCGACATGATCCGGCGCGGGCGCAGGCCCAGCGCGGCGGCGGCTTCGGTCTGACCGGAAGAAATTGCAAGAATGCCGCCGCGCACGATCTCGGCGACAAAGGCGGCGGTATAAAGGGACAGCGCGAGCCACAGCGCGATAAACGAATTTCGCAAATGCGTGCCGCCCTGGAAATTGAAGCCACGCAATTCGGGTTTACCGAAGTGAAGCCCAAGCACCCAGAGAAGCACGATCACCGGCACCACGATGACACCGGTGCGCCAATACCAGGTGACCGGTCGAAGCCCGGTGGCCGCCTGCACCCGGTCGGCCCGCCGTTTGATCAGCCCGGACACCATCAGCCCGGCGATCAGCGTGGCGAGAATGGCCACGAGATCGAGGCTCAGGTCAAAGCGCAGCGACGCATCGCCGAAGAAATGCAGATCGCCGATCCCGTGCCGCCAAGAGGTATGGACCCCCTCTTCATCAACCTTGCCAAACAGGGGCTCGGGCACATAGATGCCGCGATTGGTCAGCGCAACGTTGTCACCAAAAAGCATGCTGGCGCTCGGGGTATCGCCGCGAAACGCGCTTGGGGCGGGGAGCGTTTCGATGAGGATCGCCATCGACAGGACGATCCAGAGCAGAACCGGCACGTTGCGAAACATCTCGACATAGACCGTCATGATACGGGCCACGAGCCAGTTGTTGGACAACCTGAGAATGCCGACGACGACACCAACGATGGTGGCCGCGATACAACCCATCACGGCGATCAAAAGCGTGTTTAGAAGACCGAGAAGCGCCGCGCGCAGATGGGAATCGGCCGAGGAATACTCAAGCAGGCGCTGGTTGATATCGTATCCGGCACGGTCCCCGAGAAATCCGAACCCCACCGTTTTTCCCAGTTCGGCAAGGTTTTGAACCGTGTTGTTCACCAGCCAGCCGATCAGAAGCAGAAAGCCTATGAGGGCCACGATCTGGATCGTCGCAGAGCGATACCGGCTATCGTAGAGCAGCATGGACAGCCGAAAACTGCCGCCCTGCGAGTCGGTCACTGATGCCATGTTTTTCCCCGTTGCGCGTCCCGGAACCTTCCCGTGCGAGTTTTCCCGCATCCCGTGCCCGGTTCGTCAGTAGTGTCCCTAGTCAAAGAGAAAGGGCGCGGGGGCCTTCCCCCCGCGCCCTCATGTCCTTAGCGGAAGGGCGGTGCGTATTGCAGGCCGCCATCTTTCCACTGGGCGTTCAAACCGCGTGCGAGCCCGATTGGCGTGGATTCCCCGATGTTCTTCTCGAAGATCTCGCCATAGTTGCCCCCGGCCATAATGGCGCGTTTGGCCCATTCGGCATCAAGACCGAGAAGCTCGCCCATGTTGCCTTCGGTGCCGAGGATACGGTTGATCTCGGGGTTATCGGTGCCCTTCGCCAGTTCCTCGATATTGGTCGAGGTGATACCGAATTCCTCAGCCGCGACAAGCGCGTTGAGCGTCCAGCGCACGATGTCACCCCATTCGTCGTCGCCATGGCGCACGAGCGGGCCGAGCGGCTCTTTCGAGATGATCTCGGGCAAGATCACGTGGTCGCTCGGCGCCTCGAACGAGGCACGCGTTGCGGCCAGACCGGAGGCGTCCGTGGTATAGACGTCACAGGCCCCTGCAAGATACTGCTGCTGTGCTTCGGCGTTGGTTTCGATCGGAACCGGCTCATAGTTCATGTTGTTGGTGCGGAAGTAATCCGCGAGGTTGAGCTCGGTGGTGGTGCCGGTCTGGATGCAGACGGTGGCACCATCAAGCTCCTTGGCCGAGCTGACGCCAAGCGCCTTCGGGACCATAAAGCCCTGCCCGTCGTAGTAGTTGACGCCGGTGAAGGTGAATTTCAGATCCACGTCACGGGTCAGCGTCCAGGTCGTGTTGCGCACGAGCATGTCGACTTCGCCCGAGGCGAGCGCGGTAAAGCGGGTCTTCGGCGTGGTCGGAACGAATTCGGCAGCTTGCGGGTCGCCCAGAACGGCGGCGGCCACCGCGCGGCACACTGCCACGTCGAAGCCTTCCCATTCGCCGTTGGCATTCGGCGCAGCAAAACCGGTCAAGCCGGAATTCGAACCGCACTTCAGCGAACCGCGCGCTTTTACATCGTCAAGCGTCGCGGCCTGTGCCGCGCCGGCCATGACGCCGGCCACGGTCAGTGCGCCGAGAATTACGGATTTTTTCATGATTACCTCTTCCTGAATGTCGCCCGTTTCGGGCGTTATGATCCGGCTTCCCTGCCGGTAGCGATACGAGGAACGGGGACCCCCCTCCATGCGGATAGTTTGGGCAAATTCAACGCGGGGCGTCAAGAAAAAGCCGGTTTCACACTGGTTCTTTAACCCTAAGGAAATCCGGCAAATTTCGGTTCCAAACCCGTCGAGTCGCTCAATTTTTTTGATCAACCCGTCGGAAAAAGTGCACTGCATCAAGGAATGCCTGCCTTTTGAGCGCCGTGTGTTCCATGGCTTCTTCGTCATCGCCCCATTGCTCGGCCTGCCAGTCCTCGTCGATCCGCGACAGCGCCCATGCGCTCTCAGCGTCAAGCCGCGCGCGCGTCAACGCCAACGCGATGACAAGCGAGCCGGACAGGGACACGAGGTCATGGAACGCGGCCAGTTTGAAGGGGTCGAGGGCATGCACCTCGCGCGCGAGCCGGGTCAGCGCCTTTGGGTCTTGCGGTCGGTGCATGATGCCCGTGCGCGGGATCAGCCGGGCCGAGAACACCTCGTCCACCCAGTCGAGCAGCGGGTCCCAACCTTCGGCCTGCCGCGCGACGAGGGCCTCGGGATGCTCCGCGCGGTAGCAGGTCAGATCGCTATCGCCATAGGCAGCCAGAAGATCGGCCACCTCGGCGTGCTGAACCGACACCTTGTCGAGCGCCGAATTGGCCATCCGGGTGATCGGCATGCTGTTGGGGTCGATGTAATCCTGCTGCGCCTCCCATTCGCGCGCCGCCGCTTCGGCCAAGGCGCGTGTTGGCAAGACAAAGGCTGATTTCGCGGGCGTGCGCACCGTGCGATTGTCCAGATAGACCGTGTAACCGCCATCGCAGGCGTCCGCGCGCGCCTGCGTCCAGAACCGCTTTGGCGCCCAGTCACTCATGTCTCGCTCCATGCGTTATCCAGCGTCGGGATCAGGTCGGCGAAATCCTCGATCACGGCCCGCGCGCCTGCCGCGCGCAAATCATCGGCGGCGTGGTAGCCCCAAGTGACCCCGATGGTAAAGACCCCGGCGGCCCGGCCCGCTTCGATGTCATAGACTGTATCGCCCACGAAGGCGGCGTGTTCGGGCGCAACGCCAGTCTCGCGCAGCGCGGCGAGAACCATGGCCGGGTCGGGCTTTGACGGCTGGTCATCCGCCGTTTGCGTGGTGGCAAACAGACCGGCGAGATCATGGCTCTCGATCACCCGCGCCATGCCCCGGCGGCTCATCCCCGTCGCGGTGCCCAAAAGCACCTCGTCGCGGGCCGCGAGCGCCTGCAACGCCGCGCGCGCCCCGTCATAAAGCGGTGGGGTGCCCGAGGTGTTGCGCGCGCTCATGTAGGCTTGCTGGTAAGCAGCGACCACCGCGCCTTGGCGCTGCGCGTCGAGATCCGGGAAAAGCCGCGCCACCGCGCCCGGAAGCGACAGGCCGACGATCCCGAGAACCGCGTCGCGCGGCGGCGGCGGCAGGTCAACGGTCGCCGTCGCCCGCGCCATGGCATTGACAATGGCGTGCTGGCTGTCGACGAGCGTGCCATCCACGTCGAAGAGCACCAGCTTCAGGGGGTCCATTCGTCGTCCTCGAACGGGTCATCGGGCGCGTCGGCGGCACGAAACCCAAGGCTGTCCCACGTGCGCGCCATATGGTCGGGCAAAGCGGCCTCGATCCGGAGCGGTTTTCCGGTCACCGGATGCGCGATCTCGATCGACCTTGCATGCAGGTGGAGTTTCTTCGATATTTCGCCGCCCAGCATCGCGCCCCAACCATCGCCAAGGTTCTCTTGCCCCGAGCCGCCATATTTGCCGTCGCCCACAATCGGGTGGCCAAGTTCGGCCATATGGGCCCGAAGCTGATGGGTGCGCCCCGTGACGGGCACCAGCGCGAGCCATGCGGCGCGTTGGGCCAGCGCTTCGATCACCGCGTAGTCGGTTTCGGCACGTTTCGCGCCCTCGACCGTGCGAACATCGGCGGGCTGAACGCAAAGCATCTTCTCGCCCTCGCCCTGTCGCCCGTGGCCCTGTGCCTTGACCAGCCCCCATTTGACCGTGCCCATGCGCGGGCTGGGAACGCCCGCAACCACGGCCCAGTAGATCTTGCGCGTGTCGCGGTGGCGAAACGCATCGGTCAGGGCCTTGGCCACGGACCGCGTGCGGGCAAGCAGCAGAACACCCGAGGTGTCCTTGTCCAGCCGGTGAACAAGGCGCGGTTTCTCGTCGAACCCGAATTTGAGCGCCTCGGCCAATCCATCGACGTGGCGCGTCTGTTTCGATCCGCCCTGCGACGGCAGGCCGGGCGGTTTGTTCAACGCGATCAGGTGGTCGTCGCGGTAGATCACCGCCTCGCGGATCATGCGGGCATCGGCGTCGCCGACCTCCGGTTGCCGTGGCTTGGGGGCGGTATCCGACGGGTCGGGCAGCGGCGGGATGCGCACCTCTTGGCCTTCATCAAGGCGGGTCGAGGCCTTGACCCGCGCGCCATCCACCCGGATTTCACCCTTGCGGCACATCTTTTCGATCCGGCCCTGCGGCACATGGGCGAACCGGCGACGAAACCACCGGTCAAGCCGCTGGTCCCCGTCACCGGCGGCCACCGTCAGCGTTTGCACCCCGCTCATGACATGACCCCGCGCGCGGCATAGGCCCCGATGACAAGGGCGGCAATCGACAGGCCGACCGACAGCAAGACATACAAGGCCGCCGTGCCGGTTTCGCCCCGCTCGAACAGCGCGAACGTATCGAGAGAGAAGGCCGAGAACGTGGTGAACCCGCCAAGCACGCCGGTCATCAGAAACAGGGCAAGCTCCTGCCCCCCCTTCTTCGCGATCACGACGAAAACCACACCCATGAGGAACGAGCCAAGGACGTTCACGACCAGCGTTCCGATCGGGAAGCCAGGACCGAAAACGCGCGTCGCACCGACGAATGTGAGGTAGCGCAGGCTGGCGCCGATTGCGCCCCCGGCTGCCACGGTAAGAAGTGTCTGAACCATATGCTCCTGTCCCGCGCGCGCGGGCCGTTGTCAACCACCGCGCTTGGCGCGCAGCCCGGCGAAAAATGCCACGCGTTTCTTGAGCTCCCGCTCGAAGCCGCGCTCGACGGGGGTGTAGTAGACCGGGCGCTTCATGTCTTCCGGGAAATAATCCTGCCCGGAGAACCCGTCTTCGGCGTCGTGGTCATATTGGTATCCCGCACCGTAACCCTGATCCTTCATCATGCCGGTGGGTGCGTTCAGGATATGCTTGGGCGGTGGGGCCGAGCCGGTTTTCTTCGCCTCGGCGCGGGCGGCCTTGTAGGCCACGTATCCCGCGTTCGATTTCGGCGCGAGGGCCAGGTAGATCACGGATTGCGCCAGCGCAAGCTCCCCCTCCGGGCTGCCGAGCCGCTCATAGGTTTCCCAAGCATCGACACAGACCTGGTTCGCCTGCGGGTCCGCCAACCCGATGTCCTCGACCGCCATCCGGGTCAGGCGGCGGGCGAGAAACCGGGGGTCTTCGCCGCCTTCCAGCATCCGGGCGAACCAATAGAGCGCGGCATCCGGATCAGAGCCACGAATGGATTTGTGCAGGGCGGAAATCAGGTTGTAGTGCGCTTCGCCCGACTTGTCGTATTGCGCGGCGCGGCGCATCAGGCGGGTGGTCAGCGCGTCACGATCGAGCTTGCCCTCGATCTGCCACGCCATCACCTGTTCCACGAGGTTGAGCAGCGCGCGCCCATCGCCATCGGACATCTCGACCAGCGCCTCGCGCGCCTCGCCTGTCAAGGGCAGCGCACGGTCGAGGTCTTTCTCGGCGCGTTGGGCCAACCGCTCCAGATCGGCGGGCTCAAGCCGCTTGAGCGTGATTACCTGCGCACGCGACAGGACGGCGGCGTTCAATTCGAACGACGGGTTCTCTGTCGTGGCGCCGACCAGAAGGATGGTGCCATCCTCCATATGCGGCAGGAACCCATCCTGCTGCGCCTTGTTGAACCGATGTATCTCGTCCACGAACAACAACGTGCCACGCCCGTTCTGGCGGCGCATTTTCGCGGCATCGAAGACCTTTCGCAGTTCCGGAACGCCGGTGAAGATCGCGCTGACCTGTACGAAATGAAGATCGGTCTCATCGGCCAGAAGCCGGGCGATGGTTGTCTTACCCACGCCCGGCGGCCCCCAAAGGATCAGCGACCCGAGCGACCCTGAGGCGAGCATCACACCCAATGGCCCGTCGGGGCCAAGCACCTCTTCCTGACCGATCACATCGGCCAGCGCAACCGGGCGCAACCGGTCCGCCAAGGGGCGCGGTCCTTGGTCCTTTTCACTGCCGGACGCGGTGTCGAAGAGATCAGCCATGCCCCCTACCTAGCCCCGCGACGGCGGCAGCACCAGCACCCCGTGTTCACATCCCACCGGGTCAGATCAGGTTATATTCCTGCGCGCGCTGCACCGCTTCGGCCGTGGTGCGCACGAACAACCGTTCACGCGCAGACCGCAACCGGGCCTTGAACGCGCTTTCCGAAATGCCCAAAAGCGCCGCGGCTTCCGCATGGCGGCTGCCTTTCGCCACGAGCCGCAGGGCCATGCGTTGCGCCGGGGTCAGGCTTTCGGGCGGGATGGCCTGTTCGTGCAGCCGGTCGACGATATGCTGTATCTCTTCGATCTCGTCGTCGGTGAATTCCCGGTCATCGCGGGCAAAGCCGCCGATGGTGCGCGACGCGGTCGGGCCGGTCGACACCGCAACGCCGAATTTCAATCCGAACCCCGCCGCTTGCCCGAGTATATCGTGGGGGTCCGGCAGGTCGATGTCGCTCCACCGGATCGCCCCGTCATTGCCAAAGCCCCAGAACACCATCGGGTCTGCCAGCATGTACCCGTTTTCGGTGTAAATCTCGGTCCAGCGCGGATCATAGGTCTGGATCATCAGGTGGGCCGCCGCGAAGCGAATATGAAGCCCCAGCGCGTATCCGCGGGGCGCAAGATCCGAGAGCTTCGCAAGGCCCTGATCAAGCCCGAGCATTGTTGTCATTTGGCACCCGTTTCCAGAAACTTGCGCAGATTGTTGAAAAAGCGCATCTTCGAGGCGCTCAAACAACCCTAAATTGTGCCCTCCCGGGCACGCAAGTTAATTCGCAAGGGATGGCAGGATGGACCCGAAAGACGCCGATCTGATCGCTTGGATCGAAGGTCTCGATGACGCGGATCGCGACCGGATGCAGGCCCAGATCGACCTTGGTCCCGAAACCGGACCGGGAAAGCCCGAAAAACTTGCGTTGCTGGACGTGGCGCTTGCCCTGTTGCCCCCGAAATCGGACGGCGGGCCGAACCGGATGCAATAACGCGAAAGCCCCGCCACAGGGGCGGGGCTTCGGGGTCTCGATCTTCGGCGAAATCAGTCTTCGGCGAAGGAGGCTTCTTCTTCTGCCGCAACGCGCGCCTTGTCGGCTGCGCCCTTGGCATCCACGTCGCGGTCAACGAATTCGATGATCGCCATCGGGGCCATGTCGCCGTAGCGGAAGCCCGCCTTCATGATGCGAACGTAGCCACCGCTGCGCTCTTTGTAGCGCGGGCCGAGCACGTCGAAAAGCTTCGCCACATAGGCGTCTTGCTTGAGTTGCGACGCGGCCTGACGACGGGCGTGCAGGTCGCCACGCTTGCCAAGCGTCACGAGCTTTTCGACGATGCGACGAAGCTCTTTCGCTTTCGGTAGCGTGGTCTTGATCTGTTCATGCTCGATCAACGAGCCTGCCATATTGGCAAAGAGTGCCTTGCGGTGCTCATGGGTGCGGTTGAGGCGACGATAGCCTTTCGCGTGGCGCATTTTCTATCTCCTAGTCTTGTGGTTTTGCTTTGTCCGGCCAGCGATGCGTGTCACCGGCTCTCCTTGGGGCCTGTGCCCTTGTGTTCCCCGGTCGTCCGGGCATTGACGGGCGCGCCGAAACGCGCCCGCAAATTCTTAGAACTGATCTTCGAATTTCTTCGCAAGATCCTCGATGTTCTCCGGCGGCCATTCCTCGACATCCATGCCAAGGTGCAGACCCATGCCCGAGAGCACTTCCTTGATCTCGTTGAGCGACTTGCGCCCGAAGTTCGGGGTGCGCAGCATCTCGGCCTCGGTCTTCTGGATCAGATCGCCGATGTAGACGATGTTGTCGTTCTTGAGACAGTTCGCCGAACGCACCGAAAGCTCGAGCTCGTCGACTTTCTTGAGCAGAAGCGGGTTGAATTCCAGCCCATCGTCTTCGTCCGGGCGACCCGCGGTCTCGGGCTCTTCGAAGTTCACGAACACCGAAAGTTGGTCCTGGATGATGCGCGCGGCAAAGGCCACGGCGTCGTCCGGGGTGATAGACCCATCGGTTTCGACCGACAGGGTGAGCTTGTCATAGTCGAGCACCTGACCTTCGCGGGTCGGCTGCACGTCGTAGGACACTTTCTTCACCGGCGAATAGATCGCATCGACCGGGATCAGGCCGATGGGCGCATCCTCGGGCTTGTTCTTGTCCGCCGAGACGTAGCCTTTCCCGGTGCTCACGGTCAGTTCCATGAACAGATCGGTGCCGTCGTCGAGGTGGCAGATCACGTGATCCTTGTTCAGGATCTCGATACCGGCCGATTCCGAAATGTCACCTGCGGTCACGACCTGCGGCCCCTTGGCCGAAATCGAGAGACGCTTGGGCCCTTCGGTTTCCATGCGGATCGACACGCCCTTGAGGTTCAGGATCACATCGGTCACGTCCTCTCGGACACCCGAGATGGTCGAAAACTCGTGCAGCACGTTGTCGATTTGCACCGAGGTGATCGCAGCGCCTTGCAGCGACGACATCAGGACGCGGCGCAGCGCGTTGCCGAGGGTCAGACCAAAGCCACGCTCCAACGGTTCGGCGACAACCGTGGCCTGCCGCGCGGGGTCATTGCCCGGCTTTACGGCAAGCTGCGTGGGTTTGATCAGTTCGGCCCAATTTTTGTGGATCATGCGTCCCTCCATTCCTGTTCTGCCTTCATGTCCGAAAGGCAGAACGCCCGAGGTTTAAAAATGACGGACTCGGACCGCGGGAAAACCCGGGTCCGAGCGTAGAAATACCTGCCTTAGACGCGGCGGCGTTTCGGCGGGCGGCAGCCGTTGTGGGCAATCGGCGTCACGTCGCGGATAGACGTGATGTTAAAGCCGACGGCGGCCAGCGCGCGCAAGGCCGATTCACGACCCGAACCGGGGCCCTGCACTTCGACTTCCAACGTCTTCACGCCGTGATCCTGGGCCTTCTTGCCGGCGTCTTCCGCAGCCATCTGGGCGGCATAAGGCGTCGATTTGCGGGAGCCCTTGAACCCCATGGTGCCAGCGGACGACCACGAAATGGCGTTGCCCTGCACATCGGAAATCAGGATCTTTGTGTTGTTGAACGACGAGTTCACATGCGCCACACCAGCGGCGATGTTCTTGCGCTCTTTGCGCTTCGGGGCGCGTTTATCGCGTGCCATATCTCAGACCCTCCCTTACTTCTTCTTGCCGGCAATGGCCTTTGCGGGGCCTTTGCGGGTGCGAGCGTTGGTGTGGGTCCGCTGACCGCGCACCGGGAGGTTGCGACGATGGCGAAGGCCGCGGTAGCAGCCAAGGTCCATCAGGCGCTTGACGTTCATCTGCACTTCGCGGCGCAGGTCGCCTTCGACGGTGAAATTCGCGTCGATGTGCTCGCGCACGGCCAGAACTTCGGCGTCCGAAAGCTCGTTCACACGACGCGACACGTCGATGTTCACGGCGTCGCAGATGGCTTTGGCAGAGGTGTGACCAATGCCAGTGATGTAGGTAAGGGCGATCGGGACGCGCTTGTGCGTCGGGATGTTCACGCCGGCAATACGTGCCAAGTGTCTTTTCCTTTTCGTTGCGGACCCGTAGCGCCAGGTCCTTTTTTCACAACGTAAGCCCGCCGGGATCACCCCCGCGGGCCGCGCTGAACTTCATATTCTGGTGCATCTGCGGGAGCGACCCGAACCACACCGATTCCCGTAAGGGATGCGGTGCTTTACGAGGGAATCGCACGCGCGTCAAGGCGTCGGGGGAAATAGCCCTCCCACCCGACCGGAGACTGTGCAACGGCACGCCAAAACGGGGCTGATCACCCGCGTGATCATGGGCCTGATCACGGGCCCCGGGGCGGCAGGCAAAGCTCGAGGATCAGGGGATCATCGCCCCAGTTGGAGCCGTTCATCTGCACCTGGTCGCCCATCTCCATCAGGGTGAAGACCCCCGGATAGATGAAACCGGGTTCGTTGCAATAGCCCGGGCGCACCTGGATTTCACCGGTTTCCATGTAGGGGTCGAAACGAGGCTCAAAGCCGCAAAACCATTCGATGGCTTGAAGGCTGTCGGGCATCACCACGGTATGCACTTCGTCGATGGTGAAGATCGGGAAGGCGGTTTCTTCCTCTCCGACCCATTCGTCGATGAAGTCACAGCCTTTCGGACCATGCACATAAGCGACTTGCGCCGTTGCCGGTACGGCGAAACCAATGAGAATCAGGAAAAGGGAAAAACGCAAAGAAAATCCTCCGAAAATTGCTCTTCGGAGGATAACAGCGTTTCGCGATTTGGCGAGGCTTAGCCGAGGATCTTGCCGATCGCGGCCTGCACCTCGTCAATCTCGCCCAGACCGTCAATGGTCTTGAGATCACCCTTGGCGTAATAATAGCCGAGCAGCGGCGAGGTCTTCTTGTAGTATTCCATCAGCCGCGTGCGCAGCGCATCCGCGGTGTCATCGGCGCGGCGTTTAAACTCGGTCCCGCCGCATTTCACGCATTTGCCGTCCGCCGGGATCGGCTTGGACAGATCATTGTAGCCTTCGCCGCAATTGCCGCAGGTCGAGCGCGCGGTGATGCGGCTGACAAGCGCTTCGTCGTCCACCTGCATTTCGATCACGGCGTCAAGCGACTGCCCCTTCTTGTCCAGCAGCGCGCCAAGCGCGTCGGCCTGCCCCAAAGTGCGCGGAAAGCCATCGAAGATGAACGATCCCTCCGGGTCGGCCTCAAGCTTTTCTTCGATCAGGCCAATGACGATCTGGTCGGTGACCAATTCGCCCGCGTCCATGATCGCGGCGACCTTGTTGCCCATCTCGGTGCCCGATGTCCGGGCTTCGCGCAGCATGTCGCCGGTGGAAAGCTGGGTCATGCCCCGCTCATCTTCGAGCATGCGCGCCTGTGTTCCCTTACCGGCTCCTGGCGGTCCAAGAAGTATGATGTTCATCGTCTGGCTGGTCCCTTCCGTCCCTTTTTCGCAGCGCTCCCTCCGCGTTTCCCGCGCAGCTGCGATTTCTCGATAAGCCCCTCGTATTGATGGGCAAGCAGGTGACTTTGCACCTGTGTGATCGTGTCCATGGTCACGGACACGATGATAAGAACCGATGTGCCGCCGAAGTAGAACGGGATCGCAAGCTGGCTACGCGCGATCTCGGGCAAAAGCGCCACGAGGGCGAGGTATCCCGACCCGATAACGAGAACGCGGTTCACCACGTAATCGAGGTATTCGGCGGTCTTGGCACCGGGGCGGATGCCCGGCACGAAGCCATTCTGACTTTTCAGATTGTCCGCCACATCCTCGGTCTTGAACGCCACTTCCTTGGTGTAGAAGAAGGTAAAGAAGATGATCATGATGCTGAAAAACAGCAGGTAGAGCGGTTGGCCGGGCCCGAAATAGGCCAGCAGGGTCGACATGAACGGCCCCGCGTCATCCCCCGAGAACGTCGAAAGCGTCGAGGGCAGCAAAAGCAGCGCCGAGGCGAAGATCGCCGGGATCACGCCCGCCGGGTTCACCTTGATCGGCAAATGCGACGAGCCGCCATCATACATTTTCATCCCGACCTGTCGGCGCGGATATTGAATGTGGATCTTGCGCAGGGCGCGTTCCATGAACACGACAAAGCCGAAGACCGCAATGACCATGGCGATGACGGCGATGATCACGCCCGGGCTGACCGCGCCCGACCGGCCTTGGCTCAGGAACTGGGCGAAGGCCGCCGGAAGCTCGGCCACGATACCGACGAAGATGATCAGCGAAATGCCGTTGCCGATGCCGCGTGCGGTGATCTGCTCCCCCAGCCACATCAGGAACATGGTGCCGCCGACCAGCGTCACGACCGCCGAGGCTACGAAGAACATGCCGGGGTTGGACACGAGATCGCCCGCCTGAAGGCTGTTGGCCAGAGCAAAGGCCTGACCCGTGGCCAGAACCACGGTGCCGTAGCGCGTGTATTGGTTGATCTTCTTGCGCCCCTGCTCGCCCTCTTTCTTGATTTGCTTCAACGGCTCCCACATGGAGGCCAGAAGCTGCACGATGATCGAGGCCGAGATATAAGGCATGATCCCGAGCGCGAAGACGCCCATACGTCCCAGCGCGCCGCCGGTGAACATCGACAGGATGCCGCCAATGCCGCTGGCCGCCTGATCCATGAAATCACGCAGCGCGGCCGCGTCGATCCCCGGCACGGGGATATAGGTCCCGATCCTGTAGATGATCAAAAGACCGATTGCGTAGAAGATTCGTTGGCGAAGCTCGGTCGCCTTGCCCAGCGCGCCCCAGCTCAGGTTCGCTGCCATTTGTTCCGCTGCAGATGCCATGTGGCCCCCTGTTCAGGAAAACGCCGCCGGACCGTTCCCGGCTCCGGCGGCGCAAAGGTCGTGCGATATCTAAGGGGCATCGACGCCCCCGACAAGCGTTACTCTGCCGCAGAAGCCGTGTTCAGCTTGCCACCCGCGTTTTCTACGGCGGAAATCGCGGCTTTTGACGCGCCGGTCACGCTGATGTTTGCCTTGGCCGAGAAATCACCTTTGGCGAGCACGCGCACACCGTCAAGCTTGCGACGCACGACGCCTGCTTCGACAAGCGCGTCCTCGGTGATATCGTCCGACAGCTTCTTGGCGTCGATGAATTTCTGGATAATGCCAAGGTTCACAACGGCGAATTTCTTGCGGTTCGGCTTGTTGAAGCCACGCTTGGGAAGACGTTGGTAGAGGGGCATTTGCCCGCCTTCGTAGCCCTTGATGGCCACACCCGACCGCGACTTCTGGCCCTTGATGCCACGTCCGGCGGTCTTACCCTTGCCGGACCCGGCCCCACGGCCGACGCGCATACGTTTCTTGGCAGCACCGGGGTTGTCCCGGAGTTCATTGAGTTTCATTTCGCTTCTCCTATGCCGGATGTGACCCTCGAAGCGAAAATGGGTCAACCACGGCGTATCTTGGATTGATTCTGAACGGGCTTGACCCGCACCGGGCGCGTATAGCCCCTTGCCCCGGATGAAACAAGCCCCGACACATCGGGCTGGGGCTCGTCTGACAATAAGCGGCACGAGGCCTATCAGCCGTACCAACCGCCCATCTTGGCCTCGATCCCTTCGCCCAGCATCGCGGCAAAGGCCTCGGGGTCCTGCGTGCCCCCGTCGCGCCCCCGGTAATGGTAGGGGTAGACGTAGCTCGGGGAAAATTCGTTGACCGCCGAAGCCGCCGCATCCGCCGCCATGGTGAACGGCAGGTTCATGCAGACGAACGCAAGGTCGATGTTCTCAAGCGCGCGCATTTCCGCAATGTCTTCGGTGTCGCCCGAAATATAGACCCTGAAACCGTCGAAGGTCAGAACATAGCCGTTGTCGCGGCCCGGCGGGTGAAAGTTCAGCCGCTCTTCCGTGGTGTTATGGGCCGGGATCGCGTCGATCTGAAGATCATTCCAGCTCGTTGCATCGCCGTTGGCCATGGTTTCGGCGCCCTCGGCGAGCCCTTCGGGCAACATGCCGTTCACCGCCGGGTTGGTGATCAGATGCGCCTCGCCCCGGATCGCGGTGAGAACCTCGGCGCTATAGTGGTCGCCGTGTTCATGGGTGATGAGGATGAGGTCGGGCGCAGGGAAATTCGCATAATCGCCCGCGGCCCCGACCGGATCGACATAGATCGTGCCCAGCGGCGTCTCCATCACGAATGAGGCGTGGGAGACGGGGTGAACGGTGATGTCGCCCGCGTTCGTCTCGAACACGTCCGATGCATGGCCATCCGCACGCGCGGCATATGGCAGGATCGTAACCGCGCCCGTCGCGGCGGCGGCGGCGGCAAGGAATGTGCGGCGGTTCGTCTTCATGAAGTCTCTCCCTGTTTCGCGTGGTTCCGAGGGTACTACGCGTGAGGTGACGCTGGGTTCACTTCCTGTGGCGATCGCGTGATCACGATATGGTGGGTGCCGGGGCCAAAAAAACACCCCGGCAATTTCTGACCGGGGTGCTTTGTCTGTTGGATGTGGTGGGTTTCACCCACCCTACGTAGGGTGGGTGTGAACCCACCGCGCGTGGCTTACCCGCGCTCTTCGACGATCTCCACGAGATGCGGGATCTTGGCGACCATGCCACGCACCGACGGCGTGTCTTCAAGTTCGCTGGTCTTGTGCATCTTGTTCAGGCCGAGGCCGATCAGCGTGTCGCGCTGTTTGGCGGGGCGACGGATCGGGGAGCCGATCTGTTTGACAACGATGGTTTTCGCCATGGTCTCAGGCCTCCTCAGCCACGTGGCTCGATTCCTGCGGGGCCTCTTCGCGGGCAGGCAGGATGTCGGCGACTTTCTTGCCGCGACGCTGGGCGACGGAGCGCGGGGACTGCTCTTTCGAGAGACCATTCAGCGTTGCGCGGATCATGTTGTAGGGGTTTTGCGAGCCGACCGATTTGGCAACCACGTCCTGAATGCCGAGCATTTCGAACACGGCGCGCATCGGACCACCGGCGATGATCCCGGTCCCTTGCGGGGCGGTGCGCATCACGACGCGGCCCGCACCGTGGCGACCGTCGATGTCGTGGTGCAGGGTCCGGCCCTCTTTCAACGGCACGCGCACCATGTTGCGCTTGGCGGCTTCGGTGGCCTTGCGGATCGCCTCGGGCACCTCTTTCGCCTTACCCTTGCCAAAGCCGACGCGGCCCTTCTGATCGCCCACGACAACGAGGGCTGCAAAGCCAAAGCGCTTACCACCCTTCACGGTCTTGGACACACGGTTGATCGCAACCAAGCGATCGGCGAATTCCGGGGTCTCTTCGCGGTCACGACCACGGCCTCGGCGATTGTCACGTTCTGCCATCAGGCATTTCCTTCATCAGGTGGCGCGCAACCCGCGCCGTTAAACTCGATCCTCGGTGAGCCAGAGCGACCCCCGGATCATCGGAGGGGCGGTGACCCGCCCCTCTCAAGGTCTTTAGAACTTCAGCCCGCCTTCACGCGCGGCGTCGGCCAGAGCCTTCACCTTGCCATGAAACAGGAAGCCGCCACGGTCGAAGTAGCATTCTTCCACCCCGGCCTTCTTGGCGCGTTCGGCAATTGCGGCGCCCACTTTCGAAGCGGCCTCCACGTTGTTCTTGCCGACGATGCCCAGATCCTTCTCGAGCGAGGAGGCTGCGACAAGCGTCTTGCCGTTCACATCGTCGATCAGCTGAACGCTGATGTTCTTGTTGGAGCGATGAACCGACAGGCGCAGTTTGCCGGGGTTCACTTTCCGCTGCTTGTTCCGAACGCGCAGGCGGCGCTTCAGAAACAGGTCTCGTTTGCTGTTTGCCATTTTTCGCGTCCTTACTTCTTCTTGCCTTCCTTGCGGAAGATATACTCGTCCTTGTACTTGATGCCCTTGCCCTTGTAGGGCTCCGGCGCGCGCCATTCGCGGATGTTGGCCGCGACCTGACCGACGAGCTGCTGATCGGCACCTTCAACGACGACTTCGGTCTGTTTCGGCGACGTGATGGTCACGCCTTCCGGAACTTCGAAATCGACATCGTGCGAGTAGCCGAGGTTGAGTTTGAGCGTGTTACCCTGCATCTGGGCACGGTAGCCGACGCCGTTGATTTCAAGCTCTTTCTTGAAACCATCGGTGACGCCCGAAACCATGTTCGCCACCATCGTGCGGGACATGCCCCACTGCTGGCGCGCACGCTTGGATTTCCCGCGCGGCTCCACGGTCACGATGTTTTCCTCGATCTTGATCGAGACATCATCGGTCGCGGTGAAGGTGCGGGTGCCCTTCGGGCCTTTCACTTCGACGGTCTGACCCGACAGCGTCGCGGTGACACCAGAGGGCAGCTCGACCGGACGTTTGCCAATACGAGACATTACCAGACCTCCTTAGAATACCGTGCAAAGCACTTCGCCACCAACATTCTGGGTGCGAGCGTTTGCATCGGACATGACGCCTTTGGGCGTGGAGACAATCGAGACACCAAGGCCCTGACGGACCTGCGGGATCTCCTGGGCGCCCATGTAGACGCGGCGGCCGGGGGTCGAAACCCGCTGCAGCTCGCGAATGACGGGGGTGCCATCGAAATATTTCAGGCTGATCTCAAGGGTCGGGTGACCCTCTGCGTTCGTGCCTTTTTCGTAGCCGCGGATATAGCCTTCGTCCGCGAGCACATCCAAAACCCAGGCGCGCAGCTTCGAAGCCGGCGTGGAGACGATGGATTTGCCGCGCATCTGGGCGTTGCGGATCCGGGTGAGCATATCGCCGATAGGATCGTTCATATCAGTCCCTCCTTACCAGCTCGACTTAACCAGGCCCGGAATCTGGCCATTCGAGCCAAGATCCCGCAGCGCAATCCGGCTGACCTTCAGCTTGCGGTAATACGCATGCGGACGGCCAGTGATCTGGCAACGATTGTGAAGACGGGTCGGCGACGAATTGCGCGGGAGCTTCGCAAGTTTGAGCGAGGCCCGGAAGCGATCTTCCATCGGTTTTGTTTCGTCTTTGATGATTTCTTTCAGCGCGGCACGCTTTGCAGCGTATTGTTCCACCAGCTTCTGACGCTTGGCTTCACGCGCGATCATGGATTTTTTGGCCATTATACGGTCTCCAAGGATCAGCTGTTGAAGGGCATGTTGAAGTGCTTCAACAGGCTCTTGGCTTCAGCGTCGGTTTTTGCGGTGGTGGCGATGATGATATCCATGCCCCAGACTTCGTCGACCTTGTCGAATTCGATCTCCGGGAACACGATGTGCTCTTTCAGGCCCATGGCATAGTTGCCGTGACCATCGAAAGATTTGCCCGGCACGCCGCGGAAGTCACGCACACGCGGCATGGCGATCGTGATCAGGCGGTCGAGGAATTCATACATCCGGTCGCCGCGCAGCGTCACCTTGGCCCCCATCGGCATGTCTTCGCGAACGCGGAAACCGGCGATGGATTTCTTGGCCTTGGTGATCAGGGCTTTCTGACCGGCGATCTTGGTCAGGTCTTCCTGGGCCGACTTGGCCTTCTTGGAATCCTTCACCGCCTCGGCGCCGCAGCCGATGTTCAGAACGATCTTGTCGAGACGCGGGATCTCGAGATCGTTCTTGTAGCCGAATTCTTCCTTCAGGGCCGCCTTGATCGTTTCACGAAAGGTCGTCCTAAGGCGCGGGGTGTAGGTTGCGGTATCCAGCATCAGATCACGTCCCCCGTGGTCTTGGCAAAACGCACCTTCTTGTCGCCTTCGGTCTTGAAGCCAACGCGGGTCGGTTTGCCGTTCTTGTCGAGAAGGGCGAGGTTGGAGAGGTCGATCGGCATCGCCTTGGGCACGCGACCGCCTTGTGTCGTCTGGCTGGCGCGGGTGTGGCGGATGGAGGTGTTCACACCATCGACCACGGCCTTGCCGGTTTTCGGGGACACGGACGTGATTTCACCCTCTTTCCCCTTGTCCTTGCCAGCCAGCACGACGACCTTGTCACCTTTTTTCAATTTCGCAGCCATCAGAGCACCTCCGGAGCGAGCGAGATGATCTTCATGAAGTTCTTCGCGCGCAGCTCACGAACCACCGGCCCGAAGATACGGGTGCCGACCGGCTCGTTGTTGTTGTTGAGGATCACGGCGGCGTTCCGGTCGAACCGGATCGCGGTGCCGTCGTCACGACGGACTTCCTTGGCGGTGCGCACGACAACGGCTTTGCGCACGTCGCCTTTCTTCACGCGACCGCGCGGGATGGCTTCCTTCACCGAGACGACAATGATGTCACCCACGGAGGCGTATCTACGCTTGGAACCACCCAGAACCTTGATGCACTGAACCCGGCGGGCGCCGGAGTTGTCAGCAACATCCAGATTGGTCTGCATCTGGATCATAGGGTTTCTCCTGACCTTTGGGGCTAGCTTTTCGCGTCTTGCGCCCCATGGTTTCGATCAAACCGGGTTGTGACCCCGCCAATCAGGCGGTGATCACCTCCCAGCGTTTGGTTTTCGACTTCGGCGCACATTCCTGAATGCGCACGGCGTCACCGACTTTGAACATGTTGTTCTCGTCATGCGCCCGGTATTTCTTGGATTTCCGGACGGTTTTCTGAAGCAGCGGGTGCTTGAAACGGCGTTCGACGAGGACGGTCACGGTCTGGGCGTTCTGGTCCGAGGTCACGGTGCCTTGCAGGATACGTTTGGGCATCTATCAGGCTCCTTTGACTTCGCCGGCAGCAGCGGCTGCTTTTTCGTTCAATATGGTCTTCACACGGGCCACATCGCGCTTGACGGTGCGCATGCGGGCGGTGTTTTCGATTTGGCCGGTGGCCTGCTGGAAGCGCAGGTTGAAGGCCTCTTTCTTGAGGTCGGACAGCTGTTCGTTCAACTGGTCCGCGCTCTTGTCGCGAAGTTCCTGGGCGTTCATCGCCTTTTTCCTTTCTACAACACCGGGGGGCGCCCCTATGGGGGGTAACCCCGGTTCCGGTGGAACATGAAAAACGCACGAATCCCGAAAACGGGAAACGTGAGATGCCGCTCTATAGTGGAGGCATCCGTATGGGGCAAGGGAAACTTGGGTGTCCCGAGAAATCGACGGCACAATCGCGCCCGATGTCTGAGATTGTGGATACGCCTAACCTAAAGATACAGGGCGCGCGCGCCTTTCCTCGTCCCGGTAGTTGACGCCTCCCCCCCCTCGGTCAAGACTTTGGAAGTAAAAGCCGGGGGGCTACCATGTTTTTTGGATTGTTTTTGTTGTTCGGGCTCGCGTTCGCGTTTGCCATGCCCACATTTCTCGACGGAGAAGATCAAGCTGACGGCCAATCGTCGGCGCGCGATGTCGAGGACCGGTGGCCGGAAAGCCCGACCCCACCCGAGGAGGTCGCCGACGAAACAGTCGTGATTTCCAATGATCACGCCGAAGTCACGACCGGAGCCGGCAATGACACGGTGCAGGTCAACCACGGCACCGATCCTGATTCCGAGCCGCCGACCGAGCGAACCACGATCGACACCGGCGCCGGGGATGACGCCATTCAGGTCAATGTTCGGTTCGAAGATCTTTCTGACCGCGTCGATGGCCCGAGCATCACGACGGGATCGGGCGAAGACCTGGTCGAACTGAGGTTTGATACCGTAGACACGGAAAATCCCGACTCTGAAGGTCTACAGGCTGCCCAGATCGAGGATTTCGAAGTGGGCGTGGATCGTCTGCTCATCGACACCTCGGAGGGCAGCGAGAACTACGATCTGGGCTACGTTCAGCTCAGCGAGTCAACGGAAAGCGAGGGGCCCACAACAACCGTCGGACTACACTTCTTCCCGAATGTGACTGCGGACGAAGACTTGGAGCCGCAATCGACTTTTATCACGCTCAAGAACGTCTCGGGCCTGACCCACGACGACCTTGAAATTCCGGGCTACACGCACGACCCCCTGACAACTGACGAGGACGATTACGTCCTGCCGATTTTGGCGAACCAGAAGATCTTTGGTGGCGATGGCGATGATTACTTCACGGGTGAAACTTTTGTCGACATCGATGGCGAGGGTGGCAATGACACCTTCGACGAGCTCATCGGATACAATGTTACGGTGAATGGCGGCGCGGGCGAGGACACGTTCAACATGTCGAACACCGGTTCTCAGCCGACAAACGCCAACGGCGGGGACGACAATGACACGTTCAACATCGCTGCTGAACAAGCCCCCGTACCGTCAAGTGCAAATGGCGACGCAGGCGACGACACGTTCAACATCATCGTTCCAAGCAGCATTCTCTTTCAAGTATTGGACCCGTTCCACGTCGAGGGCGGTGAAGGGGCCGACACCTTCAACCTGACGGGCCAAGGCAAGCTAGGGATGGGGGAGGAAGACGATCCGACGCCCGCGCGCAGCGGCGATCTGGTTATTCACGACTTCGACCCTGTCGAAGACAGCCTGACACTCGACCTCGTCACCGAGCTAAATGGCTTCCAGGTCGACGACGTTTCACTGGTCGAGGATGGCGACGATACAAGGATCGAGATCGGCTATGTCCCCGGTCCGGATGATCTGGGATCGCGTTTACCCTATACATCAATCATCGCTCTCCGCGATGTAACCGGATTGACGCTCGCTGATTTGAACATCACTGGATGGACACCGTAGGGTAGGCGGTCAGGCGGGTTGCCACGGGTAGGCCTTGTCAAGATAAGCATCCAGCCGCGCGGGAATGTCATCAAACCCTACCGCGCTGAGCTGTTTTTCAAGCCCGACGGGATCGGACACGACATCCTCGTCGTGGGCGATATAGGCTTCCAGAAGCGCCGCCACTTCGTTCAGCCCAAGTTCGATGAGATGGGGAAGCGCGGCGCGGGTTTCAGTCGTGCCAAAGCCCGCGACGCCACTCTGCACGCCGTTCGAGGCGATGTAGATATACAGCGGGACAAGGTGCAGGGTCATGCGCTCGGGGTCGTTCAATGCGCTATCGCCGCGCTTTTGCTGCCTGCGGAACGCGTCGTTATAGACCGCCTCGTGCGGGGCCTCGTCGGTCGGGCGCGCGATGCCCGTTCCCGCGCCCGGCGTCTCGGGCGCATCCGCGTCGATGTCGGTGTCGTCCCGGTCGCCCATCTGGCCCGCGCGCCAGCGCAGAACCTCGCCAATCACGAACAGAATGACGCCCGCGCCCAGAAGACCGGGCACAGAGGCGTGCCCAAGCCCTTCGTTGATGGCGCGCAGGATCAGGACGGCAAAGGCAACCAAACTGCCCAGTGACGCGGCGAGCCCAAGCCCCTTGACCACCAGAGCGATCGAAATCCGGTTCCCCATCCCTGTCCCAATTCTCGTGTTCCAGTTCCCTACTGGATATTGGGGTGGCGCGATTGACGCAAGTGTCGCGCGAAGGTCGATCATTTCAGCGCTTCGTCCAGAATGTCAGGCAGCTTGGCGAGACCAGCGGAATGCATGCGCACCAGCAAAGCCCGACAGGTCGCGCCATAGATGCGCTGTTCTTCGGCGCTCATCCGGTCGAAATCGCCTCGGTCGAGCGCGTCGAGATAATCCTCAAGCATCCGGGCAAGGCGGGGCAATCCGACATGGCGGAACGCCTCGACCGCATCGCGCGCCCGCGTCCGGCCCATCACGGCAACGCCCTGGTCAAGCCCATGGGTCTCGACCGACTGTTTGAAGGTCAGGGTATAGAACGCCTTGCGCTGCTTCGCGCCCAGCCGATGTTCGCGCTTCTGGCAGGCCCGGTCAAATATACGCCGGTGGCGCGGTGTCGCCCGCCGGTCAAGCAAAAGGGTCACGCCATAGGTCAGGACAAAGACGAACCCCAGACCGATGGTCATTTGACCCAGCGCGCTGGACAACGCCCGATCATGGCCGATCTCTGTGCCCAGCCCTACGAGGACTACAGCGCAGATCAGGGCCCCGATCAGGGTCGCGAAAGACATGGCACCGAGGAGCTTGGTCATGAATCATCAGTCTTGGCAGCAGGATATCAGCGACAGAGCACCACGACCTTGCGGCAATTTCACGACGGGAATGGACCGAATTGGGGCAACAGGCTATGAGACCGCCATGGCCGACATCAAATCGCTCTTCGTGACCCGCCTTTACCGTGCCCCGCTTTCCGATCTCGGCGACGCCGTCGATCCGGACGAGCTGGAAGCCTCCTGTTATTCGATCGCCGAGGACGACGAGGCCGGGCAGGCATGGTGTGAACGCGAGGGGTATCCCGGCTACACCTCTTACGCGTCGTTGACCGACCTGCCATGGCGGTTCCCGGTGTTTCAGCAGCTCAAGGATGCGCTGGACAAGCATGTCATGGCCTTTGCCGAGGATCTTGAATTCGACCTCGACGGGCGCGCGCTGGTGCTCGAGGACCTGTGGATCAACATTCTGCCCGAGGGCGGCACCCATGGCTCTCATATCCACCCGCATTCCGTGATCTCGGGCACAACCTATGTCGCGATGC
This sequence comes from Maritimibacter sp., assembly GCA_011389895.1. Classification (GTDB taxonomy): domain Bacteria; phylum Pseudomonadota; class Alphaproteobacteria; order Rhodobacterales; family Rhodobacteraceae; genus Maritimibacter. The sequence continues at coordinate 7,863 of JAABTN010000009.1, read as the reverse complement.
CGGACGGAGCCTCGGCGCTCAAGCTGGAAGACCCGCGGTCGGGCCGCCTCATGGCCGCGCCCCCCCGCAAGACGGGCGCGCGCGAAGACCTGCGCACCTTCGTCTACGTCGCCCCGAACGTGGGCGATGTGTTGTTGTGGGAAAGCTGGCTGCGCCACGAGGTGCCGATGAACATGTCGGAATACGACCGTATCTCGGTCAGCTTCAATTATCGTTGGGAGGGATGACGGGCTCTTCCCCCATCCCGGCCCTCACGCTTCCAAACAAAGCGAACAGAACGCCCCGGCGGTGCCACTATCAAACGAAAACCCCCGACGCAGACGCCGGGGGCATGGATTTACAAAGCGCCGGTTCTCAAACCGGCTGCCATCCGATCAGGTGTCTTCTGCCTCGCCCGCCGAAACAAATTTCGCGGCGTAATTATGCTCACCGATCCGGTCCATCAGGTTCAGTTGAAGGTCGAGCCAATTCTTGTGACCGACCTCATCGACCGCAATCGTCTCGAACAACCTGCGCGATTTAAGGTCGTCGCCCTCATAGGCTTCACGCGCGGCTTTGGTGTAAAAGGCGATTGCATCACCCTCGTCCTTCATATCCTTTTCGAACATATCTTTCAGCGTCTTAACAACCTTGGGCGTGTCGGCAAAGGCCATCTCCGGCTCGCCGCCCAGTTCGAAAATCCGTTCCATGAACAGGTTCGAATGCTCAAGCTCCTCGGCGAATTCGCCGCGCATTTCTTCGGCCAGTTTATCCAGGCCCCAGTCATCAAGCACATGAGCGTGAAGCTGATATTGATGGGCGGCGGTCAGCTCCATCTGAAGGGCGGTATTCAGGTTTTTCAATGTGGTTTCGTTCGACATGTCGATCCCTTTCTTTAGATTAATTCTAAAATGGGAAGTCCAACCCGGAATGTGAACCCCCGCAACCCACGGCATTTCAGCCACCAGTCACGCGACGCGCGCGCCGGGAGCATCCGAACAAAGAAAAACCCCCGGCGCGGACGCCGGGGGGTTCTTATCTCGTAGGCCGGGCTTCAGCCCGGCGAAGACCTTACCAGTCTTCGCGAACGACCGTCCGGGTCTTCACCGGAAGCTTCATCGCGGCAAGGCGCAGGGCTTCGCGGGCGATTTCTTCCGACACACCGTCGATCTCGAACATGATCCGACCGGGTTTCACCTTGGCGGCCCAGAAGTCGACCGACCCCTTGCCTTTACCCATGCGAACCTCGACCGGCTTCGACGATACGGCCACATCGGGGAAGATGCGGATCCAGACGCGACCCTGACGTTTCATGTGACGCGTCATGGCCCGACGGGCGGCTTCGATCTGGCGTGCCGTAATGCGCTCGGGCTGGAGCGCTTTCAGGCCGTAGGTGCCGAAGTTCAGATCGGAACCACCCTTGGCCTGACCGTGAATCCGGCCCTTGTGCTGTTTACGGAATTTTGTGCGCTTCGGTTGCAGCATCTGTCATTCCTCCTTAGCGCCGGCCACCGGCGCCACGTGGGCCCGGACCGTCCTGGAGTTCCTGTTGCCGGCGCTCGCGGGCGGAAGGATCATGTTCCATGATCTCGCCTTTGAAAATCCAGACCTTGATGCCGATGATACCATAGGCGGTCTTGGCTTCTGCCAGTGCGTAGTCGATGTCGGCGCGAAGCGTGTGCAGCGGCACACGGCCTTCACGAAGCCATTCGGTGCGCGCGATTTCCGCGCCCCCCAGACGACCGGCGCAATTCACGCGGATCCCGAGGGCCCCCATGCGCATGGCGTTCTGGGCAGCCCGTTTCATCGCACGGCGGAACGACACGCGACGCTCAAGCTGCTGCGCGATCGACTCGGCCACAAGCTGGGCATCAAGCTCCGGCTTGCGCACTTCGACGATGTTCAGGTGAAGCTCGCTATCGGTCATCTTGGCAAGCTTCTTGCGAAGCACCTCGATGTCCGCGCCCTTCTTGCCGATGATGACGCCCGGACGGGCGGTGTGGATCGTGACGCGGCACTTCTTGTGCGGACGCTCGATGATCACACGGCTGACGCCGGCCTGTTTGCACTCTTCCCGAATGAAGTCGCGCATCGCGACGTCTTCCAGCAGAAGATCCCCGAAGTCCGAGGTGTTGGCGTACCAGCGGCTGTCCCAGGTGCGGTTGACCTGAAGGCGCATGCCGATCGGATTGATTTTCTGACCCATTAGGCTTGCTCCTCAACTTGACGCACCTTGATGGTGAGTTCCGAGAACGGCTTCTTGATGGCACCGTAACGACCCCGCGCACGCGGACGACCGCGCTTCATCACGAGGTTCTTGCCCACGAAGGCCTCCGAGACGATCAGCTCGTCCACGTCGAGGTTGTGGTTGTTCTCGGCATTGGCGATGGCCGACTGAAGGCATTTCTTCACGTCGATCGCGATCCGCTTTTTCGAGAAGGTCAGATCGGACAGAGCCTTCTCGACCTTCTTGCCGCGGATCAACTGCGCCACGAGGTTCAATTTCTGCGGGCTGGTGCGAAGCATGCGAAGTTTCGCCATTGCTTCGTTGTCAGCCACGCGGCGGGGGTTCTTTTCCTTGCCCATGACTTACTTCCGCTTCGCTTTTTTGTCGGCAGCATGCCCGTAGTAGGTACGGGTCGGCGAATATTCACCGAATTTCTGACCGATCATGTCTTCGGTTACCAGCACGGGAATGTGCTTGTGGCCGTTGTAGACGCCAAACGTCAGGCCCACGAACTGGGGCAGGATCGTCGAGCGGCGCGACCAGATCTTGATGACTTCTTTCTTGCCCGACTCGCGGGACTTCTCGGCTTTCTTGAGGACGTAAGAGTCGACAAAAGGCCCTTTCCAAACAGAACGTGCCATATCTTAACGGCCTTTCTTCTTGGCGTGACGCGAGCGGATGATCAGCTTCTGCGACGCCTTGTTCTTGTTGCGGGTGCGCTTGCCCTTGGTGTCCTTGCCCCAGGGTGTGACCGGGGTCCGACCACCAGAGGTGCGGCCTTCACCACCACCGTGCGGGTGGTCGATCGGGTTCATCGCAACACCGCGGACCGACGGACGTTTGCCCATGTGGCGAATACGACCGGCTTTGCCGAGGTTCTGGTTCGAATTGTCGGGGTTCGACACCGCGCCAACGGTGGCGAGGCATTCCTGACGCACGAGGCGCAGCTCGCCCGAGGAGAGGCGGATCTGGGCGTAGCCGCCGTCACGACCGACGAACTGGGCATAGGTGCCGGCGGCACGGGCGATCTGGCCGCCTTTGCCGGGCTTCAGCTCGATGTTGTGAACGATCGTGCCGATCGGCATGCCTTGGAACGGCATCGTGTTGCCGGGCTTGATGTCGACCTTGTTGCCGGAGATCACCTTGTCACCAACAGCCAGACGCTGAGGCGCGAGGATATAGGCCTGCTCGCCATCGTCGTATTTCACGAGAGCGATAAAGGCGGTGCGGTTCGGGTCGTATTCGATCCGTTCCACGGTTGCGGAGATGTCAAACTTCGAACGTTTGAAATCGACCACGCGATAAAGACGCTTCGCGCCACCACCACGGCGGCGAGAGGTGATCCGTCCGGTGTTGTTCCGGCCGCCCGATTTCGTCAAACCCTCGGTGAGAGATTTGACGGGACGTCCTTTCCAAAGCTCCGAACGGTCGATCAGAACCAGCCCACGCTGGCCCGGCGTCGTCGGATTGTACGACTTGAGTGCCATGCTTTCTGTCTTCCGTTGCTTTGCGGCGGGTTGCCCCGCCTGTCTGTTTCAAGGCCCCTCGACAAATGTCCGCAGGTGCCCGGGGTATAGGCCCCTCGACCGATGGTCCGCAGGTGCCAGAATTCAATAGACCACGAGGCCCCGGAACGAATCCGGGGCCACGCGACTGGCGCTCTATAGCGGTGTATCGGGGGTGAGTCTAGGCCGCAGGCCGGGTTTTGTCGGCCCCATCTCGGCCCGAGCCGAATTCGGTCTTGTCGCGGCCCGGTCGCCCATGCGTGCCGCCGGGATCAGCCGCGCAAAATCTTCTCCATCTTCTTGCCCCGCGCAAGCTCGTCGATCATCTTGTCGAGATAGCGGATTTCGCGCATCACTGGCTCTTCGATATCTTCGACCCGGACGCCGCATATGACGCCCTTGATCTGGTCGCGGGTCGGGTTCATCGCGGGGGCGTCGGAAAAGAACGTCTCGAAATCAGTCTCTTGCGTGATCACGCGGTCCAGCCCTGATGCGTCATAGCCGGTCAACCAGTGGATGATCTGGTCCACCTCGGCCTTGGTCCGGTCCTTCTTTTCCGCCTTGGCGACGTAATGTGGATATACGCTTGCAAAACTGGTGGTGTAGATCCGATGTTTGGCCATGGTTTGCGCCTCCTCGCCCCACCCATCGTAACACAGGGCGGTCATCGGGCAAATTCCCTCTGGCCATCCGGTGACGCTTCCAACATCCTGCCGACATCGAACAGGAGACCCGAGTGATGACCAAGCCGTTCCTATTGATCGCAACCCTGCCCCTTGTCCTCGCCGCTTGTGACGCGTCGCAAATGGGCAGCACGTCGTCAGGCACCCCGGCCTCCAACCTGCCCGAAGGTGTGCTTGAAATCGTTGCGCCAAGCCAGAACCTGTCAACCGCGCGGGTGGACGAGACGAGCGGGTGCTATGTCTATCTGCACAACGGACCGGTTGAATCGACCTATCTGCCGCTCAGGGCGCGCAACGGGCAGCCGATCTGTGCCCGCGAACCCGAGGATGGGACGGCCGCAGGGTGACGCCTTAGCTGGCCGCCGTCACATAATCTTCCGGTGGATGCAGGTGCGCAGTCACGCCGGTCGAAACGTTCGGATAGAGGTCGATGATATGGGCCATGACCATGCGCACGCAGCCAGAGCTCGCCCGCCCGCCGATGGATTTCGGGTAAGGCGAGCCGTGAATGCGCAGGTAGGTGTCACGGTTGCCTTCGTAAAGATAGAAGGCGCGTGAGCCCAGCGGGTTGCGTGGCCCGCCGTTCATCCCGTTTTCATGCTGTTTATAAAGATGCGGATCGCGTTTGATCATCGCCGCGGTCGGGGTCCAGACCGGCCACTTGGCCTTGCGCCCGACACGGTAGGTGCCCGGTTCATAAAGGTTGCCCTTCGCGATGGCGACGCCATAGCGCATCGCCGTCCCATCCGCCTGCACATGGTAGAGATAGCGCGCGATGGCGTCGACATGGATGTCACCGGGCACGAGGCCCGGATTGGCATCGACCCGCCGGGGCAGGAACCGCGACGGGATGCCCCACGGGTTTGAAGTCGCCGGATCATAGCCCGCCGGTGTGACCTGTGCATCCCACCGGGGCCAGTTCGCCGGGTTCGATTTCGGGCGCGGCGCCTCGACCGGCGTCTCGACCACGGCCTCGGACGCGTCCGTGTCGGCAGGCGGCAGCGCGCTTTCCTCCCCCTCGGTTTGCCCCCGGGCGACGGGGGCAGAGAACAACGCTGAAGCGGTGATCACGAAATGGCGTCTGGTCAACATCTGGCAGCTTCCTTCTTGGCAGGCGACGCAAGTGTCCGTGACGGGACGGGTTCAATCAACCCAACACGTGTTCACAACGCCGCGCGCCGGGTTTTTGTGCCACGTTAAAACGGAAAAAAGGCCCCCGGTTCGCACCGGGGGCCTTTTCAATGCGCGTGTCGCACGATCACAGACCGGTGGTCACGTCGATCGTGTTGCCCTCTTCGAGGGTGACATAGGCTTTCTTGACGTCGTTGCGACGACCAAGCTGCCCCCGGAATCGCTTTTGCTTGCCCTTGGTGACGGTCGTGTTTACGGCCTTCACCTTGACATTGAAAAGGGTTTCCACGGCTTCCTTGATCAGCGGCTTGTTCGCGTCGATCGACACTTCGAAGACAACCGCGCCATTTTCGGACGCCATGGTCGATTTCTCGGTGATGATCGGCTTGCGGATCACGTCGTAAAGTGCGGATTTCTCGGTCATTTCAGGCGAGCCTCCAGAGCTTCGACACCCGCTTTGGTGATCACGAGCGTGTCACGCTTGAGAATGTCATAGACGTTGGCGCCCATCGACGGCAGCACATCGAGACCATCGATGTTGCGCGCCGCCTGAGCGAAGCCTTCGTTCACGGTCGCACCGTCGATCACCAACGCCCGCTTCCAGCCCAGGTTCTTGACCTGCTTGGCCAGTGCCGAGGTCTTGCCCTCGGACTCGGCGGTGTCGATCACGACAAGCGCGCCTTCACGGGCCTTCGCCGAGAGCGCGTGCTTGAGACCCAGCTTGCGGAATTTCTTCGACAAGTCGTGCGCGTGCGAGCGCGGGGTCGGGCCCTTGTAGATACCACCCTTGCGGAAGATCGGCGCGTTCCGGTCCCCGTGGCGTGCGCCGCCGGTGCCCTTCTGGCGATAGATCTTCTTGGTCGAATAGCTGGTTTCCGACCGGGTCTTGACCTTATGGGTGCCGGCCTGTGCGCGGTTGCGCTGCCAGCGGACCATACGGTGAAGGATGTCGGCGCGCGGTTCGAGGCCAAACAGGGCCTCGTCCAGATCGACCGACCCGGCCTTCCCGCCGTCCAGTTTGATCACGTCGAGTTTCATTCGTCGCCTTCCTTCTTCTCGGCGCCGCCTGCATCACCTTGATCCTTGGCGATGTCGGCTTCGGCTTCCTTCAAGGCGGCTTCTTCCTGAGCCGCCTGCTCTTCGGCCAGACGCTTGGCTTCTTCTTCAGCCTCGGCAGCGGCAGCCGCAGCAGCCTCTTCCGCAGCTTTCGCGGCTTCCTCGGCAGCGGACTTGAGCGCGGCCGGAAGGATCGCATTCTCGGGGAACGGCTTCTTCACGGCGTCCTTGACGGTGACCCAGCCGCCCTTGGCGCCGGGAACGGCACCCTTGATCATGATCAGACCGCGTTCGCTGTCCGTCTTCACGACCTGAAGGTTCTGGGTGGTGACACGGGCAGCGCCCATGTGACCGGCCATCTTCTTGCCTTTGAACACGCGGCCCGGATCCTGACATTGGCCGGTCGACCCGTGCGAACGGTGCGAGATCGACACACCGTGCGTGGCGCGCAGGCCCCCAAAGTTGTGCCGCTTCATTGCACCGGCAAAGCCTTTGCCGACCGAGGTGCCGGAGACATCCACGAACTGACCTTCGAAGTAATGGTCAGCGGTGATCTCTTCGCCCACGCCGATGAGGTTGTCGGGGTCCACGCGGAATTCGGCCAGCTTGCGCTTGGGCGCAACCTTGGCAGCCGAGAAATTGCCACGCATGGCTTTCGACGTCCGCTTCGCCTTGGCCGCACCTGCGCCAAGCTGCACGGCGGTATAGCCATGCTGATCAGCAGTGCGCTGGGCAAGAACCTGCAGCCCGTCAAGTTGCAGAACGGTGACCGGCACCTGACTGCCATCTTCCATGAAGAGGCGGGTCATGCCGACTTTTTTCGCGATAACACCAGAGCGCATCATTGCTCATGCCCTCCTTAAACGGAAATTTGCACGTCGACGCCGGCGGCGAGGTCGAGCTTCATCAGCGCGTCCACGGTCTGCGGCGTCGGGTCCACGATGTCGAGAAGACGCTTGTGCGTGCGGATCTCGAACTGTTCGCGGGATTTCTTGTCAACGTGCGGCCCACGGAGAACCGTGAACTTCTCGATCTTGTTCGGCAGCGGGATCGGCCCACGAACCTGTGCGCCGGTGCGCTTGGCCGTGTTCACGATTTCCTGCGTGCTGGAATCCAGCACGCGGTAATCGAAAGCCTTCAGCCGAATGCGAATGTTCTGGCTTTGCATTATTCGAGCCTTTCAAGGCATTGGAGTTGATAGGAGGACCCCCGGCTCATCCGGGGGCCCTCGTCGAACCCGGAGGGTGTTCAGGCGACGATTTTCGAGACGACGCCGGAGCCG
>JAABTN010000008.1 GCA_011389895.1 Maritimibacter sp. | reverse complement strand
AACCCCGAACACCCGCTGATACCGCTCGACCTCGCCCGAAGGCCCCATCGCCTTCGCCGGGTTGTCCGACAGCTTCACCGTCGGCCGCCCCTCTGCCGCCACGGCCTTGCACACCAATGAAAACGGCGCCAGCGCGTCCTCCGCCACCAGCCCGCGAAAGTCATTGGTCAGCAGCGTGCCCCAGCCGAAGCTCACCCGCACCCGGTCGGCAAACAGCCCGTGCAGCCGCGTGATCTCGTCCACGTCCAACCCGTCGCTAAAGATCACCATCTTCTCGCGCGGGTCTTCGCCGCGCGCCTGCCACCACCGGATCGCGGCCTCGGCCCCTTCCACCGGGTCACCCGAATCGACCCGGATGCCGGTCCAGCCGGCGAGCCAGTCGGGGGCATTGTCCAGAAACCCCTCGGTCCCGAAGGTGTCGGGCAGGATGATGCGCAGGTTGCCCGCATGCTCCTCCTGCCAATCGGCAAGCACGTCATAGGGGGCGCGGCGCAATGCCTCGTCCGTCTCGGCCAGCGCGGCATAGATCATCGGCAACTCATGCGCGTTGGTCCCGATGGCGGGCAGGTCGCGGTTCTTGGCGATCAGGCAATTCGACGTGCCCACGAAGGCCTCGCCCAAACCTTCGTACATCGCCTGCACGCACCAATCCTGCCAGAGGTAGCCATGACGCCGCCGCGTGCCGAAATCGGCGAGCTTCAGGCCGGGAAGGCGGCGCAACTCAAGCGCCTTGTCCCAGACGCGGGTCATCGCGCGGGCATAAAGCACCTCGAGCTCGAAACGCCCCATGTCGCGCAAGGTGGCCCGCGACCGTAGCTCCATGAGCACGGCGAGGGCGGGAATTTCCCAAAGCATCACCTCGGGCCAGGCGCCTTCGAAGGTCAGCTCGTATTGGTCCCCCACGCGCTCAAGGTGATAGGGCGGCAGGCGCAGGCCCTCGAACCATTCCATGAACTGCGCGGTGAACATGGCGCGCTTGCCATAGAACACGTTGCCGCGCATCCATGTGCTTTCCCCGCGCGACAGGGTGAGCGTGCGGATGTGGTCAAGCTGTTCACGCAGTTCACCCTCGTCGATAAGCCGGGCAAGGGGCACCTCGGTGGACCGGTTGATCAGCGAAAAGGTGACATGGGTCGTCGGGTGGTTGCGATGGACCGATTGGCACATCAGGAGCTTGTAGAAATCGGTGTCGATGAGCGAGCGGACAATCGGGTCGATCTTCCACTGGTGATTATAGACGCGGGTGGCGAGGTCGGTCATGATGCCTCCGTTGGTTCACGACATTGGAACGGGGAGCGCGTCGGGATGCAAGCGCTGGAAATCGTCGGCGCCCGGGTGCAGCTCGTCCAACGCCCGGTGCCGGGTGCCGGGCGGGGCGAGGTGCGCGTGCGCGTGGCCGCCTGTGGCGCGAATGCAAGCGATTGGGAATTCGTCGTCGGGCGACCGTTCTACGGGTGGCTGGCGCGAAGGCTCATGCAGGTCAAAGTGCCCGGGTCCGACGTAGCGGGCGTGGTCGACGCGGTGGGCGACGGGGTCAGCGGTTTCGCCCCCGGCGATAGGGTGGTGGCCGATACTTTTGAAACCTTCGGCGGGTTTGCCGATTTTTGCACCGCAAAGGCCGACCGCTGGGTCAAGCTGCCCGATGATATCGGGTTTCAACAGGCCGCCGCCCTGCCCCAATCCGCCGCCATCGCCCTCACCGCCTTCGACGACCTCACGGGGGGTGAAACCGTGCTGATCAACGGCGCGGGCGGTGGGTCCGGCCCCTATGCGATCCAATTGGCCAAGGCGCGCGGGGCCACCGTCTGGGCGGTGGACAACGCGGCCAAGCAGGCGATCATGCGCGCCAACGGCGCCGACCACGTGATCGACTACGAAACCACCGATTTCACCACGTTGGAGGCGCGCTTCGATCATATCCTTGACATGGTCGCCACCCGCCCGCCCCGGCGCATCAGGCGCTGCCTGGCCCCCGGCGGACGCTACCGGATGGTCGGCGGGGCGATGGGCCTTCTCATCCGCTTCACCCTGCGCGGCCAACTTCTTATCGTCAAACAGGGGCCCGCGCTGACCACCCGTGCGCTCGACCTCGTCACAGGCGGCGTGCTCACCCCCACCATCGGCGCGGTCGCGCCCCTTGCCGACGGCGCGGACGCGCTTGCACGCATGGGCGCCGGGCAAATCGCCGGCAAACTGATCCTCACCCCATGATTTCACCGTTCCGCAAATATTCTGGGGGTGAGCGGCGCCTTGGCGTCGCGAGGGGGCTTGGCGTTGAATTCCACGTTCTGACAGCATGGAATTCGGTTGCATAGGACGAATGAATTATGGGGCAAAGTCGCCAAGGATACGCAACCTTCCCGACGACCGCACATTGAATACAGGCATTTCCGGAAAACGACGCAGGCAGTCGCATCGGGAAACGGCAATCGGAAGCCGCGCTTCGCCAATTGCGCCAAGGATTTGGTATACAGCCAAAAAATGGTTGCGGCGTAGCGCGACAATCAAACAATATCCCTATGATCGCCATCACTATGCGCAAACCCATTCCGCAGTCGTCAAGAAAACCTAAAGTTCGTTCACGATCGCGAACACGTTCCAGCCTAATGCCCAGCACATACGCATGTGAAATCGGGGTAAAAGGGTCAGATAGACTTATTCCAAACCTGGTCCACCAGTTGCCGGGACCACCCGCCTAGCGCCTGTTTTGCAAAAGTGTCAGCGCAATGGATCCCGGTGACAGACCCGATGCCCCCGCGCTTAGCTCGGCCCGCACAAGGAACATACGGCTCAAGGCTTCCATGGCCTCGCCATCGGCGAAACCGGAGACCTCGGCTTGGCCCAGGATGGTGTCGGATTTCTCACGAAACACCTCGACCTGCCTGTCTATGTCGAGGGCTGCGGTTTCCGGGGGCAGGCCCAGCGCGGTCTCGAACACGCGGCGCAAGGGCTCATTGCCCAGAACCCCGTACCAGCGCCCGTTGTCGGTATTTTCCGAGGCGACAATCGCGCCCAGGTCGCGTTCGAGGCCCAGCAACAGCCGCATGTCGGCGTTTTGCCCGCCCACCGCGATCTCGAATTGTCGGGTTTTGTATTGGTCAATCAAGCTGTCGGCAAAATCGGAAAGCTGTGTGTTCGGAGGGGCGAGATCCAGTCCGAATGTCTCTGTCAGGGCAAGATAGCGCTTGTCGATCATCCGGTTCGCGAAACTGTCGGGATCAAGTGATCCTTCTTCGAGAACCTTCTGGATGAACGCCTTGTTCGGCAAATCATCGTCAAGACCAAAGGCCCCCAGCGCCACTTTCATCAGCCGGTAATCTCCGACCAGATCCGCAGCGGTTTCAACTTTGGCGATGTTCTTGGAGAAGTAGTCGACATCGCGCTGGATCAGCGATGAGGTTTCGAACGCCTCCCGTTGTGCCGCCTGCGTGCGTTGCAGGAAGGCCCAGCCGGCCGTGCCGCCGAAAGGAACGACCGGCTGGAATGTCATGACAGGGCCCGCGATCCGGTGGACGCGTTCCCGGTGCTCATCAACCGCTCTTCTCGGGGCAAGAGCGCCCTGAGACATTTGAGGGCCTGGTAGAATTGCCCTTCGGCAAGCGCGTCGGTCGCATGGGCCATCTGTGCGCGGCTGTCCGGGTCGGTGAGCACCTGGCTCAATTGTTCGATCCCGCGATAAAGCTGTAGCTTCGCTTCGTCCGGGTCCGCGTCGCCGGACAGGACAAGCTGCGCGATGTAGCACACCCGTCGCACCGGCGTATGCACCTCTTCGGGATGGATCGCATCGCGCAGACGCAGGATCTTGGCCCCCGGCGTGATGATGGACAGGCGCGACCTCCGGTCACCATTTTCGATCACGGCGCCATTGATCAGAACCCGTTCCTTGGGCCCGAGCTTGAGAACAAGACCGCTCATGCTGCCTCCGACCGGGTGCGAAGGCCGCGCATGATGGCGGTGTTGATTTCGACCAGCACATCCACCGTCTCTGCGTTTTGCAGGATCTTTCGGCTGTGCTGTGCGGTGAATTCAGCGAGATAGAAGATGCGCGCGCGCAGCTCACGGGGCAGCGCGTTTTCGGCTTCGGCGACATCGGCGGCCAGCATGGTCCAGAGTTGACGGTTCATGTGAAGCGCTTCGGCCAACCGGGAGAAGCCTTCGGGGCCAAGGTCGGCGTTGGATCTGAGGCGGCGCGTCACGCGGGCAAAGGCTTCGTATTCGTTGCCACGCGAGGTGCGGATCGGCACCTGGTTCATGGCATAGGCCGTTTTGGCCATGTTCATAGCGGTCACGGGAATTCCTTCCGGTCACGGGTGGGTCACGAGGTGAGGGATGGGGCGCCGTTTTGGCGCCCCATCAATGCTGCCGTTACCGGAACAGCGACAGGATGTTCTGCGGTGCCTGGTTGGCGATCGAGAGCGCCTGGGTGCCAAGCTGCTGCTGAACCTGCAGGGCTTGCAGACGCGCCGAGGCCGCCTCCATATCCGCATCCACCAGGGACCCAATGCCGGTCTTGAGCGAATCGGTGAGCTTGCCGATGAATTCGCTCTGGGTTTCGATCCGGCCCGCTGCCGAACCGAAAGAGGCGGCCGCGTCGATCGTGTTGTCGATCAACGTTTCGATGTTGCCGAGCGCGGCGGAGGCCCCCGTGTTGGTGGTCACATCGATGTTGTCGAGACCAAAGAGACCGCCCGAGGCCGTGCCACCGTCTTCACCGTTGATGGCAAGCGCCATGGTCGCACCAGCGGTTGCGTCGGTACCGTCATAATCGACCTGAACCGTCCAGGCGCCCGTGTCGGCATTTTGCACCACGTTGGTGGCCACACCGGTTTCTCCACCCCCGTCAATGGCGGTCTTGAGACCCTTGGCAATGTCTTCCATCGTCTCACCGCTACCGGCAACATAGTCGTAATTGCTGCCGTTGACCGAGACGCGGTAACTGTCGCCCTCGTTGACCTGCGCGGTGGTGGACATCGCCACATCTTCGGCCCGGTACACCAGCGTCGCAGACCCCGCACCGGCTGCCGCACCGGCATCCTCGCTCGAATCACCGTTGTTGGTGATGGCGACGGTGTTGGTCGCACCGGAATCGAATGTGATCGCGGCGTTGTCGAAGGCGTTGGTGTTGGTAAGCGTCAAAACACCGGAGCCGTCCGAAGATGCCGAGATGCCGGTCAACCCAAGCGCATCGATCGATGCCGCGAGGTTGTCGATGGTTGTCCCGATATCGGTATCCCAGGCTTCGGTGAAGGATGTACCGCCGATCGCAAAGTCGATATCGTCGGTCGCCCCACCGGCGAACGTCAGGTCGAGATCGCGCGCCGCAGCGGACGAATCGATGGCCGCGTTGCCGGTCGAGATCACGATGTTCCCGCTAAGGTCCGTGCCGCCGTTGCCATAAACACCGGCATCGGAGGACAGATCCTGCCGCGCCACCGTGATATTCGAGGCCGTTACGGTGCCGTCCGAGCCACGGTCGAGAGACGACAGGATATTCACGTCATCGGTCCCCTGAACCATGTTAAGCCCGTTGAACTGCGCCGCGCCGACAACCGACGAGATTTGGTTGCGCAGCGCCGTGATGTCCGTCTGAATCTTGTCGCGATCCACGTTCTCTTCCTGCGATGCGACGATCTTGCCTTTCATCTGGGTCAGCAGATCGGTCACGGTTTCCGAGGCCTGTCGTGCGACCGCGACGGTCGATTCACCCAGCGAGAGGGAATCCGAGATCGCGGAGAACCCGTTCACATCGGATTCCATGACCTTCGAGATGGCCCAGACCGCGGAATTATCCTTGGCCGAGGCAACCGATTTCCCGGTCGAGATTTCCGACTGCGTGGATTGCAGGTTGCCGTTGATGGATTTGAGTGTCTGCAACGCGACCATCGCGCTGGAGTTGGTCAGAATGGAAGACATTTCGTCGTTTCCTTCAGTCTGGCGGCGATTTTCGCCGGGTTTAGAGGTCAACCCGCGCATGGCGGGCTACGGAGTCATTCTGACCTCTGCGGATCGTGATGATCGGATCCGCGCCACCCCCTCAGGATGCGCCTGCACCTTGGGGGACCAATGCTGAAAGAACCGTGAACCAGCACCTTCGAGATGTGTTGGATTTTACGCGAAACGCAGGAATGCGCTGCGCCCGGGTCACGCGCGTTTGTTGAAATCGGTTCGACTTTGGCCCAAGGTCGCGCGCTGCCCGTCGCGGTCATAGGTCTGAAGCGTCGCGGGCATGTCCGCCAGTTGTTTCAAATGCTCCTGCACCGTGCGGAACCCGCGCGCAGAGGCCGCCAGAAGCCGGTTGTTGCGCTCGGCCCGACCCCGCAGGTTCTCCAGCGTGACGTGATCCACCTGGGCCCGACCGACACGGGTCAGCAGCCGCACTTTTTCGCGCGAGAGCCTGTCTACGCCATCAAGATCCCCCTTCAGGATCATCGCCTTTTCACGGTCCAGATGATCCTTGAAGGCGTCGACGATATTTTGCGGATCAAACAGCCCCATCCGCCCGCTCCTTCAATGCGTGAAACAGAGTTTCTGCCAAGCCGATCCCGCCCGCTTGGGTCATTTGCCGGGCTTGCTCCATCCGCAGGTAGGACGCGAATTGTTCTTCCCCAGGGCCGCCGCCAAAGGCATCGGGCATCTCGCCAAGTCCCGCGGATTTGAGCATTTCCGCGAGAAACGTCGCCTCAAGCTCGCGCGCCGCGTCGCGCAACTGGGTATCGGTCGCGTCCCTGCCGGGCAAGACAGGGGTCGCGGGGCCGGCGTTGGGAAGAATCGGTGTCATCAGCCTTGCCTCGATTGGGTTGGATTTTCTCGACTTTGCCTGACGGCGGTAAAGATTTCGGTAACGGCAATCTGTGAGGATGGCCGCATTCGGCGTCAGAACACCCGGAGACATCATGGACCCGTCCCACGTCGCCCTCATGGGCCCCCAAGCGGCGCACACCACGCGTCAGACCGAGCCAACCGGACGACGAGGCACCGCGTCCGAACCGGAGGCGTTTGCGCAGGCCTACGGTGCATCTGAAACGTCCGAAACGCGGGCGCAGGCGACACAGGGCAACGGTGTTTCCGGCGACACCGACGCCGTGACACGGGAAACACCCGAGGATGCAGGGCTTGGTCCAACACCGAACAGCACGCCGAAAGAACCGCTGCCCGCCCCGAGGATCGGGGAGGGTGGTGACGCCGGGGGCGACGCGCCATCCTTGGCCCCGGACGGTGACAAGACCATCTTGGCCGTCGACGCAGGAGGGGCGTTGGACAAGGTCGCGGGAAAGACCACGGGAAAGACCGCAGGTCCGGCAGACGGGGCGCTGATCGGCGCTTCGACCACAACCGGGCCGCACCCCCCGCAGCCGCAAAAAGCCGCCTTGCGTCAGCCGAGCATGGCGGTTGCGACGCCTGTTGCGCAATCCCCCGACGCGGTGCGGACCATGGATCATTCCGCCGTGTCGACCACTTCCGCCAAACCTTCGATGGAGCACGGCCCGTTGGGAGATCCCGCGCCAGCGCGCACCGGGATGCCACAGGGCACAACGCCAACGCCCGCCGCGACGTCCGGCAGGACGGATTTGCCAGCGGGCGAAGGCCATCAGGCGAAGCCCCCCCTCGGGGACGGTACCGTCAGGGTTACGGACACCGGGAGGGCTTCGGTAGGGGGCGCGGCAACGGATGAAACCCCGAGAACCGCGGGCGACGCGCCACCTCATGGTCCTGCCAGTCAAAAGGCGGACCGGGCCCCCGCCGTGACACAGAGAACTGTGCCGCAGCCTGCCAATCTGCCTCTACGCGGCACCGGGGCGGAAACGGAGCAGCGGCAGGGTGCCGCGCCCCCTGCGCCTGACCACACCGCGCACACCGCCGTGCCAGGTGCACAGAAGATCGTGCAGTCGGCACCGATGCCCCAAACCGCGCCGCGCCCGGACGGGTGGCGGGGTCAGGTCACCGGCAAGGATGGGGCAAAAGACTCGGCAGACGATACGGGCATGCTTGTAAGGGCAGCGCGCCGCGCCAACGCACCGGATAGCGCCACGCAGCCCCTGCCGCGAGACCAGATGCCCGCCCCGGCGCAAACAACGGCGCATCCCGCCGTGGCGGTTTTGCCCGAGCAAATCGTGCCAGCACCCGACGCCGCACCAGAGCTGACGGGGGGCGAGAGCGCGCCGGGCGACGCGCCACGCGGCGAGCGGTCGCTCGCCACGCTCACCGATACAGGTCCGCCGCCGCGCCCGGAAATCGGGCGATCCGTGTCCGCCCAGATCGCCGATGTCATCCGGACCAATGGAGACGGGCGGATCGACGTGACGCTCAGGCCCGAGGATCTGGGGCGTCTCAGCCTGTCGTTTTCCAGCGATGGCGCGTCGATGACCGTTGCGCTTGCCGCCGACCGCCCCGAAACTCTCGACCTGATCCGACGCAATCTCGACCTGCTGGAGCAGGAGCTTCGCGACATGGGCTACGAGACGTTTCAGTTCGACTTCGGTTCGGATGATAGACGCGGTGACACCGGGGATGGCGGTGACCCCGCACCCCCGGGACAGGCCACCGACCCTGCCGAGGGTCCGGCTGACGGACCTGCGCGCGCGCCGGCCCCAGTCAGGGGGTTGGGGGCGGCGGGGAGCGCCGGAGGTATGGATCTCCGGCTATGATTGGACGAAAGGACACCCCATGACGACGATACAAAACGGCGCCTTCGCCGCCAACGGCACGCCGGCGGCCACCGCGCCCGGCGGGTCGCCCGGTGGCGGGAATGCAAAGATTTCCTCGGACTTCGAAACGTTTCTGAAGATGCTGACCGTCCAGATGGAGAACCAGGACCCGCTCAACCCAGTCGAAAGCTCGGATTACGCAGTGCAGCTTGCCACGTTTTCGGGCGTGGAACAGCAGGTTCAGACCAACGATCTTCTGAAAGCGGTGCAAAACCAACTTGGGGTCATGAGCATGTCCGATCTCGTCGGTTGGGTCGGGATGGAGGCGCGGGCCCCCGCCCCCGCGCAATTCGACCTGCACCCGGTCGAGGTGACGCCAGACATTCCGCCGGGGGCATCGCAGGCCTTCATGGTCGTGCGCGATGCGGCGGGGCAGCAGGTGGACCGGGTCCAGATTCCGCTTGGCGACGCGCCCGTCGAATGGGCCGGGATCGGTCTTGATGGCAAGCTGTTTCCTTCCGGCGACTACACCTTTCACATGCAGGCCTATGACGCGACCGGGATCCTGTCCGAAGGGCAGATGTCAGTCTATTCCGAGATCGTTGAGGCGCGGGTCGAGAAGGGTGAGACCATTCTTGTCCTCGCCGGGGGCGATGAAATCTCGGCGGGCGCGGTCGATGCGCTGCGTGTGCCGGACCGGTGAGGCGGCCCGGGGGCTTTTCCTTCGCGCTGCGCCGGTATAACCGGGGCATGACAAACGGAGGGGCCGATGTTCATCACCACCTTGCTCTGCGCACCGGGGCAGAACGCGCTTGACGCGACGCTGGTCGAAACCCTTGCCGCCGCCTGGGGTGGTGGCGGGTCAAAATGGCTCAAACGCGGCGAGGTGGCGGAATTCGAAATGCCGGTGATGCCCGACAATCGCTGGTCTGTGTGGGAAGACATGCAGGCGCTTGGCTTCGACTTGGTGGTGCAACCTGCCGCCGGGCGATGCAAACGCATGCTCTTGGCCGACATGGACAGCACGATGATCCAGCAGGAGTGTATTGACGAACTGGCCGACGAGGCCGGCGTGGGCGCCCATGTGTCCGACATCACCGCACGCGCCATGAACGGCGAGCTTGATTTCGAAGACGCGCTGCGCGAACGCGTGGCGCTGCTCAAGGGGCTCCCCGTCAGCGTCATCGACAAGGTGCTGAACGAACGCATCACGCTCATGCCCGGTGGGCGTGCGCTTGTCACGACGATGCGCCGGAACGGGGCCCATGCCGCGCTGGTTTCGGGGGGCTTCACCGCGTTCACCGCGCATGTGGCGCAGGTGCTGGGCTTCAATGAAAACCGGGCCAATACGCTGGGCATCGCGAATGGCATGCTGACCGGCGCGGTGGCGGACCCGATCCTTGGCCGGGCCGCCAAGGTGGCCGCGTTGAAGGACATCACCGCGCGCCTTGGCCTGTCCCACGCCGATGTGATCGCCGTGGGCGATGGGGCGAACGACCTTGGGATGCTTGGCCTTGCGGGCGCGGGCGTCGCGCTTCATGCCAAGCCATCGGTGGCCGCCCAATGCGATATCCGGGTGAACCACGGCGATCTCACCGCGCTTTTGTTCCTGCAGGGATATTCCGCCGACGAATTCGTCACGGGTTGATCCCCCGGACAGCATCCGGCACACCCATGCCGGATTGCGGTTTTCCGCCAACGGGGCTTTCAAAATACTGCCAAAACACGTTATTGTTCGCCTGCAAGGTTGAAACCGGTCGCTTCGCCATGGAAAACCGCTTTAGACGGTTGGGGCAAGCACCCAAGAGGCAGAGCAGCTGGAGGCTGTTTAAGACATGACAAAACCTATTCTTCGGGGGCTTGGCATCATCGCGCTGTCGTTCACCGCGACCACTGCCATGGCACAGGAAAGCGACAACCGGGTCGCTGCGAACACCGATTGGAGCGTCTTTGTCGATGGCGATCCGCAGGAATGCTGGAGCGTCTCGAAGCCAAAGGAGACGGTCAACACCAAGGAAGGCCGCTCGGTCGCCGTGCGGCGCGGCGACATCCTTCTTTTCGTCTCTTACCGGGGCGACAACGGCACCGGCGAAGTGAGCTTCACCGGGGGCTATCCTTTTGCCGAGGGATCGACCGTGAAACTCACCGTCGGCAGCGAAACCTATGACCTGTTCACGGATGGTGAATGGGCGTGGTCGGCAGGGCCCGACGCGGATCAGGAGATCATTGCGGCGATGAAGGGCGGCGCCGACGCGGTTGTCGTGGGCAATTCATCGCGCGGAACCCGCACCGAGGATACCTTTTCGCTGATGGGGTTCACCGCTGCGGTTGAAGACGCGGGGGCGCGCTGCGAATAAACCCGCGCGCCCGAAAGGACAGGATGCGCCCCGGCTGTCCGGGGCGTTTTCTTTTTTGAAATCGAGTGTGAATCCCCTATATGGGGCGCAACATTCCAAGGGATACACGCGATATGACGGCCTCGGCCCCGATCACTCAGGACGTTCTGACCATTCCCCGCAAGGACGGCGCGGGGGCGGGCAAGGTGAACCTTGTCGGCCTTACCCGCGACGCGCTGCGCGCGGCGCTGATCGCGGCGGGGACGCCGGACAAACAGGCCAAGATGCGCGCAGGCCAACTTTGGCAATGGATCTATCAAAAGGGCGTGCGCGACTTTGGCGAGATGACAAATCTCGCGAAAGACTACCGGGCGATGCTGTCGGAGCATTTCGAGATCCGCGTGCCCGAGCTCGTTTCACGCCAGGTTTCCACGGATGGCACCCGCAAATACCTTGTCCGGATCGCGGGCGGTCATGAGGTCGAGGTGGTTTATATCCCCGAAGAAGACCGGGGCACCTTGTGCGTCTCCAGCCAAGTTGGATGCACGCTGACCTGTTCGTTTTGCCACACGGGCACCCAGAAGCTCGTCCGCAACCTTTCGGCGGGCGAGATCGTGGGGCAGATCATGATGGCGCGTGACGATCTTGAAGACTGGGTTCCCGCGGGCAAGGGGATGGGCGAAACCCCCCGCCTTGTCTCGAACATCGTGCTCATGGGCATGGGTGAGCCGCTTTACAATTTCGACGCGGTGCGCGACGCGATGAAGATCGCGATGGATGGCGAAGGCATCAGCCTGAGCCGCCGACGCATCACGCTGTCCACTTCCGGTGTCGTGCCCGAGATCGCGCGGGCGGGCGAAGAGATCGGATGCATGCTCGCCATTTCGTTTCACGCCACGACCGATGAGACCCGCGATACCCTGGTCCCGATCAACAAGAAATGGAACATCGAGACGCTTCTTGCGGCCCTGAAGGACTACCCGAAACTGTCGAATTCCGAGCGGATCACCTTTGAATACGTGATGCTCGACGGTGTGAATGACAGCGACGAGGACGCATACCGGTTGATCAAGCTGATCGAGGGCATTCCGGCCAAGATCAACCTGATCCCGTTCAACGAATGGCCCGGCGCGCCGTACAAACGGTCTTCAAACAACCGCATTCGCCGGTTCGCCGATATCATCTACAAGGCCGGATATGCCTCGCCGATCCGCACGCCACGGGGCGAAGACATCATGGCCGCCTGTGGTCAGCTAAAATCCGAGACCGAGAGGGCACGCAAATCGCGGGCCGAGATCGCGCGCGAAACCGGCCTGTAACAGGCGTTTTTCAGGAGAACGTCCCGGTCACCCGGCCAAGCAGCATGAAGGCCCTTGCGGTCCGGGTATTCGCGAAACGCGACACCTCTTCGTCGCTGGCGTCCTCTTCGAAGGCGACGAACACCTCGTCGAACCGGCGCAGGAAATGATGGGCGGCGTCGCGAAAGATCGGGTCGCCCTTCATCCGCCCGTTGGTCAGCGCGAGAGAAGATCGGTCGCGGATACCGCCCAAAGCGGCGACCTCGCGCCCCCTCTGGCCTGCTGCGAACCGGCGCCAGATATCGGGCCGGGCGCGATCCGGGCGCAGATCATCCATGTAGATGCCATCCTGGCTCAACAGCGTGAGCACGTCTTGGGCGGCTTGCACGAGACCTGCGACCTTTCGGTCGCGCAGGGCACGGCGCAGGGCTGCGAACCCGGCTTCGTCCTCGGCGTTTTCCGGGAAATGCAGCGCCCGGATCAATTCGTCCTTGTCGAGAGACGGCGCTTCATCGCTGGGCTGCGGGTCCAACGCAAGCGTGCCTTGCCCCGCATCTGCTGGCGCTTGGGTCGCGGGTGGTGTCCGCTCAACCTCTTGGCGCACGAGATCACGGGTGGTCGAAAACATCGCCACCGTCTGCTCGGTCTGCTTCTGCGCCTCTTCCAGTTGCGCGATCTTCGCCTCAACCGCGGGATCATGGGTGCTGTGGGGCAGCGATTGGGTGAGGTAACTTTGGCGCATC
The DNA here is from genome assembly GCA_011389895.1 of Maritimibacter sp. Lineage (GTDB taxonomy): Bacteria > Pseudomonadota > Alphaproteobacteria > Rhodobacterales > Rhodobacteraceae > Maritimibacter. The sequence goes on along the minus strand of JAABTN010000008.1, from coordinate 92,696 downwards.
GTGTCGATGGTCGATTGCAGGCGCCGGGTTTCTTCGCGCATCACCCGCGCCGATCGCGCCGCCGAGGCCCCGATCCAGATGATCGCGACCGGCAGGAACACCGCCATCAGGGTCATGACAAACCCGGCAGCCCCCTGCGTGGTCAGCCCGCTGTCGAGCACCACGAAGAACACCACGCAGGCCGCGAGCCACAGACCCGACAACGTCGCGGCGATCACCTCGGGCGCGGCCACGCCACGGCCCTGCGGCACCTTGCCACTCAGGTTCAACTCGGGATCTGTGTCTTTCGGCGCCATTGCGGCCCTCGGTGGCTCGATTGGCCTATTTATACTCGATTGCGAGGATTTCGTAAGATTTCTCGCCACCCGGCGTGCGCACTTCGACGCTGTCGCCCTCTTCCTTGCCGATCAGCGACCGCGCAAGCGGCGATTTGATGTTGAGCTTACCATTTTCCAGATCGGCTTCAGGTTCACCCACGATCTGGTAGGTCTTTTCCTCGTCGGTGTCCTCATCGACAAGCTGCACGGTCGCCCCGAACTTGATCCCGCCCGACAGCGTCGCCGGGTCGATCACTTCGGCCAGCCCGATGATCCCCTCAAGCTCTTTCACGCGCCCTTCGATGAAACTCTGCTTCTCGCGGGCGGCATGATATTCGGCGTTCTCCGACAGGTCGCCATGTTCGCGCGCCTCGGAAATGGCGGCGATGATGGCCGGACGTTCCACCGACTTCAGATGTTTCAATTCGTCATTCAGCGCGGTGTGCCCCGCGCGGGTCAGAAGGATCTTTTCCATGAGCCTATTTGCTTTTCGGTGTTCGTCTGCTGTTGCCCCACCCGAACTGGTGTCATCGTCCGAGTTTTTTCATGGGCAGCGAACGGGATTTACGCTATCGTTCCGACAAAAGAAAAGCAAAATCGAGCAGTTTGCAATGACGATCTTTTTCCGTTGGACCGCCATTTACGTGGCCCTTGGCATTATTTTCGTGCTTCTCACCCGCGAAGACCCGCAACTCAAGATCGCGCAGATGATCGCGTCGATCCCGGGCATGTTTTCCCGGTTTTGGCATCTCGCGTGGTGGGTCCTCATCCCACTTGGGGCCGTGGCCGTGACCCAATGGAACAAGGGGTTTCGCGAAAGGGTTCCGATGATCATCGGAACATTTGTTGCCTGCTCAGCAATCTCGGTGATCTTTCCGATGGTGAAAAGCGCCTTGCCGCTGGTGAACGCCTTCTGGGCGGATCCCATGTTCGCCGACATCGACAGGGTCCTGCACGGCGGCGTGGACCCATGGGTTCTGACCCACGCGGACTGGATCCAGTTTCCGATGGTCTTTGCCGATGCGGTCTATGTCGGTCTCTGGATCATCCCGGCGCTCTATTTCCCGCTTCTGCTGGCGTTCTTCGACCCGAACGAAGCGCGCGTGGCGCGGTATTCGATGATCTATCTCTTCATCCTGTTCTTCCTTGGAAACGTGTTGGCCGGGCTTTTCATGTCGGCCGGCCCGATCTATTACGACCGCCTGCTGGGCGGTGATACGTTTGCCGCCCTCCTCGCCTCGCTCGAAGCGCGCGGGATCGGGGCGTCTTCGACCGGCGTGCTGCACGACAGACTGTGGATCGCCTATTCCGAGAACGCGCAGGAGTTCGGCTCGGGTATTTCGGCGTTCCCCTCGGTACATGTCGCGATGACGGTGCTGCTCGCCTGTTACCTCAGCGACCTGTCACGCTGGCTCATCCCGCTTGGTGTCGCCGTCGTTTGCCTGTTTCAGTTCCTCTCGGTCTATCTCGCGTGGCACTACGCGGTCGATGGATATGCCTCGATCCTCGTGGTGGTGCTCGCGTGGGCGCTAACACGGAAATTTGCCCCGCAAACTAACGTCGCGACGCAATTGACCCCCACATGAGCACCCTGTAGCAAGACGCAAGTTTATGTCGCAGGGAGATGCCGATATGGCCGAAATCGAACGCGAAGCCATGGATGTCGACGTGGTGATCGTCGGGGCCGGTCCCGCCGGTCTGTCCGCCGCCATCCGTCTGAAACAGCTCAACGAAGACCTGATGGTCGTGGTGCTGGAAAAGGGCTCCGAGGTCGGGGCGCATGTCCTGTCGGGTGCAGTCCTCGATACCGGTGCACTGGACGCGCTGATGCCGGATTGGAAAGACAAGGGCGCGCCGATCACAAACGCGGTGAGGAAGGACAATTTCCTCCTTCTGGGCGAAGCGGGTCATATCCGCATTCCCAACTGGCCAATGCCACCCCTGATGAACAACCACGGCACCTACATCGTCTCGATGGGCAACGTCACCCGTTGGATGGCCGAACAGGCCGAGGCGCTTGGGGTCGAGGTCTATGCCGGCATGGCCTGTTCCGAGCTTTTGTATCGCGAAGACGGATCCCTGCGTGGTGTCGTTGCCGGCGAATTCGGCAAGAACCCGGATGGCACGCCCGGCGACGGCTATGAACCGGGCATGGAGCTGAACGGCAAATACGTGCTGATCGCCGAGGGCGTGCGCGGATCGCTTGCAAAAGAGCTGATCGGGAAATTCGATCTGTCCAAGGGCCGCGATGTTCAGAAATACGGTCTCGGGATGAAGGAGATCTGGGATATCGACCCGGCGCTGCACCGCGAGGGCACCGTGACCCACACCATGGGCTGGCCTCTGGGCAAGAACGCGGGCGGGGGCAGCTTTATCTACCACGCCGAGAACAACCAGTTGATCGTGGGCTTCGTGGTCCATCTGAATTACGAAAACCCGCACCTGTTTCCCTACATGGAATTCCAGCGGTTCAAACATCATCCCGAGGTGGCGCGCCTTTTGAAGGGCGGCAAACGCGTGGCTTACGGCGCACGGGCCATTTCCGAGGGTGGCTGGCAGTCGATGCCAAAGGCCGCCTTCCCGGGGGGCGCGCTTTTGGGCTGTTCGGTCGGGCTGGTGAACGTGCCCCGGATCAAGGGCAACCATAACGCCATGTGGTCCGGTATGGCCGCGGCTGACGCCGTGCATGCCGCCTTGGGCGAGGACCGCGAAGGCGATACGCTCGACGCCTATGAAACCGAGCTGCGCAGTGGTCCGGTGGCAAAGGACCTAAAGCCGGTGCGCAACGTCAAACCGCTCTGGTCCAAACGCGGGCTCATCGCGTCGCTCGGGCTGGGTGGTTTCGACATGTGGTTCCAGTCGATCTTCAAATTCTCGCTCCTCGGCACAATCAGCCATGGCAAGAGCGACGCGGACGCGACCAAACCGGCGGACCAAGCCAAGGAAATCGATTATCCCAAGCCCGACGGGGTGCTTTCGTTCGACCGGCTGACCAACGTCAGCTTCTCGAACACCAACCACGCAGAGCAGCAGCCCTGTCACCTTCAATTGAAAGATGCCTCGATCCCGATCGGGGTGAACCTGCCCAAGTATGCCGAACCGGCGCAGCGCTATTGCCCCGCCGGGGTGTACGAGGTCGTCGATGGCGACGATGGTCCGAAATTCCAGATCAATTTCCAGAACTGCGTTCACTGCAAGACCTGCGACATCAAAGACCCGTCGCAAAACATCAATTGGGTCGTGCCGCAGGGTGGTGACGGGCCGAATTACCCGAATATGTGAGTTGTCACATGTATGATAGCAGGGCGGTCTATTGGCCGCCCTGCGTTGAACCGCCTCGCACGAAGGGTTACGTTCCATCGTGGCTAACCGAAGCGAGGTCTATCTTGCCCAAATCGACAATCCCCTTCCGCCGGGTTCTGCGCGCGCTGTCTGTTTCCGCGCTCGTGGCGAGCCTTCCCTTGACCTCGCACGCACAGGGCGAGACCGGTTTCACCGGCGCCTATCTCGCCGCCCGGTCGGCAGACCAGAACGCGGATTTCAAGGCCTTGGTGAATTACGGGACCGCGGCCCTTGCCCGCCGCCCCGACAATCCGGGGATGATGGAAGGGCTGGTGATCGCGCATCTCGGTCTTGGCCAGCTTGAAGAAGCGGTGCCGGTTGCCCGGCGGTTGGCCGAGCTTGCCCCGGACAATGAATTGGCCCAGCTGGTCCTGATGGGCGACGCGATGGAGCGCGAAGACTGGGCCGAGGTGCAGGCGCAATATGACGAGGGCTTCTCGGTCGGCGGTCTGATGGACCCCCTGATCCTCGCATGGTCCGCCATCGGCGAAGGCCAGATGTCGCGCGCGCTCGATATTTTCAACGAGCTGTCGAAAGATGACATGGCGCGGCAGGTATCGGCGTTCCAAAAGGCACAGGCGCTGGCCTATGTCGGCGATTTCGAAGGTGCCGCGCGCATTCTCTCGGGCGAAGAGGTCGAGCTTGAGCTCAACCGTGCGGGCGTCATCGCCTATGCCCAGATCCTGAGCCAGCTTGAGCGCAACGAAGATGCGGTGGCGATGATCGACGACCGCCTGCCCAACACTGGCGACGAAGAGATCGCAACCTTACGCGCCGAGCTTGCAGCGGGAAAGCCGCTTGAATTCAACGCGATACGATCGCCCAAGGATGGGCTTTCGGCATTGTTTTACAACGTTGGCGAAGTGCTTGCCAATGACGCGAACCCGACGCTTATCCTGATTTACGCGCGGGTGGCGCTGCACCTGAACCCCGACAACGTCTCGGCGGTCCTGCTGGCCGCGAATGTGTTCGAGAGAATGACGAACCACGATCTGGCGGTCGATACCTATGACCAGATCGACCCGGACAGCCGCGCCTATCCGCAGGCAATGTTGGGCAAGGCCACCGCGCTGCGCCGCTCGGACCGGCCCGACGAGGCGATCGAAACGCTTGTCGATCTTGCCGAGAGGTTTCCCGACCTCGCCCCGGTTCACATCGCGCTTGGGGATGAATACCGCTACTCGAAACAATGGGAGGAAGCGACCGATGCCTATGACACGGCCATCGCGCTCTATCCCGAAGAAATCCCGCAGCAATGGGCGGTCTATTTCTCACGCGGGATCACGAACGAACGGCAGGGGGACTGGACCCAGGCCGAGGCCGATTTTCTCAAGGCGCTCGAACTTGAACCTGACCAGCCCGCCGTACTGAATTATCTTGGCTATTCTTACGTCGAGAAGCGCGAGAACCTTGATACCGCGCTGGACATGATCCGCACGGCGGTCGAGGCGCGCCCGAACGAAGGCTATATCGTCGACAGTCTCGGCTGGGTCTACTACCGTCTTGGTCGCTACGCCGAAGCGGTCGAACCCATGGAAAAGGCGGTTGAACTGATGCCCGTCGACCCGGTGGTGAACGACCACCTTGGCGACGTCTACTGGGCCGTGGGGCGCACCCGCGAGGCCGAGTTTCAATGGTCCCGCGCCTTGTCCTTCATCACCGATGACACCGACCTCAACGAGTTGAAGCCCGATCGCATTCGCCGAAAGCTCGAAGTCGGTCTCGACCAGGTGCTTGAGGAAGAAGGCGGCGAGCGGATCGAATACGGGGAACGGGCCGCTGTTCAGTAAAGTCTTTGCGCCCGCCAAGGTGAACCTGACGCTGCATGTCACCGGGCAGCGCGCCGATGGCTATCACCTTCTGGACAGTCTCGTGGTCTTTGCCGACGTGGGCGACCGGGTGGCGGTGCGCACTGCCGAGACCCTGTCGCTCGATGTGACCGGGCCGATGGCCCAAGGCGTTCCTTCCGATGCCTCGAACCTCGTGTGGAAAGCAGCCGCGCTGTTTGATACCCCCGTCGCGATCACCCTGTCGAAATACCTGCCCGCCGCCGCCGGGATCGGGGGCGGCTCTTCGGACGCGGCCGCCACGCTTTTGGCGATCTCCGATCTGACCGGGCAAAAACGGCTCCCCGAAGGCACGGTTGAGCTTGGGGCGGATGTCCGGGTGTGCCTGATGCGACAGGCCGCGCGCATGTCGGGGATCGGCGAGATCGTGGACCCGGTCCCCGACCTTCCCCCGCTTCACGCGGTTCTGGCCAATCCGGGGGTCGAGGTGGCGACACCGGCGGTGTTCGGTGCCTTGACCGAGAAGGCGAACAAGCCGATGTCGAAGGCGCTGCCGCGCTGGCCGGGCACCAGACACCTCATCGACTGGCTCGCCGCCCAGCGCAACGATCTGGAAGCCCCGGCTATCAAGACAGAACCGGTGATTTCCGAGGTAATCGCGTCGCTCGGCGCGCTCTCTGGCGCGCGGCTTGCCCGCATGTCGGGCTCCGGGGCGACCTGCTTTGCCCTTTTCGAAACACGCGAAGATGCCGAAGCGGGGGCGGAAACTCTTGCACGAGATCAGCCAGCGTGGTGGATCACGCCCGCGACGCTTAGTTGATGCGCTCGACCACGTAGTCGGCGATCTCGGACATCATGTCGCGGATCGGATCGTCCGGCAGGATCGCAAGCGCCGTCTTGGCCTTGGCCGCCCAACCCAGCGCCGCCTGCCGCGTCTCTTCCAACGCGCCGTGCCGGTTCATGATCTCGAGCGCTTGGTCAAGATCACCCGCGTCCTGCCTGTTTTTCTCAAGCGTCCGCTTCCAGAATGCCCGCTCATCCTCGTCCGAGGCCGCGATCGCCTTGATCAACGGCAGGGTCAGCTTTCGGTCGCGGAAATCGTCCCCGATATTCTTGCCGGTCGTTTCACCGCCCCAGAAATCCAGCAGGTCATCAACCACCTGAAACGCGATCCCCAAGGCATCGCCATAGTCGCGCAGCGCGGCGATGCGGGCTTCGGACACACCGGCCAGAATGCCGCTCGCCTCCGTGGCGGCAGCGAACAGCGCGGCGGTCTTGCCCCGCACGACCTTAAAATAAATCTCTTCGGTGGTGGCGATATCCTGCGCCGCGCTCAGTTGCAGAACTTCGCCTTCGGTGATCGTTGCCGATGCATTCGACAGCACCGAGAGAATGCGCAGGCTGTCGGTATCGGTCATCAGCTGAAACGCACGGGCCAGAAGGTAGTCACCCACCAGAACGCTCGACTTGTTGTCCCATAAAAGGTTCGCGGTCGGGCGCCCCCGGCGCTGTGCACTTTCGTCCACCACGTCGTCATGCAAAAGCGTGGCGGTGTGAATGAACTCGATCGCGGTGGCGAGCACGATGTGCTTGTCGCCCTCATACCCGCACAGACGCGCCGCCGCGAGGGTCAGCATGGGGCGAAGCCGCTTGCCCCCGGCGTCGACCAGATGCGCGGTGACTTCCGGAATACGGGGGGCATGTTCCGACGCCATGCGACCGCGAATCATGTCATCGACCGCCGAGAGATCGTCGCTCAGGTGCGCCGCGAGCCGTTCATGCGGCTTGTGTGCCTTCTGATCAAGCATGTTCATCGTCCGTCCCGCAAACCTCGGCATGTTCCGATCAGGCATACCTCTCGACAAGAAGACCCAATACGCCTTAGGACCCAAGCATGAAAGAGCTATTGCGCACAAATGACCTTACCTTGATCGCCTTCGCGAGCGCGCTCCTGTCCGGCGAAGGTATAGACTGCTTTCCAATGGACGTCCACATGAGCGCCCTTGAAGGATCTATCGGCGTGCTTCCACGTCGGCTCATGGTCCGGGAAGAAGACCTTGTTCGGGCGCGCCGCGCGCTCACCGACAACGGGATCGAAATCGGGGAGACGTGAGCATGGGGTTTCCCCCGACTGCGCTGAGCGCAGACAGGTTTCTGGGCGGTGATCTCGTCTTGTTGCAACCGCGTGATGGCTACCGTGCCGGGGTCGATCCCGTGGTTCTCGCCGCCTCGGTCGCCGCACGACCCGGGGACAGGGTGCTGGACCTTGGATGCGGGGCGGGCGCGGCCGCTTTGTGCCTTGCCAAAAGGGTTCCGGGCCTGTCTGTGACCGGGGTCGAGCGGCAACCGGATTACGCCGATCTCGCCGCGCGCAACGCGGTTGAAAACGGGATAGATATGGCCGTGGTGACCGCAGATCTCGCCGCGCTTCCGCCAGATATCCGGGACGCGAGCTTTGATCACGTGATCATGAACCCGCCCTACCACCTGCGCGACCGTTCGACGGCTTCGCACGATCCCGGGCGCGCGGCGGCCCTGTTCGAGGACACGTCGCTGGCCACATGGATCGACATCGCGACCCGCCGCCTCAAACCCCGCGGCTATTTGACGCTGGTCCAGAAGGCCGAGCGTTTGCCAGAGATCCTCGGGGCCATGGATGACCGTCTCGGATCCCAATTGGTCAAGCCGCTTGTCCCGCGCGACGGGCGGGACGCCGTGCTTGTCATCGTGCAGGCGCGTAAGGGCGGGCGCGCCGCGTTTCGGCTGACCGCGCCCCTGATTATGCACGCGGGGGCGGCCCATGCCGGGGATGTCGACAGCTACCGGCCCGAGGTATCCGCGATCCTGCGTGATGGCGCGCCTCTGCCGCTCGGCTGAGCACCGTGTTTGATTGGGACAGGCGGGTTTTGAATATCTGACCGAAGCGGGGGCCGATCTTTGGCATTTGTTTGCCAAACCGACCTTTTGTTGAAACGATTTCGTGACAATATCAGATTTCTGTGCTGAAATTTTCTTACTTTCACACGAAAAGGAGGACCCCCATGAACATGAGCGCACGCTTGCAGGAGCTCCGTCGGAAACATGCGTCCGTTTCCGAACAGGTTGACCACGCACAGCGAAGCCCGGGGGTGCCCGACGCGGAAATTGCCGCGTTGAAAAAAAAGAAACTTCGTCTCAAGGACGAGATCGAGCGTCTCGCGACCACCTGATCGAAGGGTCGGTCAGGGCCGCGCGCGGCGCGTTCGCCCGGCCCGGGCCGCCATCAAGGCACCCAAGGTAACAAGAAGGGCTGCGGCCACCAACATGAGGCTGGGCTGGGCCGCACCCACGAGGATCAGGACCAGCGTCGATAACAGCGGAGCGGCATAGGACGCCGTTCCCAAAAGCTGGATATTGCCGCGCTTGACGCCCACGTCCCACGTATAGAACGCCAAGCCAACCGGGCCGAGCCCGAGCGCCGCGACCGACAGCCAGCCGGTCAGGGTGACAGGCCATTGCGTCTCTTCCAACCCGACATGGGCAAGCGTCGACAAGACCGCCGATGCCACGCAGAAGACGGCCACGCTTTCCGTCGGGGTCGCACCCAGCCTGCGAGACAACACTGAATAGCTCGACCACGTCAGCGCACAAAGCACTGCGAACCCGTATCCCGCCGCCGACCCGCGCGCGAAGCCGCCAAAACCCTGCCCAAGGATCAGGGCGGCACCGGCGAAGCTGACCACCGCGCCCAAGATATGCCCGGCGCGCAAACGTTCGCCCGGCAGCAGGCCGGAAAACAGCACGATCAGCAAAGGCCAGAGATAGGCGATCAGCCCGGCTTCTGCCGCGGGGGCCAGCCGCAGGGCGGTGAAATAGAACGCGTGATACCCGAAAAGACCAAGGGTGCCAAAGACATAGACCCGGATCGGCACTCCGCGCAGGCGCTTTACCCCGCCTGTGGCCAGCACCCAGATCACGCCGATGGCGCCCCCGATGCCAAAGGCCATCGCGTTAAGCTGCAGGGCGGGCACGGGCGCGCTGCCGACCGTGAACACCGCGAGGAGTGCCCAAAGAAGCACGGCAGAGAACCCGATCAATGTGGCGCGGTTTTCGGACATCGCGTTCTCATGGCACGAAAAAACCGGCCCCGAAAGGCCGGTTCTCCCCTCCTCCCGGAGTGGGCGCGTCACACGAGGTGCTGCGCGCCGTTCGCCGTGATCGTTGACCCGTTGATGAACCCTGCATCGTCACCGGCAAGAAACACCACGCAGCGCGCGATTTCCTCAGGTTCGCCCAAGCGACCCGCAGGGATGCCCGCGATGATCGATTCGCGGACCTTTTCCGGCACCGCCATGACCATTTCGGTGGCGATATAGCCGGGGCAGATCGCGTTGGCGGTGATTCCGGCACGCGCGCCTTCCTGTGCCAGTGACTTGATGATCCCAAGGTCACCGGCCTTCGTGGCGGCATAATTGACTTGGCCAAACTGGCCTTTCTGGCCATTGATCGACGAAATGACGATCACGCGCCCGAACTTGCGTTCGCGCATGCCCGGCCAAACCGGGTGCACGGTGTTGAAAACGCCGGTGAGATTGGTGTCGATCACCTGGTTCCATTGTTCCGGGGTCATCTTGTGAAACGGTGCGTCGCGGGTGATGCCCGCGTTCGCCACGACCACGTCGATGGGGCCAAGGTCGGCTTCGACCTGTTCGATGCCCGCTTTCGATTGATCGTAATCGGCCACGTTCCATTTGTAGGTCTTGATGCCGGTCTCGTCGGTGAATTTCGCGGCGGCTTCGTCATTTCCCGCATAGGTCGCGGCGACGTCGTATCCCACGTCTTTCAGTGCCTTGGAAATCGCCTCGCCAATACCGCGCGATCCTCCGGTCACCAATGCAACACGTGCCATGGTGTCTCCTCCCTCATTATCTGCCTTCGGTAACTCTGTTACTCAATACAAAAGATGAGCGCAACAATATTACTCAAGAAATGCCGCCCAAACTGAAAAGGGGCACCGAAGTGCCCCGTTTCCAGCGTTTGTCTTACGGGCGCTCAAGGCACATGGCCACGCCCATACCGCCACCGATGCACAATGTGGCAAGGCCCTTCTTGGCACCCCGGCGCTGCATCTCGAACAAGAGCGTATTGAGAATGCGCGCACCGGACGCGCCGATCGGGTGGCCAATCGCGATGGCGCCACCGTTCACGTTAACAATCGCCGGATCCCATTCCATGTCCTTGTTGACCGCACAGGCCTGCGCAGCGAAGGCTTCGTTGGCTTCGACGAGGTCAAGGTCCGATGCCTTCCACCCTGCTTTTTCCAACGCCTTGCGCGAGGCAAAGATCGGCCCGACGCCCATGATCGACGGGTCAAGGCCCGCGGTGGCATAAGATGCGATCCGGGCCAGCGGTTCGATGCCGCGCTTCTCGGCCTCGTCCGCCGACATCAACAGCGCGCCAGCCGCCCCGTCATTGATGCCCGAGGCATTCGCGGCGGTCACGGTGCCGTCCTTGGCAAAGGCCGGGCGCAGTTTCTGAAGCGTGTCGATGGTCGCGCCGTGGCGGATGTATTCGTCCTGGTCCACGACCGTTTCGCCTTTGCGGGTCTTCACGGTGTAGGCGACGATCTCATCCGCGAATTTGCCCGCGCTCTGCGCCGCCTCGGCCTTGTTCTGCGACGCGACAGCGAATTCGTCCTGCGCATCGCGGGTGATCTGCCATTTCTCGGCGACGTTCTCGGCGGTCTGGCCCATGTGATAGCCGTTGAAGGCATCCCACAGGCCATCCTTGATCATCGAATCGATGAATTTCATGTCGCCCATCTTGTGCCCGGCGCGCAGGTGCGCGACATGCGGGCTGAGCGACATGTTTTCCTGTCCGCCCGCAGCGACAATGCCTGCATCCTCAAGCTGGATATGTTGCGCGGCAAGCGCGACGGCGCGCAGGCCCGAGCCGCACACCTGGTTGATACTCCAGGCGGCGCTTTCGATGGGAAGCCCCGCGTTCACATGGGCCTGGCGTGCCGGGTTCTGCCCCTGCCCGCCGGTCAGAACCTGGCCGAGAATGGTTTCGTCCACATCTGTCTTTTCTATCCCGGCGCGGGTGACGAGCGCTTCCAGAACCGCAGAGCCCAGATCATGTGCCGGGGTATTGGCAAAGGCGCCATTGAAGCTGCCTACCGGTGTGCGCGCGGCGGAAGCGATTACGACATTGGTCATGTGAAGTCCTCTTCAGTCGGTTTCCGGTCCCAAAAACGAAAAGGGGGCTCGGAACATGAACGACGGACGCCACGTCACGCATCTGCGATTCCCCTCCCGGCATCCGTTTGTGCCTCAGGGTTATGCCGCATTGCAGAATTTTTCAAGTGCGACCAGACGTTGGGTCAAACCGCAAGAGGGCGCGCGTCGATCTTTGGCGTCGTGGCGCGGTCAGGCATGGCGGCGGCGCATCCTGTCACTCCACCATGGTCGCACAGTCGGCGCGCCGAAAAAATAGCCCTGCAGGAAATCGCAGCCTGCGTTTGCGAGAAATTGCGCATCCTCAAAGGTCTCGATGCTTTCCGCCACGGTCATCATGTCGAAATGGCGCGCCATCGACAGCATGGCCTCGGCGATCACCTGGTTGTCCGGGCTGGTCGTGATCCCGCGGATGAATTCCCCATCGATTTTCAGGATATCGAAATAGAAGTCCCGCAAATACCGAAACGCCGTGTAGCCCGCGCCGAAATCGTCGAGCGCGAAGGACACGCCCTTTGCCTGCGTCTCGGTCATGAAGACCTGCACCAGCTCCGGCATCACGATCGCCGTCCGCTCGGTGATTTCTAGGATCAGCCGTTCACCCACCGTCGGGTCGCGTTCCAGCCCCTGTTTCAGCACCTGTTGCCAGCGGGGGTATCCGATGGAGCGGGCCGACATGTTGATCGACAGGCGCAGGCTCGGTTCATCCTCCAACGCTTCGATCCCGAGTTGAAGCGCGAGGGTGTCGAGCACCCGCCCAAGCTCCTGCTCTTCGATCACCTCGATGAACTCCCGCGCCGGAATGATCCGCCCGGTATGATCGAGCACGCGGATCAAGCCCTCGTAGAACGCCACGGTTTCGGGGTGTGCGCCCCGCACCACCGGTTGAAAGGCCAGCATCACCTGTTTTGTTTCGACCGCGCGGCGCACCATGGTCATGGTATCGCGGTCACGCGACCGAATCGCCATGGTCAGCGGGCTGGAAAATTCCACGTCCGGGTCTTCGGGCTTCAAAACATCGGGGTCGGGCATGTTCGTCTCTCGCACCATTGTCTCGCCACTCTTGCGCCAAAGCTGCTAAGAAGCCGTAAAATTTTGCCAAGACGGTAAAGACCGGGGGAAACCACGATGAGCGAACGTTGTGACTGGTGCGGGAACGATCCGCTTTATGTCGCCTACCACGACACCGAATGGGGCGTGCCGGAACATGACGGGCGCGCACTTTGGGAAAAGCTCGTGCTTGACGGGTTTCAGGCCGGGTTGAGCTGGATCACCATCCTGCGCAAACGCGAGGCTTTCCGTGCGGCGTTCAAAGGCTTTGAACCCGAGATCATCGCGCAGTGGGGCGAGGCCGAGGTGACCGGGCTTTTGGCCAACGCGGGCATCGTGCGCCACCGGGGCAAGATCGAGGCGACCATCACCAATGCGCAGGCCTATCTCGACATGGGCGGGAGCGAGGCGTTCTCACACCGGATCTGGTCCTATGTCGATCACGCGCCACTGGTGAACCATTTCGAAGCCATGGCCGAGGTGCCGGCGTCCACGCCGCTTTCAACCGCCGTGTCAAAGGATCTGAAAAAGGCCGGGTTCAAATTTTGCGGGCCGACGATCGTCTATGCCTGGATGCAGGCCTGCGGGTTGGTGAACGACCACCTTGTCGATTGCCCGGCGCGCCGGGTGTAGTCGCCCGGTCAAAGGTTGTCTTCGACCCGCAATCTGGCGGGAATGCCATCGACACCGTCAAGCACAAGATCCGCCATCACTCGCCCGACCTCGGGCGCGATGCCGAAGCCGATCTTGAACCCGCCGTTGGCCACGAAGCGCCCCGGTTTGCCCGGCCAGGCACCCAGCATCGGGGCACGGGTGCGGGCGCGGGGGCGCAGGCCCGCCCAGCGCTCGATCACCGGCGCATCGGCCAGGGCGGGAAGCACCGCCCGCGCGCGCTCAATCACCGCGTCAAGCTGGGTATCCGTGCCCACCGGATCATCAAATTCGCGCTCAGTCGTGGACCCGATGGCGGTGGTGCCATCGGCATGCGGCACGATGTGGACCGTATCGGCGAACACCTGAGGCAAATCCCGCGCGTCAAAGGCAAGGAGCGCGGATTGTCCCTTGATCGGCGCACCGACAAGCCGCCCGTGCGCGCGGGTCATCTCGACAAGCCCGGCCGCGCCGGTGGCCCAGACCACCGCGCCCTCGTCCGACGCCTCGCGCACAATCTCGCCCCCGCGGGCGACAAACGCCGCGGCCAGCGCCGCAACCGCCTTTCGCGGAAACATCCGCCCGGTAAGCGTGTCATGTATCACCATGCCGGTCGGGGTGATCGGGGCCCAATCGGGTGCCGTGACCACCTCCCACCGATAGCGGCCTTGCCAAAGCGTGCGGGCCGTCTCAGCCCGCGCCTTCGCCAAGGCCAGCGCATCATCATCGGCGATGGGTTGCAGCCGCCCGGTTCGGGCATAGCTTGACGGTTGCCCGCCGACCTCTTCGATCTCGCGCCAGAATGCCGCCCCCCGATCCAGCGCGTCGAATTGGAAGGCCTTCTTGGCGTTCCAGTTTTCCGGCACATGCGGGGCCAGCGCCCCGACCAACCCGCCGGAGGCCCCCGCCCCGACGCCGTTCGGATCAATCACCCGCACCCGCGCGCCGCGCGCCGCACAGGCATAGGCCACCGAAAGCCCGAAGGCCCCCGCACCACGCACCGTCACATCGACCATTGCCAAGGACCACGCCCTCCTTCATCGTCCACGCCTTACGTTGCGAATAGGCGAAACCATGGGCGAGGACCAGAGCGCGGCATTGGAATGGCGGGACGGGGTGGTGCCCGTTTCGACCCGCTTTGATGACCCGTATTTCTCGCTTGAGAACGGGCTTCAGGAAACCCGGCACGTGTTTCTCGGCGGCAATGACCTACCCGCCCGCCTGAGGCCGGGGTTCCATGTCGCGGAACTCGGGTTCGGCACCGGGTTGAACATGCTGGCGCTCGCGCTGGTTGCCGGCCAGACCCCGGTGAGGTTCACCTCGTTCGAAGCCTATCCGATGGCCACCTCCGACATTGCCCGCGCGCTCGCGGTTTTTCCCGAAGCGCGCGCCATCGCGGACCCGTTTCTCACGGCATGGGAGACGGGTGCGCGGCGGTTCGCGCTTGGCCCACTCACGGTCGAGGTGATCGTGGGGGATGCGCGTGACACGCTTCTATCCTGGGCCGGGCAGGCGGATGCATGGTTTCTCGACGGGTTCTCACCGGCGCGAAATCCCGAGCTTTGGTCCCCCGCGCTCATGGCCGAGGTCGGACGTCACACCGCCCCGGGGGGGAGCGCGGCGACCTATACGGCGGCGGGGTTCGTGCGGCGCGGGCTTGAACAGGCGGGCTTTACCGTCACCCGTGTGCCGGGCTTTGGCCGCAAGCGCCACATGACCGTTGCGAGGATCGCATGAGCCAGAACAACACGCGCGCGGGCATTGCCCTGATGATCGCCGCCGTCTTTGTCTTCGCGGTGCAGGACGGCGTATCGCGGCTGCTTGCCGACACCTACAACGTCTGGATGATCGTGATGATCCGGTATTGGTTCTTCGCGCTGTTCGTCATCGCGGTCGCGGCGCGTGGCCCGGGCGGTATCCGTGCTGCCGCCGCGACCACGCAACCGTTTTTGCAAACCTTTCGCGGCGTGCTTTTGATTTTCGAGATCGTCGCGACGGTTTACGCCTTTGTCATCCTCGGCCTCATCCCGACCCATGCGCTCTTTGCCTCCTACCCGCTGATGATCGCGGCCCTGTCCGGTCCGATCCTTGGCGAAAAGGTTGGGCCACGCCGTTGGGCGGCCATCGGGGTGGGGTTCATCGGCATTCTCGTGATCCTGCGTCCGGGGTTTGCGGTCTTCACACCCGAAGCTCTCATCGCGCTTCTCGCGGCCTTTCTTTTCGCGGTCTACGGCCTGTCGACCCGCTACGTGGCCCGACGCGACAGCGCGGCCACGTCGTTTTTCTGGACCGGCACCACCGGAGCCATCGCGATCACGGCAATCGGGGTGTTCTACTGGGAACCGATGGCACCCCGGGACTGGATCTGGATGGGGGCCCTGTGCATCACCGGCGCACTCGGGCATTTCCTCTTGATCAAATGCTACGAGCAGGCCGAGGCGAGCGCGGTGCAGCCCTTTGCCTATTTCCAGCTTGTCTTCGTGTCGATCATCGCGCTCACCTTCTTTGGCGAAGCGTTCGACCTGCCCACCGCGCTGGGGGCGGCGATCGTGGTCGGGGCCGGGCTGTTCACCGTCTGGCGGGAACGGCAGTTGAAGCGCAAACCTACCGCTGCTTCAGCCTTGCGACGAAGTTGAGCGGGCCACCGGGCGTCTCACCCGCACGGCGCGCTTCGTAGATCGGCAGGCTTTCGGTCACCCGCATCACGTAGGTCTGGGTTTCGTTGAACGGAATCATCTCGATCCAGTCGACCACATCCACATCCGGGTCACGCGGGTCACCCAGTGTTTCCTGCCAACGGTTCGCCCGCCCGGGCCCGGCGTTATAGGCGACCGCGATCAGGATCGGGTTGTCGCCATACCGCTCCATCAACCATGCGAGGTATTCACTCCCCAGCCGGGTGTTATACTCCATGTCCTGCGTCAGCTTCGCCTGCGCATAGTCCACGCCCACCCGGTTGGCCATGTCGCGCGCGGTGCCGGGCATGAGCTGCATCAACCCCATCGCGCCCGCACCCGACCGCACGACCGGGTCAAATTCGCTTTCGCGCCGCGCGATGGACAGCTCCAATGCGCGCGGAACGGTGGGGTTGCCGCGCCCGATGTCAGGCATCGGGAAATAGGCGGCTTCCAGAACCTGTCCAAAGCGCGCCATGTGCTTGGCGATCATCAGCGCCACGTGGTGGGCCCCGACGCTGACCGCCCAGTCGCCCAAGGCGCCGGTTTCGGCCCGGTCGAGCCGTTCGGCGAGATGCACCGCCATACGCTCGGTCAGATACATCTCGTCCGCCGCCCAGGTCAGGCGCGCAGCTTCCATCAACGGCGTGCCCCAGAAGCTCGTCGTGGTGAAATCCGGAAACGCCTCGGTCCCCGCAAGCTTCGGGTCGAGCGGCAGACCGGCCTTTTCCGCCGACAAGAGCCCGTAGAACGCGGTCTGGTGCTCGGCCCCGAAGCCATAGGCGGCGCGGGCCTGTTCCGGCTGCCCCAGAGCCTCGTAGGCCCGACCCTCCCAATACCCGGCGCGTCCAAGGCTGATCGGGGTGTTCACCGTGGCCCGGAAGGTTTGAAAATGCGCAAGCGCCCCGGCGGTATCATCGCGGAACCTAAGCGCGAGGTACCCGGCGAGCCATTCGCTATCTTCCCGGTTCCATCCTTCGTCGATGTGATGGTTCGCGGCGAGTTGGTAGGCGGTCTGGTAATCGCCCTCGCGCATCGACCAGCGCGCCAGAACACGGCGCTGATACCCCCATCGGTCGGGTTCCCCAAGACTTTCGGCCGAACCGGAGCGTTCAAGGATCAATTCGATGGCGCTCTCGTTGCGCCCTTTTCGCGCACGCCACAGCATCCGCTCATAGGCAAGGCCGGGGTCGTCCGAGAGCGCATCGGGCACCGCCGCGATCATTGCGTCGACGCTGGGCTCTGCCTCACGAAGCCCGATGCGGGCGCGCGCGAGAATCTGATGGTCGGTGTCGATGCGCGCCATGTGACGTTCGGCCTGGCTCGACAATCCGCGCCACAGCAGCATGTCCATGCGCGCCCAGTGATAATCAGCCAGCGTTTTCGGCCAGACCAACATGAATTGGGTTTCTTCAGCACCGGTGAGAGACATCGTGGTCCAGCCCCGGCGCGCCTCGGCCATCGCCCCGTCCCGATCCCCGCTTTCCCACAGCGCGCGGGCGTAGCGCAGGGCACCTGTTCCGGTTTCCGGCATGTTGTCCTCGAAGAATGCCAAGACCGCGTCGCGGCGGGCGTTGTCCGGGATCGTCCGCTCGGACCGTTCGCGCATCAGGCCAAGACCTGGCCAATCGCCGCGCCGGTCCAGAAAATCCAGCGTCTCGTCGAAACTACCCTGCCCCGCGCGCAGGCGGTTCCACTGGATAATATCCCAAGGCAGCGATCCTTCGGGGCCCGCCGCCTCCAACGCGCCCGCCCAATCGCCGTCCCGCATCGTGTCCAGCGCACGTTCAAGCGCGGCGACCGCGCGCGCCTCCTGTGCCTCGGTCGGCAAGACAGCCCAGAGAGAGGCGATGAAACACATGGAAATCAGGCGTGCGGCGCGCAAAGCTCGTCTAATCATAGCTGCATAGGTAGCGCGACAAATTCGGCCCGCAACACACATTCTTGGCATTTGCTCCGAACGCGGCTAGTTTCCGCCGCGTTTTACCTTGGGGCGACTCACCGCCCCCAACCAGACAGGAGCGTGACATGCTGAAAGGATCCATCCCGGCCCTTGTGACGCCGTTCAAGGACGGCAAAGTGGATGTCGATGCGCTCAAACATCTGGTGGATTGGCACGTCGACCAAGGCTCGCACGGCCTCGTCCCGGTGGGGACAACCGGCGAAAGCCCGACGCTTTTGCACGAAGAGCATGAGCTCGTGGTCAAGACCGTGGTCAACCACGCGGCGGGACGGATCAAGATCATCGCGGGGTCCGGGTCGAACAACACGGTCGAGGCGCTGCATTTCACGCAGTTCGCGAAAGAGATCGGGGCCGATGCCGCGCTGGTAGTGACGCCCTATTACAACAAGCCGACGCAACAGGGGCTGATCGCGCATTTCTTGGCCGTTGCCGATGTCGGGCTGCCGATCATCATCTACAACATCCCGGGGCGCTCGGCGGTGGACATGGCGCCTGCGACAATGGCCGAGCTTGCCAAGCATGAGATGATCGTTGGGGTGAAGGATGCCACAGGCGATCTTGCCCGCGTGGCATGGCAGCGCGATCTTTGCGGTCGTGATTTCATCCAGCTTTCCGGCGAAGACCCGACCGCGCATGGGTTCAACGCCATGGGCGGTGTGGGCTGTATCTCGGTCACCGCCAATGTCGCGCCCGCGCTGTGTTCGCAATTGCAGGAAGCGACGCTGGCCGGGGATTATGGTCGGGCATTGGATCTTCAGGATCGGCTGATGCCGCTGCACCGCGCCGTGTTCATGGAGCCGGGCGTGGCGGGGGCGAAATACGGCATGGCCAAGCTCGGGCTCATTGCCGAGGACGTGCGCCTGCCGCTCATGCCCTTGGCCGATGACACCCGCGCGGCAATGGACGCGGCGATGACCCATGCCGGGCTGATCAACTGATCCAAATCCGGCGATACCGGCCAGAGGACGCATCCGCGATGGCCCATGTTTTTCACGCGGCGGTCCACGGGGCCGCCGCGCGTCATTACAGCCCAGCGCAGCGCGCCGCCTGGAGCCCAGCCCCTAAGCCTGCGCTGTTTGCCGGGCGCGAAGCGGACGGGCGGCGGGTGTTCATCGCCGAAGATGGCCACGTCGTCGGGTTCATCGAGCTAGAACCATGCGGACACATAGACTGCTTCTACACCCATCCGCGCGGGGCGGGCGGGCCGCTTTTCGACGCCCTTGAGGCCGAGGCCCGCGCGCTTGGCCTGACCCGGCTTTTCGTCGAGGCCAGCGAAACCGCGCATCCGTTCTTCGCCGCGCGCGGCTTTACCACTGAGGCCCGGCAGACCGTGAAACGCGCTGGCGTGGCGCTGACGAATTACCGAATGATCCGCGATCTCACCGATTAAGACCCCTGCCCTTTCCCCGGACTGCCGCCTCGCCTATATGGGAACACCATGGCCAAGAAAGACGACAACCCGAATTACAAGGTGATCGCCGAAAACCGGCGCGCACGGCATGACTATGCCATCGAGGACGATCTTGAATGCGGTATCATGCTTGGCGGGTCCGAGGTGAAATCACTCCGCACATCGCAGGCCAACATTGCCGAAAGCTATGCCGCCGTTGAGAACGGGGAACTCTGGCTCGTGAATGGCTATATCGCGCCCTATGAGCAAGCCAAGACATGGGGGCATGAGGAACGTCGACGTCGCAAGCTTCTGGTGTCGAAAAAAGAGCTCGCGCGCCTGTGGAACGAAACGCAGCGCAAGGGCATGACGCTCGTTCCCCTCGTGCTTTACTTCAATCACAAGGGCATCGCGAAGATCAAGATCGGCATCGCCAAGGGCAAGAAGCATCATGACAAGCGGGCCGACAAGGCCAAGCAGGATTGGAACCGTCAGAAGCAGCGGCTTTTGAAACAACAGAACTAGGGTTGGCGCGTGGCGCAAAGTCACGAATTGCCGAAACGCTGCGTCGCAGCGTAATAAAGTGTCGCTTTGGGATTGTGGGGCCCGGTCGGGGAACGCTACACCATGGCGCAGACAGATTGCCCAGCACGGGCGTAAAGGAGAGGACGTAGCTCATGAAGGTGTTGGTGCCTGTGAAGCGCGTGATCGACTACAACGTGAAGGCCAAGGTTAAATCCGATGGTTCCGGCGTCGATCTCGCAAATGTCAAAATGTCGATGAACCCGTTCGACGAGATTGCCGTCGAAGAGGCCATCCGGCTGAAAGAGGCTGGCAAGGCCGAGGAGGTCATCGCGGTCTCCATCGGTGTGAAGCAGGCGCAGGAAACGCTGCGCACCGCGCTCGCCATGGGTGCTGACCGGGCGATCCTCGTGGTCGCCGCCGACGACGTTCACACCGACATCGAGCCGCTGGCGGTTGCCAAGATCCTCAAGGCCGTGATCGACGAAGAAAAGCCCGAGCTGGTCATCGCCGGCAAACAGGCCATCGACAACGACATGAACGCGACCGGCCAGATGCTTGCCGCTCTCCTAGGCTGGGGTCAGGCGACCTTTGCCTCCGCGGTCGATCTTGACAGTGACAGCGCGAAAGTTACCCGCGAAGTCGACGGCGGGCTTCAGACCATCGAGGTAAAGCTGCCTGCCATCGTCACCGCCGACCTGCGGTTGAACGAGCCGCGCTATGCGTCGCTGCCCAACATCATGAAGGCCAAGAAAAAGCCGCTGGATGAGAAGACCGCCGAGGATTACGGCGTGGATGTCAGCCCGCGCCTCGAGGTGGTCAAGACCACCGAGCCGCCGACCCGGTCGGCCGGTATCAAGGTCGAGAGCGTGGATGAGCTTGTGGCGAAACTCAAAGAGAAGGGGGTCGTGTAATGGCCGTTCTGCTTCTTGCCGAAGTCAATTCCGGCGAACTCGCGATGGACGCTACCGCGAAAGCCGTGTCTGCCGCCAAGGAACTCGGGGATGTGACCGTGCTCTGCGCGGGGGCTTCTGCCGCTGATGCCGGCGAGGCCGCGTCGAAAATCGACGGGGTCGCCAAGGTGCTCGTTGCCGAGGGCGACAGCCTGGGCCACCGGTTGGCCGAGGCGACCGCGGATCTCATCGTGTCGCTCTCGGGCGACTACAGCCACATCTGCGCGCCCGCCACCACGGACGCGAAGAACATCATGCCGCGCGTCGCGGCGCTTCTGGATGTGATGGTGATCTCCGATGCCTCCGCCGTGGTGGATGCCGACACCTTCGAGCGCCCGGTTTATGCCGGCAACGCCGTGCAGACCGTGAAGTCGAAGGATGAAAAGAAGGTCATCACCTTCCGCACCTCGACCTTCGACGCGGCCGGTGACGGGGGATCGGCCCCGGTCGAGACCATCGACGCACCCGCTGCTTCCGAGCTGAGCGCTTGGGTCGAGGACAAGGTGGCCGAAAGCGACCGCCCCGAACTCACCTCCGCAGGCGTCGTCGTCTCGGGCGGGCGTGGCGTCGGGTCGGAAGAAGACTTCAAGATCATCGAGGCGCTGGCTGACAAGCTTGGGGCCGCTGTCGGTGCCTCGCGCGCCGCCGTCGACTCGGGCTTTGCCCCGAACGACTGGCAAGTGGGCCAGACCGGTAAGGTCGTGGCACCGGAGCTTTACGTTGCCGTGGGCATCTCCGGCGCCATTCAGCACCTGGCTGGCATGAAG
This sequence comes from Maritimibacter sp., assembly GCA_011389895.1. Lineage (GTDB taxonomy): Bacteria > Pseudomonadota > Alphaproteobacteria > Rhodobacterales > Rhodobacteraceae > Maritimibacter. The sequence goes on along the minus strand of JAABTN010000008.1, from coordinate 71,064 downwards.
GACTCGAAGATCATCGTGGCGATCAACAAGGATGAAGAAGCCCCGATCTTCCAAGTGGCTGACTTCGGCCTTGTCGCCGACCTCTTTGACGCTGTGCCTGAGCTTACCGAAAAGCTCTGATCCCCGTCCGGGCCCCAGTCCGGCAGACGATCAAAAGACCCAAAGGCCCGCCCATCGGCGGGCCTTTTTCGTAGCCCGGTCGTCACAGGAGCCCGCGCAAGACGGTGTCGAGCGCCGAGGCCGCCTGTGCATGCGCCACTGTTCCCAAGCTGCCCCGTGCCGCAGGTTCTTCGAATTCGTTGAACACGAGGCCGGGAAAGCCATCCATGACATCCTCGGGCGACACGACAACTTCGACGATGTGCTCGAAAAATGGCTTCACGGCGATCATCATCTCGCGGTCGACAAACAGCGGATCGCGCCCGTGGGTCGGGTCGGTGACCGGCGTATCCGGTGCATGATCCGCCAACCACAACAGCACGAGGCGCGAGTCGATCTCGGAGGCGAGTGTTTTCATCCGCCCAACCCAGGATTCGCGCAACTCCTGTTCCACCATCGCGAATTTTTCTTCCGAAATGGCGCGCAGGGCCGAAAGCAGGTGGCGTGTGAAATTGAACTCGGTGAAATCGACCTCGCGGTAGATCGTCTTGAGCAGGTTTGACGCCCGCAAGAACCGGTCGTTTCGGCGCGGATGCACCGCGTAGAACCGGTTCGACATGTTTTGCGCCCCCATGGCCTGCACCACCGTCACCTCGGCGCGCGAACACATGTCGATCACCGTCCGGTCATGCGTGAAGACATCCACCCCCGCGTTGACCGTGCCAAGGTTGACCACCGGCATATCCAGCGTGCTTTCGGTCAGCGCGGGATACGGCATCTCGACGAATTTGCCATAGGTCTCGGTTGCGCCGATCACTGCCACATAGGGCATATTCAGCTTGCGTTTCGGTCCCCGGAACAAAAGTTTCGAACTTCCATACCGACACGGGACATAGTCCAGGGCACTCTCGCCCGGGTATTCATAGGCCATACCACCCACTCCATTTTTATTCACCCGGCACCGAGCGTGGCATCAACCCGTTGCCAAAGACCTAAAAGCTGCGGTCATTTGCACGCATGGTTAATGGCGTCCGGGGTTGCGCCTGCCTTTTGCCAAAGCCTAATGTCTGGCAAACAGACGATGAGGCCGGGTATGACGATCAAGACCGTAGGCGTGATTGGCGCGGGGCAAATGGGCAGCGGCATTGCCCATGTTATGGCGCTTGCCGGGTACGAGGTGTTGCTCAACGATATCGACCAGAGCGCGCTCGATGCCGCTTTGGAAACCATCAAGGGCAATCTTGACCGACAGGTGAGCCGTGAAAAGATCTCGGCGGCTGACCGGGACGGGGCCCTGACCCGGATTTCAAGCACCCTCACCTTGAGCGATCTTGGGCCAACCGATCTGGTGATCGAATCAGCGACCGAGCGGGAGCCGGTGAAACAGGCGATTTTCGAAGACCTCGTCCCGCATCTCAAACCCGAGACGATCCTGACCTCGAACACCTCGTCGATCTCGATCACCCGGCTTGCGACCCGCACGGATCGGCCCGAGAAATTCATGGGCTTTCACTTCATGAACCCCGTGCCGGTGATGAAACTGGTCGAGCTCATCCGCGGGATCGCGACAGACAAGGAAACCTTCGACACCTGCCTGGGCGTCGTGGAATCGCTGGGAAAAACCGCGGCCAGCGCCGAGGATTTTCCCGCGTTCATCGTCAACCGCATCCTGATGCCGATGATAAACGAAGCGGTCTATACGCTTTACGAAGGGGTCGGATCGGTCCGCTCGATCGACGAATCCATGAAGCTTGGGGCGAACCACCCGATGGGGCCGCTTGAGCTGGCCGATTTCATCGGGCTCGACACCTGTCTCGCGATCATGAACGTGTTGCACGATGGGCTTGCCGACACGAAATACCGCCCCTGCCCGCTACTGACCAAGTATGTCGAAGCAGGCTGGCTGGGCCGCAAGACCGGGCGGGGCTTTTACGACTATCGCGGAGAGGTGCCGGTTCCGACGCGCTGACGCGACGGTGCGTCACGAAACGGCCCCAATCCGGCTTAGTCGGTAAGGGTCAGGGTGTGGTTGCGCAGCCACGCGATGAACCCGCGCGGGTCCGACTTAAGCCGCGTCAACTGATCCTCGGTCAGCGGCTCGCCAATTGTGGGCGAAGCGGGCTTGTTGCAGGCTTTCACGATCTCATGGATCAAAAGCCCCTGCCGGAGGGTCGCCGAAATCTTGTTCGCGATGTTATAGGCGCGCGTGTTGCCGCCGCGAAACCGCATCGGAACGACCGTCGCACCCGTCTTTCGGATCAACTGTGCGGTAAAGACGTTCCATTCCGCCTCGACCGGCGGGCCAAACCATGTGTCCGAAGCCGCCACGATGCCTGACGGGAACAGGGCAACCACGCCGCCTTCGCGCAAACGCTCCAACGCCTTTGCCCGCATTTCCTTGCCCTTCTGTTGGGCGTCCGGTTCGTGCGGAAACGGAACCGGGATCAGAAAAGAGCTCGCCGCCTGGTCCAGACCGGTCAGAACTGAGCGTGTAAGGATCTGGAAATCCGACCGCACGGACCCGATGAGATGGGCCATGATCATCCCGTCGACCAGACCATGGGTGTGATTGGCAACGACAATGACCGGGCCCGTTTTCGGAATGCGGTCGATCTGTTCCTGCGGGGTGAGCACGTCGATCCCCATGGCCTTGAGCGCGCCGGTCCAGAATTCGATCCCGGTGGGGGCCCCCATACGCTCGAATTTCCGGATCATCCGGAACACCTGCAGTTTGCCGGTGAACAGCTCCATCGCGCGAATGAAGGTGGCCTGAAGCTTGTTGTCAAAGGTGGTGGCGTAGCTCAGATCACGTTTGGAATACGTGTGGTTCAGGACCGGGTCTTCCGGCGTTCCTTGGCCCCCTGTCGCGGTGGCCTGCGTGCGCTCACTGTCGCTGTGACGTCCGGCGTTACGCGCCGGGGTCATTTTCTCGATTGATTGGTCCAAACTGGACGCTCCCGTGATTTCGACTCGCGCGGTCAGCCGGTTTTACATGCCTTCACCGAATTTGTCAGCCACAAGCGCATCAAGGGCCTCTATCAGCGGTTCGGCCTGCGGCCCGGATGTCTCGACCTCGATTTCCGTGCCTTTCGACGCCGCGAGCATCAAAAGACCCATGATCGAATCGCCCTCTGCCTCCATCCCGTCTTTAGACACGCGCGCGCGGGCATCATGGTTTTCCACGACATCGACAAACTTTGCCGAGGCCCGGGCATGCAGGCCCTTCTCATTGATGATCTTCATCTTCCGCGCCAGCGAGGTTGTCATGTTGTCGGGTCCTCTCAGGTCGCCGCGCCGTCAATGGCATCAATATACTTGCGTCCGGCGGCGAGCGCGGCCCGGCTGGCTTCTTCAACGCTTCCGTGGCGGGATTTCGCCAGTTTTACGAGCATGGGAAGGTTCGCGCCATAGAGGATTTTGCGGTTTTCCCCGGCGCAGGCAGGCAGGGAAAGGTTTGATGGGCTGCCGCCAAACATATCGACCACGACGATCACGCCGTCACCGATATCGACCGCATCCGCCGCCGACATGATCTCGGTCCGCTTGAGGCTTCGGTCACAATCGGCCGCGATCCGGATCGCCCGCACGCCATCCATCTTGCCCACGACATGTTCGACCGCGGAAAGATATTCCCCGGCCAGCCCACCATGCGCCACGATCACGATTCCGATCACGCAATGAACCTCAGTTCTGCGGGTCCATGACCCTAGGTCCCACGCCGCACGCCCCGGTCCCCAAGACGTTCCAGCTCCCGATGCCTAATTGACACCCGCCAGCCCTTGTCTGCAAGGGCCTTTGCCATGGTTTCCGTAAGGGCAACCGAGCGGTGTCGCCCCCCGGTGCAACCGAACCCGATGGAAAGGTGCGACTTGCCTTCCTCGCCGTATGCCGGGAGCAGGAATTCGATCAGGTCGAAGGTTTTTTCAAAGAACGGGGGATAGCGCGGGTCTTCTGCGATATGTGCGGCCACCGCTGCGCTCGCGCCGGTCAGCGGGCGCAAGGTTTCGTCCCAATGCGGGTTGCGCAGGAACCGGACATCGAACACGAGGTCAAGCCCGCGCGGCACGCCGCGTTTGTAGGAAAAGCTCTGCACCGAGACAGACAGCCCCACCGCATCCTCGGGGTCGAAAACCGCCTTGAGCTCGGACTTGAGATCATGGGGCGACATCCCGGAGGTGTCGATCAGCAGATCGGCGCGCACCTTGACCGGTTCCAGAAGGTCGGTTTCGCGCGCAATCCCGGCCTCGGGCATTTCGTCGGGCGACAACGGATGGCGGCGGCGTGTTTCAGAATAGCGGTTGACCAGCACATCGGGCCGACAATCGAGATAGAGCACCTCGATCCGGTAAGGGCGCGGCAGGTCGACGCCGTCGATCAGGTCGAGCACCGAGCCCGCCGAGAAATCCCGGTTGCGCACGTCAATACCCAGCGCGATGGGGCGGTCGGGGGGTGCGGCCCCCAGAACCCGGGGAATGAGGCTGATGGGAAGGTTGTCGATGATCTCGAAGCCGACATCCTCAAGCACGTGAAGCGCGCTGGTGCGCCCGGCCCCGGATGGGCCGGTCACGAGCACCACGCGAGGCGCGGTTTGAAAGGCGTCGGTCGTTTCGATCATGCGTTATCCTCGGATCTTGCGCCGCGCGCGGTCAATCGCCCGGCGACACCGCGACCCGACCCCCTTTCAGATAGGCGAAAAGGAACGCGGGGAAGTGGGGGGTGTCAACCCGTGCAATCACCGGCACCGGCTGACCCAGAATGTCGCGCGTCACCTGATCCGGCAGGCGGGCGGTCTCGGTCCTGTCCATCTCGACGATCAGGGACAGGGGGGCACGGGCGCGGTGCGGCACGGTGATGAGGCCCAGACCGCGCGCTTCGATGACCCCGCGCAAGCGGGTCGTGGCGCTCAGCATCGGCCAGCCTTCGTCACCGGCGACAATCCGAACCATGTCATCTGCGACAAGCTCGGCCCCCAGCGCGACAAGCTCAAGCGCCATGGCGGATTTGCCGCTGCCGGAGGCGCCGGTGAACAACACGCCCTTGTGACCAAGCGCGATGGCCGACGCATGAAGCGGTGGCGTGTCCTTGCCCTTGTCCGCGTTCAAACCGGCAGGCCCACGACGAAGCGCGCACCCAGCGGCTCCGAGGTGATGTCGGCATCGGTGGGCCGGATGTTCTCGGCCCAGATCACGCCACCATGTGCCTCGATGATCTGTTTCGAAATGGCGAGCCCGAGACCGGAGTTATTGCCGAATTGGCCTTCGGGGCGCTCGGAGTAGAAGCGGTTGAATATCTTCGCGAGCGCCTCTTCGGGAATGCCGGGGCCGGTGTCCTCGACCACGACCAGAACGCGGTTATCCCGGTGGCGCGCCCAGACACGGATCGCGTCGCCTTCGTCACAAAAGCTCAGCCCATTGGTGATAAGGTTCACGAAGACCTGCGCAAGCCGCGCTTCCAAACCGCTGATCACGATCGGGTCGGGCGGCAAGTCGGTGATGAAATCGACGCCTTTTCCCTGCGCCTCGTTGCCGAGGTATTCGGTCAGGTTGCGGATCATCTTGAGCAGATCGAAGGCTTCTTCTTCTTCCTTCACCAGCTCGCTGTCGAGCCGCGAGGCGTTCGAGATATCGCTGACCAGCCGGTCAAGCCGGCGCACGTCATGGTCGATGACATCGAGCAAGCGTTCGCGCTGTTCGTCCTTGCGCGCGACGCGCAGCGTGCCCACGGCGGATCTGAGCGAGGCAAGCGGGTTCTTGATTTCATGCGCCACGTCGGCGGCGAATTGTTCGTTCGCGTCGATCCGGTCGTAAAGGGCTGCGACCATGCCGCGTAAGGCCTTGGATAGTCGGCCGATTTCATCCGGTCGCCCCGACAAGTCGGGGATGCGCACGCGGCCCGCGTTGACCGTGCCGGAGTTCTTGTCACGCCCGATCTCGGCAGCAGCGGCAAGATCGGCGAGCGGATTGGCGATGGTCGAGGCCAACACGAGGCTCAGGCCAATCGACACGAGAATGGCGATCACGAACATCTGGAGCACCTGCTCACGTTCGGCCCGCACCAGCGCGTCCAATTCGCCCCCCACGGTGGTCAGCGCCACGGCACCGCGCACGGTGCCATCCACGCTGATCGGGGTGACAACGGTGAACCGGGTCGCCCCGTTCACATCCTGCCCGCCCTTGATGCGCGTGGCCCCGCCGTAGACATCGGGAAGCAATTCGCGCGCCAATTCGACACTGTCGACCGGGGTTGGCGGATCGTTTGATTGGGCTGCCACAAGGCTCGCCACAGCTTCCCAAATGCGCGACAGGAAATCAGTGATGATCGTTGAGCGTTCGTCAACCTGCAAGCCGACGACATTCGGTCGCGCAGCAGAAGACAGGCCCGAGGTCGCCCCGAGCACCGCGCCATCCACGCCGAAAACCGTGATCTCGCCGCTGTCGTAAACCTGCGCCTGTTCCAGCACGCTTTGCACAACGTCAGGTGTCATGCCCGCCTCGGACACAGGCGCATCCGCCATGTCAGGGGCTTCAGCGGCATCGGGGGCCGGGTCTGCCCCAGTGGTCGCCCCTGTGGTCGCGTCAACCTCCGGTGGCGGGGTTGGCGCCCCGACGGTTTGCTGCACCTCGAAAATCTCCGCCACCAGTTCGGCGGTTGAGACCAGCGCGCGTTCGCGTTGCGCAACAAGGCTATCGCGCACCGGGTTGAGATAAAGCACCCCGGCCACGAGCACGACGAGACCGAGCAGGTTGAAGGTAATGATCTTGCGGGCAAGCGGCGACCGGTTGACCGAGATCGACTTTCGCCGTGACTGCGACGCGCGCAGTTCCGCATCCGCCGAGGACTCGGGGTCAACCCAATCCTCGCCAAGCACCACATCGGCGCTGTCGTTGGATGCCTCCGTGTCCCTCACCAAGCGCTACCCCGCCAAGGCGCTCATCGCCCTATTCTTCGTTATAACGGTAGCCGATACCGTAAAGCGTCTCAATCGCCGAGAATTCGTCATCGACCATCCGCATCTTCTTCCGAAGCCGCTTGATGTGGCTGTCGATGGTGCGGTCGTCGACGTAAACTTGGTCGTCATAGGCCACGTCCATAAGCTGATCGCGGCTTTTCACGAACCCCGGACGTTGTGCCAGCGCCTGCAACAGCAGGAATTCGGTGACGGTCAGAGACACGTCCTTGCCCTTCCATTTCACCGCGTGGCGCAGCGGGTCCATCGACAATTCGCCGCGCACCATCACCTTGTTCTCCTCGGTGTCCGGCATCACGACACCATCGAGCGCATCCTGCCGACGCAAGAGCGCCCGGATGCGTTCCACCAGAAGCCGTTGGGAGAAGGGCTTTTTCACGTAATCGTCCGCGCCCATGCGCAGGCCGAGAACCTCGTCGATCTCATCGTCTTTCGAGGTGAGAAAGATCACCGGCATGTTGGTTTTCTGGCGCACACGTTGAAGCAGATCCATCCCATCCATGCGCGGCATCTTGATATCGAAGACCGCCATGTCCGGAAGCTGCTTGTTGAACGCGTCCAGCGCCTGCTGCCCGTCGTTATATGTTTCGACGTCGAAACCTTCGGCTTCGAGAGTCATAGATACTGACGTCAGGATGTTCCTGTCGTCGTCCACCAGTGCGATCCGTGACATTTATGATGTCCTTGTGCTGCTCGTTTCTGCCAATTTTTTGCACTATAGAATCCAAATACCGGTTGAAAATCAACTCCCAAGTGCGAATCGGCAACGCGAATGAGTCCATTGAGCATCATAATTGGTTAATTTTGGCTGTTTTGAGGCGGGGCAAAAAAGCGAAATCAGCCTGATTGCGCAAACAGGTGCCGTGTGACCGCTAACGCCGAGATGTGCTCTAGTCCTTTACAAGATCGCCATGTTATAGGCGCGGCATCACGGTCTCCCCACCGGGCGACAGCGTGGTATCGGGGACCAACAATGAACCGGCAGGACCGGGTGGGAGCGCAATGATGACCATGGGACGGGTGAACCCTTCGTTTCGATTGGATGAGCAAGGCATCGAAGGGTTGGGTAATGTCTATTACAACCTCATCGAATCCGACCTGATCGAAGAGGCGCTCAAGCGTGACGAGGGGCATCTGGGTCAGGGTGGAACCATGCTGGTTTCGACCGGCAAACACACCGGACGCTCGCCCAAGGACAAATTTGTCGTCGAAACCGAGAACGTGAAAGACAGCATCTGGTGGGAAAACAACCCACCGATGGACCCGTCGAAATTCGACGTGCTTCAGGCCGACATGATCGACCACATGAAGGGTAAGGATTATTTCGTGCAGGACCTGTTCGGCGGGGCCGATCCCGCCAACCGGCTCGACGTGCGCGTGGTGACCGAGCTTGCCTGGCATTCGCTGTTCATCCGCACCATGCTGCGCCGCCCCGAGCGTGACGAACTGGATGAATTCGAGCCTGAATTCACCATCATCAACTGTCCGACCTTCAAGGCCGATCCAAAGAAACACGGATGTCGGTCCGAAACGGTGATCGCGCTCAATTTCGAGAAGAAGATCATCCTGATCGGCGGAACCGAATACGCGGGCGAGAACAAGAAATCCGTGTTCACGCTACTGAATTACATCCTGCCCGGTCGGGGCATCATGGCGATGCATTGCTCGGCCAACCACGCGCCGGGCAACCCGGTCGATACCGCGATCTTCTTTGGCCTGTCCGGCACCGGCAAGACCACGCTTTCGGCCGACCCCGCCCGCGTTCTCATCGGCGACGATGAACACGGCTGGTCCGACCGCGGCACCTTCAACTTCGAAGGCGGGTGCTATGCCAAGACGATCAACCTTTCGGCCGAAGCCGAACCGGAGATCTACGCCACCTGCTCGATGTTCGGCACCGTGATCGAGAACATGGTCTACGACGACGAGACCAAGGAGTTGGATTTCGAGGACAACTCGATCACCGACAACATGCGCTGCGCCTACCCGCTGCACTATATCTCGAACGCCTCGGAAACGGCGCTGGGGGGGCATCCCAAGAACATCGTCATGCTGACCTGCGACGCCTTCGGGGTTCTGCCCCCGATCGCGCGCCTGACCCCCGCACAGGCGATGTATCATTTCCTCTCCGGCTTCACGTCGAAGACGCCGGGCACGGAAGTGGGTGTGGTCGAACCGATCCCGACCTTCTCGACCTGCTTTGGCGCCCCCTTCATGCCGCGTCGGCCCGAAGAATACGGCAAACTGCTTCAGGCGAAGATCGCAAAGCATGGGGCGACCTGCTGGCTCGTGAACACCGGCTGGACCGGCGGAGCCTTTGGTATCGGCTCGCGGATGCCGATCAAGGCGACGCGCACTCTGCTGTCCGCCGCGCTCGAAGGGGCGCTGTCGGACGTGGAATACCGCAAGGATCCGAACTTCGGCTTCGAAGTGCCGGTGCATGTTGACGGGGTGCCCGAGGTGCTGCTTGACCCGCGCCGCACCTGGGGGGACAAGGATGCCTTTGACGCCCAGGCCGCGAAGCTGGTGAAAATGTTCGCCGAGAATTTCGAACAATACCTCGACTACATCGACGACGATGTGAAAGCCGCCGCGATCGGCTGATCCGTGGGGATTGTCGCAAATATCCTGAAACGCCTCGCCCTGTCCGGCGGGGCGTTCGCGGCCTTGGCCGGTGCCGCCGTCGCCCAAGGCGGCGACGTCGTCAAGGCCCCGATCGAGCTGCTGCAAGCCGGCATATTCTGCCCCATCGAGGCCACCGGGCAAGAGGCCGCGCCGGGCACCGAGCGTGGCTTCATCGACCTCATCGAAGGCGACGTCACGCCCGATTTCCAATCCGCGATCGTGCCCGGAGAGCTCGATATGGGGTTCGGCATTCGCTACAAGCTCGAAGAGGGGGCGGGGTCGGCCAATGTGCTTGTCACGACCATCCACCCGCCCTTCGGCACCCCGCCGGTCGAGCGCGAGGAATGGGTGAACACGGTCTACGACGATGCCACGTCGCTCTCGCTGTTCCGGTTCGACGACGCCTATGAAATCCAGCTTGGCGAATGGACGATGGAGCTGCGTCTGGACGGTGAGCTTTTGTTGCGGCAGACCTTTTTCGTGATCCCGCCGGAAGACAGCCTGATCCGCCTCGAAAAATGCGCGGGGCCCGCGATCACTAGCTGACGCTCATCCCATGATACCACGCCGGATCAGGTTGAGCCCGGCGACGAGAAGCACCCAGAGCATCATCTGCCGAAACCGCGCCGGGTTCATCCGGGCATGCGCCTTGCCACCGATCCACATGCCGATGAGCACGGGCGCGATCAGCCAGAGCGACCATGGCACCGTGTCCCGGTCGAGGATGCCCGAGCGCAGGTGTGCCACCAGCAGCATGATCGACCCGAGAAGATAGATCACGCCCTGCGCCCGCATCGCCGCCCGTTTGCCGGTGCCTATCGCGGTAAGATACATCACCGTCGGCGGCCCCCATGTGCCCGAAAACCCGCTCATCAACCCGGCCACCACGCCCATCGCAATCTCGTAGCGCCGCCGGGCCGCGTCGAGCGTCAGGCTCCAGCCCACGATCTGGGTCAGGGCAAACGCCGTCACTGGCAGGCCGATGAGACCGAACAGCACCCCGTCGGGCACAAGCGTGACAAGCTGCGCGGCCAGCGCCAGCACGGTGAGCAGCGTGACGATATAGACGCGAAACCGCGTGACCACGCCCCAGGCTTCGCGCCATCCCCCGGCGAACCCCTGCACGAGGTTCGACACCAAGGTGGGCAGAATCAGACCGGCAAGCGCCCATTCGGCGGGCAGAATGCTTCCCATCCCCGAAATCAGGATCATGGGAAGCGCAAAGCCCACCGCCCCCTTCACGAAGCCCGCGAAGACCGCGAGCGCCGTGGCAACCGCCATCAAGACGAGCGGTATTTCCCCCATGATTCCAAGCATCTTAGCCCACGCCTCTGACCTGTCGATGGATCCTAGCCGGAACGCCCCGCAGCCGCAGCCGAAATCGGTCGAGTTATTTTGATAACGATTTTGCTGCATCTGCGAATTAATGTTGCGCTGCACCTGCAAAATACCTATCAACGGCGGGACAGATTTCAGGGAGCTTCACATGCCCAAGGACGCCACCATGCCATCGCCCGTTCTCGACGACCTCACGCGCCTGACGCGCGATGCCATCGCACCCGTCGAGGATGTGTTCACCAAGGCCAAAGAAGCGGTGCGCGCGATGGTGGTCGAGGATGGAAAGGTCTCGCCCGCGAAGCTGGAAGAAAACCAATACGCCGCCCATGCCCTTGCCTGGCTTGCGACCTACACCAAGGCCCTGCGACAGATGCAAAGCTGGGCCGAGCACCTGTCGGACGCGGGCACTTTTGGCGAGATGGAGCAATTGCTGCACCAGATCGCCTTTGGCGAATACCTCTGGCAAATTCAGGGCGGCATCCCGATGTCGCAGGGCGAGATTGCGAAGCTGATCGACATGGGGCTGGGACCGCAAGACATCGGGGCGCTGATGCAACCGGCGGTAATGACGCTTGTGACCGGGGGCAACACGCCTGCGGCGCGCGCGCGGCTCGTCACCCTGATGCAGGACAACGCGGGGCACGCCACCTTTGGCAAATCCGGTCTCGATGACGACCTTGAAATGATCCGTGACCAGTTTCGCCGATATGCCGAGGAAAAGGTGGTGCCCTTTGCCCATGACTGGCACCTCAAGGACGATCTGATCCCGATGTCGGTGATCGACGAGCTTGCCGAAATGGGCGTATTCGGCCTGACCATCCCCGAGGATTTCGGGGGGCTGGGCCTGTCGAAAGCCTCGATGGCCGTGGTGTCTGAGGAGCTTTCGCGCGGGTATATCGGTGTCGGCTCGCTCGCGACCCGGTCTGAGATTGCGGCCGAGCTGATCCTTGCCGGGGGCACGGATGCGCAGAAGGAAACATGGCTTCCAAAGATCGCCGCGGCCGAGGTTCTGCCAACCGCCGTCTTTACCGAACCCAACACCGGATCGGACCTTGGCAGCCTGCGCACCCGCGCCGTCAAGGATGGCGACAGCTACAGCGTGACCGGCAACAAGACCTGGATCACCCATGCTGCGCGCGCCAATGTCATGACGCTGCTCGCGCGCACCGACCCGGCGACCGATGACTACAAGGGCCTGTCGATGTTCATCGCCGAGAAAACCCCCGGCGACGAAGACACCCCGTTCCCGACCGAGGGCATGACGGGGGGCGAAATCGAAGTGCTCGGGTATCGCGGGATGAAGGAATACGAGCTTGGTTTCGACGGGTTCAAGGTGCCCGCTGACAACCTGCTTGGCGGGACCGAAGGCCAAGGGTTCAAGCAACTCATGCAGACGTTCGAGTCCGCCCGGATCCAGACCGCCGCTCGTGCCGTGGGCGTCGCGCAATCCGCGCTTGAGGTCGGGATGCAATACGCCGAGGACCGCAAGCAATTCGGCAAATCCCTGATCGCCTTCCCCCGCGTTGCGGGCAAGCTCGCCATGATGGCGGTGGAAATCATGGTGGCGCGCCAGCTCACCTATTTCTCGGCGTGGGAGAAAGACCACGACCGCCGCTGTGATCTTGAGGCCGGGATGGCGAAGCTCCTCGGTGCCCGCGTTGCCTGGGCGGCAGCCGACAACGCGCTGCAAATCCACGGTGGCAATGGTTTCGCGCTGGAATACCAGGTCAGCCGCATCCTGTGCGATGCCCGCATTCTCAACATCTTCGAAGGGGCCGCAGAAATTCAGGCACAGGTCATCGCCCGCCGCCTGCTTGGCTGACGACACCGCAGGAAGAACATGCGCTGGCGGGGCACGCGGCCCTGTGCCGCTTGGCCACGTTCAGCGGCCCGAAAGCCGAACCGCTTGATTTTGCTGCAACGCAGCATTACGCTGGTGCAAATTCACGCATGGCTTTTTCGATGACCCTTTCAAAACCCCGCCTCACGACCGAAGACTGGATCAAGGCAGGCTTCAAAGCCCTGATTTCCGGCGGCCCCGACGCCCTGAAAGCCGAACCCCTGGCCCGTGCGCTCGGCACGACAAAGGGCAGTTTCTACTGGCATTTCAAAGATGTGCCGGACTTCCGCTTCCAAATGCTGAACCATTGGCTCGACCATGCCATGTCCGCGCTTCAACGCGCCATCGACGCGGGCGGCACACCGACCGAACGCCTGTTCCGGCTGAAAGACGCGACCACGGCGGAAACCGACGCCTTCGGCGGCGCGGCCACGGAGCCCGCGATTCGCGCCTGGAGCCTCTCGGACCCGGTGGTCGCGAAAGGCGTGGAAGAGATCGACAAACGTCGTATGGCCTACCTCGAACACATCTTGGGCGCGCTCGATTTCACCAATCCGCAGTTCGCCCGGATCATCTACGGCGCGCATATCGGCATGGGTGAGCTTTCCGCGGTCGACGGCACCGACAACACCGACGCGCTCTCGACCCTGATGGCCGCGATCCTCGCCCTTCAGGACGCCTGACCCCACCCTCTTTCCGGTCTCGAAATATCCCCGCCGGAGGCCCTCCGCGTGGTCGGGCCGCAGGCCAGGCCGCGCAAAACCTGTGTGCGCGCCAGCGCGCTCCGCTACCGCGTGAGCCGGTCCACCAGCCGCGCGCGCGCCTCCGGCAGAGGCCGGTCGCCCAGCGCGTGGGCAAGCCCATGGGTCAGGAAATGCCCGGTGGTGCGTAGCCCGTCCCCGACCCCCGCCATATCCTCGGTCACCACACCCAGAAGTTCATCGGGGAGCGGTAGAAGCCTGTCGGCCCAGGCCCCCGCGCCCTCGGCACTGACCGCGCGCCCGGTTTTCGGCGACACGTAAACAAGATCGTCACGATCCCCCGTCACCGCACAGGCCCCAAGGTCGAGCCCGTATCCCAATTCCTCCAAAAGCGCGCGTTCCCATTGCAGGTATCCGACCGGCCAATCCGGGGACGTGGACAGTAGATCGAGCATCGCGATGGTCTGTTCATAAAGCTGCGGGTGCGGTTCACGTTCCGGCAGGGCGAACGCCAAAAGCGCGGTGATCGCGTTCAGCGCGGCCAAGGCGCGGCGATCCGACATCACCGACGCGCGGCTTTTCACCGGTTCGACGGTGAAAGCCCCGATGTGTTCGTCCAACCGGGCCCGCCACGCGAGATCAAGCTGCGCCCCCGGTTGAAGGATCGGGGCGATCTTGCGACTTACGCCGCCGCGCACCACGCCGGCATGGCGCCCATGCTCCGGCGTGAACACCTCGATGATCGCCGAGGTTTCGCCATGCTTGCGCACGCTCAACACTGTGCCTTCGTCCCGCCACTCCATGGCGCTATCTTCCACCGCCGGTGACGTCACGCAAGGGCTTGTGCAAAAACCGGATTCACGCAAACTTTCGACATGACCCGTTCTGTTCGCCTTTCCGCCGCGCTGCTTGCCCTGCTGGCTTGGGCCGGTCTCGCCGCCCAGTTCGCCCTGTCGTTAGAGATCAACGGCAGCGTCGGGGTCACGCTTTGGGTGCTGGCCCGGTTTTTCACGATCCTGACCAACCTGCTGGTCGCGCTGACCTTTACCACCATGGCGCTTGGCGGCACACGCCCGCCCGCCGGGTGGCTGGCCGCGCTCACGCTCTGGATCTTGATCGTTGGCGTGGTCTATCACGGCCTGCTTGCGGATTATTCCAAGACGGGGCTCGATTTCTTTGCTGACCACGCCACCCATACGCTCGTGCCGCTTGGCACAGCGCTGTGGTGGTTTGCCTTTGCCCGCCACATCGCCTTTCCATGGAAGCTGGCGTTCATCTGGCTGGCCTGGCCCTTGCTTTACGTGGCCTATGCCATTTTGCGTGGGCTCTTTGACGGTCAGTATCCGTATTTCTTCATCGACCTCTCGGTTCTCACCCCCGGTCAGGTCGCGCTCAACGCGCTGGGTCTGTGCATCGCCTTCTGGATCGCGGGTCTTGCCATGATTGCCGTCGCCCGCGCCCGCGCAAAGGTGTAGTATGCGGCCATGCCCGCCCTGTGCCGAGACTGCCTGACCACCTTCGATGACGGCAAGCGTTGTCCCGCCTGCCGAAGCCCCCGCGTGCTGTCCCACCCCGAGCTTTTCGATCTGTCCATCGCGCATATGGATTGCGATGCTTTCTATGCCTCTGTCGAGAAACGCGACAACCCGGACCTCGCGGACAAGCCGGTGATCATCGGGGGCGGCAGGCGCGGCGTGGTATCGACCGCCTGCTACGTGGCGCGCATTCGCGGCGTGCGCTCGGCCATGCCGATGTTCAAGGCGCTGGCGCTTTGCCCCGATGCCGTGGTCATCAAACCGCGCGGCGCGCATTACGCCGCCGTGTCGAAACAGATCCGCGCCATGATGGATGAGCTGACCCCTTCGGTCGAACCCCTGTCGCTGGACGAGGCGTTTCTCGACATGACCGGGACCGAGCGCCTGCATGGTCACCCGCCTGCCGTGATGCTCGCCAAGCTGGTCAAGCGGATGCAGGACGAGCTTGGGCTGACCGGCTCGATCGGATTGAGCCATAACAAGTTTCTCGCCAAGGTCGCCTCGGATCTCGACAAGCCGCGCGGGTTCTCGGTGATCGGACAGGCCGAAACGATGGCGTTTCTGCGGGACAAACCGGTGCGCATGATCTGGGGTGTCGGGGCGGCGGCGCAGGCGACGCTGGACAAGGCGGGCATCCGCACCTTCACCGATCTCTTGCGCTGGGACCGGGACGCGCTCATCACCCGCTTTGGCAGCATGGGCGAGAGGCTTTATCACCTGTCGCGCGGCGAGGATTTTCGCCGGATCACCGCCCATGCGCCGGTGAAGTCGATCTCGAACGAGACCACATTTTTCGAAGACACCGCCGACCCCGATCTTCTGGATGGCCACCTGTGGCGGCTGTCCGAGAAAGTTGCGGATCGCGCCAAGGCCACGGACAAGGCCGGGCGCGTAATCACGCTCAAGCTGAAGCAGGCGAATTTCCGGCTGATCACGAAACGCACCGGTCTGCCGGACACGACCCAATCCGCCGATCGCATCTATCGCACCGCGCGCGCCCTGTTCGACACGGTCTCAGGTCGCGGCCCCTTTCGGCTCATCGGTGTCGGGATATCCGAAATCTCGGCCGCCGACGGGGCCGATATGGCCGGGGATCTTCTCGATCCACAAGCCGCCCAGAGACGCGCGGCCGAGAAGGCGACCGATGCCATCCGCGCGCGCTTTGGCGATGGTGCGATCCTGAAAGGCCGGTCAATCCGATGAGACCGGGTTATTCGGCTGCCAGCGGAAGCTCTTGCGCCCGGCCCAATTCGCAAATCCGCTCGCTCACCCTTGCCAGGATCGCCTGCATGGGTGCAAAATTTGCATTCGGGCGCAGGGTGCGTTCGTTCATGTAAAGCATCCGGTCGATCTCGATCTGCACAGCGTGGCGGTCACGGGCAGGGCGACCATAGGTCTGGGTGGTATAGGCGCCCGCAAAGGGCGTGTTGCGCGCGACCTTCAACCCTTCGGCCACGAAAGCCGCCTCGATCTCGTCCACGATATCGCTGGTGGCGGAGGCCCCGAAACGATCCCCCAGAACGATCTCGGGCTTGTGCGAACGACCCCGGCACAGGCTGTCGATCGCCTCATGCGGCATCGAGTGGCAATCAATCAGGATGCTTTGCCCGAACAGGTGGTGCGCTTCGTCCAGCAGCGCCGAGAGCCGCGCATGATAGGGGTCCCAATGGGTGCGTAGCCGCGTCTCGGCCTCGGCCAGCGTGATCTTGCCGCGGTAGATTTGGCGACCCCCCGCTACCACCCGTGGTATGACCCCGAGGCCAGAGGCCACGCGCGGATTGTGCCCCTTTTTCTCGACCCCCTTGATCAAGGCCGGATCAAGCTCCTGCTTGCCACGGTTCACGTCGACATAGGCGCGCGGCACGTCCAGCGTGATCAACGGCGCGCCCTGTTGCGAGACCGCGCAAAACAGCTCATCGACAAAGGCATCTTCTGAGGACCGGATGGTCCGGGAATCAAGCACCGTCTTGCGCAGAAATGACCAACCATAGTCGCGCCCGGAGTGTGGCGAGGCGAACACGACCGAGGTCGTGCGAAGGTTTGGCATGTGAACGCGATACGAAGGGCTCATGACGACTCCTGACGTCTATACATAGCCCAAAGCGATGGCGGGCCAAAACCCCCTTGCAAGGGGGGCAGACTCCTTTTATAGAACCGCGACCGGCGCGGGGTTTTCCCGCGTCTCGTTGTTTGGGTTCACCCCCGGACGTACATAAGGGCGATTAGCTCAGCGGTAGAGCACTTCGTTGACATCGAAGGGGTCACTGGTTCGATCCCAGTATCGCCCACCATGAACCGCCTCGCACCTGAGGCATGAACACAATGGCGCGACCAGCGCCGCGAATGAGGAGAAGGACCATGAAAGTCCGCAACTCGCTCCGCTCGCTGAAGAACCGGCATCGGGATTGCCGTGTCGTGCGCCGCAAGGGCCGCGTCTACGTGATCAACAAGACCCAGCGCCGCTTCAAGGCACGCCAGGGCTGAGCAAAAGCTCGACGTTTTATTCAAAAGCCGCCGGATCATCCCCGGCGGCTTTTGCCGTGTCATGCGCGGGCCCATCGGTCTTTCACCGTTTCTTAAATACCTTGCCGAGACAGCCGCCCGCGCCGCATCGGCCACACGAGCCTTGGCGCAGGGCATCCCGCGTATCCCGCGCGCTCTGATCGCGGCTCACCCCAGAAGCCAGAGCATCGCAAACAGCGTCGCGGCCCCGCCGAGGATCGCCAAGAGCACGTTCTTGGTGGTCGCACCGATGGCGAGCGTCACCGCGGCTGCCGTCAACCGAGCAGGGTCCGGCGTGCCCCCGGTCGCGGCGGGCCACAGCACGAGCGGAGCGACAAGACCGGGGATCACCGCGACCGGCGTATAGCGCAACATGCGCAGCACCCAGCCCGGAAGATCACGATCGCCGATGATCCCGAGAAACGAGAACCGGATCAGGAAAGTGCCAAGACCCAAAAGCGCGATGACAAGCCATATCTGCGCGTCGCTGAATGCCGTGATCATGTCGTGCCCTTTCGTTCCATCGTCCGCTCAAGGCTCGCCCCGACAATCATCGCCGCGAGCGCCGCGACCAAGAGGCCGGAGCCGAACGGAAGCCCGGCCAACACCAGCGCCAACAGGACCGAGGTCAGCGCCGCCGCCAGATGTGGCAATGTCTTCACCATCGGCGCGATCATCGCGAGAAAGGTGATCGGCATCGCGAAATCAAGCGCGAAGCTGTCGGGAATACGCCCTCCCACGAGCGCCCCGAAAAGCGTGCCCCCATACCAGAACGGGGCGATGGGCAGCATGACGCCAAGGAGGTAGAGAACCTTCCACCCGGTGTCCCGCCCTGCCTCGCGCTCGAACGTGTCCGCCCCCATGACCGCCGATTGATCGACAAGGAAATACGCCACGAGCGCGCGTTTCCACAGCGGCGCTGTCCCAAGGTGGGGCACCATCGTCGCCGAATACATCGCCATCCGCAGGTTCACGGCAAGCGAGGTTGCCAGAACCATGAACACCGGCGCGCTGTCGACCATCTGCTGCACGGCGGCAAACTGCGCCGCCCCGGCGATGACGAAAATGGTCATCACCATGGTCTGTGCGATATCAAGCCCGGCCTCGGTCGCCACAACGCCGAACAGCATCGCGAAGGGCAGAATCACGAGGATGAAGGGCGCACCATCGCGGGTCCCCCGCCAGAAAGGCTTCGAGCGGTCATTGGCCATGGAAAACTCCGTGGGTCTGGTTTGGCCCCAAGGGCTATGCGGGCTTTCGCCCTTGCGCAACCCGAACCTTGCGCAAGTGGTTGCAGTCACGGATGGGTGGCGTAGCATATCCCTATGGACAGGTCTGATGGAAAGCCGCCCGGCGTGATCCTCGCCGGTGGGCGCGGCAAACGGATGGGAGACCGCGACAAGGCCTTTGTCAGCCTTGCGGGCAGGCCATTGATCGACCATGTCGGCGCGCGGCTCGCCCCGCAGGTCAGCCATGTCGGCATCTCCGCCAATGGCGACCCCAAGCGATTCGGAACGAAGTTCCCGGTCTTTGCCGACAGCTTCGATGACCACCCCGGCCCGCTCGCGGGTATTCTCGCCGCGATGGATTGGGCCGTGGCGATGCGCGAGACATGGGTCGTGACGGTGCCCACCGACACGCCGTTCCTGCCAAAAAACCTCGTCGATACGCTGATCGGCGCGCAAATCTCGTCGCGCGCGCCCATCGTGCTGGCGGAAACCAGCGAAGGGGCGCATCCGGTCATCGGGCTTTGGTATACCGAGCTGGCCGAGAGCCTGCGTGGCTCGATCGTGTCCGGCACGCGCAAGGTGACCGATTTCACCGAGGAAAAGCACGCGGTCGGCGTGGTGTTTTCCGAGGAAAAGCTGGCCAATATCAACACCGAGCGCGACCTGCGCGCCGCCGAAGCCCGGTTGGCCGACAAAGCCTGATCCGGCCCGGAAAGTTTCCGATGCGCGACACGCCGTGCCCGCAAGCACCGGCTTTTCGGCGGTTTTGGCCGTTTTCACCCTTGTCGGCAGCCTGCCCCGCCCGTATCTGCGACGGCGGGACACCCCTCCCCAACGAGGGGCGCTTATCTGGAAGGATACCAGCAATGGTCACCAAGACTCCGGCATCGCGGCCGGCAAATCCGCGTTTTTCATCTGGCCCCTGTGCCAAACCCCCCGTTTTCACGCTCGATAAACTGTCCGATGCCGCGCTTGGCCGCTCGCACCGGGCCGCTGTTGGCAAGGACAAGCTCAAGGCTGCCATCGAAGGCACCCGCGAGGTTCTGGGCATTCCGGCAGACTACAAGATCGGCATCGTGCCCGCCTCGGATACCGGCGCCGTGGAAATGGCGATGTGGTCGATGCTGGGCGCGCGCGGCGTGACCATGATGGCATGGGAAAGCTTCGGCGCGGGCTGGGTCAGTGACGTGGCAAAGCAGCTCAAACTAAACGCGACGATCATGGAGGCCGACTATGGCCAGCTTCCCGATCTGTCCGCTGTGAATTTTGAAGATGACGTGGTGTTCACCTGGAACGGAACCACCTCGGGCGTGCGCGTGCCCAACGGTGACTGGATCGCGGACGACCGCGCTGGCCTGACCATCTGCGACGCCACCTCGGCGGCCTTCGCGATGGACCTGCCGTGGGACAAGCTCGATGTGACCACCTTCTCCTGGCAGAAAGTGCTGGGCGGCGAAGCCGCGCATGGGATGATCGTGCTCAGCCCGCGTGCCGTTGAACGGTTGGAAAGCTACACGCCCGCTTGGCCGCTGCCGAAGATTTTCCGCATGACCAAAGGCGGCAAGCTGATCGACGGGATATTCGAAGGGGCGACGATCAACACGCCGTCGATGCTGGCGGTCGAAGATTACCTTGTCGCGCTCGACTGGGCCCGCGCCGAAGGCGGGCTGAAGGGTTTGATCGCCCGCGCCGATGCCAATGCCGGGGTGATCTTCGCGTTCTGCGACACCCACGACTGGATCGCGAACCTTGCCGAAGAGGACGCGACGCGCTCGAACACCTCGGTCTGTCTCAAGTTCACCGATGACCGGATCAAGGACGGCGCGGGTTTTGCCAAGGCGGTTGCCAAGCGGCTTGAGGCCGAAGGCGTGGCCTATGACATCGGGGCGTATCGCGATGCACCTGCCGGTCTGCGTATCTGGTGCGGCGGCACGGTCGAAACCTCGGACATCGAGGCGTTGATGCCGTGGCTCAACTGGGCTTTCAACGCCGAGCTGGAGGCACAGGCAGACGCAGCCTGACCCCGAGACCCCCACATAATTCACGATGCCCCGGATCGGCTCCGGGGCGCGTTCTCCCAAAATCCATACAAGGACCAGACACATGGCCCCCAAAGTTCTCGTATCCGACAAGCTTTCGGAAACCGCCGTTCAGATTTTCCGTGACCGTGGCATCGACGTCGATTTCGAACCGGCGCTTGGCAAGGACAAGGAAAAACTGCTGTCCATCATCGACCAGTATGACGGTCTTGCCATCCGGTCAGCGACCAAGGTGACCGCGGATGTGCTTGAAAAAGCCACCAACCTGAAGGTGATCGGGCGTGCCGGGATCGGGGTCGACAATGTCGACATCCCCGCCGCCAGCGCCAAGGGTGCGATCGTGATGAACACGCCCTTCGGCAATTCGATCACCACCGCAGAGCACGCCATCGCCATGATGATGGCCGTGGCGCGCCAGATCCCCGAAGCCGATGCCTCGACCCAGGCCGGGAAATGGGAAAAGTCGAAATTCATGGGCGTCGAGCTTACGAACAAGACGCTGGGCGTGATCGGCTGTGGCAACATCGGCTCGATCGTCGCGGACCGTGGCCGGGGGCTCAAGATGAAGGTCGTCGCCTTCGACCCCTTCCTGAGCCAGGATCGCGCCGACAAGCTGGGCGTTGAAAAGGTCGAGTTGGACGAGCTTCTTTCCCGTGCCGATTTCATCACCCTGCACGTGCCGCTGACCGACAAGACCCGGGGCGTGCTGGACGCAAAGAACATCGCCAAGACCAAGAAGGGCGTGCGCATCGTGAATTGCGCGCGCGGCGGTCTGGTGGACGAGCGCGCGCTGGCCGAGGCGATTTCCTCGGGTCACGTCGCCGGAGCAGCCTTTGATGTGTTCGAGGTGGAGCCCGCCACCGACAGCCCGCTCTTTGGTCTGCCCAACGTGGTCTGCACCCCGCACCTCGGGGCCGCGACCACCGAGGCGCAGGAAAACGTGGCGCTTCAAGTGGCCGAACAGATCTCGGACTACCTGCTGACAGGGGCCGTGACCAACGCGCTCAACATGCCCTCGGTGACCGCCGAGGAAGCCAAGGTGATGGGGCCGTGGATCAAGCTGGCCGAACATCTAGGGGCCTTCGTCGGGCAGATGACCGGAGAGCCGATCCAGGAGGTGAACATCACCCTCGATGGTGTCACGTCGGCCATGAACACCAAGGCGCTTGACTGCGCTGTGATCGCGGGGCTGATGAAGCCGATCAACCCGGATCTGAACATGGTGTCCGCGCCGGTGGTGGCCAAGGATCACGGGGTCAAGACCTCGACCACAACGCAGGACAAATCGGGCGTTTTCGACGGGTATATCAAGATCACGGTGAAAACCGCGTCACGCGAACGGTCGATCGCCGGCACGGTGTTCTCGGACGGCAAGCCGCGCTTCATCCAGATCAAGGGCATCACCATCGACGCCGAGATCGGGGCGCATATGCTCTACACCACGAACGAAGATGAGCCGGGCATCATCGGCCTTCTGGGCGAAACGATGGGCAAGCATGGCGTGAACATCGCCAACTTCACGCTGGGCCGGAAGGATGCCGGGGGCGACGCCATCGCGCTTCTCTACGTCGACGCGCCGGTCGAAGACAGCGTGCTGGACGCGCTGAAAGCCACCGGCAAATTCCAGAACGTGAGCGGCCTGTCCTTCGCGGTCTGATCCCGCCCGCATCGGCACGACCCAAGGCCCCGGTCCCAAGGATCGGGGCCTTTTGCAATGGGGCGATTTGCATGTTGGCCCGCCATGGGGCATCACCCTACCAGACAGTCAGGAGACCCCATGCGAACCTATGCCATAGGCGATATTCACGGCGAGCTGTCCGAGCTTGAGCGCGCGCATCGGCTGATCGCCGAGGACCGCGCATCCTGCGGCGATGCGGACGCGCCGGTGGTTCACATCGGCGATCTTTGCGACCGGGGGCCGGACACGCGGGGCGTGATTGATTTCCTGATCGCGGGCCGGGATCGGGGCGAGGACTGGGTGGTTCTGAAGGGCAACCACGACCGGCTCATGCATTGGTTTCTCGAACCCTTCCCGCGCAACGACCCCTATCTGTTTGTCGGCTATTCATGGCTGCACGAACGTATTGGCGGGCCCGATGCGCTCGCCTCCTACGGCGTGCAGGTGGAAGACCGCGAACGCGTCTACCGCATCCACCGCGAGGCTCTGGAAAAGGTGCCGCAGGCGCATATCGCCTTCCTCTCGGCGCTGCCCCTGACCTATGCGCGCGGGGAGTGTTTCTTCTGCCACGCAGGCATCCGCCCCGGCGTGCCGCTGGACCAACAAGAGGAAACCGACCTTCTTTGGATCCGTGGCGAATTTCACGACAGCACAGCCGATCACGGCAAGCTCATCGTGCATGGCCATACGCCGGTGAAGGCCGCGACCCACTATGGCAACCGCATCAACATCGACAGCGGGGCAGGCTACGGCAACCCGATCAGCCCGGTGGTGATCGAAGGGCGGGAGGCGTGGTTGTTGACGGAGGACGGGAGAGCCCCGCTTCCACGAAGCTGACGTCACCCTCACGCCTTTCGGCGTCTTTCTGTTCTGACCAAAGAAAAAGCCCCGGCGTTTCCACCGGGGCTTTGCCATGTCGAAGGCGCACGGATTACTCGGCGTCTTCTTTCTTTTTCTCCGGCGCGATCTCTTCGCCGGTCTCCTGGTCGACCATCTTCATGGCAAGGCGCACCTTGCCGCGATCGTCGAAGCCCAGAAGCTTCACGTAGACATCCTGACCTTCCTTGAGCACATCCGACGGATGGTTCAGGCGGCGGTTCTCGATCTGGCTGACGTGGACAAGCCCGTCACGCTTGCCAAAGAAGTTCACGAAGGCGCCGAAATCGACGATCTTCACCACGTTGCCCTTGTAGATCTTGCCCTCTTCCGGCTCTGCCACGATCGCGTGGATCATGTCATAGGCTTTCTGGATGGCCTCAGCATTCGGGCTGGCGATCTTGATCACACCATCGTCGTTGATGTCGACCTTGGCCCCGGAAACCTCGACAATCTCGCGGATCACCTTGCCACCCGAGCCGATCACTTCACGGATCTTGTCGGAGGGAACGGTCATGGTTTCGATGCGCGGGGCATGTTCCGAAAACTCGGTCCGGCCGGCAGACAGCGCCTTGGACATCTCGCCAAGGATATGCATGCGACCGGCTTTCGCCTGTGCCAGCGCCTTTTCCATGATTTCCGGCGTGATACCGGCGACCTTGATGTCCATCTGGAGCGACGTGATGCCGTTCTCGGTGCCCGCAACCTTGAAGTCCATGTCACCAAGGTGATCTTCGTCACCCAGAATGTCCGACAACACGGCGTAAGAGCCGTCTTCTTCGAGCACGAGACCCATCGCGACACCGGCAACCGGCGCCTTGAGCGGCACGGCGGCATCCATCATCGAAAGCGACGACCCACAGACCGTGGCCATGGACGACGACCCGTTCGATTCGGTGATCTCGGAGACGAGGCGGATGGTGTAGGGGAAATCGGTCGCTGCCGGGAGCACCGCCTGAAGCGCGCGCCAGGCAAGCTTGCCGTGCCCGATCTCACGACGACCCGGAGGGCCAACGCGGCCCGCTTCGCCGACCGAGTAGGGCGGGAAGTTGTAATGAAGCAGGAAGGGCGACTTGTAGGTGCCCGACAGCGCGTCGATCATCTGTTCGTCATCGCCGGTCCCCAGCGTGGTCACCACCAGCGCCTGGGTTTCACCGCGGGTGAACAACGACGACCCGTGGGTCCGGGGCAGAATGCCGACTTCCGACACGATGTCGCGGATTTCATCCAGCGCACGACCGTCGATCCGGTTGCCGTTCTTCACCACGTCACCGCGCAGCACGGAAGATTCGAGCTTTTTCAACGCTGACCCGAGGTTGGGGTCTTCGCGCTGCTCTTCGGTCAGGGAGTCTAT
Source organism: Maritimibacter sp. (assembly GCA_011389895.1). Taxonomy (GTDB): domain Bacteria; phylum Pseudomonadota; class Alphaproteobacteria; order Rhodobacterales; family Rhodobacteraceae; genus Maritimibacter. The sequence continues at coordinate 46,281 of JAABTN010000008.1, read as the reverse complement.
GATCGCCTGTTTCGCGTCCGAGATGGCGCTGGTGCGCTCTTGCTTGTCACGAATCGCGTAGGCGGCCCGGATCTGATCCTCACCAGCAGCTTTGACCGCTGCGGAAAGATCCGAATAATCCGGCGGCTGGAAATCGAACGGCTCTTTCGCCGCATCTTCGGCGAGGTCGATGATCAGGTCGATCACCGGCTGGATCTGCTCATGGGCAAAGTTGACCGCGCCCAGCATCTCGGCTTCGGACAGCTCGTAGGCTTCCGATTCCACCATCATGACCGCGTCCTTGGTGCCCGCGACCACGAGATCAAGACGTTGATCGGTGTTCTCGCGCAGCTTGTGCATGTCGTCCATGGTCGGGTTCAGCACGTATTCGCCATCCTCGAAGCCCACGCGGCAGGCCGCGATCGGCCCCCGGAAAGGCGCGCCCGAGATCGTGAGAGCGGCCGAGCTGGCGATCATCGCCACCATGTCGGGGTCATTTACAAGATCGTGGCTCAGCACCGTGCACATCACCAGGACTTCGTTCTTGAAGCCAGGGACGAACAGCGGGCGGATCGGACGGTCGATCAAACGGGCGGTCAGCGTTTCCTTCTCGGTCGGCCGCGCCTCGCGTTTGAAGAAGCCACCGGGCACCTTGCCCGCAGCGTAGTATTTTTCCTGGTAATGAACCGTGAGCGGAAGAAAATCCATTCCCGGCTTTTGTTCCTTCGCAAAGGTCACGTTGGCCATCACAGAGGTCTCGCCCAGCGTGACGATCACCGATCCATCAGCCTGGCGCGCAACCTTACCCGTCTCCAGCGTGAGCTCTTCTTCGCCCCACTGGATCGACTTTTTCACTTCGTTGAACATGTATCGTATCCTTCTGGGAGTGCTCCCGCCCCTGCGGGGCTCCCGATTTCATGGTGGCCCCATTGCCACCGACCCCTCTATCAATGCCATGCGCCGGGGTCAGAGCGTCACGTCTCAGATGTGCGCGCATTACAGCAAAAGCGGCTATATGGCCAGAGGTTTGAATTAGGTGGCGCTCTCACGAAAAATTTTTGCCCAAGGGCGCATGTGCGTCGTAAGAACGGGGTGAAAGGATGTGCCGCTCATGATCAAGTTCTGGTTTTCCACGGTAATCGCCCTGGTCCTGTCGATCGTGCCTGTCGTGGCCGAACCGGTGGCCTATACCCTCGACGTGCCGCGTTCGACGGTGAGCTACGAGGTCGACTTTGACACCGATGTGATCCGGGGGAGCATCCCCGTCGCCCGCTCGTCGTTCGAGATCGACCTGACCGGCGGCCCGACCCGCGTGAACGTGACCCTGAACGCCGCCGAAGCAACGTCGAGCTTTCCTTTCGCCGCACAGGCCCTGAAGGGGCCCAAGGTGCTTGCCACCGACCAGTTCCCGGAAATGACCTTTGCCTCGGACCAAGTGCGCGCCAGCACCGGGGTGCAACAGGTGCCGGGGCGCGTGACCATCCGGGGTGTGACCCGCCCGGTCACCCTATCGGCGCAGGTCTTTCGCCAACAGGGGACCGAACCGGGCGATCTCTCGAAAGTCGCGGTGCACCTGAGCGGTGCGGTCAGCCGCGCCGACTTCGGGGCAACCGGGTGGAGCGACATGGTAGGGGACGAGGTGCGCATCCAGATCGTCGCCCGGCTCGACCGCGCGTCATGACGCTCCGCAATGGCGAACAGCGCTTCGGGATCGTGACCCGGGGGTTGCACTGGATCATCGCGTTCGGGGTGATCGGGATGCTGGGGTTTGGCACCTATATCGCGCGGATGACGGTGAACATGTCGAATTTCCACCTGTTCACATGGCACAAGAGCATCGGGGTTTCTATTCTCATCCTCATGCTTGCGCGGCTGGCGTGGCACCTCTGGTCACCGCCACCCGCACCCCTGCCCGCACCGCGATGGCAGACCATGCTCGCCCGCATCGTGCATGTGTCCTTGTATCTGCTGCTCATCGCCGTGCCTATGACCGGATGGATTGCAAGCTCGGCCACCGGGATCGCCGTCGAAGTCTGGGGTGTGGCCCTGCCCCACATCGCGCCGACGTCCGAGAGCTGGGAGACCGGGTTTTTCATCGCCCACGGCATCTTGACCAAGCTTTTGGCCGCGCTCGTCGTCCTGCATATCGCGGGCGCCGTGAAACGGCGGGACGGGACGCTGCGCCGCATGCTGCGCGGAACGGCATAGGGGCGCTCGCCCTGCCCTCCAGACCGCGCCAACGAAAAACGCCCGCGGCCAAGCGGCGCGGGCGTTTTCTTTGAATGTCGTGTGAAGAACCCTTAGCGGCGAATGCCAAGGCCCTTGATCAGATCGCGGTAACGCGCGTCGTCCTTGTCCTTCACGTAATCAAGAAGCTTGCGGCGACGCGCCACCATTTTCAGAAGACCACGACGACCGTGGTTGTCTTTCTTGTGCGTCTTGAAGTGCTCGGTCAGCGTCGCGATACGCTTTGTCAGGATGGCCACCTGAACCTCGGGCGAACCGGTGTCGCCGTCCTTGGCACCGTATTCCTTGATCAGCGCGGTCTTTTCTTCGGTTGTGATCGACATCGGGGTCTCCTTGTCTCAAAGGGTTATGGCGCAAGCCGGGATGTCGTCCAGCAGGGCCCGTGGAGAGGAGAGCCGATGCTCTCCCGTGGTGAAGCCGCGCGTATAGGCGGATTCATTCGCGATGAAAAGCCTTTATTGCCCGGTCTGCCCGCCAGACGAGTCAGACCCATCCGGCATGTTGATTTCGCGCGCGATATCCGCTGCCCAATCGCCAATGATCGGGATGAAGTCGATCTGCGCCAACAGGTAGGCCGCGACCGAAACCAAGATCGTGGCACCCAGAACCGACCCGAGGCCGAAGGCCAGCCCCCGGTAAAGCTGGAAAAGCCCGAGCTTCACGACCGAATCGTGAAGCCGGATGAACCGGTGGTTGTTCAGCTTGCCAACCTCGGCACGCAGGGCGCGCACTTCTTTCGCCAGCGCGTCGGGCGTCTCGTCCGTCATGGCCTTTCCTTCAACGTTCCGATCAACAACCGCTTACCACTGAACCCACGGTTAATCTAAAAGTTTCCCGACATTTTGCCCGCCAGCCGGTTTTGTTCGTGCTAACCTTTGGATCACTCTGACAATCGGGTTTGGGACCTGACCATGGGATTCGCGCTGCTGCTACTGGGGCTATTGCCGCTTGCCTTTATGGGCACGGGGTTCTTTGGCGACGGGAACGACCCCGACGCGGACGACAGCGCCGCCGGCTCCGACACCGACCAAGCGCAGACAACCTCATCGGGCAGCATGCTCGATCTCCTGGCGGGCGATAACGTGTTGAACCCGGTCACCGGGGACGAAACGCCCATCCCCACGGACGAGGTCACCGACACGATCGACCCCGACACGATCCTGTCCCCCATCGAAGAAGATGAAACCCCGGTCGATGCGCTGCCGGTCGATCCCGAGACGGTGCTCGACCCCATCGATGAGGCGGGCGAAGGGTATCTTGCGGAAGAGGGCAACACGCTTCAGACGCTTTTGGCAGACAGCACGGATCTGACCGCAGGGGTCGATTGGCTCGGGGACAATGGCCCCGAGACCGAGGATATCCACCTTGGTGATAGTACAAACATCTGGGCGGCACCCATAAACAGCACACCGGACGATGGCGAAGGGCAGATCGGCGATTTCGAAGGCACCGCGCTGATCGAGACCGAGGGCATCCTTTATCTTGTCGATGGCGGGGCGGGCAATGATGTCTTGATCACCGGCGATGAGGCCGCTTACGCCTTTGGTGGCGCGGGCGACGATGCCCTGGCTGCCGGCGACGGGGCGGCGGCGCTGTTCGGCGGCGACGGAGACGATGCGCTTGCTGCAAGCACCTCGGCGGCGATCCTCGACGGGGGCAGCGGCGACGACGTGATCCAGGGCGGCGACGGGGACGACCGGATCTTTGGCGGCGTTCACACCGACGATGGGCAACCCATCCATGACGATGACCAGATCGACGGCGGGGCTGGTGACGATTACATCGCGGGCGGCTTCGGGGCCGACACGCTGTCGGGGGGCGACGGCGATGACGTGATCGACCATCTCGGTCATGCCAATGAGCATATCAACTGGGAACGCCATGACTTTGACTGGCATATCGACGGGGCCGCCGACACGCTCTCAGGGGGTGCGGGGAACGATACGCTGATCATGGACCGCCACGACACCGCAACGGGCGACGAGGGCATGGACACCTTCTGGGTGTTCTTCGACGGGGCCAGCGGATTGGGCTTCGCCGATGTGACCGATTTCGAACCGGGCACGGATTTTCTGCGTGTCACGCTCAACCCCGATCTCGACCATGGCGACATGATCGTCGAGGTTCAGCCTTCGGACGATGGTCAGGACGGGGTGGTCACGTTGAACGGCGACGTGGTCGCCATGCTGCGCGGGGCCTCTGACGCCACGCTGGCCGACGTGTTGTTCGAAGCCCCGGTCAACGTGTTCGCCGGGTAGTCTTTTCAAGACAGGCGCGGGCGGACGCCCGCACATGTTTTGCGCGGCCCTGCCTGCGGCAGACCCACGCGGGGCCTCCGGCGGAGGTATTTTCAAAACGGTGAAACGGTCAGGTCCAGGGCTCGGGTTGCCGGGTGTAGGCGATGTAGAGCGGATGTTTGGGATGGCCTGCTTTCGACAGGCCGAGGTGGAAAAGCGGCCTGCCGGTATTTCGCAAGAGGCGCTCGACCTCGGGGCCACGCGCAAGGTGTTCGCCATGCGTGCCCCATGCACAGATGATCTGATCCGCCCAAACGCAGCTTTGCAGGATCGCCGCATCGTTGTCCGGCCCCACCGGGTCCGGCGCCCGGCGCATTTTGCGCGGGTCGGTGTCGCGCCATGCAAAGATGTTCAGCACCCGAAACGCGCCGAACCCAAGCGCGCGCGCGCGGCGTTCGCACCGCTCAACCGTCGGATCATTTTGAATTTCCGTCGCGGTCGAGGGGTTGAGCATGATGAAAAGCGCGCGTTTGCCCCCCGTATCCCAGACCCGGGTGAGCATGTAGCGATACCTCTCGCAGTCGGAATAAACCGCCTCCGAAGGGGCATCGTCCTTGGTATGGCTGCGTGTGATCATGAGCTTGGTTTTGGCCCCGGTCGTGAAGAAGCGCAAGGTGGTTGCGGAATTTGACCGATAGGTCAAAGTGGGGCGAGGAGGCCCGGTATGCTGATATCCGAGATTATTCGCAAGAAACGCAATGGCGAGGTGCTCTTGCCAGACGATATCGGAACGATGGCCGCCGCGATCACCGATGGCAGCGCCTCTGACGCGCAGGTCGCCGCCTTCGGCATGGCGGTGTATTTCCAGGGCATGACACCTGAAGAGGCCGCGACCCTCACGCTTGCCATGCGCGATTCCGGTGACGTGTTTCACTGGGATCTCCCCGGCCCCGTGGTGGACAAGCATTCGACCGGCGGCGTCGGGGACAACGTAAGCCTGATGCTCGCCCCGATCGTGGCCGCCTGCGGCGGCTATGTCCCGATGATCTCGGGCCGGGGGCTGGGCCACACCGGCGGCACGCTGGACAAGATGGACGCGATCCCCGGCTATACCTCGGTCCCCGACAACGCGACGTTTCGCAAGGTGGTGGCCGAGGTCGGCTGTGCCATCATCGGGCAAACCGCCAGCCTCGCACCGGCGGACAAGCGGTTTTACGGCATCCGCGACGTGACCGCGACGGTCGAATCGATCCCGCTGATCACCGCGTCGATCCTGTCCAAGAAGCTTGCCGCCGGGTTGGAGGCGCTGGTCATGGATGTGAAGGCGGGCGACGGGGCCTTCATGGAGAGCGACGAAGATGCCGCCGCGCTCGCGGCTTCGATCACGCGGGTCGCGGGGGAGGCCGGGGTAACGTGCCATGCCTTGATCACCGACATGAACCAACCGCTGGCCTCGGCAGCAGGCAACGCGGTCGAGGTTTTGAATGCAACCCGTTATCTCACCGGGGTACATCGCGACGTGCGGCTTGAACGCGTCGTGCTTGCGCTCGCCGGTGAAATGCTTCTGGTGACCGGGTTGGCCGAGACACGCGAAAAGGGCTTTCACCGCGCACAGGCGGTGGTCGAGGACGGGTCTGCGGCGGAGATCTTTGGCCGCATGGTCACCGCGCTGGGTGGCCCCGCCGATTTCATGGACCGGCCCAAGAGCTATCTCGCAGAAGCACCGATCATCCGCCCCGTGGGCGCGCCCGAGACCGGGCATGTCGCCGCCATCCGAACGCGCGAGATCGGGTTGTCCGTCGTGGAGCTTGGCGGGGGTCGGCGGCGGGCCGAAGACACGGTCGACCCCGCGGTCGGGATCACCGGTCTCACCGATCTGGGCATGACGTTGGGAAAGGGCGAGACGCTGTGCACCATCCACGCCCGCGACGAGGCGAGTTTCGAGACCGCGCGGGCCCGCGTGCTTGCCGCCTATCGGTTCGGGGAGGCGCCCGAGGCCATCGACCCGGTGATCTCGGTCATAGATTGAAGACGCGGCTCGGGTGCAGTTCCCCGGCCTTGTAGACCCCGACCGCCACCGGTTGCCCGGCGTGCGATGCCCAGGCTTCATCGCCGTAGTCCACGTGTGAAGCGATCACCATGCCGGGGTTACCGTGGCGCAGCCGGGTGGCCCCCTCATGCGTCGCGTTCAATTCTGGGAGCGAGGTCAGGCCTTCGGACAAGGGGCCGAGCAAGGCGTCGATCTCGGGCGATTTCGCCAGTTCCTCGATCTGCTCCATGCTCACCCCTTCCTCGGCCACGAAGGGGCCCGACCAGACCCGGCGCAGGGTCCGGACATGGCCATGACACCCAAGCGCATTCCCAAGATCGCGGGCGATGGCGCGGACGTAGCCACCCTTGCCACAGACCATTTCAAGCGTGACGTGGTCGGCATCGGGGCGGTCCAGAAGTGTCAGGCTTTCAACGAACAACGGGCGGGCGGCAATCTCGACCTCTTCGCCGTCGCGGGCGCGTTTATAGGCGCGCTCCCCGTCGATCTTCACCGCCGAAAACTGCGGCGGTACCTGTTGGATGTCGCCGACAAAGGCGGGCAGCGCGGCGGTGATGACGTCATCCGTGGGCCGCGTCTCGCTTTCGGCGATCACTTCGCCCTCGGCGTCATCGGTGTTGGTCGCCTGCCCCAGCCGGACGGTGAAGACATAGGCCTTCATTGCATCGGTAACATAGGGCACGGTTTTCGTCGCCTCGCCCAGCGCTACCGCCAGAACGCCGGTCGCCTCGGGATCGAGCGTGCCGGCATGGCCGGCCTTTCGCGCATCGAACGCCCAGCGCACCTTGTTCACCACAGCGTTCGACGTCAGCCCGGCGGGCTTGTCCACGACGAGCCAGCCGTGGATGTTACGCCCCTTCTTGCGGCGCCCCATTACGTGTTCCCATCCGGGTCCAGATCGCGGCGCACGTTCTCGTCCGAAAACAGCCGGCGGGTTTCGTCCATCCGGTCAAAGGTGTCATCGGCAAGAAACCGAAGCTCCGGCGTATGCTTGAGCTTCGTCACCTTGCCCACCACCCGGCGCAATTCGCCGGTGTTGCGTGCCAGCGCCTTGATCGCCTCGTCCACGTTCTTGCCCCCGAGCGGCAGGACAAAGGCAGTCGCGACCCTGAGATCGGGCGACACGCGCACCTCGGCCACCGTGATCGACATGCGGTTGAGGTCGGGGTCATGGATCATGCCCTGCATCAGCGCATCCGCGAGGGTGCGCCGGATCAATTCGCCGACCTTGAGTTGCCGCTGTGACGGGCCCCGGTCGTTATTGGTGCGCTTGTTCGCCATGGCGCCCATCTAGTCCCGATTGCGCGCCCGCGCAACAGGGACTAGGACGGTAGCCCAAGGATGGAGGTCGATATGAGCGAATTGCCGGGGATCGTGGTGAACGGGGCATCTGGCCGGATGGGGCAGATGCTGATCAAGTTGGTGCAGGACCATCCCGGCGCGCGGCTTGTCGGCGCGCTTGAGCGCGAAGGGCACGACTGGATCGGGCAGGATCTGGGTCTCGCCATGGGCGGGGCCGAGGTTGGCGTCACCGTGACCGACGATCCGCTCGAGGCGATGTCGCGGGCGCAGGCGGTAATCGACTTCACCGCCCCCGCCTCGACCGTGCCGCTTTCGACCATCGCGGCACAGGCGCGCGCGGTGCACGTGATCGGCACCACCGGGCTCGATGAAGACGATCTTGCAAAGCTCCACGCCGCCGCCCGCCACGCGACGATCATTCGCGCGGGCAACATGAGCTTCGGGGTGAACCTTTTGACCCGGATCACCCGGATGGTGTCCGAAGCGCTCGACACCGATTTCGACATCGAGGTGGTCGAGGCGCATCACAAGCACAAGGTCGACGCGCCCTCCGGCACCGCGCTCATGCTGGGCGAGGCCGCTGCCGAAGGGCGCGGTGTGCGGCTCGCCGAAGTCGAGGATCGGGCGCGAGACGGGATAACCGGGGAACGCGAAACGGGGCACATCGGCTTCTCCGCGATCCGTGGTGGCGATATCGTCGGGGAACATGACGTGATTTTTGCCGGACCGGGCGAACGGCTTATCCTGCGCCACGTGGCCACCGACCGGGCGATCTTTGCCCGGGGCGCGGTCAAGGCCGCGCTTTGGGGGATCGGACGCAAACCCGGGGCCTACGACATGATGGATGTGCTCGGGCTCTGATCAGGCAGATCAGAAATCGATCGCCAGCCCCTTTTTCTCCCAATCGCCATAGCGCACGGGTTCCAACCCGTCGCGTCCGCCGTATTCCTTCGGTATCTCGGTCACACCGGCCTGCTTGCGGCGTTCTTCCGCTTCGGCCAGCGCCCGTTGCGCGGCGGGGGGCAATTGTTTCTTTGTCTCGTCGGTCATCTCGGACTTCCTTACTCGCTATCCTTGATATAGGCCCCTGTCGGTGAAAGCGCAAAGGATGAGCCATGGCAGGCGACGCGACGCTTCCGCGCAAGGCAGCGCTGGATTTGATGGGTGAGGTGACCGAAGGCAAGCGGCTTTTGTCCGAGGTCGCGCCAAAACGGCTTGCCCGGCTGACACCGCCCGACCGCGCCCGTGCCCAGCGTCTGGTCACGACCGCCCTGCGCGTGATGGATCGCTCCGACCGCGCGCTGGGGCCGCATCTGCGAAAACGCCCGCCGCCCCGTATCCTCAACATCCTGCGCCTCGCGGTCGCCGAGATTTGCGAATTGGGCGAAGCCTCGCACGGTGTGGTGAATTCTGCCGTGACGCTGGCGCGCGCTGACAAGAAAACCGCCGGCATGGCCGGGTTGGTGAACGCGGTCCTGCGCCAGGTCGACCCGGAGGGCTGGCCTGCCCTGCCAATCCCGCGCCTGCCCAAATGGCTGCGAAAGCCGCTGACGGATGATTTCGGCAAGGTCGCGGTCGCGGCGATGGAAACAGCCCACTACCATGCCGCGCCGCTCGATCTGTCGGTCAAGCACGACGCTGGCGCGGTGGCGCAGGCCTTGGGGGGTAGTGTGACGCCCACCGGGTCGGTCCGGTTGGCGGACTATGGGCAGGTCTCGACGCTGCCGGGGTTCGAGGCCGGGGAATGGTGGGTGCAGGATGCCGCCGCCGCGCTGCCTGCGATGGCGCTGGCTCCGGCCCATGGCGCGCGGGTGCTTGATCTCTGCGCCGCGCCCGGTGGCAAAACCCTGCAACTCGCCGCGATGGGGGCCGATGTCACCGCGCTCGACATTTCGCGCACCCGCATGGAACGGGTCGAGGAAAACCTCGCACGCTGCGGCATGTCTGCCGATCTCGTGGTGGCTGATGCGCTGGAGTATGACGCCCCGCCCTTCGACGCGATCCTGCTCGATGCGCCCTGTAGCGCGACCGGCACGATTCGGCGCCACCCCGATCTGCCACAGGCCAAGGATGGCTCGGATTTCCCCGGACTGTTCGAATTGCAGGCCCATTTGATCGACCGTGCGTTGGGGCTTCTGAAGCCCGGCGGGCGGCTGGTCTATTGCACCTGTAGCCTTCTGATCGACGAGGGCGAAGAACAGGTGCGCGACGCGCTTGGCCGTCACCCGGCGCTCGCGCTTGATCTCTCGGCGCTCGCCTTGCCCGGTGTCGACCCCGGCTGGATCGGCCCCGAGGGGCTGCGCCTGCGCCCCGATTACTGGGCGGAGATCGGCGGAATGGATGGCTTCTTCATCGCGGCCATGGTTAAGGCATGACTCGGCACCGGCACGCCTGTAGACTGCGCGCCAACGGCCCGCAAAGGGGCGATTGAACACCAGAGGCGAGGACAGGTGGCACAGGAGTATCCCACCCTAGGACGCAGAACCCGGCTGCTTAACCGGTGGCACGCACGCCGCGCGACCCGCGCCCGGCCCGCCACCGGTTTTATTTCGCAACCTGAACCGCGCACCATCGGGTCCTATGCCCGGGGCAAACAGTTGGTCGCGGGAAATTTTCTCTTCGCCGGACATTTGATGCAGGCCGCGCCGGACACCTCGATCTGGTCGCTGACCCCGCCCACCCCGGCGTTCGAGGCCGCGCTTCACGGCTTTGGCTGGATGGATGATCTCGCCGCTCTCGGCGACCGGGATGCGCGGGCGCGGGCGCAATACTGGACGCTCGACTGGATCGACCGCTATGGGCGCGGCTCGGGGCCCGGGTGGCTTCCCGATCTAGCGGGACGCCGGCTGATCCGATGGGTCAGCCATGCGCTTTTGATCCTGTCGGGGTCCGAAACCCCCGATTCGGACGCGTTTTATCGTCTTTTGGGACAACAAACGCTGTTCGTGTCCCGACGCTGGCAGGCCACATCACCGGGCCTGCCCCGGTTCGAGGCCCTGACCGGGTTGATCTATGCCGGTCTCGCATTGAAGGGCATGGACGCCTATGTCGCCCCGGCCACCACCGCGCTCGCCCGCGAATCCGACAGGGGGATCGACGCCGCCGGGGGCATCCCGTCGCGCAACCCCGAAGAGTTGCTTGATATCCTGACGCTCCTCACATGGGCCGCGCTCGCGCTGGACGAGGCGGGGCGTGCGCCCGAACCGGCCCATACGGCGGCGATCGAACGCATCGCACCCACCCTGCGCGCGCTGCGCCATGCCGATGGCGGGTTGGCGCGGTTTCACGGCGGCGGGCGCGGTATCGAAGGGCGGCTGGACCAGGCGCTTGCGGCCTCGGGCGTGCGTGGCACGGCACCCACCGGGCTTGCCATGGGCTATGCCCGCCTGTCCTCTGGCCGCACCTCGGTGATCATGGATGCCGACGGTCCCCCGACCGGCAAGACCAGCTATAACGCCCATGCCTCGACGCTTGCGATCGAGGTCACATCTGGGCGGCGGCCCTTGATCGTGAACTGCGGCTCCGGCGTGCATTTCGGCGATGACTGGGCGAAGGCGGGGCGCGCGACCCCATCGCATTCGGTGCTTGGCCTGACCGGCGTCTCATCATCCCGGCTCGGGGTGCCCGAACCAACGCCCGAAGGCCCGCGCGCCCGTCTGGTCGAAACCCCCGCCGAGGTCGAGGCACGGGTGGTCTCGAACGACGTGATGAACGGGGTGGTCGCCGGTCACAACGGCTACATCGCGCACTACGGTCTTGCCCATGTGCGCCGCGTCGAGCTGTCGCTGGACGGACGCATGCTGGCCGGCGAGGAAACGCTCGCGGCGATGAGCGAGGGCGAGCAGGCGGTTTTTGGCCAAGCGCTCGAGCGCGAAGCCGAACGCGGCGTGCCCTTTGACATCCGCTTCCACCTGCACCCCGATGTGGATGCCACGCTCGACCTTGGCGGCACCGCCGTGTCGATCGCGCTGCGGTCTGGCGAGATCTGGGTGTTTCGCTACGAAGGCAACGTGCATCTCAGCCTCGATCCATCGGTTTACCTTGAAAAAACTCGGCTGAAGCCGCGTGCGGCAAAACAGGTGGTTCTCTCCGGGCGCGCAATGGATTATGCGACGCGCATTCGCTGGTCCATGGCCAAGGCGCAGGACACGCCCATCGGCGTGCGCGATCTGGTGCGGGACGAGCCGGGTGACCTGCCAGATTGACCGAGGGACCATGACATGACCGACCTTTCGCCCATGCGCCGCGCGCTGATTTCCGTGTCTGACAAGTCGGGGCTTGTCGATCTTGGCAAGGCGCTTCAAGCGCGCGGGGTCGAGATCCTGTCGACCGGCGGATCGGCCAAGGCGCTGCGCGATGCGGGCATTGCGGTGAAGGACGTCGCCGAGATCACCGAGTTTCCCGAGATGATGGACGGGCGGGTCAAGACCCTCCACCCGATGGTGCATGGCGGGCTCTTGGCATTGCGCGACAACGACGATCACCGCGCAGCGATGAAGGCGCACGGGATCGGTGCCATCGACCTGTTGGTCGTGAACCTCTACCCGTTCGAAGCCGCCTTGGCGCGGGGGGCTGACTATGACGAGATGATCGAGAACATCGACATCGGCGGTCCGGCGATGATCCGTGCCGCGGCAAAGAACCATGGTTTCGTGACCACCATCGTCGATGTGGAAGATTACGACGCCCTGCTTGCCGAGCTCGACGCCAACGACGGCCAGACGACATACAGTTTTCGCCAACGTCACGCACAGATCGCCTATGCCCGCACCGGGGCCTATGACGCCGCCGTGTCGGGTTGGATGGCGGGCGCGTTGGGCGAGGCTTCGCCGCGCCGCCGCGTGGTCGCCGGACAGCTGCGCCAAACCATGCGCTATGGTGAGAACCCGCATCAAGACGCAGCTTTCTACGTCGACGGCTCCGGGCGCGCCGGGGTGGCAACGGCGATGGTGCATCAGGGCAAGGCGCTGTCTTACAACAACATCAACGACACCGACGCGGCGTATGAGCTTGTGTCGGAGTTTCGGCCCGAAGACGGGCCCGCCGTCGCGATCATCAAGCACGCCAATCCTTCTGGCGTAGCGCGGGGCGACACGCTGCGCGATGCCTACCAGAAGGCCTTCGACTGTGACCGGACCTCGGCGTTCGGCGGGATCGTGGCGTTGAACCAGCCGCTCGATGAAACCACCGCACGCGCGATCACCGAGATTTTCACCGAGGTGGTCATCGCGCCGGGCGCATCGGACGAGGCGAAGGCGGTGTTCGCGGCGAAAAAAAACCTGCGTCTTTTGACCACCGACGGGCTTCCCGATGCCCGCAGCGGGGGGCAGACGATCCGACAGGTGTCCGGGGGATACCTGTTTCAGGACAAGGACAACGGGTTCATCGGCCTGGATGACCTCAGGGTGGTGACGAAAAAGGCCCCCACGGCGGCACAGATGGAAGACCTTCTGTTTGCGTGGAAGGTCGCCAAGCACGTCAAATCCAACGCCATCGTTTACGTGAAGGACAAAGCGACCGTGGGCGTGGGCGCGGGGCAGATGTCGCGTCTTGATAGCGCGCTTATCGCGGCGGCCAAGGCACAGCGCATGGCCGATCAGGTCGGGCTTGACCAATCGCCCGCCATTGGCTCCGCCGTTGCCTCGGACGCCTTCTTCCCGTTCCCCGATGGCCTGCTTGAGGCCGCGCAGGCGGGGGCAAGCTGCGTGATCCAGCCGGGTGGCTCGATGCGCGATGACGATGTGATTGCGGCGGCGGACGACGCCGGGCTTGCCATGGTGTTCACCGGCATGCGGCACTTTCGTCACTGATGCGCGCGCTCGCGATCTCTGCCCTTGTCGTTTTCGTTGTCGATCAGGCGACGAAATGGTGGGTTGTGCAGGTTCTGAACCTGAAAGAGCTCTGGGCGATCGACGTCTTCCCGCCCCTGCTCAATTTTCGCATGGCGTGGAACGAAGGCATCAACTTCGGGCTGTTTTCCGCCGCCGGGGATATGCGCCGCTGGATCCTGATCGCCGTTGCGCTCATCATCACGGCGGGCGTTCTCTACTGGGTGCGCCGGGACCGGATGGGGACCGTCGCACAGGTGTTCGCCGGGCTTTTGGTCGGCGGCGCGCTGGGCAATGTGCTCGACCGGCTGATCTATGGCGCGGTTGCCGATTTCCTCAACATGTCATGCTGCGGCATTCGGAACCCCTTTTCGTTCAACGTGGCAGATATAGCGGTCTTTGCCGGTGCCATAGGGCTTATCCTGTTTGCAAAGCCGCAACAGGAATAGATTGACCCCGTGACGCCGGTTTGCGAATGGGGTAAAGAGATCTCCAAACGGGTGCAGGAGGCAAAGATGCGGTCGATACGCATGACATCGGGTTTCGCCCTCATCGGGCTTTTGGCTTTGACCGCCTGCGCGGACAAGGACCCGAGCCTCATGAACATCCGTAGCGACACGCCGGACGAATTCTCGATCTTGCCGACAAAGCCGCTTGAGGAACCCGAGGACTACGAAAGCCTTCCGGCCCCCACACCGGGCGGCACCAACCGCGCCGATGTGAACCCCTTTGCCGACGCCGCCGTCGCGCTGGGTGGCTCCGAAGAGGCGGTGGTCAACGGGCGCGCGACCAACCGCGAACGCGCGCTTGCCGCGCATGCCGCCCGCTACGGGGCGACGCCGGACATCCGCGAAACGCTTGCCGCCGAAGATCTTGAATACCGCAAGGCGAACAATGGTCGTCTTCTGGAGCGCCTGTTCAATGTCAGCGTCTATTACGACAGCTATTCGGAACAAGAGCTTGACCAACATCGGGAACTTGATCGCCTGCGCGCCCGTGGCGTTCCGACCCCGTCGGCCCCGCCCGATCCCGAACGCGTGTCGAATGCCGGGGAGTAACCCCGGCGCGCGGACCTGATCTATCTCCGATCCCCAGTGATCACACCCCCGTCAATGAGGGTTGCGGACCCGGCGTGAGAGTCTAAATCTTCGCTGAACGGAGGATCCTCGATGAAGCGACTGATTTTCGCCTGTCTCATGACATTCGCCACCGCGTTGCCATCCTTTTCGCAAGAGGTGACGAACACGGTGCTCGACAACGGCATGGAGGTGGTGGTGATCGAAGACCACCGGGCCCCGGTCGTGGTGCACATGGTTTGGTACAAGATCGGCGGGGCCGACGAGCCGCTGGGAAAATCCGGCATCGCGCATTTTCTCGAACACCTGATGTTCAAGGCGACCGATGACATGGAGTCGGGCGAATTCAGCGAAGTGGTGGCCGAGAACGGAGGCTCAGACAACGCCTTTACCAGCTATGATGCCACGGCTTATTTCCAACGTGTCGCCTCGGATCGTCTGGGCCTGATGATGTCCATGGAAGCCGAGCGGATGACCGATCTGCTGCTCACCGAAGACCACGTTGCGACCGAGCGCGACGTGATCTTGGAAGAACGCGCCCAGCGGGTCGAGAACCGCCCCGGCGCGCTGTTGAACGAACAGATGTCCGCCGCGCTGTTCATGAACCACCCCTACGGCATCCCTCTCATAGGTTGGCAGCATGAAATGGAGGGCCTGACGCGCGAAGACGCGCTCTCATTCTACCGCGATTTCTACGCGCCCAATAACGCGGTGCTCGTGGTGGCGGGTGACGTGGAGCCGGACGATGTGATCGCGCTGGCCAAGGAACACTACGGCCCGATTGATGCGAACGAGAGGCTTTCGCCGCGGGCGCGGCCCTTGGAACCCGTGCCGCGCGCGCCGCGCCGTGTCACATTGACCGACGAACGTGTGGGCACGCCTTATGTGATGCGCAACTACATCGCGCCCGCGCGCAGGTCCGAAGATCAATCCGAAGCCGCAGCACTCGTCTTCCTGTCCGAAATCCTTGGCGGGTCTTCGGCTACCTCGGTGCTGGGACAGGCTTTGGAATTCGACCAGAAGATCGCGGTATCGACATGGGCGGGTTATAGCGCCGACATGCTCGATCTGTCGCAATTCTCGCTTGGCGTTGTCCCTGCGCAAGACGTCACGCTTGAGGCCGCCGAGGCGGCGCTGGACGCCGAGATTGCCCGCTTTTTCGAAACCGGGATCGACCCTGAGCAATTCGAACGTATCAAGACGCGCATTCGAGCCAACGACATCTACGCCCAAGACAGCGCCCGCGGGCTGGGCAACCGGTATGGTCGCGCGCTGACCACCGGGTTGACGGTCGCGGATGTCGAAGCATGGCCCGACGTCCTGCAATCGGTGACCCCGGAGGACGTGATGACCGTGGCCCGCAAGGTGCTACAACCGACCCACAGCGTCACCGGATGGCTCATGGCCCCGGATATGGCTGAGGAGACCGTCCAATGAACCGCCTGATCCCCGCGCTCTTCGTGCTCCTGATCCTCGCCCTCCCGGCCCGCGCCGAGGTTGATATCCAAGAGGTCACATCGCCCGGCGGTCTGACCGCGTGGCTGGTCGAAGAGCATTCGATCCCCTTCGTCGCGCTCGAGATCCGGTTTCGCGGTGGCGCATCTCTGGACGACCCGGAGGCGCAGGGGGCGACCTACCTGATGTCCGGCCTGCTTGAAGAGGGCGCGGGCGGCATGAACGCGCGCGAATTTACCGAGGCCAAGGAAAACCTCGCCACCTCGATCGACTTCGACATCTACGGTGACACGCTCACCGTTTCGTCGCGTTTCCTGACCGAGAACCGGGAGGCCTCGGGTGATCTGGTCGCTGCCGCGCTGTCCGACCCGGCCTTCGACGATGCCGCGATCGAGCGGGTGCGGGGTCAGGTTCTGGCCAGCCTGCGCGCCCGCGCCACCGATCCGCAGGATATCGCCCGCGATGTGATGGCGCGCGCCGCCTATGGTGATCACCCCTATGGCCGCTACATCGGCGGCACTGAAGACAGTGTCACCGCGTTGACCCGCGACGATATCGTCACGGCTTGGCAAAACGCCATCGCGCGCGACCGCGTCTATATTGCCGCCGTGGGCGATATCACCCCCGACCAACTCGGCGCGCTGATGGACCGTGTGCTGGGCGATCTGCCCGAGACCGGCAAGGCGTTTCCGCCGGAGGTCGAATTTGCCGCCGCCCCCGGCGTTTCGGTCACCGCGTTCGACACGCCGCAATCGGTCGCCCGACTGGGCCAGCCGGGGATGGAAATCAGCAATCCCGATTTTTTCGCGGCCTACATCCTGAACACCATCATGGGTGGCTCGGGCTTTGAATCGCGGCTGATGCAAGAGGTGCGGGAAAAGCGCGGCCTGACCTATGGCATCGGCAGTTTTCTGGTCGACAGCGACTATACCGAGGCGCTGATGGGCAGTTTTTCGACCATGAACGCGCGCATGTCCGAAGCGGTCGCGGTGGTTCAGGAAGAATGGCGCAGGATGGCCGAAGAAGGCGTGACGGAAGATGAGCTTGCGGCAGCCAAGCTTTACCTCACCGGGGCCTATCCCCTGCGGTTCGATGGCAATTCCCGCATCGCCGAGCTTTTGGTCGGGATGCAGATGGACGGCTACGACCGGGATTACCCGAAAACCCGCAACGACCGGGTGAACGCGGTGACGCTGGAAGAAGCAAACCGCGTGGCCGCCGAGCTGTTCCAACCCGAAAACCTGCGCTTTGTCGTTGTCGGGCAGCCAGACGGTCTTGATGCCACCACCGAGTGAGTGACGGGCACCTGCGACGTCGCCAAACCCCGCTTTCCGAATCCCGTGGGGCCATGCTACATATCGTGCAATGTCCGATACAGCCCCCCATATGTCCGCGTCTCGCCCGGTGATCCGGCAACTCGACGACGCGGCGATCAACCGGATCGCTGCCGGTGAAGTCGTTGAGCGCCCTGCCTCGGCGGTCAAGGAGCTGGTAGAAAACGCGGTCGATGCCGGGGCGACTCGGATCGAGATCGCCTATGCCGACGGGGGCAAGACCCTCATCCGCGTCAGCGACGATGGTTGTGGCATCGACGGCAAGGATCTGCCTCTCGCGCTGGCGCGTCACGCCACCTCGAAGATCGACGGATCGGATCTTCTCGACATCCACACCTTTGGGTTTCGTGGTGAAGCCCTGCCCTCACTCGGGGCTGTCGGGCGTCTTACCATCACCTCGCGCGCCGGGGGCGATGCGGCACAGATCCGCGTGTCGGGGGGGCAGATGGAACCGGTCAAGCCCGCAGCACTTGGCCGTGGCACCGTGGTCGAATTGCGCGATCTCTTTCATGCCACGCCCGCGCGGCTGAAATTCCTGCGCACCGACCGGGCCGAAGCCCAGGCGATCACGGATGTGGTCAAACGCCTTGCCATGGCCGAACCGCATGTTGGCGTCACGCTGCGCGATGTGTCGGGCGGGGGCGAAGGGCGCGTGACGTTTCGCGCAACGCCCGAAACCGGTGACCTGTTCGACGCGCTTCATGCCCGTCTTGCCACCATTCTTGGCCGGGATTTCGCCACCAACGCCCTTCCCATCGACGCGATGCGCGACGGCTTTCGGCTCACCGGTTACGCCGCCCTTCCGACCTATTCGCGGGGCGCAGCGGTGGCGCAATTCTTGTTCGTCAATGGCCGCCCGGTGCGTGACAAGCTGCTTTATGGCGCGCTGCGCGGGGCCTATGCCGATTTCCTGTCGCGCGACCGTCACCCGGCAGCGGCGCTGTTCGTCACCTGCGACCCCAAACTGGTCGATGTGAACGTCCACCCCGCCAAGTCCGAAGTGCGGTTTCGCGATCCGGGGTTGGTGCGCGGTCTCATCGTATCGGCCCTGCGTCACGCGCTGGCCGAGGCGGGACATCGTGCCTCGTCGACCGTGGCCGATGCGACACTGGGCGCAATGCGGCCCGAGCCGACAGGTGGCCCGCGGATCTACCAGATGGACCGCCCGTCACAGACGATGATCCGGACGGCGCATCACATGCAGGCCCCAGATCCGAACGCGCAGGCATACCCAGACCCGGGCCCGGAACAAGCCCCTATGGGGTTCGCCGAACAGCCATCGGCCCGGTTCGAGCCGCGCGATCCAGAGGGCGGGATGCGCGAGACCCATGACGGGCATCTGCCGCTTGGGGCGGCGCGCGCGCAGGTGCATGAAAACTACATCATCGCCCAGACCGAAACCGGCATGGTCATCGTCGATGGCCACGCCGCGCATGAACGGCTCAATTACGAGAAACTGAAACGCCAGATGGCCGAGCGCGGCGTGGCGCGTCAGGCGCTTTTGATCCCCGAGATCGTGGACCTGTCGGAAGCAGAGGCGCAAACGCTGCTCGCGATGTCCGATCAGCTGGGTGCCATGGGGCTTGTCATCGAGCCCTTCGGTGGCGGGGCCATCGCCGTGCGCGAAACCCCGGCCATCCTTGGCACGGTGAATGCCGAGGCGCTCATGCGCGACGTTCTGGACGAGGTGGCCGATCTGGGCACCACCACGCTGGTGCAGGAAAAGATCGAGGCGGTGCTGTCGCGCGTCGCCTGTCACGGGTCGATCCGGTCCGGTCGCCGGATGCGTGCGGAGGAAATGAACGCGCTCCTGCGCGAGATGGAGGCGACGCCCCATTCCGGCCAGTGCAACCATGGTCGCCCGACCTATGTCGAACTCAAGCTTGCCGATATCGAACGGCTTTTCGGACGCACATGATCCAGATCGGCGATACCACGCTTTCCCTGTCCGACCCGTCTACGCTCGTCGGTCTCATCGCCACCGCGATGCTTGTTTTGCTGGTGATCCTGTTGATCGTGCTTCTGGTGCGTTCGGGCCGCACGTCGCAGGTCAACGACGAGCTGTCGCAGCAGTTGGGCGGGATTTCCAACGCCGTGCAGCTTCTGGGTCAGGGGCAGGATCAGCTTTCGGGTGGTCTGCGCACCGTCTCGGACACGCAGGCCAACGCGCAGAGCCAGATGATCCACCGCATGGAAACCCGGCTTGCCGAGGTGCAGCGCCAGATGCAGGACCGGTTGCACGAGAACGCGATGAAATCCGCCCACTCGCTGTCCGAATTGCAAGAGCGGATGAATGAAACGCTCACCGGCTCGACCGTCAAGACCACCAAATCTCTGACCGAATTGCAGGAGCGGCTTGCAACCATCGACAAGGCACAAGCGAACATCGAGAAACTGTCAGGCGACGTGCTGTCGCTGCAAGACATCCTGTCGAACAAGCAGACGCGCGGGGCGTTCGGCGAAATCCAGTTGAACGACATCGTGTCCAAGGCGCTGCCCAGCGACAGCTATTCGTTCCAGCATACGCTCTCGAACGGCAAACGCGCCGATTGCCTTATTCACCTGCCGAACCCGCCCGGCCCGATCGTGATTGACAGCAAATTTCCGCTGGAAGCCTACGAGGCGCTGCGCAAGGCCGAGACCCAGGCACAGGTGACCGAGGCGGGGCGGCTGATGAAGGCCGCCGTGCGCGCGCATATCAAGGCGATTTCCGAGAAATACATCATCGAGGGCGAAACGGCGGATGGCGCGCTCATGTTCCTGCCGTCCGAGGCGGTCTATGCCGAGCTTCACGCCAATTTCGCCGAACTCGTGCGCCTCGGGTTCGAGGCCCGCGTCTGGATCGTGTCGCCGACCACCTGCATGGCCACGCTCAACACCATGCGCGCGATCTTGAAGGATGCGCGCATGCGCGAACAGGCGGGCGCGATCCGCAAGGAATTGCACCTGCTGTTTGCCGATGTGAACCGGCTGGGCGACCGCGTCGAGAACCTTGATCGCCATTTCCACCAAGCGTCCAAGGACATCGCGGACATCAAGATTTCGGCGGAAAAGGCCGGCACACGGGCCAAGCGTCTGGATAATTTCGACTTCGAAGAGCTTGCCCCGGATGCCGACGAATCCTCGCTCGTGAGCCTGCCGAAAACCTGATCCCGCTTGCCCCGTCCGCCGTGCTGGCGCAGAATGGGGGCCGAACAGGCAAAAGGTGACCCATGCTCGAAATCAGCCCCTCCCGCATCGCACGGATCGCCATTCAGGCGCGTGAATTGCCGGCGACCGAGACCGTGATCCGCACTTATATCTCCGACCTCAACACCGACGAGCAGGCAAGCCTTGTCGCGGTGATGTGGATCGGGCGCGACACCTTCGATGCCGACGAGCTTGCCGAGGCCATCGAGACCGCCAAGGTCGAGGCCACGGCCCCCACCGCCAACTACCTTCTCGGGGAAGCCATGCTGGCCGATTACCTTGAGGCCGGGCTGGAAGCGCTTGGATACGATGTCGAAGGGCTAGAGGACGAGCACCTTAAATAAAGCGGTGTCTCAGACAAAGGTGCGGGCTTCCGCGCGCGCCGGGTCGGCCAGATGCGGCACGGCGTTGAATTGTGTCAGCGACAACGCGGTGCCGATCGGGTGAAGCTGATGCACCGAGGTGTTCATGATCGCAAGCGCCATGCGCGCCATCGACCCGATCTCAAGCCCCATGGACACCCGGATGCCCATCGAGATGAAGCCGCCCGAGGTCACGACCAGCGCCCGGCCTTCCCCAGCCGCGATATCGTGAAGCACGTCATCCACCCGGTCCTCGAAATTCTGAAACGTCTCGGCGGTGTCTTCGATCTGGCCATCGCGCCACGCGGTAAAGACCAACGGCAGGTGTTCGATGAACTCCTCGCGCCCGGTCGGATGCTTGATGCCGAACTGGTCATGCATCTTCTGCGCAAGATCGAAATAGGCCACTTCGTTCAGCCGCGCATCTTCGATCACGTCGGTATGGCCGATTGAGCGCGCGGTTTCACGGTGTCGGCGCATGGTGCCGGAATAGACCCGGTCGAACCGCTCTCCCGCCACGTCGAAATAGCTACCCAGCCACCGGGCCTGCTGGTGCCCCAGGTCCGAGAGCGCGTCGTAGCCGTGTTCATCCTGCGCCGAGTTGTTCGCCTGTCCGTGGCGCACGAGCGTGAGCTGGCTCATCCTTGATCCCCTTGTCTGGGCCCCTGTCCGACCCGGTTTCGACACCCTGCTACCCGGTTTACGGGTCGGGGAAAAGGTGGGGCTGGCTCATCCCGAGCGCCACGTCACGTCACCGAGAAAGATATAGCCCGCGCCATAGATCGTCTTGATCAGCTTGGGGTTCTTCGGATCTTCGCCCAGCTTCGTGCGCAGCCGCGAAATGCGCACGTCCATGGCGCGGTCAAAGCTTTCCCCCGCCGCACCGCCCAGCGCTTCTTGCATCTGGGCGCGGGTAATCAACCGTTTCGGGGCATCGAGAAACAGGCGCAGAACCTCGCCCTCGGCGTGGGAAAAAGGTGTTTCCAACCCGGCCCCGTTCTCCAGAACGTAGCGGTCGAAATGCGCGGTCCAGCCCGCGAAATCGGCGATCGCCGCGCTGCCTGTCGTCTCGGCTTTCGGTGAGCGCAGGCGGGCGCGCACCCGTGCCACCACCTCGGCGGGTTCAAACGGCTTGATGATGTAATCGTCAGCCCCCAGTTCAAGCCCGGTCACCCGGTCCTGCACCTGCGCGCGGCCCGAAATGATGATGATCGCGGCCCCCGATTCCAACGCCAGCCTGTGCACGAGCGTGAGCCCGTCACGATCCGGCAATCCGAGGTCGACAAGGCAGACATCAGGCTTGAGGTTTCGCAACGCCGCCTCGAATTCCGTCGCGCGGCCATAACCCACGGTGCGAAACCCGGCCTCGTCCAACGCATCCGACAGCATGCGCCGGATCGCCGGTTCATCGTCCAGAATGGCAACCAGCGGCGCGCTCATTCGGCCATCTCCCCGGCGAGGAAAGCGGCAAGCTGACCTTGGCTGAACGGTTTCGACAGGGTCGGGCGCGTGCCGCGCATCGGATCCCCCGGCGGCAGCGAGGACATGAGGAGCATGGGGGCATCCAGCCCACCCTTGCGCAGGGCGTCGACAAGCCGGTCCCCGGTCCAAGCGCCGCCAAGGTTGATGTCCGACAGGACAAGCTCGATCCCGTCGATCCCGGCAAGCGTCAACGCCTCTTCGCCGCTCTCCGCCTCGATCACCTGATGGCCAAGCGCGATCAGCATTTCACGCACATCGGCGCGAATATCCGGCTGATCCTCGATCAACAGGACAAGCTTGGCGGTGACGGGGGTGGCGCGTTTCAATGGCAGACGCATGGTGACCTGTGCCCCGGCGTCGTGGTTGCCCAGCCGCACCTGCCCCCCGGCCATCTTCGCCTGATCATACACCATGGCGAGACCCAGACCGGACCCTTCGCCCCCTTTGGTGGTGTAGAAGGCATCAAGCGCATGTTCGAGCGCTTCCTTGGAAAATCCGGGGCCAGTATCGGTGACGTCGAATTCAAGCCATGTTTCGGCGACCGGACGCGCGGCGATGGTAATCTTGCCCGCGCCACCAAGCGCATCCTTGGCATTCAGAATGAGGTTCAAAAGCGCATCCTGCACCGCGCCGGTGTCAAGCAAGACCGGCTCATCCAGCGCGTCACAGGTCACGCTGAGATCCACGGTGTCCGGAAGGCTGGGGCGCGCCAGCGTTTCGGTTTCGGTCAGAAGCCGAGCAACATCGACCGGCTCGGGCCTCACCGCGCGCGCGCCCGACAGGGTGGCGATCCGATCCAGAAGCGTGCCCCCCCGACGGGCCGCGCCCGTGGTCGCGTCGATCAATTCGCGCGCCGCGTCAGGCAACCCCATCTGCCCCAGCCGCGCCTGCATCCCGAGGATGATGGTCAAGAGGTTCGAGAAATCATGCGCCATGCCGGAGGTCAGCTGCGCCGCCAATTCGCGCTTTCGCGTTTGCATCAGGGCGGCTCGGGCCTGTGCCTC
This sequence comes from Maritimibacter sp., assembly GCA_011389895.1. GTDB lineage: Bacteria > Pseudomonadota > Alphaproteobacteria > Rhodobacterales > Rhodobacteraceae > Maritimibacter. The sequence continues at coordinate 22,736 of JAABTN010000008.1, read as the reverse complement.
TTCGGTGACGTCCATCGACAGAAGGTAGACGCCGGTGACCATGCCCGCCGGGTCAATGTCGGGGGTGAACGCCACCCGCACGCGCCGCCCCGAGCTTTCATGTGCAAACTCCAAAACGCTTGGCGCCCCGTCCAGCGCGCCCGACAGGTTGCCCTTGATGGTGTGATACACCTCACCGCCCAGCACATCGCGCGCGTTGCGCCCGACAATGTTGCGGCCAAGGCCGGGAATGACACTGCCCAATTGCCGGTTGGAATAGGTATAGGTCAGGTCGCGGTCGATCCGGGCAATATGGGCGGGCATCATTTCGGCGGTGACGCGGGCGCGCGCCTCCATCACGGTGAGCTGGCGCTTGGCCTCTTCCAGCGCGGCGTTGGTCGCGGCCAACTCCCGGTTGGCCTGCGAAAGCTCTTCGGAATGGGCGATGACCTGATCCGAAAGCTCCTCGGACCGGGCGCGCAACAGGCGCTCTTGCCGCTTGATCCCGGTGATGTCGGTATAGACGGTGACCCAGCCACCTTCGGGCAGCGGGCTTCCTTCGACCGAGATCACCCGGCCATTTGACCGCTCGCGTTCCATGTAATGCGGCTCGAACGCGCGGGCGGCTTCGACCCGCACGCGCACGAAATCTTCCGGGTCATCGAGCGGGCCATATTCCCCGCTTTCGACCAGGTAGCGAATGGTGTCTTCAAACCGCGCCCCCCGCGTCACCAGCCAGTCGGGCAGGTTGAACATCACCTGAAACGTGCGGTTGCCCACGACGAAGCGCAGCTCGTCGTCATAGATCGACAGAGCCTGCTGAATAAGGTTCAGCCCGGCCTGCGTCAGCGCCGCGATATCCGGCGTCGTGATCGTGTCGTCTATCTGGCTCAAGACCGCCTCCCTGCCCATAGTCTTACGCCCCTGCGCCTGAATGGAAAGCCCGGGCGTGCCCGCCGCCGCACCAGTAACATTTCGATAGATTTCGGAAAAACTCGCGAAATGTTTGACCGCGAACGATGATTGCCGAAGGATGTCCTGATCCAGCAATAAACGGGACACCGACAGCATGCGCGCCGGGGAGGGTGCGCGAGGGAGGACACAACTTGGCCAAGGATCAATCCGCCGAGGGCGGGCTTCGGTCCATTCCGGCTCTGCTTGAGCGGAATGTGAAGGAATTCGGGGGGCGTCCGGCCTACCGTGAAAAGGAATTCGGGATTTGGCAAAGCTGGACCTGGGCCGAAGCTGCCGACGAAATCAACGCGCTCGCCATGGGGCTTTTGGCCTTGGGGATCGAGCGGGGCGACCATGTCGCCATCATCGGGCGCAATCGCCCGGCGCATTATTGGTCCATGGTCGCCGCGCAGAAATGCGGCGCGATTCCCGTGCCGCTTTACCAAGACGCCAACGCGATCGAGATGGAATATGTGCTCGAACACTCCGGCGCGCGGTTCATCATCTGCGGGGATCAGGAACAGGTCGACAAGGTGATCGAGGCACAGGTGCGCGTCCAGAGCGCCGAGCACGTGCTTTACGTCGACAAGCGCGGGATGCGTAAATACGACCACAGCCGCATGAACTGGTATCATGACGTGCAGGACGAAGGGCGCGCGGGTCACGCCCGGCTTGAGGGCGAACTGGCCACCCGCACCGCTGAACTTGATTACGATTCGACCTGCGTCATGCTCTACACCTCCGGCACCACCGGCAAACCCAAGGGCGTGGTGCTGTCCAACCGCAACGTGATCGAAAGTGCACGCAATTCGGCCGAATTCGATACGCTCGGCGCGGGCGAGGATGTGCTGGCCTATCTGCCCATGGCTTGGGTCGGCGATTACATCTTCTCGGTCGGGCAGGCCTATTGGACCGGCTTTTGCGTCAATTGCCCCGAAAGCGAAGACACGATGATGACGGACCTTCGCGAGATCGGGCCGACCTATTTCTTCGCGCCCCCACGGGTGTTCGAGACCCTGCTGACAACGGTGATGATCCGGATGGAGGACGCGGGCCGTCTGAAAAAGCGCCTGTTCGACCATTTCATGGCGCATGCCCGCCGCGTTGGCCCCGCGATCCTTGATGGCAAACCGGTCTCGGGCGGTGACAAGCTCAAGTATCGGCTTGGCGATCTGTTGGTTTATGGCCCGCTGAAGAACACCCTCGGGTTTTCGCGCGTGCGGGTTGGCTATACTGCCGGCGAGGCGATCGGGCCCGAGATTTTCGATTTCTACCGCTCGCTCGGGATCAACCTGAAACAGCTTTACGGACAAACCGAGGCGACCGTGTTCATCACCGTGCAGCCCGATGGCGAAGTGCGCCCCGACACCGTCGGCGTGCCCGCCCCTGGGGTCGAGCTTCGGATCGACGACACGGGCGAGGTCTTCTACCGCAGCCCCGGCACCTTCGTGGAATACTACAAGAACCCCGACAGCACCGCCTCGACCAAGGATCCCGAGGGATGGGTGGCGACGGGGGATGCCGGGTTCATCGAAGAAGACACCGGGCATCTGCGCATCATCGACCGGGCCAAGGACGTGGGCAAGATGGCCGATGGCTCCATGTTCGCGCCCAAGTATGTTGAAAACAAATTGAAATTCTACCCCAACATTCTTGAAGCCGTGGTTCATGGCGCGGGGCGTGACATGTGCACGGCGTTTCTCAACATCGACCTGAACGCAGTCGGCAACTGGGCCGAGCGCAACAATATTTCCTACGCCTCCTACCAGGAGCTGGCCGGTCATCCGCAGGTCATGGACATGATCCAGAGCCACGTGGAAGAGACGAACGAAAGCGTGGCGCAAGACCCGATGTTGTCGGGGTGCCAGATTCACCGCTTCCTCGTCCTGCATAAGGAGCTGGACGCGGACGACGGCGAAATGACCCGCACCCGCAAGGTCAAGCGCAACGTCATCACCGACAAGTTCGGCGACCTGATCGACGCGCTCTATACCGGCAAGAGCGAACAATACACCGAGACCGAGGTGACCTACGAAGACGGGCGCAAGGGCAAGATCAAGGCGACGCTTGAAATTCGCGACGCCCGGACCTTTCCGACCGCGCATACGCAGGGGGTGGCAGCGCAATGACGAGCCAGACTGCACAAGAGACCACACAGGATACCGACAGCTTCGTCACCCCGGATGGCCGCACCATCGGTGGCGTGATCATGGAGATGAAGAACATCACCCTGCGCTTTGGCGGCGTGGTGGCGATCCAGGACATCTCGTTCGACATCCGCGAAGGCGAAATCCGCGCCATCATCGGCCCGAACGGGGCCGGAAAATCCTCGATGCTCAACGTCATCTCGGGCTTTTACGTGCCTCAGGACGGCGAGGTCTGGTACCACGGCGCGCGCCGCCCGAGGATGCGCCCCTACCAAGTGGCCGAACAAGGCATCGCGCGCACGTTCCAGAACATCGCGCTGTTTGACGGGATGTCGGTTCTCGACAATATCATGACCGGTCGTCTGACCATGATGAAATCCAACATGCTCCAGCAGGCGCTGTGGTTCGGCAAGGCCGAGCGCGAAGAGAACGCCCACCGCGAGCAGGTGGAAAAGGTCATCGACTTTCTCGAAATCCAGAACATCCGCAAAACGCCGGTCGGCCGGCTGCCCTACGGGCTCAAGAAACGGGTCGAGCTTGCCCGCGCGCTGGCCGCCGAGCCAAAACTTCTCCTGCTCGATGAACCGATGGCGGGCATGAACGTGGAGGAGAAAGAGGACATGAGCCGCTTCATTCTCGACGTGAATGACGAATTCGGGACCACCATCGCGCTGATCGAACATGACATGGGCGTGGTCATGGACCTGTCCGACCGGGTGGTGGTGATGGATTACGGCAAGAAGATCGGCGACGGCACACCCGACGAGGTGCGCGGAAACCAGGCCGTCATCGACGCCTACCTGGGGGTGGCCCATGATTGATGTGATGGCGCGCCTCGCCCCGAACCCGACCGTGACCCATAGCCGCGCAAAGACCCCGGCACCCCACCACGGACCAATGACGCTCAAGGAGGCGCTTCATGCCTGATCAGCTTCTTTTCGCCATGGAGGTCATGCTCAACGGTCTGATGGCCGGTGTGCTTTATGCCCTTGTCGCCCTTGGTTTCGTTCTGATTTTCAAGGCCTCCGGTATCTTCAATTATTCCCAAGGGGTCATGGCGCTGTTCGCCGCGCTCACGCTGGTGGGGATACAGAACGGACAGGTGCCCTTTTCGCATCTGATCAACGCGATCTTCGGCACCGAGGTGCACCACTTTGGCTGGCACGTCCCCGCGATCTTCGCGATCCTGCTGACCGCCGCGATCATGGTGCTCTTTGCCTGGATCGTGGAACGTTACGTGCTGCGCCACCTTGTGAACCAGCCCGACATCATCCTGTTCATGGCCACCATCGGGCTTGCCTATTTCATGGAGGGGTTCGGCGATCTCATGTGGGGGTCCGAGATCAAGAAACTCGACGTCGGCCTGCCGCAGGGCATCAACGTGCCAATTGATGAAACCACCTATGGCTGGTTCGGCTACGGCTTCTTCATCGACAACCTCGATATCTCCGCAACCATTCTCGCGGTGATCCTCGTGGTCGCGCTCACCGTGTTCTCGCAGTATTCGAAACAGGGCCGCGCGCTGCGCGCCGTGGCCGACGATCACCAGGCCGCCTTGTCGGTCGGAATCTCGCTGCGCTTCATCTGGGTTCTGGTGTGGTCGATCGCAGGCTTTGTCGCTCTGGTCGCCGGGATTGTCTGGGGATCGAAGTCAGGCGTTCAATTCTCGCTCTCGCTCATCGCGCTAAAGGCGCTTCCGGTCCTCATGCTTGGCGGCTTCACCTCGATCCCCGGTGCGATCATCGGCGGGCTGATCATCGGGGTTGGCGAGAAGCTTTTCGAATTCACCATCGGTCCGCTGGTGGGCGGCGCCACCGAGAACTGGTTCGCCTATGTCCTCGCTCTCCTGTTCCTCGTCTTCCGGCCACAGGGCCTGTTCGGCGAGAAGATCATCGAGAGGGTGTGACGCGATGATCAAATTGATTGCCATAGCCAACACCATCGCATGGTCCGGGTTCTGGGCCTTCGGGTATCTCGCCCTGTCGGCCCCGGCATCGGACGGGCGACAGACCCTGATCGCCCTGATCCTCGCCGCGCTCGGCGCGGGCGTCGGGCTTTTGAGCTGGTTCAGGCTGGTGCGTCATACGGAAGCCACCGGATACGCAAGACCCGCGAACCGCGTGCCCGAACATCTGAAAACCGAAGGGGAGAGCGCCTGATGCTTTACCGTGAAGCGGGGGATTTCAAAACCTCCTACAGCGACGACAGCCAGACCTTTCCAATCCGGTTCGACCGGGTGGCCTATTACATCGTGATCGGCGTCGCCTTTCTCGTCGTGCCCTTCGTGGTCAACGATTACTGGCTCAACGCGATCCTCCTGCCGTTCCTGATCTATGCCATCGCGGCGCTCGGATTGAATATTCTGACCGGCTACGGCGGGCAGGTGTCGCTAGGCACCGGGGGTTTCATGGCCGTGGGGGCCTATGCCTGTTACAAGCTGATGACAGCCTTTCCGGATGTGAACATCTTTTTCCACGTGATCATCGCGGGCGGTATCACCGCGCTCGTCGGGCTGCTTTTCGGGCTGCCTTCGCTCAGGATCAAGGGCTTCTACCTCGCCGTTGCGACGCTGGCGGCGCAATTTTTCCTCGTCTGGCTTTTCAACCGGGTGCCGTGGTTTTACAACTATTCCGCCTCCGGTCAGATCTCGGCCCCGGAACGCTCTGTCTTCGGTATCAATATAACGGGACCGGAAACCGAAGCCTGGGCCGCCTATCTTTTCTGTCTGGTCTTCGTCTTCGTCTCGGCCTGGGTCGTGCGCAACCTGACGCGCGGAGCGGCGGGGCGAAAATGGATGGCCATTCGCGACATGGACATCGCCGCCGAGATCATCGGGGTGAATCCACTGCGCGCGAAACTTTCAGCCTTTGCCGTTTCATCGTTCTTCGTCGGCATCGCGGGCGCGCTGTTCTTCGCGGTCTACCTTGGCGCGGTCGAGGTCGGCGAAGTCTTTGGCATCCAGAAATCGTTCCTCGTGCTCTTCATGATCATCATCGGCGGCCTTGGTTCGATCTTCGGCAGCTTCGCGGGCGCGGCCTTCATGGTGTTGCTGCCGGTGCTTTTGAAAAATGTCCTCGTGGGCGGGCTTGGCTGGGCCACCGACCTTGCGGCCCACCTCGAATTCATGGTCGTCGGCGGGTTGATCCTGTTCTTCCTGATCGTGGAGCCCCACGGGCTCGCCGCACTGTGGAAAGTAGCGAAAGAGAAGCTGCGACTTTGGCCCTTCCCGCACTGACGGGCCGGGTCCAATCAAAACGGGGGAGAACCCCGGGACGGCAAACATCGGAAACAACCAAGGGAGGAGACACCCGATGAGAACGAAACTAGCAACCCTGGCCCTGGGCACCGCCATTGCGGCCACCCCGGCATTGGCCGAGCTGACGTTCACGTCGCTCAGCTATCGTACCGGCCCCTACGCGGCCAACGGCATTCCGTTCGCGGATGGATACGCCGACTACTTCACGCTTCTGAACGAACGTGACGGCGGGATCGGCGGCGAAATGGTCGAGCTGATCGAATGTGAAACCGGCTACAACACCGAAAAGGGCGTCGAATGCTACGAGTCCACCAAGGGCTCCGGCGCGCTGGTTTACCAGCCGCTTTCGACCGGCATCACCTACCAGCTCATTCCCAAGACCACGTCGGATGGCATCCCGATGCACTCCATGGGCTATGGCCGGACCTCGGCCAAGAACGGGGCGGTGTTTGATTACATCTTCAACTACCCCGCCAACTACTGGGATGGGGCCTCGGTCGCGGTTAGATACCTGCTGGATGAAAACGGCGGATCGCTCGAAGGCAAGAAGATTGCGCTGGTCTATCATAACTCGGCCTATGGCAAGGAACCGATCCGCACGCTCGAAGAGCTGTCGGAAAAGCACGGATATGAGCTTTCGCTCCTGCCGGTCGATCATCCGGGTCAGGAACAGAAGTCGCAATGGCTTCAGATCCGCCGTGATCGCCCCGACCATGTCCTGATGTGGGGCTGGGGCGTGATGAATCAGGTCGCGATCCAGGAAGCCGTGAACATCCGTTACCCGATGGAGAATTTCATCGGCATCTGGTGGTCCGGTTCGGAAAACGATGTGCTGCCCGCCGGGGACGGTGCCGATGGCTACAAGGCGCTGACCTTCCACAACGTCGGCTCTGATTACCCGCTTTTCGACGACATCCAACAATATGTCTTGGATGCCGGTCTTGCTGCCGGTGCCGGCGATCAGGTCGGGACCGCGCTTTATAACCGGGGTCTTTATGCAGCCATGCTGGCCGCCGAAGCCGCCAAGACAGCGCAAGAGATGCACGGCACCTCGACCCTCACACCCGGCCAGATGCGCGACGGGATGGAGAACCTCGAGATGACCGAGGCCAAGATGACCGATCTTGGTCTGCCGAACTTCGGCCCGGAATTCTCGGTGTCTTGCGAAAACCACGGCGGTGACGGCTATGCCGCTGTCGCACAGTGGGATGCGGCCGCGGGCGAATGGGGTCTCATCACCGACTACATGCAGTCGGATCAGGACGTTCTGAATCCGCTGATCATGGAAGACTCGATGGCCTATGCCGAAGAGAACGGGATCGAGCCGAGCTGCTCGTAAACCAAACGCCCGGCCCGCACATCTTGCGCGGGCCGGGATCAAACGAACAATGGATACCGCCATGCTGGACGAAACCCCCGAGAAGACCGAGACGGTGCTTGAGGTCAACAATATCGAGGTGATCTACAACCACGTGATCCTCGTCCTGAAAGGCGTGTCGTTGAATGTGCCAAAGGGCGGGATTACCGCGCTTCTGGGCGGGAACGGCGCGGGCAAGACCACGACGCTGAAGGCGATTTCCAATCTCCTGCGCTCCGAGCGCGGCGAAGTGACCAAGGGCACCATCAGCTATCGCGGGGAGACCGTGCAGGGTCTCACCACCGCCGATCTCGTGAACAAGGGCGTCATCCAGGTGATGGAAGGGCGCCATTGTTTCGAGCATCTGACGGTCGAGGAAAACCTCTTGACCGGCGCCTATACGCGCAAGGCGAGCCGGGGCGATATCGATGCCGAGCTGAACAAGGTCTATGACTATTTTCCCCGCCTGAAAGAACGGCGGAAATCACAGGCGGGCTATACCTCGGGCGGCGAGCAGCAGATGGTCGCGATTGGCCGTGCGCTTATGTCCCGCCCCGAAACGATCCTTCTGGACGAACCCTCGATGGGCCTCGCCCCGCAGCTTGTCGAACAGATTTTCGGGATCGTGAAGGACCTGAACGAGAACGAAGGATACACCTTTCTCCTTGCCGAACAGAACACCAACGTGGCGCTCCGGTTCGCGCACTACGGCTATATCCTTGAATCCGGGCGCGTTGTCATGGACGGGCCGGCAAAGGATCTCCGCGAGAACCCGGATGTGAAGGAATTCTACCTCGGCATGTCCGACGAAGGGCGCAAAAGCTTTCGCGACGTGCGCTCCTACCGCCGCCGGAAACGCTGGCTCGCCTGATGCCAACACACAGCGCGACATATGACCGGGCGGGGCCGATGGGCAGGCTACGCCAAGGCCTGCTTCATCTCGTCAAGACGGGCCAAGGCGGCCTCTCGGCCACTGCGCACGTTGGGGCGAAAGCTCTGGCTTTCGGCGCGCATGCGGATGGTTTCCTCGGTATCGCTCCCGGTGTTGTAGCGCACCGATCCAAGCGACCATTTGACATTCACCGCCTTGCCGCGCTGCGCATAAGCGACCCAGGCCGCTTCGAAGATCCGGCAGTTTTGCAGATCGACAAGAAAGAACCAGCGTTTCCCGGTCGCCGCCAGCCGCGCCTCGACATGGTCATAGAAGGCGTGAACATCGGCGGAATCGTGAAAGACGAACTCCGACAGATCGACCTCCATCGCCTCAAGCGTCTCGTCGAACGAGATCCGGCGCGCCAGGTCAGCCTCGGTATATGCCGTGACCAAGCTGCGCTTCACCCGCCGCTTGGTCGGAAACTCCGCAATCCGCGCCATGGCCGCGTCGCGATCGGCGAAAAGGTTCGGGTCGAAGGATTCGGTCGCCGCCGTCCGTTCGATCTGGCGGCGGGTTTCGTCGGAAAGATCGAAACGCACGGTGCCCATGGAATGCGCGAGGTTCAGCGCCTTTCCGCGTTTGTGATGCGTATACCACGCGTTTTCGTCGATCCGGAAACCCGAGAAGTTGATCAGGAAGAACCATTGGTCCTCGCCGGTTTCCCCAAGCTTCGCTTCGAGCATGTCATAGAACGCATTAACCTGCGTCGAGTTTTCGAATGTCAGCTCCGACAGGTCGATTTCGGCAACCTGCCGGTCTTCCAGAAAGTGAATCCGGTCTTCAAGGCGTTTCGCCATCATGTTGTCTCCTCGAACATGCCGCGCGCCCTGTTCAGTATGCAAACGTATACCAATTTTGGTCGCTTGACCCTGCGACAATTCATCCACCCTGCACATCGGGAGACCGCCCATGGCTGACCCCTTCGACGCCCTCGAAACCCGCTCAGCCGATGAACGCGCGGCCGACCTCGCGACCCGCCTGCCCGCGCAACTGGCCCGCGCCAAGTCGCTCGCCGGATACGGCGCGTCGCTGACCGATGTCGATCCCGATGTGGTGACCAGCGTCGCGGCGCTCGCGACCCTGCCGGTGCTGCGCAAATCCGAGATCGGCAAGGCACAGGCGGCACAGCGCCCGCTGGGCGGTTTCACCACGCGCGCCCCGCACGAATTTGCCCACGTGTTTCAAAGCCCCGGCCCGATCTACGAGCCGGGCGGGGTCGAGCCCGACTGGTGGCGCATCGGTCGGTTTCTCAACGCTGCCGGGATCGGGGCGGGCGACATTGTGCAGAATTGTTTTTCCTACCACCTGACCCCCGCCGGCATGATCTTTGAGAACGGCGCGCGGGCAGTCGGGGCAACGGTGCTTCCCGCCGGGGTCGGCCAGACGGAATTACAGGTCCGGGCCGCCGCCGATATCGGCACGACCGCCTATGCGGGCACCCCGGATTACCTGAAGGTCATTCTGGATCGCGCCGATCAGGATGGCGTGACGCTGTCCATCACCAAGGCCGCCGTGGGGGGCGGTGCGCTTTTCCCGTCGCTGCGACAGGAATACGCGGATCGCGGTATCCAGTGTCTGCAGAATTACGCAACAGCGGATCTCGGCAACATCGCCTATGAAAGCGCGGCGATGGAGGGGATGATCGTGGACGAGGGCGTGATCGTGGAAATCGTGCGCCCCGGCACCGGCCACCCGGTCGCCCCCGGCGAAGTGGGCGAGGTCGTGGTCACCACGCTCAACCCCGACTACCCGCTCATCCGGTTTTCCACCGGCGATCTGTCGGCGATCTTGCCGGGGGTATCGCCCTGTGGGCGCACCAATACGCGGATCAAGGGCTGGATGGGGCGTGCCGATCAGACCACGAAGATCAAGGGCATGTTCGTGCGCCCCGAACAGGTCGCCGACTTCGTCGCCAAACATCCCGAAATCACGCGCGCCCGCGTCATCGCCGGGCGTGATGGCGAGGCCGACGTGATGCGCGTGCAGGTCGAGACCGAGGCAGGCGATGCGTCGGCCTTCGAAAAAACCGTGGCCGAGGTCATGAAGCTGCGCGGCTTGGTCGAGCTTGTCGCCCCCGGCAGCCTGCCCAACGATGGCAAGGTGATCGACGATCAGCGCAGTTACGAGTGAGCGGGGCGTTGGCCGGGGTCCAAGACCCGCCCGCCGCACCAGACCCCGGGGCGCATCGCGGGTGGTGCACCCGGCCTAAAGGGCGGGTGCAACCATGTAGTCGTTGTTGTCGGGGTCGTCGTCGCGATAGATGCGCTCGGTCACACCGGGAAGTTTCCGGAAAGCCTCCATGAACGGCACCGGGAACATGGTGGACGGAAGGCTTTCGAACCCCGGCACCTGTCTCAGGATCGACGAGATTGACGAGGTGCACATCGCCTTCGGCACCGCGCCATATTCCTGCACCAGCCGCAGGGTGCGTTCCGCAACGTCGGCAGACACCGGGATTTCGTGGCGCAGCACATGCCAGGTCACGCGGGCGTGATAGTCGATATAGAAATCCACCGCCCGGTTCGTCATGCCGAAATGCACATCGTTCCGCTCGGGAATCGACGGATGATACCATGTACCCGCCGGATCGAAGATCAGGCGCTGGGAGCCGTTGATCAGAAGCGATGAATGGCCGCCGCTGCCCGAGGAATTGGACACCACGGTAAACAGGGTGATCGACGGTTGGCCCCCATGCACGTAGGCCGCGCGCGTCACCTCTTCTGTCGAGGCCCATTTGCTTTCCGCCGCGCAGGACGCGAGGCCAAGTGTCAGAAAAAGAAGAATAAAAATACGGCGCATTGTGCAGGCCACCTTTGAAAAAATCTTGGGAAATGCCCGGGCCACAGCGGCCCGGACATCAAGATCAGGCGCCGACGATCGCCAGCAGGATCAGGATCGCGATGATCGCGATCACCGACCGGATCGTGAATTTCACGAACCCGTCAAAGGTCTTTTCCTGATCCTTGATATCCATGGTGCCGTGTTTGTGTTCAGCCATAACCGTCCCTCGCCTTGTCGTCATCAGCGTTTCGATTAGACGATTCCGCCGGGGCTGTCACCTCTGGATAGCGCCCAAAGGCCTATTCTTCCTCAGGTGTATCCTCGGCGTCGCGCTCAAGATCGGCGGCAAGGCGGAACCCGATGCGCGTCGGCGCTTCGCGTTCCTTCGGGCGCGACATGGCGCGCAGCATCACGTTGAGCTGGCTCACATGCTGGACAAGCTGGGTTTTCATCCCCATGCCATCGGTGCCGTAGAAGGTGACGATATCGGGATCGAAATACCCGATCCCCTCGATCTGAAGCACACCCGCATCCGCGCCGGTGAAGCCCATCACCACCTCGTGCTCGTTGTCGAGCTGCTCTTCGAAATTCTGGATGTAGAGGATGATGCGCTCATAGGCCCATTCCGCCGGGCTCTTGTCCTCGATCGGCTTGTTGGCCACGTTCTTGGGCAAAGGTTTCTGCTCGGCGGTCAAAGGCGCGCCTTCGTCACATTGGGCGACGTCCGACATGCGCCGTTTGCGTTTCGCAGCCTCTGCCATCACGTGACCTTCCTTTGCCATTCATAGGCGTCGTCACCCCGGCGGGTCCGGGTGATCTTGCCGATCTGGTAGAGATGGTTGAGATGCCCCATCGCCTCCACGAGAGCGAGACCGTATTCCCCATCGCCAATAGCACGTTTGAAGATGGCCGGGAAACACTCCACCGCCGTGCGCGGCGTTTCGAGAAAATCCTCAAGCCTGCGCAGCGCGGAATGATGGTTTTCGATCAACTGGCGCATGCGGGTCGGCAACCCGCGATAGGGAAGCTTGTGACCGGGCAGGACAAGCTGATCGGGCCGCGCGTATTGGCGCAGGCGTTCGCAGGCCTCAAGCCAATCGCCCACCGGATCCGCCTCGGGTTCGGTTGCATAGACGCCAAGGTTGGGGCTGATCGTCGCCAAAAGCTGATCCCCGCCCAGCACGAGATCATCGTCTTGTGACCAGAACGTCGCGTGTTCCGGCGCGTGGCCATTGCCGATGTGCACGCTCCACGCCCGTCCGCCAAAGCGGATGCTGTCGCCCTCCTTGATCCGCCGGAACCCAAGCGGAAGATCGGCGACCACATCGGCAAAGTTCATCGGCCGTTCGGTCAGACGCTTTGCATAAACCTCGCGGTCCATCCCCGCAGACCGCCAATAGGCCAGCGTTTCGTCAACCGGCTCCATATGCACATCCAGTTGCAGCATCCGCGACATCAGCCATGCGGTGCGGGTGGTGATCAGCTCGGCCCCATGTTCTTTCTGGAACCAGCCCGCAAGCCCGACATGATCCGGGTGGTGGTGGGTCACGATCACCCGCGCGACGGGTTCACCGCCCATCGTCCCCGCCATGATCTCTTCCCAGATCGCGATGGTTTTCTTCGACATGAACCCGGTGTCGACCACGGTCCAGCCATCGTCATCGCGAAAACAAAAGACATTCACATGGTCGAGCTTCATGGGTAGCGGCAAGCGCACCCACAGAACACCTTCTGCCACCTCGACCGCTTCGCCGAAGTCGGGCGCGCTTTCCCATGGAAAGATCAGCGGGGCATTCACGACGCCAGCGCCTCGACGCTGAGGCTATAAAGCCCATCCGCGCCGGCCTGTGCGGCCGCAAGCGCGGCGGCATGTTCGGGCAGAAGCCGGTCGATGTAGAACCGCGCGAGCGCGCTGCGCGGCCCCTCTCCGCCTTCGGCCATGGCCGACCGCAGATGGTAATGCGCGCCCAGCACCCGGGCGAAACCGGATTGGTATGGCACGGCACCGGCAAAGCGGTTTTGCAGATCTTGCTCCAGCAGCCATTCGGTCGTGTCGCGCAGGGCTTCCGCGGCGCTGAACACCGCGTCGGCCATGCCGCCCAACCGGGCGCGGCTTGCCTCTGCATCCGTCTCGATCTCATCGAGCAGGCGAAAGGCCATTTCGCCGCCATCCATCATCTTGCGCGCGACAAGGTCCATCGCCTGAATGCCGTTGGTGCCTTCGTAGATCGCCGTTACCCGCACGTCGCGCGAATACTGCGCCGCGCCGGTTTCCTCAACATACCCCATGCCGCCGTGCACCTGCACCCCAAGCTCGGCAACCTTGATCCCGGTGTCGGTGCCATAGCTTTTGGCGATCGGGGTGAGAAACGCCGCCCGCGCCTCCCAAGCCGGGTCATCGGTCGCATGGCTCATGTCGATCGCGACGGAACAGGCGAGCGCAATGGCCCGCGCGGCATGGGTTTCCGCCTTCATCTGGATCAGCATCCGGCGGACATCGGCGAAATCGACGATCGTGCCCTGCCCGTTCTCGATCGGGGACCGTCCCTGTTTGCGGTCCATCGCATAGGCCAGCGCATGTTGATACGCGGCCTCGGCGATGCCGACACCCTGCACGCCGACCTGAAGGCGGGCGTTGTTCATCATGGTGAACATCGCGGCCATCCCGCCATGCTCCTCCCCGACCATCCAGCCGGTCGCGCCCTCGAAGCTCATCACACAGGTGGGCGAGCCGTGTAGACCCATCTTGTGCTCAAGGCTCACCACCCGGAGGTCATTGGCCTTGCCCGGATTGCCCTCTTCGTCGGGAATGTATTTCGGCACCATGAACAGGCTGATGCCCTTGGTCCCCGGTTTGCCGTCAGGCAGACGCGCGAGGACGAGGTGACAGACATTGCCCGCCACGTCGTGATCACCCCAGGAGATATAGATCTTCTGCCCGGTCACCGCAAAGGTTCCGTCTTCGTTTGGCACGGCTTTTGTCGCGACCGCGCCCACGTCCGACCCGGCCTGCGGTTCGGTCAGGTTCATGGTCCCGGTCCATTCGCCCGAGTTCAGCTTTGGCAGATACAGATCCTTGATCGCCTCCGAGGCATGGGTTTCAAGCGCCTCGATCTGGCCTTGGGACAACAGCGGGTTCAGGCCCAGCGCGAGACAGGCCCCCGACAGCATGTCGTTGACACAGGCGGCCAGCGTGAAAGGCAGACCCATGCCGCCATGCGCCGGATCGCCCGAAATGCCGACCCAGCCGCCTTCGGCAATCGCCGCATACCCGTCCTTGAAACCCGGGCTCGTCCGCACGACCCCGTTCTCAAGCACGGCGCCTCGCACATCGCCGTTGCGTTGCAGGGGGGCGATGACACCATCCGACATCTTGGCGGCTTCCGACAGGATGGCCGAAACCATGTCATCTGTGGCTTCGGCGAACTTTTCCGTCCGGGGGACCGCCGAGAACCCGACGACAGAGTCGAGTAGGAACCGGAAATCCCGGACAGGTGCGGCGAAGGGCATGGGCGAACCTTTCGTGAGCTTGATCTGTTATGGGCTGCCGGATAGGCAGTTTACCGGAAGGTAAGGAATTACACCACCTGAACAAGGGGAACGCCGCGTCATGACCAACGGGTTTGAAACCCAGCTTCTGACGCCGACGACGGGCGGGGTCGCTCAGGCGGCGGCGATGTTGCGTGCGGGCGCATTGGTGAGCTTTCCGACCGAAACCGTCTATGGCCTTGGCGGCGATGCCACGAACGACCGCGCGGTGGCGCGGATCTTCGAGGCCAAGGAACGGCCCCGGTTCAACCCGCTCATCGCTCATGTGCCCGATCTCGATGCAGCCCGGTGCATCGCGGTGGTCGAGGGCCAGGCCCAAGATCTCGCGCAGGCGTTCTGGCCCGGTCCCCTGACGCTGGTGCTGCCGCTCCGGGACGACGCGGGGCTTTGCGAGCTGGTCACGGCAGGCCTGCCGACCATCGCCGTGCGCGTGCCCGCGCATCCGTTGGCGCAGGCGCTTCTCACCGCGGTGGAGCGCCCGGTGGTTGCCCCATCGGCCAACCCCTCGGGCCGGATCAGCCCGACCACCGCCGACCATGTGATGGCCGGGCTTGCGGGCCGGATCGAAGCGGTTCTGGATGGCGGGGCCTGCGGCGTCGGGGTCGAGAGTACGATCGTGGGGTTCGACCCCGACCCGGTGCTTCTGCGTCCCGGTGGCCTGCCGACCGAGGCGCTCGGAGGCGCGCTTGGCACACCCGTCGCCCGCCGCGATGAGAGCGCCGCGATCAATGCGCCGGGGCAGATGGCATCGCACTACGCGCCGAGGGCGGCGCTTCGCATGAACGCCGAGACGCGGCAAAGCGGCGAGCGGCTCTTGGGCTTCGGTCCGGTCGAAGCGGATTTGAACCTTTCCGCCGCGGGCGATCTCGTGGAAGCCGCCGCCAACCTTTTTCGCATGTTGCACGAGATGGACCGGGGGGGGGATGCGCCCATCGCGGTCTCGCCGATCCCCGACACCGGGCTGGGCCGCGCGATCAATGACCGCCTACGCCGTGCCGCCGCGCCGAGGTAGCGTCACCGAAGCCAACCGGTATCACGGTTCGCGGAAGGCTTCGCGGGACTTGTACAAGGGCTTCATCAGGTAGCTCAGCATCGTCTTGGACCCGGTATGAAGCTCCACATCCGCGACCATGCCAGGGCGGATTTCCAATGATTTCTGCCGCTCGGTCACCTCGGACATGTCAAGCCGCAGTTGCACCCGGTAATGCGGGTCGCCATCCTTGACCCGGTCATCCTTGAACGTATCCGCCGAGACCAGATCGACCACGCCCTTGAACGACCCGTAGACGGTGTAATCATAGGCCGACAGCTTTACCGTTGCCTCCTGCCCCTGCTGGACATTGGCGATATCCTCGGGCTTCACCCGCGCTTCGACGAAAATCTCTTCGCCCAGCGGGATAATCTCGGCGATCTCTTCGCCCGGGCGGATCACACCGCCAATGGTGGTCACGGCGAGATTGTTGACGATCCCGCGCATTGGCGACGTCAAAACGGTGCGATTAAGCTGATCCTGCGCGATGGTGAGGTCTTGTCGAAGCGTCGAAAGCTCTTTCAACACCTCTGAATATTCCTCGGCCCGCTTCAGCTCGGTCTGCGTCACGATCTCGTTGTAGCGCATCAGCGCATCCCCGTGCGTCTTGCGCGCCCGCGTCACCTCGATCAAGGCCACGATCTTCTGATCGAGCATCTTCTCGAGCAATTCCAATTCCTTGGCGGATTCGTTCAGCACATGACGCGCCCCATCCCGGCGCGAGACGTAATCGCCATGCCGCGCCGCCAGAAGCGCGCGCTCGGACGCCAGCACACCGGGCACCTGCCGGGCGAGGTTTTCGGGCACCTCGAAGGTGTCCAGCCCGGCAAGCTCGGCCTCAAGCCTGAGACGCCTGATTTCCAGCGCGGCAATCTGATCGGCGATGTCCGTGACGGTGGAATCGTACGTGGTGGCGTGAAGCCGGGCGATCACGTCACCGGGTTCGACCGGGTCGCCCTCTTCCACCATCAATTCCGACAAGATGCCGCCTTCGAGGTTCTGGATGATCTGTGGCCGCGAGGACGAGATGACCTCGCCCGGCGCGCGCACGATTTCGTCAACCCAGGCAATTGCGGCCCAAAAGACAAAGATGAACACGGTTGCGGCAGCCAGCCAGATGACAAGACTGGGGCCTTTCAGCTCTGCTTCGAAATCAGCGTCCAATGTGGCCATCAGCCCGTCTCCCGCTTCGCCTGTGCATCGCGCAGATGGGCCAGAACCTCGTCCCGCGGACCGTCCACCGCGAGACGCCCGTTTTGCAAGATCACCGTGCGCTCGGTGAGCGCCAGGATCGGCACCCGGTGGGTGGCGATCACCGCCGTGCGCCCGTCAAGCCAAGTTGAAAGCCGCGATACGAGCGTTGCCTCCAACGTGGTGTCGAGCGTCGCCGTCGGCTCATCCAACAAGACAACGGAAGGGTCCTGGAGCCAGATGCGCGCCCAGCCGATCGACTGACGCTGACCGGAAGAAAGACCCTCGCCATTGTCGCGAATTTCAAGATCGAGCCCCTTGGCATGACCGCGCACGAAGGGGCCGAGACCGGCGAAATCAAGCGCGTCCAGAAGCCGGTCGTCATCCCGGTCGAGCAGTGAGAGGTTCAGGTTCTCGCGCAGCGTTCCGGCAAACAGCCGCACGTCCGGGCCAAGATAGCCGATATTGCGCCGAAGATCGCGCGGCGCGACATGCCCCATATCGACCCCGTCGATCATCACCCGCCCGCCGGTGGGACCATAAAGACCGGCGAGAAGTTTCAGAAACGTCGACTTGCCCGACCCGTTCGCCCCGAGAACCGCGATATGCTGTCCCGGCGTGATGGCCAGCCCGGGCACATCGAGGCTCGGGGCCTCACCGTCATAGGCAAAGGTCACTTCACGCAATTCATACGCGCCCTTGATGTGATCGCGGCGCAAATGCGTGCGGTCCTGAACGTCGTCTTGTTCCGACAGCGCGATCTGGTCCAGACCATTGAGCGCGTTCTTCACGTTCGACCAGCGCGCCAGCGTTCCGGCAAGCTGCGTCAACGGGGCCAGCGTCCGGCCCGACAGGATGCCCACGGCGATGATCGTCCCCACGGTGAAATCCCCGGCGAACACGAGGAACGTGCCCATGATCACCGCGCCGATATAGGTCGCCTGCTGAACCCCCTGTGCCCAGAAGGTCATGATGGCCGAAAGCCTGCGCTGCTCGGAGGATTTCATCGCCTGAAGGGCGTTAAGCTCGGACCAGAGCCGTTCGAACCGGGCCTCGCCGCCTGCCGACTTGATCGTGTCGAGATCAAAGATCGCTTCGTGCAACAGGCGCGATGTCTTGGCCGAAGCCCCCTGTGTCTGGCGGCTGAGTTCCACCATGCGTTTTTGCAGCACGAGGCCGGGGATCACCATCAGGATGCCCCCCGCGATCAGCACGAAGACCACCGATCCGGCGATCGACCAAACCAGCGCGAGGAACAGGAAGATAAAGGGGATATCTGTCAGCGCGCCAACGCTCGACGCGGTGAAGAATTCGCGCACCGAAGAAAATTCGCGCATCGAGGCAAAAAGACCCGAGGGCGCTTCGGGCCGTTTGTCCGAGCGCATGCCCAACAGCCGCTTGAGCAAAAGTTTCTGCACATTCAGCTCGATCGCCCGGCCCGCGCCGTCCATCAGCCGGGCGCGCGCGATCTTGATCCCGGCCTCCAGCATGATCGCGAAGCCCGCCCCAAGCGCCAGCATCCACAGCGTCGGCACGGATTGGTGCGGGATCACCCGGTCGTAGACCTGTAGGGAAAACAACGCCACGGAAACGGCGAGCATATTGGCCACGAAAGACCCGAGCGCGACGTCTACGAAATGGCGTTTGTAGCGGGTAAGCTCGCCCCAGAACCAATGCGGGTCTTTTGCTTTCGTGGCGTGGCGGCTGTCGAGCGTTTCCGCTTCGGTCTCGGCCACCAGAACCTGACCGCCATAATACGGCACGAAATCGGCCACCGGCACCTCGGTGCGCCCGCCCGGCGCGCCCGCCTCGTAGAGCACGAGGTTGTCACCCACGGCATCCAGCACCAGCACCGCTTGTCCGTTTTTCATCATCGTGAGCGCGGGCCAAGACTGCGGCTCATCGGTCGTCACCACCCGGGCTTTCAGCCCGGCGGCACGCAACCCCTGCGCCAGCGTGTCGGCGGTGACCACCGCGCCCCCATCATGCGCCGCGACCATGGCATCGTGCAGATCGCGTGCAATCGACTTGGCCCCGAACAGGCTGGCATAGGTCGCCAAAAGCTCGGCCCGCCGCATGAGCCGGGTTTCGTCCTTGGTTCGAGTTGCCGGTTCAGCGGGTTCATTCCGCGTGACAGCGATGCGGGGGTTCTGTTCCGGCGTGGCGTCGGCCTCGACCCCCTCCCCGGCGTCGCCCTGCTGTGGTCTGCGCAGGGTGGCACCGGTGATGGTGGTGGGGAAGGCGACGGTGTTGCTCATAGAGCCGCCCCATCGGCCAGAACACCCAGCGCCCGCGCAATCTCGATCTCGACCCGCGCGGCGGCATACTTCGCGGCTATCGCCTCGGCATCGAGCCGCGCCATGGTTTCGATCACGCCCACGGATTCGGACACCTGCCTGGTGCCTGCCTCGAATTGCCGCTTGAACAGGTTCGCGTTGGCCCGACCCTGCTCGGCAAGAGACACGGCACTGGCGGCGCGTTCGGCATGGCCTGCGCGTTGCGCGGTCAGCGCGGCGATGCGGCGATTGCTGTCTTCGCGCGCCTGATTAACCCGGCGCGACGCCGCATCACGCGCTGCATCCACCGCCTTCAGATTGTCAGGGGTGCCAAAGCCGAACCCGCTATCTGACGAGATCGTCACATCCGGCCCCGTGGTGCCCCGGTTCGAAATCGCCGCGCCCGCCGACAGCCCCGGCAGGAGCCCGGCACGCGCAATGGTGGCCTGTGCCACGTCGCGATCCCGTTCGGTCCGCGCGAGATAAAGCGACAGGGGGTCAAGCCGCCCCTCCGGCATGTCGAGCGCTGCGATACCGTGCACATCATCCACCGGCTTCGCGGTCATCGCGGCAAGCTCGGCGCGGGCGGTGCGCGCGTTGCGCCGCGCCTCTTTCACCGCCGACTGAAGCTCTGCGACCTTCGAGCGGGTTACGGAAAGCTCGGACATATCCGAAATGCCACCTTCGACCCGCTGTGCCATGATGCTTTCCATCTCCCGCATCCGGGCCAGCGCACCTTCGGCGGCGGCGGCCTTTTCACGGTTTTCCTCGGCGGTGAGATAGAGGTTCAGCGCGGTCTGAACGCGGTCGTTCTGATCCTGGCTCAGATGCACCGCAGCGGCTTCGACATCGGCACGGGCGAATTCGCGCTCGGCCTTCTTGCGGCCATTGTCGAAGATCACCTGGTCGATCACGAGAGTGGCAACGAAGCTCGACAATGAATTGAGACTGATCGTCGGCCCAAGGCTGGGAAGCCAGTTCTTGTCGGCGGCACGCGAGCGCATCCTGGCCTGCAAAAGCTCGGCTTCCGAGGTGCGCGAAGACGCGGCAAGCGTGGCATCGGCCACCTTGGCATAGGGCGATCCGGGGGGCAGGACCGAGCGGCGCGCGATCAGCGCATCGATGGTATCAGAGCGATGCTCATCGGCGCGTTCCGATTGCGCCTCGGCAAAGCTCCCGGTCCCGGCCGCGCGTGTCACATCGGGCTTGGCAGCCGATTTCGACCAGGGCAGGTCAAGCTCGGGCGCCATACAGCCCGACAGCGTCACCGCAATGGTGACGGCCAGTAGCCCTTGCCTCGATTGATGCCCCAAAACCGTGCCTCGTCCTTTGAAACCGACCCGCCCGGCGCGCTCTTTGTCGCGGCGCACCTTGGCAAGGATCGGATCAGGTAATGTTGATATCGTCGTCGATGATCAGCGTGCCGCCGTCGTCCCCCAGCGTGTAGATGGAATAGCTTTCCCCGCCGATGGTCACGTTCTGGGTCGTGTCCGTGAACGTGGCCCCGTTCGCGGTGTCGACGGTCACGCCATCGTTGCCGGTGCCGTGGATGGTGAGCGAATTCGAATTGTTCGACAGGTTGGCAAGAATGTCGCTGTCGATGGTCAGCGTCGAATCCTCGGCAAACCGAAGGTCGATGGCCTCGATCTCGTTCCCGGTCAGGCCCGGGTTGGTCAGGTCGATATTGTTGGGCAGGTTCTTGTCCAACGCAAACAGCGTGCCACTTTCATTGCCCGCATCATCCGATTTGGTGATCACGAGGTGTCGACCATCCTGCAAGCCGCTGGGAAAGTCGAAATAGACCTCGTTGGGAAACCCGGGGAAGACCTGGGTGCCCGTGTTGACCTGTCCTTCGACACCCGCGGGCGTCAGCGTGGTGATGTCCGCCGTGCTGTCCCCGACATCGACCGAGAAGCCGCGCAGGGTGTCGCCCGCGCGGGTGTAGGCCGTCACGTAGGGGACGTCCGGGGCCACCGTGTCGATCAGGATGTTCTGGGTCTCGCGGCTGACATTGCCTGCCGCGTCGGTCGCGATGGCGGTGATCGTGGTGTTGTTCTCCATGGCCGGGAAATCCTCCGGCTGGAATGTCACGGTCCAGGTTCCGGCCTGCGACGCGATGGTGGAATATGTCTCGCCCAACATCGTGACCTGAACCGAGGCGCCCGGTTCGGCCCGCCCGGTGATGTCAACGCCTGCCCGCGCTTCGGCGGAATTGACCACGTCATCGCCTGCCTGTTGTCCCGGGCCGATTTCCAACGCTGGTGCGATGGTATCGACGGTCATCGTGTGAACGGTCGTGGACACGTTGTCGAAGGCATCCGTGGCGGTCACCTGCACATCGATGTCGTAGTCACCCGTGGGCAGATCACCGCGCGCGATGTCCACGAACCACGTGCCGTTTTGTGCCACCGTGGTGTCTTGGGAGTGCCCGTTCACCAGGACGTTGATCTGCGCCCCGGCCTCGCCCGTGCCATTGAGCGTGAAGCCCGCCCGATGCTCGACCGCGTTAATCACGGTTCCGTTGACGTTTGCGCCATAGCCGGTCACGTCGACATCCGGCGGTGTGGTGTCCACGACGATCGTCTGACCATCGAGATTGGTGACCTTGCCCGATTGCTCGGTCACTTTCGCCGTGACGGTATACTGCCCGTCACCCGGGAAATTCCCGCCCGAGAATCCGGCAGACCAGCGGCCTTCTGCGTTGGAGGTAACCGTGACCGTTTTGCTGCCGATGGACACCAGCACTTGTGACCCCGGCTCGGCCTGACCGGTGATGGTCACCGTCTTCTGGCTGGCCCCGTTGTAGGAATAGCTTTCGCTGGCCGCATCGATACGGGCAGCCATGGTCGAGGACGATCCACCGCCGCCGCCGCCACCGCCACCGGAGCCGTCACCATCGCCGCCACCGGCGACCGCTGCCGCGCCGCCCAGAAGGGCCGCGGTGCCAAACACACCCGCGCCCGCCGCCGCACCCGCGCCAGCCCCGCCAAGACCGGCCAGCGGGAACAACCCGAAACCTGCCGCCATTGAAACTTCGTCATCATCAGAGCCACTTTGGACCGCCGCGACTTCGTGGGCATTGTCGGACACCATCGTGCCATCCGCCGCAACCACCGGGTCGGAGGGGAAGGTCAATTCCGACAGATCGCCCCATTTACCCCATGTCGCTACCTCGGTGTGCGTCACGGTGCCGGTCGCCGAAACCTCGGTCTCGATCAGGTGGCCACCTTCGTTCAGATACAGGGTCGATTGCGGGTTTCCATCCGGTCCGAAGTAATCTTC
>JAABTN010000007.1 GCA_011389895.1 Maritimibacter sp. | reverse complement strand
TCAGGAGCCGACATGGTGGTGGTACCGCGTGCGTTGCGGATGAATTTCTTGTGGCGTTTGATCATGCCGTGGCGTTTACCGGCCTGGGCCGTGATGACCTTGCCGTTGGCAGACACCTTGAACCGCTTCTTGCAGCTCGACTTTGTCTTCATCTTGGGCATTTGCGTCTCCATTCTTTTCAGACGTTGCGCGCGACTCGGCATGCCTCTGTCGGCCGGCCACGCATGGAAGTGCGGCGTATAGTGCGATCCGGGCTGTCTGACAAGGGGGTTTGCCACGGTTTCGCCGCCGAAAGTCAGCGGTAGTGGCCGATCACCGTGATGAAGGCCGCCGGGATATCGGCGAGCGTGTATCCCCCCGGTTTGGTCCGCTCGGCCCAGATCATGAGCCCGCCGCCGACGACGATCAAGAGCGCCGAGATGCGGGGCGCGCGTCTGTCGCTCCAGGCATTGATGGCCGAGGGGATCGCCAGCGCGAGGATGATGATCCCGATGGACATGTATAGGTCATATGGCATGTGGCCCTCCTTGGCAGGGAGCCTATTCCGGGTCGGTGGCGAAGATCAAACGTTCCGCGCAAGGTGCGATGCGCAGGATGTTGGTGGTGCCGGGCACGTTGAAGGGCACACCGGCGGTCACCACGATCTGGTCATCCTCGTTGGCAAGCCCGCTTTCGCGTGCGGCACGGGCGGCCGAGACCACCGCCATCTTGAAGCGCTCGACCTCGCCGGTCATGTAGCTCTGGATGCCCCAGCTCAGACACAGACGCCGTGCCGTGCCCTGCAGCGGAGTAAGCGCGATGATCGGCACATGGGGCCGTTCGCGGGCGGTCAGAAGCGCGGTGGTGCCCGATTGGGTGAAGCAGGAGATCACCTTGATGTCCGTGGCTTCCGCGATCTCGCGGGCGGCCGAGACGATGCCATCGGCGATCGACGTCCGCTCCACGTGGCGGGAGCTTTCAAGCACTTCGCGATAGATCGGGTCGTTCTCGACCTCTTCGGCCACGTTGACCATGGTGGCGACCGCTTCGCGCGGGTAATTGCCCGCTGCCGATTCCGCCGACAGCATCACTGCATCCGCGCCTTCGTAGATCGCGTTGGCCACGTCCGACACCTCGGCCCGGGTCGGCACCGGGCTCTCGATCATCGATTCCATCATCTGCGTGGCGACGATCACCGGCTTGGCAGCGCGGCGGCAGGCATGGACCAGCCTCTTCTGGATCGGCGGCACGTTTTGCACCGGAAGCTCGACCCCGAGATCGCCGCGCGCAACCATGATGCCATCGGACACCTCGAGGATCTTGTCAAAGGATCGCACCGCCGCCGGTTTCTCGATCTTGGCGAGCACGGCGGCCCTACCTTGCGCCAGTGCGCGGGCCTCTTCCACGTCCTCGGGGCGCTGCACGAACGACAGGGCGAGCCAATCGACGCCAAGCGCGCAGGCGAATTCCAGATCGTCGCGATCCTTGGGCGACAGCGCGGCAAGCGGCAGCACCGCGTCGGGCACGTTCACCCCCTTGCGGTCAGAAATTGTCCCGCCGACGATCACCCGGCAATTCAGGTAATCATCGCCCTTGTCCACGACTTCGAGCCGCATCTTGCCATCGTTCACAAGGATCGTATCGCCCGCCCCCACCGCGTCGAAAATCTCCTTGTGCGGCAGGCAGACCCTGTGGTTGTCGCCCGGCTTCGGGTCAAGGTCGAAGCGAAACATCTGCCCGTCCTCGATATCGGCGGCCTCGGCCACGAAGGTGCCGCAGCGCAGTTTCGGCCCTTGAAGATCGGCGAGAATGGCGATCGGGCGGCCCAGCTCTTTTTCGACCTGGCGGATCAGTGCATGGCGTTCGCGGTGATCGTCATGGCTGCCATGCGACATGTTGAGACGAAAGACATCCGCACCGATTTCGGCCAGCTCCTTGATCATTTCATAGGTGGAAGAGGCCGGGCCAAGCGTGGCGACGATTTTCGTGTTGCGGGTATGGGTCATGGGGCCTCGTGCGTCTCTGCGCCTGTTTGCGATAACATTCGGGGGTATCTCTAGCCTGACGAGGTGTCTGCCGCAACGTTATCTGCCGAAATATCGGGCTGCCATGCCCTCTTTAGCTTTCGCTGTGCCTCGGGTAGGCAGGGTCGGCGATAATGACGACAGGCGCATGACGTATCACCCGTATCACATTTTCGGTGAAGAGCGGCCCGGTCGGTGGCTTGTCACCTGCGACCACGCTGCCAACACGGTGCCTGACGCTGTGGCGGGCGGTGATCTTGGTATCGCGCCCGCCGACATGGCGCGCCATATCGCGTTTGACCCGGGCGCGGCGGGGGTCACTCTCGCCTTGGCCGAGCTTCTGGACAGCCCGGCGATCTGTTCGAATTTCTCGCGCCTCGTGATCGACCCGAACCGGGGCGAAGACGATCCGACGCTGGTGATGAAGCTTTATGACGGGACCATCATCCCGGCCAACCGGCACGCGGGTATGGCCGAGACCGAGCGGCGGCTTACCCTGTGTTACAGGCCCTATCATCAGGGTGTGGCCCGGCTGGCGGCGCGGCAGGAGAACACGATTTACGTCGCGATCCATTCCTATACCCGGCAGCTACGGGGCCGCGCGCCGCGCCCGTGGCATATCGGTATCCTCCATGCCGAGGACGAGCGGTTTTCGCGCCCCTTGGTGGCGCGGCTGCGGCAGGAGAGCGACCTTGTCGTGGGGGTGAACGAACCCTACGGTGGGCATCTTGAGGGCGACAGCGTGGACCGGCATGCCAGCCACCATGGCCGGCCCAATGTGCTGATCGAAATCAGGAATGACCTGATCGAAACCGACCGGCAGCAATACGACTGGGCCGCGCGGCTTGCCCCGATCCTTGACGAGGTGCGCCTCAAGGCCAATCTTTGAAGGCAAAGGAGAGACCCCATGGATGACCAGACCCGTATCGAAGTCGAGGCGGCTGCGTTTCGCCGCCTGCAAAAGCACCTGATGGAGGATCGGCCGGATGTGCAGAACATCGACATGATGAACCTCACCGGGTTTTGCCGCAATTGCCTGAGCCGTTGGTATCAGGAGGCCGCGAACGAACGCGGGATCGAGATGTCGAAAGAGGCAGGGCGCGAGGCATTCTACAAGATGCCCTACGACGACTGGAAGGCCGGGAACCAGACCGAGGCAAGCCCGCAAAAACAGGCGGCGTTCGAGAAGTCCTTCAAGGAAAACGTCCTGAAGGAAAAATGATCGGCCCGGATCACTGACCTGATCGCGGGCTTCTCTGCCGTGACTTGGCCCTTGCTCCCCCGCGTTTTCGCACAAGACCTGTTTGTTGGCGGGGAGTTCTGTTCGCGGTCGGGTAGGTCTATGTTGGTGCGCACCCGTTTTGGAGACCGATATGACCCGAATGCCCAGCTACTTCATCTCGCACGGCGGTGGCCCTTGGCCCTGGATCGACGAGATGCGCAAAGGCTTTTCTGCCCTTGAAGGCAGCCTTGCTGCAATGCCGGGGGAGTTGCCGCAGGAACCCACGGCGATCTTGATGATCTCGGGCCATTGGGAGGCGAAAGAGGCGCGGGTTATGCACAGCGCCAAGCCGCCCATGCTCTATGATTATCGCAATTTCCCGCCCCATACCTATGACGTGGTCTATCCCGCGCCCGGCGCGCCCGACATCGCCGAGCGGGCCAAGGCGCTGTTGGAGGCCGCCGGGATCACGGCGACGCTTGATGACACGCGCGGGTTCGATCATGGCACCTTCGTTCCGGCCTACGTGATGTATCCCGAGGCCAAGGTGCCGGTTTTCCAGGTCTCGATGCTCGAAGGCTATGACCCGGCGGCGCATTTCGCCATGGGGCGCGCGCTCGCCCCGCTGCGCGATGAAGGCGTGCTGATCGTGGGGTCGGGCCTGTCCTACCACAACCTTGGCCATTTCGGACCGCAGGCCGAGGTGCCGTCGAAAGCCTTCGATGCCTGGCTTGGCGGTGTGCTCGATCTTGCGCCCGAGGCACGGACCGAGGCGCTCATCCATTGGGAAGAGGCACCCTATGCCCGCGTCTGCCATGCAGAAGAGGACCACCTCGTGCCCCTGTTCATGGCGCTGGGTGCGGCCGAGGACGGGACGGCGACCCGGGTCTACCACGAAGACGACATTTTCGGCGGCGTGACCGCG
The DNA here is from genome assembly GCA_011389895.1 of Maritimibacter sp. Classification (GTDB taxonomy): domain Bacteria; phylum Pseudomonadota; class Alphaproteobacteria; order Rhodobacterales; family Rhodobacteraceae; genus Maritimibacter. Next base: position 110,077 of record JAABTN010000007.1, on the reverse strand, counting down.
TCAAGCTGGCGGTTCGATTGAGCCATTTGATCCCCTGTGTCGCGTCAAATGAAGGGGGGCGATCTGGTCGGGGTCAATCGTAAACGTCGCCCTTTTTCACCTTGTCGGAGAAATCCGTGGTGCCGCCGGAGGCGAGCAAACGGGCCTGTTCGACCCATCCATCCCGGCTGACCCGGCCCTTGAACCCTTCGAGGTTCGCATCGACCCAAGCCACCTCGTCCGCCGTCCAGTTCGCGATCTGGTCGAAGTGATAGAACCCGAGATCGTGACACAGTGTCTCAAGCTTCGGTCCCACGCCCCGGATCTGTTTCAGATCGTCGGGCTGGCCCCCGCGCGCTTCGGACAGCGTTTCGGGCTTGGTGCCCGGGTCCGCCTCAAGCGCGCCCGTATCCATTGAAGTCTCGGGTGACGCGGCAGCGGTGCCCGTCGCTTGCGCGAGCGCATCTTGAAGCCCGGCAATCTTTTCCTCGCGGTCCGCCCCTGCCTCCCGGCAGGTGGCAAGCTCGGTCTTCAAGCGCTCGATCTCGGCCAGATCGGCCCCGGTGACCGGCGTATCGGCGGTGTCGCGACGCCCCCAGATGATCCATCCGACGACAAGCCCGACCAGCGCGGCAAGCGCGATCAGCACCACCATTTCGGAAATCAGGAAACCCCAGTTCTCGAACATCACATCACTCCTCTGCCGGTCATTCCGGCCAGTTGAAGGTGGTGCGCCGGTTCATGGCGCGGCCTTCCTCGGTGTCGTTTGGTGCGATCGGCTCGGTTTCGCCATGGCCGATGGCGATCATCTTTTTCGGCGGCACCCCACGCGCGGCCAAAGCGTTGCGCACGGCATTGGCCCGGGCGACCGAAAGCGCGAAATTCGCGTCTTCGTCGCCGTCGCTGTCGGTGTGCCCCCCGATCACGACATTCATGCCAAAGGGCTGGGTGCAATAGAGCACGAGCCCCGCGACATCGTTGATCAACGCGAGAGAGCGTTTATCAAGCTCTGCCGATCCGGTGACGAATTGAATGCGCCGCCCGTCCTGTAGCGCTGTGGCTTGTGCGTTGCAGGTCGCGCCGGAGATCGGGAAATCGGGTTGGGCAAGCCAGTAGCCGTTGTTCGCCACCTCGGTCGCGCCGGTGACAAGATTGCTGCGCGTATCGCCGTCTTGGGCCGAAATCGCCGCGTCGGTAAAATTCACCTGTCGCCCCCCAAGCGCCTCCGAGATCATCGACCCGACAAGCGCGATGTCGAGACCGGGCATCAACCGCGCGGTCACCCCGGTGATGGCACCGTTCTCGACCCGAAGGATCAGACCGTTGAGCTCGGAAAGCGCGGGGCGCAGGGCGGCAAGCTGATCTTCAAGATCCGGCATGCGGGCGGCAGTCGGAGAAAATTCGCCGGACGGGGCCGGAAGGGACAGCGCGCGGGCGATGCCATCGGCCCCAAGCCCTTCGGGGATGCTGCCCGAAAGGGTCAGACCCCCCACCGGATCGAAGCGCAGTTCAAAGGACACCACGCCGGGGTCGAGAACCTCGATGTTCACCACCGTTTCCAACCGGCCCGCGACATCGGACAGATCGGACAAGGCGATGCGTGCCAGATCGGCCTCGTCCCCGGTGCGGGCCACGCCGTTCAGGATCGCGGTCTGGCCGGTGAGCGCGAAGCTGCCCTCCTCCAGCGGGGCAAGCGCCTCGGCCCCGGTGGTGAGCGCGGCTTGCCACCCGTCTGGTGCGCCGCTGGCAAGCGGGAGGCTGGCCGCGCCGGTCAACCCGGCGGCCTCCAAAGCCTCGCCCGCCGCGCGGGTTGGCACGGTGCCGGTGAGCCCGAGCGTGCCGTCGATGCCCTTTGCGATGGCGGTTTCATAGGGGGATGCGGTGCGCAGGATCTCGACCTTGTCGGAGCGTACCACGCGGCGGCCTTCGACCTGGTCGAGCGCGGTCAGCACACCGGCAAGCTCGGCATCGCTGTCGGCGGTGCCTGTCACCTCGATATCGCGTCCCGACACGGTGACCGACATCGGGTGCAAGGTGCCCTCGACGATCGGTTCGGCGGCCAGCCGCACCTCGGCCTCCATCCGTTCCGCATGGGTATTGGCACCCCAGAGCGCCAGCCCCGCGATGCCCGTCACAAGGACGACTGCGCCCCAGAAAATGCGCATGACCTCTTCCCCTCGATGCCTGTGACCTGTCTCGATCTGGCCCCAACCCTTGGGTCAATGCAAGCGGATTTGGCGGATCAGACGCCCGCTTTGATGCTTTCTTCGATATAGATTTCGCGCAGACGCGTCGCCACGGGGCCAACGGTGCCGTCCCCGATGGGCGCCCCGTCAAGCGCGACCACCGGCATCACGAAGGTCGAGGCCGAGGTGACGAACGCCTCGTCGGCCTGTTGCGCCTCGTCCACCGTGAAGCTGCGCTCCTCGACCGTCATCTGCGCTTCGCGGGCAAACCGCAGGACCGCCGCGCGGGTGATGCCGTGCAGGATGTCCGTGGACAATTCGCGGGTGATGATGCGCCCGTCCTTCACGATATAGGCGTTGTTCGACGTGCCCTCGGTGACCTTGCCATCCTCGACCAGCCAGGCATCGTCTGCGCCTGCGTCTTTTGCCATCATCTTGCCCATGGATGGGTAGAGAAGCTGAACCGTCTTGATGTCGCGCCGCCCCCAGCGGATGTCGTCGATCGAGATCACCTTGATGCCGGTCTTTGCCGTGGGGTTGTCGGCCAGCCCCGGCTTGGACTGGGTGAACAGGACCAGCGTCGGCTTCACCACCTCGGGGTCGGGAAAGACGAAATCGCGGTCGCCCGCCGCCCCCCGCGACACCTGGAGATAGATCATGCCTTCGTCGATGTCGTTGCGCGTCACCAACTCGCGGTGAATGTCGAGCAACTCGTCAAAAGCCTCGGGCTTGTTCATGCCAAGCGCGTTCAGCGACCGTTCAAGACGCGCCATGTGACCGGCAAAATCAATCAGCTTGCCACCCAGAACACTCGTCACCTCATAGACCCCATCGGCCATGAGAAAGGCGCGGTCAAAGATCGACACGGTCGCCTCTTCTTCCGGCAGGTAGCTTCCGTTCACGTAAACGATGCGGCTCATCGGGGGTCTCCTCGCATTGGTTGCGCTTTCATCGGGGGAAGTGGCGCTCTGGTCAAGGGCGGCGTGCCCGGGTCAGCCCCAGAGCTCCGCTTCCGGCGGGTGCACCCCATCTTCGTCATAGCGCAGCGGCCTTTGCCGGTCCTCGGCCAACAGAAGCGGGCCGTCAAGGTCCGTCACCATTGCCCCCTGCGCCACCAAGGTGGCGGGGGCCATGGCAAGAGATGTGCCCACCATGCAGCCGACCATGATCCGAAAGCCTTGGGCGCGCGCCGCTTCGCGCAGGGCGAGCGCTTCGGTAAGCCCCCCGGTCTTGTCCAGCTTTATGTTCACCACGTCGTATTTGCCCCGCAGCGCGGCCAGCGTTGTGGTGTCATGTGCGCTTTCGTCGGCACAGACCGGCACCGGGCGCGCCATGCCGAGAAGGGCGTCATCGTCCGCGGCGGGCAGGGGTTGCTCAACAAGATCGACACCAAGACGCACCAGGTGCGGGGCGAGATCGGCATAAACCTCGGCGCTCCACCCCTCGTTCGCATCCACGATGATGCGTGACGCGGGCGCGCCCCGGCGCACGGCTTCGAGCCGCGCCATGTCATCGGGCGTGCCCAGCTTGATCTTCAACATCGGGCGGTGCGCATGTTTGGCCGCCGCCGCCTCCATGGCGTCCGGGGAACCGAGCGACAGGGTATAGGCGGTGATCTCCGGGCCGGGCGGTGCGAGACCGGCGATATCCCAAGCCCGTTTGCCCGCCGTTTTCGCTTCGAGATCCCAAAGCGCGCAATCGACCGCGTTGCGCGCCGCCCCGGCGGGCAGGATTTCCTGCACCTCGGCACGGGTGAAGCGCGCTGGCAGCCCTTCAATCTCGCGCGTAACGCTATCTTGTGTCTCGCCGTAGCGGGCATAGGGCACACATTCGCCCCAGCCTTGCACGCCGTTCGCGTCGATCCGGACGGTGAGCACATCGGCCGTGCTCTTGGACCCGCGCGAGATGGTGAACACCTCGGCAAGACGAAAGCTGTCTGCGGTTACCGTGAGGCGCATGTGATCCTCTTCATCGTTCCGTAAGTATTCCGGGGGCGCGGGGGCAGAGCCCCCGCTTGTTTCCTGCCCCCCGCCCTACACCTGCGCCAGCGCGTCCACCAGCTTGCTCGCACCGAAACGATAGGGGTCGGTCGTCGGCAGACCGATCTCGTTCTCGACCTTCTCGACATAGGCACGCGCTTCCACTTCCGACAGGTTCTGCGTGTTGACCGCCACGCCAACGACCTTGCAGGCGGGGTTCGCGACACGGGCGAGCGGCAGCGCGGTGTCGCGCAGGGTTTCCAGCGTGGGAAGCTCATAGCCCGGCAACCCGCGCATATGGTCGCGCGTCGGCTCATGGCACAGGATCAGCGCGTCGGGCTGACCCCCATGGATCAGGGCCATGGTCACGCCCGAATAGCTGACATGAAACAGCGACCCCTGACCCTCGATCAGGTCCCAGTGGTCGGGGTCGTTGTCCGGGGTCAGCCATTCAACCGACCCGGCCATGAAATCGGCCACCACGGCATCGAGAGGCACACCATCGCCGGTGATCAGAATGCCGGTCTGGCCGGTGGGGCGGAAGGTGCATTTCATCTCGCGCGCCCGCATCTCGGCATCCATCGCCAGCGCGGTGTACATCTTGCCTACCGAACAATCGGTGCCGACGGCAAGGCAGCGTTTCCCGCTGCGTTTTTCACCATTCGCGATCGGATACTCGACCTCTGGCACCCGCACGTCATGCAGGCTCCGACCACAGGCCTCGGCAACCGCCACCAGGTCGGGCTCGTCCCGCAAAAGGTTGTGCAGACCGGAGGCAAGGTCAAATCCCTCCTCCAGCGCGCCGACCAGCACCTTTTTCCAGGCCTGCGAAATCACGCCCCCCCGGTTGGCAACGCCGATGACAAGCGTCTTGGCCCCGGCGGCCTTGGCATCGGCCAGCGTCATGTCGGTCAGGCCCAGATCGGCCTTGCACCCCTCCATGCGATACTGGCCGATGGCGTTTTCGGGCCGCCAGTCGCGAATGCCGATGGCGACTTTCGCGGCGAGCATGTCGGGCGCATCGCCGAGAAAGAGAATATAGGGTGTCTTGATCATGTGCGGCTCCCGTTGGTTTCGCGCGGAGTCTATGCTGTCCGGGTGGGAAGAATTCCGAAAAAGTCACAATAGCTGACATAGCTTCGGGAGAAATCCGGTCTCTCCCAGCGTTTCACGCAAGAAAAGCGCGTGCAATGGTGTCTGGGGCGAAGAAATGTCCGTATTCGGGCCGATGCTGCACCTGCGAGGAATCGCTTGGCTTCCGCGGCGCAATAATCTACCTAATTCGACAACATAAACGTAACATCCTTGCCGGAGCAGCCATGTCCTTTCGTATTCAACCCGCCGCGCCCGCCCGTCCGAACCGTTGCCAGCTGTTCGGCCCCGGCTCGAATTCGAAACTATTTGCGAAAATGGCGGTGTCCGAGGCGGATGTGATCAACCTCGATCTCGAAGATTCGGTCTCGCCATCTGACAAGGATGCGGCGCGGGCCAATGTGATCGAGGCGATCAATACGGTCGATTGGGGGCAAAAGACGCTGTCGGTGCGGATCAATGGTCTCGATACGCCCTATTGGTATCGCGACGTGGTCGATCTGCTCGAACAATCCGGGGCACGGCTTGATCAGATCATGATCCCAAAGGCCGGCTGTGCCGGTGACATCTACGCCGTCGATGCGCTGGTCACGGCGATCGAGGCGGCCATGGGGCGCGAGAAACGGATAGACTTCGAGGTGATCATCGAATCGGCGGCTGGCATCGCCCATGTGGAAGAAATCGCCGCCGCCTCGCCCCGGCTTGTCGCCATGTCGCTTGGCGCGGCTGATTTCGCGGCCTCGATGGGCATGCAGACAACCGGTATCGGCGGCACGCAAGAGGATTACTTCATGCTGCGGGAGGGGCAGAAATATTGGTCCGATCCGTGGCATTGGGCCCAGACCGCCATCGTCGCGGCCTGCCGGACCCATGGGCTCTTGCCGGTCGACGGGCCGTTCGGCGACTTTTCCGACGACGACGGGTTCCGGGCGCAGTCGCTGCGCTCGGCAACGCTTGGCATGGTCGGGAAATGGGCGATCCACCCGAAACAGATCGCGCTTGCGAACGAGGTTTTCACACCGTCCGAGGAAAAGGTCGCCGAGGCGCGCGAGATCCTGGCGGCGATGGAAGAAGCCAAGCGCACCGGCGCGGGCGCGGCGGTCTACAAGGGTCGACTGGTCGACATCGCGTCGATCAAGCAGGCCGAGGTCATCGTCACGCAGGCAGAGCTGATCGCGGGCACCTGATCTTTCCGGTCTGAAAGTATCCCCGCCGGAGGCACCCGGAGGGCCCGGCCGAAGGCGGGGCCCTCCGCCCCCTGCGCCGCGCGTCGCGCGGCTCAATCGGGCAGCGGCACAATGGGCTGGCGCAGAATGGTCTTTAGCTTTTCGGGAGCCACGCGGGCCGGGTCCGACAGGTATATCTCGTGGTGCAGGCCGCCGAAGGTCATCCGCGCCTCGGGCATGATCTCGTCATGGAGCCGGGCAAGCTCGGGACCTTCGCTGGAATAGGGACCGACGTGCAGCATCTGGAAACACTCGCCCTCGTCCAACGTGGTCAGGATCACATCGCCCGTGCGCGGGCCGGGGGTCTTGGCGGCGCGGGCGGCGTCAAGGTCGGCTTGGGTCACGAAATCCGGCATGCGAAGCATCACGCGCCACCTCCATTCGTCCCGGCGCCCGTCGACAAAGGCCGCGGGGTCATCCGCCCACCATTGGGCCGAGACCGGCGGCACCACGAAATCGCGGTCTTTGGACTTGGCGGCGAACTTGATGCCATAGGCGAGCGGGTAGATCGCTTTCATGGCCTCTGCAAAGCCTGCATCTTCGGGTGCACCGGTCCCCTCGATCACGAGATAGGGCAGGGGTGGCAGGGTCACCCGGTGCCAATCCTCTTTCGTGGTATAATAGGTTTTGTCGGTTTTCTTCAGGTCCAGTTTTATCATCGGGGTTTCCTTTGGTGCCATGTCAGCGCCGCGCGGATCAGAGGGGCAAGGGCTGCGGGGTCGATGTCGTCTGCGGTGTCGAACAGGACCGCGCGGTTTGTCTCGGTCTTGAATGCGCCGCCCGTCGCTTCGCGAAAATCCGCGATCAAGCTGGTCCGGCAATGAGCGTAGAGGGCAAACGCGCCGCCGGATTTCGGGATGCCCAGCCGTAAGGTCGAGCCTTTGGTTGCGAGATAGGCGGGTTGGCCCCAACGGGTTTCTTCGCGCACCGTTACGTCAGCGTCGTTTGCGACATCTAAGATCAGGGCGCGCAACCGCTCAAGACCCCGTTTCGCTTCGGGTGGGGCCGCGTCGAACGCCGCGCGGGTGGTGGATGGCATCTCGGTCATAACAGCGGCACGCCGATCCGCGTCACGAGGTCTTCGGGCGCGGTGTCCATGGGTGAGGTCACGTAAATTTCCAAAGGCGGCTCTTCGCGGGGCATTTCACCCGAGGAGGCGAGCCAGTCACCGAAAAGATACTGATAGGCAGCGGCCAGACCCGTATAGGGGCCGGTGTGGGTCAGGATCGCGTATTTGCCGCCGTGGACACGCCGTTCGCTCAACGGGTCAGAGATTTCGGCGTCTTCCGTTAACTCGAACCCGGCTGCCGACCGGAGATCTTCGGTCGCCGTATTGGCGGGATCATGAAAGTAGAGCCCGATCATGGCCCCCGCTTTCGGTCCAAGGCCGCGCGCAATGACCGTCGACCCGGCGACCTCGAACGCCTTGCCGATCCCCATGTAATCGCCCCGGTGTTCGATCACGCCCAGTCGGCGGTCGGGCTGATCCTGAATGTCGACATCGTACATCTGCGTCTCTCCTCTTTTTCCAAGTCGCAAGGGCGGAACCGGGCGGGCATGGGCGCGAAAGCCGGACGGTGTCCGGCCGAAGGCATCCCGGAAGCTGCGCGAAAAACTGCGGGTGTTGTCGTAGCCGACACGGTGCGCGATCTCGGCCACCGGGGCGTTTGTTGACAAAAGCTCGTTCGCGGCGCGGTGCAGACGCACCCGGCGGATGAACCCGGCCAGCGTTTCGCCGGTCACGGCTGTGAACACCCGGTGGAAATGGAACCGCGAAAGTGCCGCGACATCTGCCAGCGTGTCGAGCGATAGATCGCCGTCGAGATTGTCATAGACATAGTCGAGCACCCGCAAGAGCCGCTTTTCATAATCGTTCGCCATCCGTCACTCCTTGCCCGATCTTCATTGCACGGGCGCAGGTCACAAATCTTGCCGAGTTGCATTTCGGCCCCCGGCACCCTTATATCGGTCGAAACAGCCGTGGGGCAGATGCATGACCAATTATCTCGACTTCGAAAAGCCGCTTGCAGAACTGGAAGGCAAGGCAGAGGAGCTTCGCGCGATGGCGCGGGCCAATGAAGAGGTCGATATGGATGGCGAGGCAAAGGCGCTCGACGTCAAGGCCGAGAAAATGCTCAAGGACATGTATGCCAGCCTGACACCGTGGCGCAAATGCCAGGTTGCGCGTCACCCGGAGCGCCCGCATTGCAAGGATTACATCGAGGCGCTGTTTTCTGAATACACGCCGCTGGCCGGGGACCGGAACTTTGCCGATGATCACGCGGTCATGGGGGGCCTCGCGCGTCTGAACGACATGCCGGTTATGGTGATCGGGCATGAAAAGGGCCATGATACCAAGAGCCGGATCGACCGGAATTTCGGCATGGCCCGGCCCGAGGGCTATCGCAAGGCTTCGCGGCTGATGGACATGGCTGATCGCTTCGGCCTTCCGGTCATCTCGCTGGTGGATACCGCCGGGGCTTATCCCGGCAAGGGGGCCGAGGAACGCGGGCAATCCGAAGCGATTGCGCGCTCGACCCAGAAATGTCTCAACCTTGGCGTGCCGCTGGTGACCGTGATTATCGGCGAGGGCGGCTCGGGCGGCGCGGTCGCTTTTGCCTCTGGCAACACGGTGATGATGCTTGAGCATTCCATCTATTCCGTGATCAGCCCGGAAGGCTGCGCCTCGATCCTGTGGAAAGACAGCGAGAAAATGCGCGAGGCGGCAGAAGCCCTCAGGCTCACCGCGCAGGATTTGAAAAACTTGGGTGTGATCGACCGGATCATTCCAGAACCCATCGGTGGCGCACATCGCGGCCGCGATGAGACGATCGACGCGGTGGGCAAGGCGATCGAGGCCGAGTTAAAGGTGCTCGCAAAGAAAAAGCCGGAGACCTTGAAAAAGGCGCGGCGTCAGAAATTCCTCGACCTGGGGTCCAAGGGATTGGCCGCCTGACAAAGCGCACCTGGGCAGGGCCCGCATAGCCACCCCGTCACGCCCCGTCCGGGTCAAATCCTGCTTCGCGCATCAAGCGGTTCGAGTTTTCTTCGACCACCGTTTCAAGCTGCTCCATGAATTCGCTGGTCGGCAGCCCCGGTTCGATCGCGGGCAGGAATTCAAGCACGGCATGGCCCCGCGCGCGCATCAATCCCTGTTTCTTCCAGAACACGCCGACATTGGTGGCGGCTGGCACGCAGCGCTGGCCGCTCTCGGCATACAGCACGCCGGAGCCAATCTTGTAAGGTTTCTTTGCCCCCGCCGCGACGCGCGTGCCCTGCGGAAAGATGATTAGCTGACCGGGGCGGGATCTGCCGCTTTTGACATCTGCGAGCATCTGTTTCACCGCCGCGCCGCGTTTGCCCCGGTCCACCGGGATACATCCGATGGCCTTGGCGAAATAGCCAAGCACGGGGGCATAGACGAGCTGCTTTTTCATGATGAACTTGGGCCGGGGAACCGCCGAGACGATCAGGATGATGTCAAAGAAGCTCTGATGTTTCGAACAAATCAAAACCTCGTCGGTCGGCACCTCGCCCCGGATTTCCGACGACAGCCCGATGACCCAATGGGCGAGAAACCGGACCACGTGGGTGTAATGATCGACCGCGACATAGGCCATGTCACGGTTGAAAAGCGTCAGGACGAAATAGATCACGCCCATCACGCCCATCGCGGCGTACATGAGGAAGATGAAGACAAGCGATCGAATGAGCTGGATCAGGCGCATCATGTCAGCTCCCGCAAGGTGGTGTTGGCCGCGTGTCGGGTGGCGAGAAAGGCCACCAGACCGGCGAGCGGCGGGATGGCCAGCGGCAAGATCCAGTGCCAGCCCCTAAACCCCAGACCGGTCAGGAACCCACCGCCGACATCGGCGGAGGGCAGGAACAGGATGGCGAGCACCCCGGCAATCACGCCAAAGGCCGCGCCGGAAAACGCCCGAAGCGTGAAACGGCGCACGAAGGCCCCGGCAATATAACGATCGCGCGCCCCGACAAGCCGCAGGACATGGATCACCTGCGCATTGGCGGCAAGTGCCGCGTTGGCCGCCAGCGTGATCATCGCGGCCATGGTCAGCGTGATCAGCAGGATCGACACGACCCCAAGCCCGCGTAGCCGATCAGCGGCCCGCACGAGCGGTTCGCGCCACCGTGCATGATCATCAAGGATCGCCCCCGGCGCCTCACCGGCGAGCCTTTGGCGAAGCCCCTCGGGGTCATACCCCTCGCCCTCCTCGATCACTTCGATCAGGCGCGGGACGGGCAGCGTTTCGATGGGGAGATCGGGGCCGAACCATGGCTCAAGCAGATCGCGCTGTTCGCTGTCGGTCAGGACGCGGGCATCCTTGATCCCGGGGGTGGTTTGCAAAACCTCCATCACCGTCAGCACCTGTTGGTCCACCTGGCCATCCGGGGCCGAGACCCGGATCGTCGCGCTTTGGGCGAGCGCATCGCTCCATTGATCCGCGAGCCGCCCGGTGGCCAGAGACAGGGCCAGCGCGAAGACGGCGAGAAAGGCCATGGCGCCCGAGGCAAAGACGGTCAGGCGGGCGGTGAAGCCGGTGGGCGGAACCACGCGGTCGGCCTGCGTGTCGCGCGACACGAGAGAGGAAAAGCGCCGCCTCACAGGTCCGCCCCCGCAAGCTGCACCCGGTGATCCGAGATCCTGAGAACGCGGGCCTGCACCTGTGCCTTGGCGGCGCGGATCAGGTTCATGTCATGGGTGGCGATCAGCACGGTCTTGCCCATGCGATTAAGCTCGATCAACAGTTTCAAAAGCCTTTGGGACATATCCCAATCCACGTTCCCGGTCGGCTCGTCGGCCAAGATCACGTCGGGCGACATGATCACCGCGCGGGCCAGGGCCGCGCGCTGTCGCTCACCCCCCGACAGCGCGGGCGGCAGCGCCTCCATCTGTCCGGTGAGACCGACCCATTCCATCAGGTCGGACAGGTCCGAGACCTCGGTCGTCTTGCCAGAGACGGTCAGGGGCAGCGCCACGTTCTCATGCACCGGGAGATGGTCGAGAAACTGCACATCCTGATGCACGACGCCGATCTTGCGGCGGGTGTGGGCGACATCGTCACGGGTCATCTGGCGCACGTCCTGATCAAACAGGGTCACACGCCCTTGGGTTGGGACGAGCGCGCCGTAACACAGCTTTATCAACGTGGTCTTGCCCGCCCCCGAGGGGCCGGTCAGGAAATGAAACGACCCGGGGGCAAGTTTCAGGTTTATGTCCGACAGAAGCGGTCCGGTGCCGCTGTAGCCGTATGAAACTTCCTCGAACTCGATCACTGTGTGCCCCGTATTCCTTGGCGACAGTTTTGCCCCAGCATTGCAATTGTTGCAATCTCGGGATTGCAAAGGTTTGATTTTCCGCGTTTTGCTTCCCATAGTGGCCTTGTCCGCATCTGGGGCATAGGGTGGACAAGACGACGTGGACGAGATGTGAGGTTCTATGCGGCTGGTATGCCCGAATTGTGGCGCGCAATACGAAGTGGATGATCGTGTGGTCCCCGAAGGGGGGCGCGACGTTCAATGCTCGAATTGTGGCCATGCGTGGTTCCAGCGCCCGCAGGGCTGGGAAGACAGCCGCAGCATGGATGATCCCGATGCGACCGGGCGGGTGGATGAGATTGCACCGGATGATCCGCCGCCCGAACCCGCGATCGACCCGATCCCCGAACATCCCGGTCGCGACGACAAGCCGGCTGACGAGACAGAGCACCGCCCACGTCGCCCGCTTGACGACAACGTGCGTGGTATCCTGACCGAGGAAGCCGAGCGCGAACTGCAGGCGCGCGCGACCGAGGGCGTGGAAAGCCAGCCCGACCTTGGCATTTCCGAACCGCCGGATCCGACCGAAGAACGTCGGCGTATCGCCCGCGAACGCATGGCGCGGATGCGCGGGGTGGAAGAGGGCGAAACGCTTGAACCAGAAGTGCGGCCAGAGCCGCCCACGCCGGAGGCACCCCCGGCGCCGGTGTCGCGCAAGGATCTGTTTCCCGATATCGAAGAGATCAATTCAACCCTCGATACCCCGCCCGAGGCCGAGGCCGGATATCCGTCTGAGGAGCCGCAGACGGATCACCGCGAAGTGCCGGTTGTGCGTGAAAAGCGCTCGGGCTTTCGGCGTGGTTTCTCGATCATCATCATATTTTTCGCGCTGGCGCTGGGCGTCTACGTGCTTGCCCCCGAGATCGTCAAATCCATCCCCGCGCTGGAGCCCGCGATGATTGTCTACGTCGATTTCGTGAACGGTATCCTTGGCTGGATCGAAGATTGGATGCAGGTGGCGATCGAGAAGATGGAAACCGCGGCGGGCGGCGACGAAGGCTGAGACGGCCCAAGCGCCGGTTGATCCCTTCCTATCGCCTGGCCTGACCGGCGCGCAGACTTGGCACGGGCCACTGGTTTGATCAGAACAGGTCCAGAAGGCGTTCGACGTATTCGCGTTCCAATTCGGGGCGCTCGGTTTCGCCGGACCGGCGGCGCAGCTCTTCCATCAGTTCCTCGGCGCGGCGATAGACGTCGTCTCCATCGGCAAGCGGGCTGTCCGACCCAAGCGCACCCCGGTCGCCCGCCTCACGACCCAAGGGATCACGCCGGTCGCGGCCATCCGGGCCGCCGCGTTGTTCGCCCTGTCCCCCGGCCTGCTGCTGATCCTGCCCATCCTGGGCTTCGCGGCGCAAGGCATCTTCGAGATTGCGCATGCCTTCGCGCATTTCCTCCATCGCGTCAGCTTGCCGATCCAGCGCACCCGCGTTGTCGCCCTGTTCCAGCGCGTCGGCGGCGTCATCCATCGCGCGCCCGGCCCGGTCGAGCGCCTCGCGCGCGGCCCGGCCTTCTTCGGTGCCGGCCCCCGGCAGGTTGTCGCGCTGTCGGCGCAGTTGGTTTTCCAGCATCTGTTGCCGTTCGGCGAGCCCCATGCCTTGCTTCTGGTCCTCGTTCTGGCCTTGGCCCTGACCCGGCTCCTGACCCGGTTGCTGACCCTGTCCCGGCTGGCCCTGTTGGTCACCCTGACCTTGTTGGCCCTCTTGCTGACCCTGTTGGCCCTGTTGCCCGGGCTGCTGACCTTGCTGGTCGCGGAAGGTCTCGTCCGACAGGTCGCGTTGGTCGCGAAGGGTGTCCTGAAGGTCGCGCATGGCCTGCTGACCGGGGTTCTGGCCTTGCTGACCCTGACCTTGCGTGACCTGCATGTTTTCCATCATCTGCTGCAACATCTGCAGCATTTGCTGGGCCTCTTCCATGCGGCCTTCGCGCATCAATTCCTCGATGCGGTCCATCATCTCTTGCAGATCCTGCTGAGACATTTCCATTGTCTCGCCGTTCTGGGCCTGCTGCTGTTCGCCGTTTTCCCGAGATTGTTCGGCCAGCTGGTTCATATAATCGCGCATCGCCTCGCGCAATTCGTTCATCAGCTCGGACAGCTCTTCGGGCGTGGCGCCTTGTTCCATCGCCTCCTGCAACCGGTCCTGCGCGCGCCGAAGCCGCTCCAACGCATCCGCGAGCGCCCCTTCTTCAAGCTCGATGGCAAGATCCCAAAGCGATTGGGCGACCTCGTCGCGCACCGGGGAGTTCAGGCCATCGGTTTCAAGCGCGGCCAGCGTTGCGCGCAGTTGCTCGGCTTGCCCGGACTTGGGAAAGAAGCCCTCCGGCGCATGCGACACGGCCCGCAGGATGCGCGCGGCGCGCGGGGCGTTGTCCATGGTCCAAAGGATGTCACGACGCATTTCGATGATCGCCTGCGCGATGGGGTTGAGAAACCGACGACCGGGAAGGGTGAGTGCAACGGGGTCGCTCTGCCCGGTCTGGCCTGCCGCGTCGACCGCGGTCATGGTGACCGTGACGGGCATCTCGGCCCAAGGGTGCTCGGCAAAGTTTTCGACCAGAAGCTCTTCCACCTCTTCGCGCGATCCGCGGAAGGGCATGGGCAGGTCAACGACGATGGGGTCGCGCGGTTCGGGATCGGCCGTCAGACCATATTCGCGCTCGACCTCGGGCAGGTCGAGATCGAATTGCGCGCGCCCGGTGGCGACGCCGTAGTCATCAGTGGCGGTGAAGCCCTGCTGCATTTCGCCCGCGAGCGTGCGGGTAAGGTCACCCGTCACCTCGATCGCCGGGGCAGCGTCATCAAGGGCGGTGATCTGCCAATTGTCGTCGTTGATGGTCAGCGTGCCCGCCCCGTCGATGGTGAATAGCCGGGTGGGAAGCGGTTCGGTGGGCGTCTCGTCAGACCATGTTTCGGAAATCGTGATCTCGTCGACCTTGCCGTAAAGCCGCAGGGTGACACGCGAGCCATCGGGAACCGTCAGGTCGCCGGTTGGCTGGTCGTTGAGGTAGAGCGTGGGTTTGCCGGTATAGGCGGGCGGTTCGATCCATCCCTCCCAAGACGCCTGCGCAACCTCGGGCGCGGCACCGGGCACCATGGAGGACAGGCCGGGGCCCGCGAGCCGGACGCCGAACAAAAGCGCGACGACAAGCGCGGTGGCCGCGATCAGGCGCAGCGCGAAGGGGTCGCGCGGGGCAAGCTCGGGCCGGGGTGATTGCGCGCGGGCGGCGTCAAGCTTCTCGGCCATGCGCGCCAGATGTGCCTCCCATACGGCGCGCGACGCCGGGTCGGCGACGCCGGTGACCTGTGCATCCGACAGCGCGGCGATCGGCGTGCCGGGTAGTGCCGCGTCAAGCCGCGCAAGCGCTTCGATCCGGCGCGGGCGGCGAAACCGCATGACGCCCAGAACCGCGCTGGTGAGTATTGCGAGCGTTGCGAGCGCAAAGGCAAACTGGCTGGCCCAGAGCGGTGTGATCGCGGCAAGGCCCGAGAACAGCCACGCGCCGAAGAGCGCAAGCGATGACAGGAGCGGCCAAAAGGCTCGCAGGGCGCGTTCCACCCAGAGCCCGGCCCATGTCGCCATGAGCGGACGGCGCAGCCGTGCGCGGGCTTTTTGAGGGAATTGGTCGTAGCGCTCCATCGGGGCCTTCCTGCTCATGGCGGCCCCGGTCACTGGATCAGAGCCACTCCGGAACCATATCGCGCGCGATCATTTCTTCATAGGTGGGGCGCGCCCGGATAACTGCGAAGTGATCCCCGTCCACCAGCACCTCGGGGATCAGGGGGCGGGAATTGTATTCCGACGCCATGACCGCCCCATAGGCCCCGGCGGACCGGAAGGCGACAAGGTCGCCGTCCTTCATGGGCGGGAGAGGGCGCGCTTTTGCAAAGGTGTCGCCGCTTTCGCATACCGGGCCGACGATGTCGTGCGGCAGGCGGTCAACGCCCGGCTCGGCCTCGGTCACAGGCACGATATCGTGATGGGCATCATACATCGAAGGCCGCACCAGATCGTTCATCGCCGCGTCGAGGATCAGGAAATCGCGGCCCTCCCCCTGCTTCAGGTAGATCACCGATGAGACCATGATGCCGGAATTTCCCGCGATCAGACGCCCCGGCTCGATCTCGATTTCGCAATCCAGATCACCCACGGTTTCGCGGATCACCTGCCCGTATTCCATGGGCAGAGGCGGGGCCTCGTTGCCATGCTCGTAAGGAATGCCAAGCCCGCCACCCAGATCGAGGCGGGTGATGTCATGGCCGTCCGCGCGCAAGAGCGCTGTCAATTGGGCCACTTTTTCATAGGCCGCGCGAAACGGTTGCAGATCGGTAAGCTGCGAGCCGATGTGCACGTCGATGCCGATGGCGTGAAGCCCGGGAAGCGCGCGAATCTCGTCATAGACCGCGCGCGCCCGGTCGATCGGAATGCCGAACTTGTTCTCGGATTTGCCGGTGGCGATCTTCTCGTGTGTTCGGGCATCGACATCCGGGTTCATCCGGACGGTGACCGGCACGGTGACGCCCATCGCGGTGGCCACCTCGGACAGCGCGCGCATTTCCGGTTCGCTTTCAAGGTTGAATTGCCGGATGCCGCCCTCAAGCGCCAGACGCATTTCCGCGCGCGTCTTGCCCACGCCCGAGAACACGATCCTCTCGCCGGGAATACCGGCGGCCTTGGCGCGCATGTATTCGCCGCCCGACACCACGTCGACGCCCGCGCCCATGTCCCCCATGAGCTTTAGAACCGCGACGTTGGAATTCGCCTTCACCGAATAGCAAATCAGGTGGTCCATGCCCGCAAGCGCTTCGTCAAACACCTGAAAATGGCGGCGCAGCGTGGCGGCGGAATAGATATAAAGCGGCGTGCCGACCACGCGCGCGATGTCGGGAACCGGCACGTCTTCGGCATGAAGCACACCGTCGCGATAGAGAAAATGGTCCATGTCCGGCCCTCGATGATATTTCGCAACGCCCTACACCGGGTGCGGGAAGGGATCAATGCACTTGCGGGTTCGCTTGTCGCGCCTGGTCACGACCGTCGGCACCTTTGGCCGGGCATGTTTCCGTGCCTCATCCAATTCGTGGGAAAACCTCTCTTTTGCCCGCCGTGGTCCACAGTCTTGCCCCAATTGGCGGCGATACAATTTCGTGTTGGGGCGATGACTGTAGAAAGATTTGATATGGACCGACTGACCGAGATGGAGGCCTTCGCCACTGTGGTGGATCAAGGTGGCTTCACGGACGCGGCGAAGAAGATGGGCATTTCGAAATCTGCCGTTTCGAAACATGTCTCTTCGCTGGAAGCCCGCCTTGGCGCGCGGCTCCTCAACCGCACGACGCGGCGCGTTTCACCAACCGAAATCGGGCTTGCCTATTACGACCGCGCCCGGCGGGTTCTCAACGATGCGGGCGAGGCGGATGCGCTCGTCACCTCGATGCAGAGCGCGCCCTCGGGCCTTCTGCGCATTTCCGTGAACACCGACTTCGGCGTCAATCACCTGTCGCCCGTCTTGGGCAAGTTCCTTCAGGATTTCCCGGATGTGAACGTGAACATGGTTCTGAACAACCGTTACGTCGAGCTGATTTCGGAAGGGTTCGACATGGCGATCCGGGTGGGCGAGATGGAAGATTCGAGCCTTCGGGCCCGCAAGATCGCCGAAACCACGCGCCGGATGGTCGGCAGTCCGTCGTATTTCCAGAAATACGGGCGCCCGATGCGGATCGACGATCTCAACGATCACAAGCTTCTGCACTATAGCTCGCAGTCCTCGGGCAACGTGTGGAAGGTGCCGGCCCCCTCGGGCGAAGTGCGCCAGGTGCGCACCGCCGGGTGGCTGAGTGTCAATGACGGTCAATCGCTTTTGAACGCGGCCATCGCCGGTCTCGGTATCGCCTATCTGCCCAGCTTTCTCTACGCCGATGCATTGGAACGCGGCCAGATCGAAGAGGCGATCCCCGATCTTCCCGAAGACGTGCAAGGCATCTACGCGGTGTATCCGCCGGGCCGGTTCACACAGCCCAAGGTGCGCGCCTTCATCGACTTCCTTGTCACGGCCTTCAACGAGAAAGGCCCCGACAACTGGTAAGGGCTTTTGCCCCCATGACATCCCCAACCTGACACGTGAGGGTCACTCGGAGCACCGACGGATGGCAGTCCGCGGTGCTCCTTTTTCATATTCCGCATTGGCCGCGCCCCGGATGGGGGTTAGCGTCGCTGGAACGACAGGGGGATATACAGTGCATACGTGGATCGAAGCGACGTCATATATCGGCTCCGCGCTGATTTTTCTCGCGTTTTTCATGCGGGCGATTGTGCCGCTCAGGCTGGCGGCGATCGGGTCGAATGTCTTTTTCATCATCTATGCCGCCTATACCGGGTTGATACCGATCCTGGTGCTCGACTTGGCGTTGTTGCCGTTGAACATCTGGCGGATCATCGAATACCGGCGGTTGGAGCGGCAGGTGCGCGCGGCGTCGCAAGGCGCGCCTGACATGGCCAAGGCCGTTCCGTTTATGAAAGCGACCAAGGCCGCGGCGGGCGAGACGCTGTTTGAAAAGGGCGATGCGGCCAGCCAGCTTTACTACCTCGAAGAAGGCCGTGTGCGGTTGGAAGAGGTGGGTGTCGAAATCGGCCCCGGCGCGCTACTGGGCGAGATCGCGTTGTTTCTTGACGACGCCGGGCGCACCGCGACCGCCACCTGCATCACCGATTGCCGGATGCGGACCCTGAACCGCAAACAGGTCGAGGAACTGGTGATGATGGACCCGGGGTTCGGCCTGTTTCTGACAAAGCTGATCGCGCGGCGCCAGACCGACAACCTCGAAGCGACACGCGCCGCGCTTGCCTAGGGTCGCGGCCCGTTCGTTCGGGGGTGGGACGGGTCTGAGCGCCCCCACGAGATGCAGGCCCAAACCCGTTCGTGGATCATATAGAACACCATCCCGGTCGCCGCGGCGACGAGGGCGAGCGTGCCGCCCGCGCTGACCGATCCGGTGGCGATGACGCCGATGATCGTCATGGTGAAAAGCCCAAGCGCCTGCCATGTCAGCGCTTTGACCAGTGTTCTGCGATGGGTGTCCACGGTTTACCTCGTTTCCTGATTACACCCGGGGTCTATCCCCTTTGCCGCCTGTCCGGTATTCTGTGAATGAGAAGCATAAAGGGGCATTTGTTGTGGAAAACAGAATTTTGCTTACTAAAATCGACAAACGTGACCGCGCAATCCTTTTTCGCGATCGGTTGGCGCGGGCCATGGCGTCTGTCGAGATGACTCAAAGCGCGCTGGCCCGTGCGACAGAGGTCAACCGATCCACCATCGCGCAGCTTCTCGATCCCGAGACCGCGCGTTTGCCCAATGCGCAGCTTTGCGCGGATGCGGCAGGGGCCCTCGGCGTGTCGACGGATTGGTTGCTTGGGCTCACCGACCGGCCCGAGCGGCCCGGCGATGCCATCGCGGCTGCCGTGCAGATGACCGAGGCGACGCGCACCCCGGCGGATGATCAGCTTCTGGATTGGTATCGCGAAGCGGCCGGTTACAAGATCCGGCATGTGCCCGCCAGCCTGCCCGACATGCTCAAGACCGAGGCCTTTCTCGCGTGGGAATACGCGGGCTTCATCGGCAAGACCGAGGATCAGGCGATCTCGGCGGCCCAGCGGTTGGAAAGTATCCTTCGCAGCCGTGTGTCCGATCACGAGATTGCCATGCCCGCTCATCAGGTGCAGGCGCTGGCCGATGGCACCGGGTATTTCGCGGGATTGCCACGGGACGTGCGGCGCGAACAATTGGCCCGGATCGTCGAGATGACGGATGAGTTATACCCGACGCTTCGGGTGTTTCTTTACGACAGCCGGCGGCTGTATTCCGCGCCCATGGCGCTTTTCGGTCCCTTGGTCGGCACGCTTTACGTGGGCAAATTCTACCTCGCGTTTCGCGAGTCGACGCGGCTCAGGTCGCTCACCGATCACTTCGACTGGCTGGTGCGGGAAGCGGAAGTGGACGCGCGCGATGTCTCTGCCCACGTGGCCGCTATATTGACGCAGATGGACTAACGCAGCTTGACGGTGACAGGGGGGCATGATGCTCTGATGTGACCAAGATCAACCTTGGGAGACGAAGAATGAAACTGCATGACAAAGTGGTGGTCGTGACCGGGGGCGGAAGCGGGATCGGGCGTGAACTTGTGTTCGGCCTCTTGAAGCGCGGCGCACGGGTTGCGGCGCTTGATCTGAACATGGAGACGCTCAAGGAAACCGCCGAGATCGCGAAGGCGGGCGACCGGCTGGCGCTTTTTGAAGGCAACATCGCCGATCGCGCGGCGGTCATGGCGCTGCCCGAAAAGATCGAAGCGGCGCTTGGCCCAGTAGACGCGGTGATCAACAACGCGGGCGTGATCCAGCCCTTCGTCCCCTTCTCGGAGCTTGAGATCGAAGTCATCGACCGCGTGGTGGACGTGAACCTTGTCGGCCCGATCAACATGATCAAGGCGTTTTTGCCCGGGCTCAAGACACGGCCCGAGGCGCATTTGGTCAACGTGGCCTCGATGGGGGGGTTTCTGCCGTTCCCGAAACAAAGCATGTATTCGGCCACGAAGGCGGGGGTAAAAGCGCTGACCGAGGCGCTGTATCAGGAACATCAGGGCACCAGCCTGTCGGTGTCCTGTGTCATGCCGGGCGCGGTGCAGACCAATATCACCGAGAACTCCGGCATCGACAGACCGCCCGGTGACCCCGAAGCCGCCGCATCGCGGACGCTTCCTGCGCCCGAGGCGGCCCGGATCATCCTTGACGGGGTGGAAGCGGACAGGCTGCATATCCTCGTCGGATCAGACGCGCGGATGCTGTGGCGGCTGGTTCGCATTGCCCCGGCCTGGGCGCTTAGGTTCATTCAAAAGCAGATGGCCAAGGCGGGGATGTAGCGCGCAAGGCGGCCACCGGGACCAGGGGTTATTACGCCGCCCGAGCCGGTCACTCGGTTACCAAGATCGCCTCGACCCGCCTGTTCCGAGTGCGCCCTTCCTCGGTCTGGTTCGACGCGATGGGGGCGAGGTAGCCGATGCCCTTGGCTTCCAACTGCGCGGGGTCAACGCCGTGGTCCGACACCAGCCGGTCCATTACGCTGATGGCCCGCTCTTGCGAAATGGCGATATTCGCGGTGAGCGAGCCTTCCGCGTCCGTGTGCCCGACAAGCGCGACCCGCGCCGACGGCGCATCGTTCAGGTAGGCGGCAAGGGCGGCGAGCGTGTCGAACCGATCCGGGCCAAGTGCGGCTGACCCGGTATCAAAGGTCAGGTCCGCGAGAATGAAACGCCCAATGGTGGACATGGCTGCGCCAAGGTCACCGGTCGCCTCATCCGGCACCGGCGCGGGGCCGGGGTCGGCGGCTGTGGGCGCGGTCACCGCGCCGGGGTCCGGGGTGGCGATATCGCTCGGGCCGACCGTGATCATCTGGATAAAGGCCGCCGAAGCCGAGCGGCTGACCAGAAGCGAGGCGAATTGACCGCTGTCGCCGGGAACGCGGGCGGAGAGGAATTGGAAGTCGCCGAAATCGACGTGCATTTCCGGCTCCCCGATCACCTCGGTGGCAAACCGGAAACCATAGCCGCCGCAGGTTTTCTGATCACACTCGAAAATGATCTCGTAGCCGTCCTCCACAAGCTGCGCGCGCAGGTCGACAAGGATCTGAAAGCTGGTCAACCCGGTGCCGCCCAGCCGCCAGGCGCGGCGTGTCACCTCGCCTTCGGTCAGGATCGTGGGCAGGGTGTCACCATTGTGCGGGCCAACCGGCAATGCATAGCGGGCGCCCCCGTCCACCTCCTCGAAACTCAACGTGGCGCCGGCGGGTAGGGTGATGGCGGCCTGCGCCATAGACCCCATGCACAAGGCCAGCGCGACGAGCGCGCCAAGAAGAGGGCCGGGTCGGGTCACCTAGCGCGCCTGGGCGTGGTATGCGTCGTTGGGTTGCATGTCGGTGGCGGCCGCGACGCGGTTCGACATGTTGTAAAACCCGGCGACCGAGGCGATGTCGAATATGTCGCGGTCGGAAAAGCCCACCTCGCGTAGTGCCGCGCGGTCGCCTTCTTCGATCTTCGCGGGGCTTTCGGTCAGCTTTTCCGCGAAGGTGAGCATGGCGTGTTGCCGGGCATTCAGCCCGGCGGCGCGGAAATTCATCACCATGGCTTCACCCAGCTTCGGATCCCCCGACAACTGGCGCACCGCCGCGCCATGGGCGACAAGGCAATAGAAACACTTGTTCACCGAGGACACGACGACCGCGATCATTTCACGTTCGAGTTTGCTTAGACCGCTGTCGCCCAGCATGAGGTCATTATACATCGCCGTGAAG
This sequence comes from Maritimibacter sp., assembly GCA_011389895.1. Classification (GTDB taxonomy): domain Bacteria; phylum Pseudomonadota; class Alphaproteobacteria; order Rhodobacterales; family Rhodobacteraceae; genus Maritimibacter. Next base: position 87,940 of record JAABTN010000007.1, on the reverse strand, counting down.
GCGTTCAGCTTCTCGATGTCGAAGGCATAAGACCGCAACACGTTGGGCACCATGCCAAGCTTCTCTTCGCAAATGTCGAAATATTTCCGGGTGGCGTCCGGCAGCGGGTCCACCTGCGGCAGGTCCAGCGCCATGATCTTGTCCGACATCTTATTCTCCCTCGTCTGCGATCCGGTAGTGATACTTGCCCACAAGCGACATGCCAAGCGCGGCATAAAGCGGGTTGGCCGCGGTGTTTCCCTGCGTCACGGCAAGCGCGGTGATGGCTGCGCCGTGGCGTTCGGCCCAGATCGCGGCCTGTTTCAAAATCTGGCGCGCGGCCCCCTTGCGCCGTTGGTCGGGCAGGACATGCAGGGCATGCACCATCGCGATCCCGTCTTGGATCGCGACAAAGGCCGCGCCCCCGGTATAATCACCCCGGCGCACCAGGATGGCGGTCTTCGGCGCTGGGGTGCGCTCCATGATGGCCTGCCGGGCGGCGTCGATGCCACCGTTTTCCCAGACCTCGCGGATCTTGTGAAGTGGCGGCCACATGGCATACCCGCCACCCATCGGCAGCTGTCCGTCGCCTGCCAGTTCGGCGGATGAAATGGCATAAAGGTTGGTCGGGTCGACAACCCGGTATCCGTGGTTTTCCAAAAGGCGATCAAGCCCGTCTTCGCCCGGGCGGATCATGACCTGCGGCCTTTGGCCCAAGGCCTGCATCGCGCTCTTCGCGGTGGGCAGGTCGGCCTCGGTCACCGGCCAGTTCTCGGTCGCGCAAGAGACGCGGTTGCCGCCCCCTTTGCCTTCCCGGATGGTCCATGCGCCCGCCTGTGTCACCGTGGCGGCGGGCCATGTGGCCAGCATTGCCGCGATGATCCGGCGCGCGTCTGGCAGGGTCGCGCTCATCGTGACGGGAAATCTGCCGAAAGCGCCACCATGGCGGCATCGACCCGTGACCCGTCTTGGCCCCGGATCACGACATTGGTGCCATAGGCCCCTTGGTCGTTGAACGGGTAGGAGCCGATCGAGAGGTCGGGATAGGCTTCGGCCAGCTTGCGCAGGGGTCCGGCAACCTCGCCCTCGGCCCGGTCGATGCGCAGGGTTTGCGACAGAAGCGGCGCGCCTCCCTTGATCTGGGACAGAACGGTGGCAACCATGGCTTCGAAGACCGCGGGCACGCCCGCCATCACATGCACGTTCTGGATCGAAAAGCCGGGGGCGATGGAAACCGGGTTCTCGATCAGTGTTGCGCTGTCGGGAATGCGGGCCATGCGCAGGCGTCCCTCGGTCGCCTCGACCCCCCTGCTTTCGAAATAGCGCATCAGAAGGTCGCGGGCATCGTCGCGAATGTCGATAGGGTCGCCAAACGCCTCGGCCACGCAATCCGCCGTGATGTCGTCATGCGTCGGGCCGATACCGCCAGAGGTGAAAACATGGTCAAAGCGCGCCGACAGGTCGCGGACCGCCGTCACGATGGCCGCGCGATCGTCCGAGATCACGCGCGCCTCGCAGAGCTCGACGCCATGCTGTGTCAGCGCCTTTGCAAGATGGTTCAGGTTGGAGTCGCGGGTGCGACCGGACAGAATCTCGTCCCCGATCACGATCATGGCGGCGGTGGGGTTGGTCATGGATGCTCCATATGTGCTTGCGCGTCAGGGTAATGGGTTTCGCAGGCGGTCAAAAGGGCGATATTGCCAGGATCATGCGCCGCCTTGGGGCATCTGCCTGTCTGGACCGGAGATGGACATTCCCGGCCCCGCGCGCCAGTTTCGCGCCATGGATTTTGCAACTCCCCTGATCCCCGCCAAGCTGGTCAAGCGTTACAAACGCTTTCTGGCCGATTGCCTGCTGGACGATGGCACCGAGGTGACCGCCCATTGCGCCAACCCCGGCTCCATGATGGGTCTGGCCACCGCCGGTGCGCGGGTCTGGCTTGAACCCAACGATGATCCGGGCCGAAAGCTTCGGTTTGGCTGGCGGCTGGTCGAACAGGCGGGCGGGCATTTCGTCGGTGTCGATACCGCCCTGCCGAACCGGATGCTCAAGGCGGCCTTCATGGGCGGCGAGGTTGCCGATCTTTCCGCCTATCGCGGGGTGCGCCCGGAGGTGAAATATGGGCAGGGCAGCCGCGTCGATTTTCTGCTGACCGAGCCCGGCCTGCCCGATGCCTATGTCGAGGTTAAATCCGTGACCTTGTCGCGCAGTCCGGGCGTTGCCGAGTTTCCTGACAGCGTGACCACGCGGGGCGCGCGCCACATGGCGGAGCTTTCGGCGATGGCACAGGCCGGACACCGCGCGGTCTTGTTCTATCTCGTGCAACGCACCGATGCGGCGCGCGTGACGCTTGCGGCGGACATCGACCCGACCTATGCAAAGGCCGTGGCGGATGCGGTTTCAACCGGGGTCGAGGTCATGGCATTCACGACCCGGATCAGCCCGGCGGGGGTGTCATTGGGCCACGCGGTGCCTGTCGATCTGCCCTGAGCGCGCCACGGAGTATGGTCTTTGGGTCGTGTGACCGGGGTTCCATGAGCGCGGGTTCATCTTGGGGCCCAAAAACCGTGCAATTCCGGCCCGAAACCATGGCATGTTGATGCAAGCCTGCCTGACCTGCGTTGTCACCGGGGGTATTCTTGCCTATCTAGGGGCCAAGACAAGCAGGAGCCCGACCTTGGACCAGAAAACCCGCGTGACCCGAGAAGGTATTCGCCTTTATGCCCCCGAAGATTTCGCCGGGATGCACAAGGCAGGCAGATTGGCTGCCGAGATCCTTGACCGGGTGATCCCCTTGGTGGTGCCCGGTGCGACCACGGGCGAGATTGATCATGCGATCGAGACCATGGTGACGGAAGCCGGCGCGACCTCGGCCACGATCGGGTACAAGGGTTACCAGCACGCTTCCTGCATTTCGATCAACCACGTGGTGTGCCACGGCATTCCGTCCGACAAGAAGCTCAAGGATGGGGACATCCTGAACATCGACGTGACGGTGATCGTGGATGGTTGGTTCGGTGACACCAGCCGGATGTATGTCGCGGGCAAACTGCCCCGCAAATCCGAGCGGCTGATCGACGTGACCTACGAGGCGCTGATGCGCGGGATCGAGGCGGCGAAACCCGGCAACACTTTTGGCGACATCGGGTTCGCGATCCAGAGTTTCGTGGAGAAGAACCGCATGTCGGTGGTGCGTGATTTCTGCGGCCACGGCTTGGGGCAGGTGTTCCACGCACCGCCGAACGTTCTGCACTACGGGCGTCCGGGCACCGGGCCGGTGCTGCAGGAGGGAATGTTCTTCACCATCGAGCCGATGGTGAACATCGGGCGGCCCGAAACCAAGGTGCTTGCCGACGACTGGACCGCCGTGACACGGGACAAAAGCCTGTCTGCCCAGTTCGAGCATTCCATCGGCATCACGCCAGACGGGTGCGAGGTGTTTACCCAATCCCCGCTTGGCCGGTTCCACCCGACCTACGGCTAGGCCCCGCCCAAGCGGTCACTCGAAGCGAACGGTAGCGCGGTAGAGGTGCCATGTCGCGTGCCCCAGCACCGGCAAGACGACGATCAACCCGATGAAAAGCGTCGCGATCCCGATCGCGAGCAGCACCGCGACCAAGGCGCCCCAAGCAAGGATCGGGACAATGTTCGCCTGTGCCACCCGCACCGAGGTCGCGACGGCAACCGGCAGGCCGACCGGGCGATCCACCAGCATCGGCGCGGCCACAACGGTGGTCACCAGCCCGATGAGGGCAAAGACGAACCCGACGGCCATGCCGACCACCAGCATGGTGATCCCGGCCTGGGTCGTGAGCGCCTCGGTCACGAAGGCGGTCAGACCGGCGGGCATCGCGCCGCCCATGGTAATCTCGTGGATCAGGTTGGCGGCAAACATCCAAGCGATGAAGAGGGCAAGCAGATAGGCCGACATGGCAAGAAGCGGGCCCAGAACCTGTGCGCCCAAGACCCCGAAGGCGGTGCCCCAAGTGACCTTTTCGCCGCTCTCGCGTCGTTTCGACATTTCATAAAGCCCGGTGCAGGCCACGGGGCCAAGGATCGCGAAACCGGCGGCCATGGGGAAGAGAAGCGGCGCAAGGGCAGCGTTGAACGCTAGCCCGGCGATCAGAAGACCGATGATCGGATAGGCCAGCACAATGAACATCACGTCCGTGCGCAGGGCCGCGAAGTCGGCGAACCCCTGTTTGAGCGCGCTTTTCAGGTCGGCAATCGCGATCTGCTTCACGCGGGGCTTGAGGTCGTCGTGGCTGCCGATGGTTTCGACCCCTTCCTCGACGCTGCGCGCGCCGCGACCGATTGCGCCGATCACAACCGAAATGGGGTTTCCGATGGTCCTTGGCATAGCTCGTCTCCCTTGGTCCAATGTGTCGGGACCGAAACGCGCGCGCACCGGGCCGCGCCACGCGGGCTTCGGCCTTTGGGTCATGCCTAGCATGTCCCGCGCCCGCTTTGGCTCACGATTTTGCGAAGCGGCGCGGCCTACAGGCCAAGGTGGGCGGCCAGGGCCTCCATGCTGTCGACCACGTGAACCCCCAAGGCCGCCAACGGGTCGCGTGGGCCGCTGGCAAAACCGACCGTGCGCATCCCGGCGGCAAGCCCGGCGCGGCAACCCGTTGGGCTGTCATCCACCACGAGACAGGCTTCGGGCGGGACGCCAAGATCGCGCGCGGCGGCAAGGTAAAGGTCCGGCGCGGGCTTGGGGGCGCCAAGCTCCTGCCCGGAATGAAGCCGGTGTTTCAGCCTGCCCCAGACCTCGGGATGTTGGCCAAGGGTGATCTCCATCTTCCGGGTCGTGCCGTTGGAGCCGACCGCATAGGGAATGCCCGCCGCATCGAGACGGTCAAGCAGCGCCGCCACCCCGGGGATGAGCGGCGTTCCCTCCGCCAGCCGGGCGTAAAGCAGATCATAAAAGTCATCGACCCAGGTCGCGCCAAACCCGATGCCCATGCCGCGCGCCTTCCCGGCGACGCCCGCGATGGTGCCGCCGATAAAGGTTGTTTCGGCTTCTGCACGGCTCATCGGGCGGCCGTGTTTGGCAAGCTCGTCACACAGCAGATCGAAGGCTGCCGGTTCGCTGTCGACCAGCACCCCGTCGCAATCGAAGAGCACGGCGGCGGGGCGGCTCATGCCGGTGCCGCGCAGATCGTGATGGTGGTGTCGCCAAACCGGCGCACGTCCAGTTCGCGCAGACCCGGCGGCAGGGTGAGGGGGGCGCTGTCTTCCCAAACGATCAGGGCACCGGGCGAGATCCAGCCCCCGTTCTGCGCCGAGACAAGCGCCTTTTCCCCCAGACCCTTTCCATAGGGCGGATCGAGAAAGACCAGCGTCGCGGGCTCTTTCGTGTTGGGGGGAAGCCGCGTCGCGCTGCGCGGGACAAGCGTCGCGCGGTCGCCGACCCGGCATTTGGCGATGTTTTCCCGGATCAGCGTTTGCGCCACCCGCCCATCATCGACGAAGCGCGCATGGGCGGCCCCGCGCGACAGGGCCTCTAACCCGAGCGCGCCGGTGCCGGCGAACAGGTCGAGCACGATGGCATCGGTCACCGGGTCACCGAACCGTCCGCCCGAGAGCATCGAGAACAGGCTTTCGCGCACCCTGTCGGTCGTGGGGCGCAAATGCGCGCCCGCGTCGCCCTTGCCAACAGAGGCAAGCGTCAGCCCCCGGAACTCTCCGGCGATGATCCTCACGCCTTCAGAAGGGTCTTGAGGTCGGTGTCCGGGTCCGCCACCGCCCGCTTGTCGGGGCTTTTGCCCGCTTCGATAAGCCGCTTTCCGACCATGTATCCGCGCGGGTCGTTCATCGCGTCCACCGCCAGCAGATCGTCCCCTCGGTAATACCAGAAACTCACCGCCCCGCCGTCGCGGCGGGTGATGATTTCGTCATAACCGGTGTTCAGCCCGGCGATTTGCAGTTTCGCATCGTATTGATCGGACCAGAACCAAGGCCGAGCGACATAATCCCTTTGTGCGCCCAGCATGTTCTCGGCGACCACTTCGGCTTGGTCGATCGCGTTGCCGACGCTTTCAAGCCGGATGCGCCCGCCCTTGTAGGGGAAAGACGCGCAATCACCTGCGGCAAAGATCGAGGGGTCAGATGTGCGGCCTTGGGCGTCGGTCCGGATGCCGTTGTCGATATCAAGCCCGGCGGTTTCGGCGAGCCGGGTGTCGGGGCGAATGCCCACGCCGACGATGACGAAATCCACGTCGAGCATCGAACCATCGGTAAGTTCCGCGCCCGAGACATGACCGTCACCGATGAGCTTCGATAACCCCACACCTTCGCGGATATGCACGTTGTGGGCCCCGTGAAGGTCGCGGAAATAGGCCGAGGTTTCGGGGGCGGCGACCCGTTGCAGGATGCGTTCGGACATCTCGACAAGGGTCACGTTCATGCCCTTCTTGGCGGCGACCGCCGCAGCCTCAAGCCCGATGTATCCGCCGCCGATGACAAGCACGCGACGCGCCTCGGAAAATTCGTGCGCCATGCCATCGACATCGGCGAGGCTGCGCACGGTATAGACCCCGCCAAGATCCCCGCCAATGGCGGCGGGCAAGCGGTTCGGAACTGACCCGGTGGTCAGCGCCAACTGGTCGTAGGAGAGCATTTCGCCATCATCGAGCGTGACCGTCTTCGCCGCCGGGTCGATCGCCTCGACACGCTTGGACAGCCGGAGCGCGATGTCGTTGTCTTTATAAAAGCTCGCGGGGCGCAGGAACAAGCGGTCAAGCGCCATCTCGCCCAGCAAGTAGGCCTTGGACAACGGCGGGCGCTGATAGGGGGGCACCGGCTCTTCGCCGATAAGCGTGACCGGGCCTTCAAAACCCGCGTGCCTGAGTTTCGCGACGAGCGATGACCCCGCCTGACCGGCACCTATGACGATAATTCCAGACAAAGAACCCTCCCTATTTGGTCCGAGACCCTATAGTCAGACGTAGATGGATAGCAACGCGAAGAGGAGAGAACGATGGTAATTTCGATTGGGGACAAACTTCCCGATGCAACGCTGCTCAAAATGGGCCCGGACGGGCCCGCGCCGGTCAATCTTTCTGATCTGACCAAGGGCAAGAAGACGGTCATTTTCGGGCTGCCCGGTGCCTATACCGGCACCTGCACGACGGCCCATGTGCCAAGCTTCGTGCGCAACATGGAGGCGCTTATGGCCAAGGGTGTGGATCACGTGATCTGCCTGTCCGTGAACGACCCCTTCGTCATGGGCGCTTGGGGCGAAAGCACGGGCGCGGGCGCGGCTGGCATCGAGATGCTGGGCGACGCGAGCTGCGGGTTCACCGAGGCGATCGGGATGCGGTTCGACGCCCCGCCCGCCGGGTTGATCGCGCGCTCGAAACGCTATGCTCTCATGGCCGAAGATGGCGTGGTCAAGGTCATTCATGCCGAGGAAAACCCCGGCGTCTGCGACACGTCCGGCGGCGAAGCGATGGTGGAGGCGATCTGAACGCCCCAGAGTTCGGGATGAAAACCGGGGTGTCGGGGGTAGAGCGCCGCCCGACACCCGCCGATCAAATGGCGTCCACGGCCTTTGCGAGCATATCGCGCACTTCGCCCGCAACCGATGTCATCGCGTCATTTTCGATCGCCGACATCGAAGCGACCGGGTCGATGGCCGACACCTCGACCCCGCCCTCGACGCTGCGCAAGATCACGTTGCAGGGCAGCATCGCGCCCACCCGTTCTTCAAGCCCGATTGCCTGCCACGCCATGGCCGGGTTGCAGGCCCCGAGGATGGTGTAAGGATCCATATCCTTGTCGATCTTCTTTTTCATCGTGGCTTTCACGTCGATCTCGGTCAGCACGCCGAAGCCCGCGTCCTGTAGCGCCGCGCGGGTGCGTGCGTCTACCTCGTCGAACGTTGCGCCTTCGATCAGGCGGTCGATGGTGTAGCTCATGGGAGGCTCCTGTTCATATTCGTTCCCCAGAATGTGGGGGCGGAGGCCCACCGGTTCAATCCGCCCGGCCCATTCAACCGGTCAATCGGTCTGTTTGAACGGGCCCATCGAGGTGAGAATCTCGATATCCTGATCGACCATCCGCGCCTCTTGGTCCACGAATTCCTCGACCGCCTGACGCAGGCCGGGGTGGGCGATCCAGTGGAGCGAATGGGTGGTCACGGGGCGGTAGCCGCGCGCGATCTTGTGCTCGCCCTGCGCCCCCGCTTCGACCCGGGACAGCCCATGGGCGATGGCGTAATCCATGGCCTGATAATAGCACAGCTCGAAATGCAGCGCGGGGTGGTGTTCGGCGCAGCCCCAGTAGCGACCGAAAAGCGCGTCGCGCCCGATGAAATTCAGCGCCCCCGCCACCGGCACCCCGTCGCGTCGCGCCAGCACGAGCAACACGTCATCGCGCATCTCGTCCTGCACGATGTCGAAGAACGCGCGGGTAAGATAGGGCGTGCCCCATTTGCGCGCCCCGGTGTCTTGGTAGAATTGCCAGAACGCATCCCAATGGGCGGGCTGAATGTCGTTACCGGTCAACTGCACGATCTCGCCACCAAAGCCCTTCGCCATGCGCCGGTCCTTGCGGATCGCCTTGCGTTTGCGCGACGAGAGGGTTTCGAGAAAGGCGTCGAACGTTGCGTAGGTTTCGTTGAACCAATGGTATTGGCTCGAGACCCGGTGGATAAGCCCGAGCGCCGCGCCCGCCGTGGCATCGGCGTCTGAGCAGAAGGTGACATGGGCCGAGGACAATTCGTTGTCTGCCGCGACCTGCACCATGCCTTGGACGAGCGCAGAGAGCGCGCGGGTTTCCGCCCCCGGTTTGGTCAGGAAACGCCGCCCGGCCACAGGGGTGAACGGCACGGCAACCTGAAGTTTCGGGTAATAGGCCCCGCCCGCGCGTTCAAACGCATGGGCCCAGCTGTGGTCGAACACGAACTCGCCCTGGCTGTGCATCTTGGCATAGGCCGGGGCCGCCCCGATCATGTCGCCGTCTTCCCACGCGGTGAGGTAATGGGGTTGCCAGCCGGTGCCCGGACCGACCGAACCGGAGCGTTCAAGGGCCGAGAGAAACCGGTAGGTCGTGAACGGGTCATGGGGTCGGGCGCTGCCCTCGGGACAGGCGCAGGTGTCCCAGTCCTCGGGGGCGATCTCGTCGAGCGAGCCATGAAGGCGCAGGGTGACGGTTGGTGTATCCATGATCTGATGATGGGGTCCGCGCCGGTCCGGTCAAGCCGGGATCGGGGCGGCGTAGCCTTCGAAGGTGACATTATCAGCGATCTCACGCGCTTGTGTCTCGGACGCGCGCGATCGGACCGTCCAGCACAGGATCGGTATCCCCTGTGCCTTGATCTCGCTGACCCGCGCTGAGGCAAGGTCGCGCACATCGTGGCTGATAAAGCTCGCCCCGACACGCGCAACATCCGGTATGCCGGCCAGCCGCCTCCGCGTGGCTGCATTCAGGATCGGCCAGTCGTCGGGCAAGAAGGCACAGGTGGTCAATCCGCGTGGCCTGTCGGGCATCCGGTCGGCGAGGGCGGCAACGGAATGCGGGTTGAAGGACATAAGCGCGACGGGCCCGGTGTAGCCTGAAAGCGCGCTTTCCACCGACTGCTCAAGCGCGCCGATGTCGGGCCCCATGGCCCCATCCTGATCCTTCAATTCGATGAGAAGCGGAACCTGCCCGTCGATGATGTCAAGCACCTCGGACAGCGTCGGGATCGTGTCGGGGCCACCTGCGAGCGTGATCTCGCCAAGCGCCTTGGCGGTGCGCTGCCGGATCGGCCCGGTTTCACCCGTCAGCCGTTTCAGGTCGTAGTCGTGAAACACCATGGCGACGTTGTCGCGCGATGGCTGCACGTCTATCTCGATCCCGTAGCCGGCGGTCACGGCGGCCCGGATCGCGGCGGGTGAATTTTCCGCCCGCCCGGCTGATGCGTCGTGATAGGCGCGATGCGCGAAGGGGGCGTGCAGAAAAGCAGGGGGCAGGGGCGTCATCGGATCTCGAAGATCCCCTCGATCTCGACCGCGCTTCCGAAAGGGAGCGAGGCAGCGGAAATGGCCGAGCGCGTGTGGCGGCCAGCATCGCCAAGGGCAAGGACGAGGAAATCGGACGCTCCGTTGATGACCTTGGGCTGATCGACGAAATCCGCGGTGGAATTGACGAAACCGGTCAGCTTGATCACCCGCACAAGGCGGTCGAGATCGCCGTCACAGGCGGCCTTGACCTGTGCCAGAAGGTTGATCGCACAGACCCGCGCGGCGGCCGCCCCGTCGTCGACCGAAATGTCGTCGCCCAGCTTGCCGATGATAAGCTTGCCGGCATCCATCGAGACCTGGCCAGAAACGAAGACGGTGGTCCCGGTCTTGATCCACGGCACGTAATTGGCGGCAGGCGCGGGGGCATCGGGCAGGGTGATGCCGATCTCGGCAAGGCGGGATTCATACTGGCTCATGGCGGGTCTCCTTTGCCCGCGACGCTACAGCTTTCGACCCAGACGAAAAAGACCCGTTCTCGCGGGGGTTCAGTCTTCGCGAAAGGCCTTGTTGAAATAATCGGTCATCGGTTTCACGAGGTAGGCAAGCGGCGCGCGATCGGCGGTGCGCAGGTAGGCCTCGACCGGCATGCCGGGGATCAGGATCGTGTTCTCGGGCAACTTGTTCACCTCGCCGTCCAGAAGCGCGATCCGGGCGCGATAATAACTGTGCCCGGTGGTCTCGTCCGTGAGCGCGTCGGGCGAAATGGCCAGAACCCGCCCGGTGAGTTCCGGGGTGGTGCGGCTGTCCAGCGCAGAAAACCGCAAGGCGACCTCTTGTCCGGGATGGATCTGGTCAACGTTGGTGGGCTCGACCCGGGCGGCGATCACCAGCCGCTGATCTTGTGGCACGATGTAGAGGATCGGTTGCGCGGCTTGAATGACTTCGCGTTCGGCAAAGACCTGCATCGCGTGGATCGCGCCGGAGAACGGTGCGCGGATTTCAAGCCGACCGAGGCGTGACAGGAGCGCGCGCCGGTGCTCGGCCAGCTCAAGCTCCCGGTAGCCAAGATCGCGCAGCGTTGTGATCGCCTCTTCCCGCCGTTTCTGCGACAGCTTCAGGATCTCGATCTCGATCTCGGTGGTCTTGCCTTCGTTCTGGGCAAAAGCCGCTGACAGTTCCCCCTGCCGACCCAGAAGCGATGCCTTCTCGCGCTCAAGCGCGAGGACGACCGAGGATTGAGCCAGACCGCGTTCCAGAAGCGAGGTCTTGTTGGCCAATTCCTGCTCGATCAGGTCGAGTTGCCGGGTGATCGCGGTCTGCTGGGCGGTGATGCCCGTGTTCTGGTTGGTGATCTGGTCAAGCCGCCGGTGAAGCTGCTCGACCTCGGCGGAAAGATTTTCGCGCCGTTGCTCGAAAAGCCGGGTCTGGCCGTTCAACAGGTCTTGGGCTTCTTGGGCGGATTGCGCGGCTTCGACGATCAGGTCGTCAAAGACGATCCGATGCCGCCCGTCCCGTTCGGCCTCAAGCCGCCCGCGCCGGGCGATGAGTTCGAAGAGTTGGTTCTGGACGATGGTGAGTTCGGATTGAAGTGCTTCCGGGTCAAGCTGGACGAGCCGTTCACCGGTCTCGACGAGGTCGCCCTCGCGCACGTGGATCGACTGGACCACGCCGCCATCGGCATGCTGCACCACCTGCCGGGCCCTCTCGGCCTCGATGGCGCCCGGCGCGATGATGGCACCGGTGATGGTCGTGGCGACGGACCATGTGCCGAAGCCCCCGATCAGAATGGCCAGAGCGACAAACCCGACCACAATGTGAAAGCGCGGGGACCATGCTTTTGCCACCGTGTCGGGGGTGTCCGCGTCCGGGCGGGGGAAATCCGGCGTGTTTGGCGTCCGGGGTGTGGGTTTGGCGGACATCACCTGATCCCCCCGCCAAATCTCGGTGCCGTGTTCGGGTCGATCTGATGCGCGTTCTGCACGGTTTTGCGCAGCACCGCGTCGCGCGGACCGAAGGCGCGCGGGAACCCGTCCTCGAGCACGAGGAGCTTTTCACATTCCTCGATGGCCGAGGGACGATGCGCCATGATCAGCACGCCACCCCCGTCGGCCTTCACGGCGCGCACCGCGCGGTTCAACGCCTCGCTGCCCTCGTGGTCGAGATTGGCGTTGGGTTCGTCCAGCACGAGGATCACGGGATCACCGTAAAGCGCCCGCGCGAGGGCGATGCGCTGCAACTGCCCCCCGGACAAAAGCCCGCCCGCGCCTTTGATCATGGTATCGTATCCGTCAGGCAGCCGGACGATCAGGTCATGGGCAGCAGCCTTTTTCGCCGCGCGCACCACGGCGGCGTCATCCGGGGTCTTCGACAGCCCCGCGATGTTCTCGGCGATCGTGCCGTCGAACAGGCGCACCCGTTGCGGCAAGAAGCCGATGTGGCGGCCCAGCGTTTGCGCCCCGTATTGATCAAGCGCGGCACCGTCGAGCCGAACCCGCCCGCCCGCAGGGTGCCAGACCCCGGTGAGCACCCGCGCGAGGGTCGATTTACCCGCGCCGGACGGCCCGATGACCCCCAGTGCCTCGCCGGGGGCGAGATCGAAGTTCACCATGCGAAGCGCCGCTTGTTGGCCGCCGGGGGGCACAACCGTCAGGTTTTCTGCTGTCAACGCGGCGCGCGGGTGCGGCAGCGCGGTGTGCGGCCCCTCCGTCTCGATCTCGGACAAAAGCGCCGAGAGCCTGCGCCAGCCCCGGCGCGCGCCCTGAACAAGCGGCCATTGGGTGATCAGAAGGTCCACCGGGGCCAGCGCGCGCCCCAGAAGGATCGAAGCCGCGATCATCACGCCCGGCGAGACATCGCCCTGAAGAACGAGATAGGCCCCGAGACCCAGGATCACCGATTGCAGGAACATGCGAAACGTCTTCGAGATCGACGAGAACCCCCCGGAGCGGTCGACCGACAGGACCGCATCCGCCAACGCCGCGTGCCGCTCGGCTTGCCAGCGGTCATGGGCAGCCTCAGACATGCCAAGCGCGCACACCATCTCGGCCTCGGACCGAAGTTGGCCGGCGACAAGATCGCTGTCGTGCGCGGCCTTGTTCGCGTGCCGGGTCGGCGTGGCGGTCGCGATCTGGTTCAAAATTGCGATGAGGACAAGGATCGCCCCGCCGACCAGCGCCAGCGCCCCGAGCCAGGGATGAAACAGCAATATCCCGGCGAGGAAAAGGGGCGTGAACGGCAGGTCGAAGAAGGCCGCGAACACCGGCGAGGACAACAGTCGACGGATCGTTTCCAGATCCTTCACCCCGTTTTTGGCGGTGTCGGTTTTGCGATTGAGCATCGCATCGTAGCCCAGCATCGCCCGGAACACCCGCTTGTCGAGCGCGGCCTGAAACCGCGCCCCGATCCGGGCGAGCACGCGGCCCCGGATGAAATCCAGAAGCCCCATCATGGCAAACAGGAACCCCATGAGCACGGTCAACGCGATCAGCGTTTCAACCGACCGTGACCCAAGCACCCGGTCATAGACCTGCAACATGTAAAGCGGCCCGGTCAGCATCAGTATGTTCACGAACGCCGAAAACAGGCCCACGACCCAGAACAGCCCCCGGTGCCGGCGCATTACGGCGCGAAGTTCATCGCGCCCCCTGTCGGTATTCTCGAGGCCCATGTTGATCCCAAACCATGACGTGCTGCCATAGTCAGGACACGAGGTGAACGAACGGTTTACCTGAGCCGCTAATTTCCGCGAAATATGTTTCGGATGACGCCTAGAAGGCTGTCCTCGGCAGGGGCATTGTTGCCGCCCGGCCGCCCTTGGTCGCGTCGCGGGTCGAACACGACCCGGTCGTTTCCGAAATTTTCGTTGCCGGTTTCAGGCACCTCGCTGACCTGCGGTTCGCGGTCGGGTCGGATCATGGGAAGCGGTTTGGCGGGCAGGTCTTCGTGCACTCGCACCATGACTTCGCGCCAGATATCGGCAGGGAGCCCGCCGCCCGTGGTGCCCTTGAGCGGCGTGTTGTCATCGTTGCCCATCCAGACCCCGGCGACGTAATCCGCCGTGAACCCCACGAACCATGCGTCGCGGGCCGACTGCGTGGTTCCCGTCTTGCCCGCCGCCTCGCGCCCCGGAATGCGGGCGCGCTGGCCCGTTCCGCTCTCGATCACCTGGTTCATCATGTAGACGAGCTGCTGGTTGGCGGGGGTCTGGATCACCCGCTTCCCGATCCCGGTTTCCTGGTCCATGAGCGGCGCGGCGTCCCCCACCAGAGACAGGCGGGTGAGACCATAGGGCTCAACCGCCGAGCCACCGTTGAGGAACCCCGCGAAGGCCCCGGTCATTTCCAAAAGCGTGGTTTCCGACACGCCGAGGGCAAGCGCGGGGCCTGCCGCAAGATCGCTGTCGATCCCGAAATACGACGCCACCGTGCGCACGTTTTCGCGCCCAACCGCCTCGGACAACTTCACGGCGGGGATGTTGAGCGAATTTTTCAAGGCCGTCGTCAGGGTCACGGGGCCATAGAATTTGCGCGTGTAATTCTGCGGTGACCACGGGCCGGAGCCGGGGACATTTATGGTCAGCGGTTCATCCACGATGACGTCGCCGTAGGAATACCCCAGATCCAGAGCGGCGGCATAAATGAAGGGTTTGAAGGCGGATCCGGTCTGCCGCATCGCCTGTGTCGCGCGATTGAAGCTGCCCGACCGGCCCCCGACCATGGCGCGCACCGCGCCATCCGCGCTCATCACGACAATCGCGGCCTGTGCATCGGACCCTTCCGAGACCTTGGTCTCAAAAATATGGGCGAGGGCTTCTTCCGCCGAATGCTGGATCGACGGATCGAGCGTGGTTTCGATGATCACGTCTTCGGTCGTGTCGCGGGTCAGAAACGAGGGGCCGGAGGCCATGACCCAGTTTGCAAAGGCAGTCCCGGTGGTCTCTTCGGCGCTTTCACCAAGTTGGGGCGGGGCGTTGCGCGCCCGCGCAGCCTCGGCTTCCGTCAGGAACCCCTGTTCCTCCATCAGCTTGAGAACGGTCAGCGCGCGCGCCCAGCTTCGGTCATAGTTCGATGTCGGGGCATAGCGCGAGGGTGCGGTGAGAAGACCGGCGAGGATCGCCGCCTGCCCCGGGTCGACTTCGGCTGCCGAGACACCGAAATACCGTTGGCTTGCTGCCTCGACCCCGAAGGTGCCGCCGCCAAGATAGGCACGGTTAAGGTAGATGGTCAGGATGTCGTCCTTGGAATACTTGGTTTCCAGAGCCATCGCGTAGATCGCCTCGCGCGCCTTGCGCTTGATCGAGTTTTGGCGGCACTCGGTCTCATAGGCCGCTTCGTTCTCCCACCGGTTCGGGTCATAGGCCTGCCCAAGACAGGTCAGCTTCGCCACCTGCTGCGTGATGGTCGAGCCGCCATGACCCGACAGCGGTCCCCGCCCCTCGGACAGGTTGATGCGCATTGCGCTCGCGATCCCGCGCGGCGAGACGCCGAAGTGGCGATAGAACCGGCGATCCTCGGTGGCGATGAAGGCGTTCTTCAGATGCGATGAGATCAGGTTCGCGGTGACCAGCCCGCCATATTGGTCGCCCCGCCGGGCATAAGATTTGCCAAAACGGTCAAGCATCGTGACCGACCCTTCGGCGCGCCCGTCAACCAGTGACGTGATCGGCGGAATGTCGCGCGCTGTCATGTATACGGCCCCCGCGAGCCCGATGCCGGCAATGAGCGCCGCCACCAAACCGAGCCGAAATACCAGCTTTACCACGAATCTCACCGCCATCACCGGCAGCGCGAGGATCAGCGGCAGACGCCGCTTTTGCGCGCTTTGGGCCGCTTTTCGCGTGCGACGCGGCGGTTTGGCCGCAGCCTTTGGCGCGGCTTTCTTCTTTGTCTTTCGGGTGTTGGTGTATCGTTTATCCGCCACGAGGGGCGGACGCCGATTTCCGTTCTGTGCCATTGATCCGTGAACCGACCTGCTCTGTTAGGGGCAGAGTAACGACTCGGCTGCCGGTTTGCGAGGGGCAAGGGCGCGTTGGGGCCGAAAGCCGCCTTCGGCACGCGCACAAAAAATAATCATGCTTTGGGCGTAGTGCACAAAAAATAATCATACGCCTTCGAACGCAACAGCCCGGCCCCCTGCTTTCCTTGTTGCCCGCCGTTTCGATGCGCTTGGTATCCATGTGATTTCGCGCAGGGGTGACCTGCATCAATATAAGGGGAATGACGTGAAACTGATCATTGCAGCGATCAAGCCGTTCAAGCTCGAGGAGGTCCGCGAGGCGCTGACCACCATCGGCGTGCGCGGCATGATGGTGACTGAAATCAAGGGCTTCGGATCGCAGTCCGGCCATACCGAAATCTACCGTGGTGCCGAGTACGCCGTGAATTTCGTGCCGAAAGTCAAACTCGAGATCGTTGTCGACGATGCGCTTGCCGAGCAAGTGGTCGAGACCATCGCCAAGACCGCCCAGACGGGCAAGATCGGCGACGGCAAGATCTTCACCATGGACGTGTCGGGTGCGCTGCGCGTGCGAACCGGCGAAACCGACGGGGACGCGCTTTAAGCGTCTAAGAACAGGGGAAAAATCTGACATGCAACTTAAGAAACTTCTTCCTTACGTGGCTGCGGTGGCGCTTGTCCCCGCGATTGGCTACGCACAGGACGCCGCCGCTCCGACGGGTGAGGCCGCGGAACACACAAAGTATATCCTGACCACCCTGCTGTTCCTGATCGGCGGGTTCCTGGTGTTCTGGATGGCGGCTGGCTTTGCCATGCTGGAAGCCGGTCTGGTCCGCTCCAAGAACGTCACCATGCAGTTGACGAAGAACATCTCGCTCTTCTCGCTCGCCGCCATCATGTATTGGCTGGTGGGTTTTGGCATCATGTATCCGGCGGAATGGCTGGTCGAAGGCTGGCTGGGTCCGTTCTTTGCCGTGACCGCGCTTGAACCCGTGGGTGTGGCCGCCGCTGACACCGCGATCGACTATGCCTCGGCTGGCTCCGACTTCTTCTTCCAGCTGATGTTCTGTGCCACCACGGCCTCGATCGTTTCCGGCACACTTGCCGAGCGGATCAAGCTCTGGCCCTTCCTGATTTTCGTTGTCGTGCTGACCGGCTTCATCTACCCGATCGAAGCCTCCTGGCAGTGGGGCGGCGGCTGGCTGGCTGAAGCTGGCTTCTCCGACTTCGCCGGGTCCACGCTGGTGCATGCTGCCGGTGGCTTTGCCGCTCTTGCGGGTGCCATCGTGCTCGGCCCGCGTCTGGGCAAGTACAAGGACGGCAAAGTGGTCGCCTTCCCGGGTTCCAACCTGGCCCTCGCCACGCTCGGGACGTTCATCCTGTGGCTCGGCTGGTTTGGCTTCAACGGTGGTTCGCAGCTTGCCATGGGCACTGTGGGTGACGTGGCCGATGTGTCGCGCATCTTCGCCAACACCAACATGGCCGCTGCCGCCGGTGCGGTGTTCGCGCTGGTCCTGACGCAGGTTCTCTACAAGAAGGTCGACCTGACCATGGTGTTGAACGGGGCCCTTGCCGGCCTGGTTTCGATCACCGCCGAACCGCTGGCCCCGAGCCTTTTCGAGGCCCTGATCATCGGTGGTATCGGTGGCGTCATCGTGGTGTTCACGGTTCCGCTGCTCGACAAGCTGAAGATCGACGACGTGGTCGGCGCCATCCCGGTACACCTGATCGCGGGTTTCTGGGGCACGTTCATCGTGGCTTGGACCAATGACGCGGCCTCCTTCGGGACGCAGATCCTGGGCTTCGTCGCCATCGGTCTCTTCGTCTTCGTGACGTCGATCATCGTGTGGTTCATCCTGAAGGCCACCGTTGGCATCCGCGTCTCGGAAGAAGCCGAGGTCATGGGGCTCGACAAGGCCGAACTGGGTATGGAAGCCTACCCGGACTTCGTGAACTGATCGACCCTTACGTGGTTTGACATCGACCCGGGCGTGCGCGCCCGGGTCTTTTCGTTTGGACAAGGCACCTCTGCCTGACCACGCCCCGGCCCCCAAACCGCCGATGCTCCCTTTCACTGTTTGATAAATACCTTGGGGCGTTTGAGGGGCGAGCCCCTCAAGCAAACGTCGCGCGCCCTTGGGCACGCGGCGTTGGTCGTGGCGCGCGAGCGCCGCGAAATTCGGTCTGGGTCAGACGCCGGCATCCACGATGGCATCGGCGAGGATGTCGACACTATCACGGTTCAGCCCGGCAATGTTCATGCGGCTGTCACCGACCATGTAGATCCCGTGCTTGTCCTTCATATGCGCGACCTGCTCCGGCGTCGCGCCGAGGCGCGAGAACATGCCCCGGTGCTCCGCGATGAAGCCGAAGCGGTCCGATCCGGTGCGCTGTTGCAGCGCACCGGCAAGCTGTTCGCGCAGGCTAAGCATCCCGGTGCGGACCTCTTCAAGCTCGGCTTCCCATTCGGCGCGCAGCGCGGGGTCGTCGAGGATCATCTGCACGACCCGCGCGCCGTGGTCCGGCGGGAACGAAAAATTCTGACGGTTCAGGTGCGTCAGGTTGCCTTGGGCCGCCTTCGTGCGTTGCGTGTCCTGGCTGATCGCCATCAAAAGCCCGGTGCGCTCGCGGTAGACACCGAAGTTCTTCGAACAGGATGCGGCGATCAGGGTTTCGGGCAGCGTCGCGGCAATGATGCGCGTGCCTGCGGCATCTGCATCAAGCCCGTCTCCGAAGCCCTGGTAGGCAATATCGATCAACGGGATCGCGCCTTTCTTGACCAGAAGCTCCGCCACCTCTTTCCACTGTTCGGTGTTGAGGTTCGCGCCGGTCGGGTTGTGGCAACATCCGTGCAGCACGACTACGTCGCCCGGTTTGACACCGCCGAGATCGGCCATCATGCCACTGAAATCCACCGCGCGGCTGTCATCGTCGAAATACCGGTAGTCCGCCATCGCCATCTTCAGGTGCCGGATGATCGATGGATGGTTGGGCCATGTCGGCGCGGAGAGCCAGATGGTGGCATCCGGGTTCGCCATTTTCACAAGCTCGATGGCTTGGTGAATGGCCCCGGTGCCGCCGGGTTGGGCCGCACCCGCAAGCTGGTCTTGCGACACCGCATCACCCAGCACGAGCTGCGACAGCGCGGTCACGAAGGCCGGGTCACCGCCAAGCTGGGTGTAGCTCTTGGTGGTCTCGGCTTCCCAAAGCTGCTGTTCGGCGGCTTTGACCGCGCGCATCACCGGGGTGTTCCCGGTCGGATCCTTGTAGACTCCGACCCCGAGGTCGACCTTGTTGTCGCGCGGATCGGCCCGGTATGCATTCATGAGCGCCATGATCTTGTCTTGCGGTTGTTCCTTCAGATGTTCGAACATCTTTCACTCCGTTTCGGGCCCCTGCCCGGTTGGTCAATTGTCGCCGGTGGCGACTTTCAGGTCATTGTACATGCCCCACTCGGCCCAGGATCCGTCATAGACCGCGTGGCGTGGGTTTCCGAGAATTTCGAGCGCAAGATCGAGCACGGCGGCGGTGACGCCGGACCCGCATGTCGAGATCACGGGTTTCTGGGGGTCGACGCCCGCAGCCTCGAAAACGGCGCGCAGGTCGGCCTCGTCCTTCATCGTGGCGTCGTCGTTCAGAAGATCGCGAAAACAGACATTCTTTGAATTCGGGATACGGCCCGACCGCAGCCCTTCGCGTGGTTCCGGCGTCTCGCCGCGAAACCGGTCGGCGGCGCGGGCATCGACGATCTGCCAATCTCCAAGCTTCGCGGCTGCCGCCACCTGTGTCACGTCCTTCACCAGGTCGGCCTGGCGGCTCACCGTCATGTGGCGGTCACGGATCACGGGGGCCATGTCATCCACCGGCCGCCCTTCGGCCCGCCACTTGGCCAGACCACCGTCGAGCAAGGCCACATCGGTCTTGCCCATCAGGCGGAATGTCCACCAGACCCGGGGGGCCGAGAACAGGCCTTCGGCGTCGTAGACCACCACCTGGTGCCCGTCACCGATGCCCATGGCGCGCATCCGGGCCATGAACTTTTCGACCGGCGGCGCCATATGCGGCAGGTCCGAGCGAAGGTCGGCAATCTCGTCGATGTCGAAAAACCGCGCGCCGGGGATATGCGCCGCGTCGTATTCCGCCTTCGCATCGCGGTTCTCGGCAGGCATGTGCCAAGAGGCGTCGATCAGGCGCAGGTCCGGGTCGTTCAGGTGGTCGGCGAGCCAGTCGGTCGAGACCAATGTTTTCGGGTCGTCATAGGCCATGGCGTTTCCCTTTTTTCCATCTGCGTCTGCCTAGCGCCGGGGACGGCGGGTGGCAAGGGGAAGGGCCCGGAAAGGCGGGGCAAACGCGGGCAGGCAGGGATATACCCCTCAGGCCGTCGCGGCCCGGATCGCCCGTTCCAACCCGTCGCGAAACCGCGCCCGGTCGGATTTGGAAAAGGCCTTGCCGCCGCCCTGTCGAAACGGATCGGCGGCGCGCAGGTCGGTCATCAGGTCGCGGGTGGCAAGCGCCTGCCCGATATTGCCCGGCGTCAACGCCTCGCCATTGTGTTTGACCACATGCGCGCCCGCCTCGACGCATTTGGCGGCAAGCGGGATGTCCCCGGTCACCACGACATCGCCGGCACCGGCCCTGTCGGCGATCCATTTGTCCGCCTCGTCCGGGCCGTCCGCGACATAGACGATTTCGACCAGCGGATTGGACGATGGCCTAAGCCCGCCGTTGCACACATGCCGAAGCGCGATCTCGTGGCGCGCCGCGATGGCTTCGGCTTCGGCCTTCACCGGGCAGGCATCGGCATCGACATAGATCACGCGTAAAGCGCCTCGGCGTGGAAATCGACATGTTCCTCCATGAAGGAAGAGACGAAGAAATAGCTATGGTCATACCCTGGTTGCAGGCGAATGGTGGCCTGCTGGCGGGCTTGTCCGACCGCCTGAAGCAGGGTTTCGGGCATGAGTTGATCAATGAACTGATCGCGGGTGCCGGTGTCGATCAGCATCGGACCGTCAAACCCGCGTTCGCGCATCAAGAGCACGCTGTCATGCGCCTCCCATGCGTCCTGATCGTCGCCAAGATAGGCACCAAGCTGTTTCTGCCCCCAATCCGAGGCGGTCGGGTTGCAGATCGGCGCGAAGGCCGAGACGCTGCGAAACCGTTCCGGCAGGGTCATGGCGATGGTCAGCGCGCCGTGGCCGCCCATCGAGTGCCCGGTGATCGCTTGGCGTTCGGGGTCAAGCGCGAAGTCGTTGAACAAAAGCTCGGGCAGGTCTTCGGTGACGTAATCCCACATGCGATAATGCTGCGACCACGGTTGTTGGGTCGCGTTGACGTAGAATCCCGCGCCCTGTCCGAGGTCATAGGCTTCGTCATCGGCAACGCCGGGCCCGCGCGGTGAAGTGTCGGGGAAGATGAGCGCGATGCCCTGTTCGGCGGCCCAGGCCTGTGCGCCCGCCTTGGTCATGGCGTTTTCGTGGGTGCAGGTCAGGCCGGAGAGATACCACAGCACCGGCACCGGCCCGTCGCGCGATTCCTCCGGCAGGAACAGGCCAAAGGTCATATCCGTGCCGGTGGCGCGGGAGGCATGGGTATAGACCCCCTGCACGCCCCCGAAACAGGCATTTTCAGATACGGTTTTCATGGCATGTCTCCTGATGTGGCGTCGTGTCGAGGACGCTAACGGCGGCGTGTCCGGGGCACAAGAGCGGCGCTAGCCGACCCATGCGATGACCGACGACACCGTCAGGATCGACAGCGTTGTCGAGACGAGGATCGCGGCCGAAACGCGGGTCGGGGCGACGCCGTAGTGCTGTGCGAGGATATAGACGTTGCCTGCGACCGGCAAAGCCGCGGCGGCGATCATCACCCCGGCCTTGAACGGGTCGACGGCAAAGACCACCAGCGCCATGAGCGCGACCGCCGCAGGATGGAGCACCAGCTTGGCAAAAGACAGCCAGCCCGCCACGCTTAGCCGTTCCGCCGATTTCCCGGCAAGCGATGCGCCGATGGCGAACAGCGCGCCGGGCGTTGCGGCGGCCCCGAGGATGGTCAGGACTTCGTTGGCCGGGCCGGGGATGGGCCAGCCCGTGGCAGACCATGCAAACCCCGCCACGATTGCCACGATCATGGGGTTTTTTACCAGCCCGAGCGCGACGGTGCGCAGCACGGCGGGGCTGAGCCGTCCGTCGCGCGACCCGGTGATCAGGATCACGATCAGGGATGAGAATACCACCAGATCGACGGCAAGGCAGAGCATCACCGGCCCGATGGCTTCGGGGCCGAACAGCAGCGTGAGCATCGGGATGCCCAGAAACCCGGTGTTGCCGATGGCCGCGCATTGCGCCTCGACCGCGGCCTCCTCCACCCCGCGTTTGCGCATCAGCGCGACGGTGGTGGCGACAAGGTAGATTGCCGAGGTGCCGATCAGGTAGGCCCAGATATAGGGCCAGTCGATCACGTCTTTCAGGTTGAGGTTGGCCGAGAATTTCAAAAGCATCGCCGAGAGGGCGAAGTAGAACACGAACTTGGTCAGCGCCGCCGTTGCCGCTTCGGAGAAAAACCCGGTGCGCCCGGCGAGATAGCCAAGCGCGATGAGGGCGAAGAACGGCAGGGTCTGCATGAGCACGTCGAGCATTCAAGCGCCGTAGCATGGCCGCGCGGGCGGGGGAAGATCACGCGAAGGCCCCGTGGCAAAACCAGCCCGCCGAACGCGCCGCACCATGCGCGAAGTAAAGCCAAAGCCTTTCGCCCCGGTCGGTCGTGACGATCCAGTAATCGCGCAATCCCGTGCGCCAGCCGGGATCGTCGAGCCACCATTCCGGCGCGATGCGTTCCGGCCCCGTTGCGCTGTGCACCCCGTGGTCGCGCCCGCGCCAGCGGAAATGGTCGGGCAGCGCCGGGTGATCCGGGATCATCACCGGCTCGGGCGACCAGAGCCGCAGGGGGCGTTCGACGGGCGGCGCGTGCCAGCCGGACGCGGGCGGGGCAAAGGCCGCCGCCATCACCATCGCACCTTTTTCGGGGATATGGCTTTCGGCTGGATACAGCCGGGTCAGCGCCTCCAGCCCGAGACGCGCGCCGATCCGGCCCATGAGATCGTCAAGCGCGGCGTTCTCCGTGCTCTGGCTTTGCCGCGCGCCGGCCTCAGCATGTCCCGCATGCTGGGTTTCATGCACAGGCTCGTGTCGGGTGGCGATCACGCGGACCTGGTCGATGCCGAACCCGGCCTCGATGTCGGAGAGCTTCATGGCGATGAGCGGGCGCATGCGGGCGGGGTCGGCAGAGGGGCGGGCCAGCCCCAGCTCGACCCATTGCATCGTGCGGTCGGTGCGTGAGAATTCGACCCGCACCTGCCGCGCCCCGCGCCCGGCACGCTCCAGCCGGGTCTGAAGCTCCGGCAGCAGCCGGTCGAGCACCGCCATGAGATCTTCTTCCAGCCCGATGGGGTCGGGCAGGCGCATCCGGACCGCGAAGCTGACCGGCGGGCGCGCGGGCGAAACCGGCTCGGGTTCCACCCCCAGCGCCTGGTCCAGCCGCCGGACGGTGTCGCGCCCGAACCGCCGGGCGAGCCCGGCGCGCGGCATGCCCAGAAGGTCTTCGATCCGGCGCAATCCCACGCGGATCAGCCCGGCAATGGCCTCTGGGTCTAGCCGAAGCGCTGCGACGGGAAGCGGGGCGATGGCCTGCCGGGTGGCGCCCGGTTGGGCGATGCGCGGCGGGGTGGCATGGACCGGGGCTGCGGGGGGCGCACCGCCCCTCGTCCAATGCCGCCGCTTGACCGCGCGTGACCGGGTCGCCCGCGCCTCTTGTTCGATTGCGTCGCCCGACAGCCCGCCATCCGCCCGCGCATGGGCGAACCGTGCCAGCGCCCAGGCCGCGCCCAGCGTGTCGGCCAGCCCGAGCCGCAGGGTCAGGCCAAGACGCATGCAGTCCCGCTCGATCTCTTGCGCCATGATCTCTTCGCCGCCGAACAGGTGCGCGCACCCGGTGATGTCAAGGATCAGCCCATCGGGCGGTGCCTCGGCCACCCATGGCGAATACTTGCCCGCCCAGCGGCGCAGGGTGGTCAGAAACGCCGCCTCGGCCACCGGGTTGGCGGCGCGTGCGGTCAGGCCGGGGCACATGGCGCGCCCGTCGCGCAGGGGCTGACCGGGGACAAGCCCCGCTGCCGAGGCTTCGGCATTAAGCGCGGTGATGACCTGTGCCCCCTTCTGATCGGCGACCACGACGAAGGGCCCGGCGGGCAATCCGCGCTCAAGCCGCAAGAACCGCTCGGCGGCGAGACGGGGAAACCACAGCGACAGGTGACGTTTGGGGGGCATGGCAGCGGCGCAGGCATATGTTCACTTTATGTTCTTATATCGGCTCGCCCGGACGGGAGTCGAGTCCCACCGCCCCGCGACAAGGCAGAAAAACGCCGACCAAACCCGGATTTTGTCGCCTCGCGGGGATGTTATCCAGATTTACCAATACCTTCTCTAAGGTGGCCGTGAATCGCACATCACACCACAACAGACAGGGATACCCATGAAGAAATTGACCACTCTCGCCGCAACCGCCGTGATCGCCGGGCTCGGCACCATTGCCCTTGCCGATGACCACGCCGACCCGATCAAGATGCGGCAGGAGACCATGAAATCCATCGGCGGCGCGATGAAGGTGCTTTCGGACATGTCCAAGGGCAACACCGATTTCGATGCGGCTGCCGCCAACGCGGCCCTCGATACGATGACGCAAGCCGCCGAAACCATTCCGACTGTTTTCGAAACCGAGGCCGTCGATCCGGAAAGCGATGCGTCCGACGATATCTGGGCCAACTGGGATGATTTCGTGACCAAGGCCGAGGCGCTTCACACAGCGGCCATGGGTGCCGAAGTAACGGATGAGGCCAGCGTGGGCGCGGCCATGGGCGCGGTTGGGGAAGCCTGCGCCGCCTGCCACAAACCCTACAAGCTCTGAACAGGGCTTGAACCGACCCGAAACGCCCCGCCGGTCGCATCCGGCGGGGCCT
Organism: Maritimibacter sp.; assembly: GCA_011389895.1. Classification (GTDB taxonomy): domain Bacteria; phylum Pseudomonadota; class Alphaproteobacteria; order Rhodobacterales; family Rhodobacteraceae; genus Maritimibacter. The sequence goes on along the minus strand of JAABTN010000007.1, from coordinate 63,043 downwards.
TTTCGTGCCGGGTCGGGCAATTGGCGGGCGGGGCGGTGTCTACCGGTGTCTGGCCGCGGCTTGCCTCATGCCGCCGCCGCAATCACCCGCACCAGATGCGCGTGATCGTCTCGCTGTCGTCCAAGTCGATATTAAGCCTGTCGGGCCGGGCATCCATGGTCGCCGCGTCCCCCGGACGGATGATCCGCAAATTGGGCCAATCGAACAGGGTATGCGCGTAGGGCTGGCCCACGAAATCCTGGAACGCGGGTGCCGGGCAGACGCCAAGCTCCCCCGATGGATCATGCCCAAAGGTGTTGCCACAGCCCAAGAGCGACAGAAGCATGACGGGCGCCAAGACGCGTCTCATCCGCAATAGATCCTCACCACCGTTCCGTTTCCATCAAGCTCGACATTGATCCGGTCCGCGAAGTAGTCCCGCGTCAGCATGGTGCCCGGCCCGTACACCCGGGTCTTGACCCCCGGCGTGATCCCCGCTTCGGCGACCGCCGCTTCATCCTGCCCCACGAGGTCCTGATACTGCGTGGCATTGCAGGCATCCGGGCCGGTGTTGACGGGGGGCGTTGCCTCCCCGGCATGGCTGGCGGCGGCGGAAAGGGTGAGGGCAAGGGCAAGGATCACAGGTCGCATGGCACCTTGATACCCGGTGCACCGCCACCCTCAAGCTTTGTGTTTGATCCAAGGCGAGTTTTCGCCCAAGGTTTCCCGCGACAATCAGGGAGAGTATGACCATGCGAACGCGCGCCGCCGTAGCCACCCAAGCCGGCAAACCCCTCGAAATCATGGAGGTGAACCTTGATGGCCCGAAGGCGGGCGAGGTTCTGGTCGAGGTGAAGGCCACCGGCATCTGCCACACCGATGAATTCACCCTTTCGGGGGCCGACCCCGAGGGGCTTTTCCCAGCGATCCTCGGGCATGAGGGCGCGGGTGTCGTGACCGAGGTCGGCGCAGGGGTCACCACGTTGAAACCCGGCGATCACGTGATCCCGCTTTATACCCCGGAATGTCGCGAATGCTATTCCTGCACCTCGGGCAAGACCAACCTCTGCACCTCGATCCGGTCGACACAGGGGCAGGGGGTCATGCCGGATGGCACCAGCCGGTTCACGACGCTCGATGGCGATCCGATCCTGCATTACATGGGGTGCTCGACCTTTGCCAACCACACGGTCCTGCCGGAAATCGCGCTGGCCAAGGTGCGTGAGGACGCGCCGTTCGACAAGATCTGCTACATCGGCTGTGGTGTCACCACGGGCATCGGTGCGGTGATCAACACCGCCAAGGTCGAAATGGGCGCGACCGCCGTGGTCTTTGGTCTTGGTGGCATCGGGCTTAATGTCATTCAGGGTCTGCGCCTCGCCGGGGCCGACATGATCATCGGCGTCGATCTGAACCCGGCGAAACGCGAAATGGCCGAGCGGTTCGGCATGACCCATTTCGTGAACCCCACCGAGCTGGATGAAGACATCGTGCCCTATCTCGTGAACCTCACGAAGCGGCGTGGTGATCTGATCGGCGGGGCCGATTATACCTTCGATTGCACCGGGAACGTCAATGTCATGCGCAACGCGCTTGAATGTGCGCATCGCGGATGGGGCGAGTCGATCATCATCGGTGTCGCACCGGCCGGGGCCGAGATTTCGACGCGGCCTTTCCAGCTTGTCACGGGCCGTGTCTGGAAAGGCACCGCGTTCGGCGGCGCAAAAGGCCGCACCGATGTGCCCAAGATCGTGGATTGGTACATGGACGGCAAGATCGAGATCGATCCGATGATCACCCACACCTTGGGTCTGGACGATATCAACAAGGGCTTCGACCTGATGCACGCCGGTGAATCGATCCGCTCGGTGGTTCTTTACGACTAAGCGCCGCGCGTGAGAAGCTACGCCGAAGGCTTGCTTCGTCGCCTTGGGCCGCCTGCCGGCGCAGGCGGCCTTTGCTTTTGCCTGCCGTTCGTGACATTCACGCTACATGAAAACTGGATTGCATTTCGTTTGTGCCGACCAACGGCGAATTAGCCGCCCGGCCTGATCGGTCGGGCCGGGTTTCCCGCGTTCAAAGCAAACATCCACGTTTTCAAAAGAGCACCCAATGCCTCAATCGACCCCCATGTTGCATCTTGTCTGTGGTCTCGCCGCCTCCGGCAAATCGACCCTGACGGCCGAATTGGGCCAATCGCCCAGCACCGTCGTGATTGCCCAGGATCTCTGGCTTGCGCCCCTGTTCGGCGACCAGATGACCACCCTTCAGGATTATCGGCAGGCCGCAGCCAAACTGCGCCACGCGATCACGCCGCATATCCTGTCCCTGTTGAACAAAGGGATCTCCGTGGTGCTGGATTTTCCGGCCAACACGGTAGAGGATCGGCTCTGGATGCGAGAGATCATTGACACCTCGGGTGCGGCGCATCGGTTGCATGTCCTCGACGTGCCGCCGGAAGTTTGTCGAGCGCGGTTGCACGCGCGAAACGCGCGTGGGGATCACCCGTTCGCGGTGAGCGATGAGCAATTTGACCGGCTCGCCGTCCATTTTATGCCGCCTAACGCCGAAGAAGGGTTCGAGATCGTGACGCATCGCGCCACGTAGTGCGAATTGGGTAGCGCCCGCCAAAGGGCCGCGTTCGGGAGAGGCTTGGAAAACAAAGAAAGACCCCACTCGCGAGACCGAGCGTGCGCGAAAGCGCATCACCTCGGGCTCTCCGCTGGTGCCTGTTGTCTTGAGTATTTTGGGGTTTGTCTTGAAATCCTCGCGGGTCGCGCGCCGGGGTTTCCTGCGCCGCGTGACCGATTTTTGACGCCATTCCGGGCTTGCATTCCCCGGGTCTGTCGCCTTTCGTCTCACCATGGATGAGATTTTGCATGATGTCCTGCCTCTGGACGGGACGGCCCATCCGCTTCCGGGCACCCGTCCGCTCGCCCCCGGCGATTGGCTGCGGCGAGATGAGCGGTTTGCCGAACAAATGGCGCTTCGCGACAGGCTGATCCGGGAAAAGCGGGATGCGGTGATCGCCGTGTTGCCCGAGGCGCAGGCGGCGGTGGATGAATTGCTCACGGTGGTCTGCGATGCGCTTGGCGTGCATGGCGACAGCTATGCCCGCCCGGACGGGGTGCAGGTGCCAATCGACAGGGCGGACCCGCTCGCCACGCTCGGGCGCATGGCGCAGGAGGATTTCATCGTGATGCTGAAAGGTGCACACGAGCATTGGCTCGGGGCCGGTGTGCTATGCTTTCCGTCGCGCTGGACGTTGTCCGAGAAACTGGGCCGTCCCTTGACCGCGATCCACGTGCCGGTGCCGGAGTATGACGCCCGGATCGCGACGCGGGTGCAGCGGCTGTTTGATGGCGTCCGGGTCGCGCAACCCATCGTGCGCTGGAACCATCTGCCCTATGACACGGCCACCTTGCACAACCCGGGGCTCGAGGCGGATTCGCTTGAGGCCCATGAAGCGTCGGGCTTTCGCCCGTTCCTGCGAAAAGAACGGCAGGTGATCAAGCGCTTGCCAGACACCGGTGCCGTGATCTTCTCGATCCACACATGGGTGGTGCGCAACCCGGCGGTGGGTTAGGGAGACATATGGCCAACGACTCCCCGCTTCTCGCCGTCCTCATCGACGCCGACAATGTTCCCGCCCGGTTCGCAGAGGCGATCCTGAAGGAAATCACCGCCTATGGCGAACCGGCCCTGCGCCGCGTCTATGGTGACTGGTCCTCGCAACGGCTTGCCCCGTGGAAAGGCAAGGTGCAGGAGCTTGGTCTCGTGGCGCATCAGGAAAGCGCGAACACGAAGGGCAAGAATGCCTCGGACATCGGGCTTGTGATCGACGCGATGGACCTTTTGCACACGGGCCGGTTCGACGGTTTCGTGCTGGTGTCATCGGACAGCGATTTCACCTCGCTCGCCAACCGCATTCGCGAACAGGGCATGACCGTGATAGGGATCGGCGAAGGCAAGACGCCCGAAAGCCTGCGCAATGTCTGCTCGCGCTTCGTGATGATCGAGAACATCGTCGAAGAGCCGGAAAAGGCCGAGAAGAAGACGGGCAAGCGCGATGTGAAAGATGCGCTTCCCCTGATCTTCAAAGCGATGGAGAAGATCGACCAGGATGGCGAATGGTTTCAGCTCGGGGTGATCGGGCAGGCGATACAGGCCGACAACCGTGACTTCGACACCCGGACCTATGGGCGTGCAAAGCTGTCCGATCTGATCCGCGATACCCGGCGTTTCGAGACGAAGCGCGAAGGCAATCATATCGTGATCCGCCGGGTCGACTGATGGCGAGATGACGCATTGCCATGGGGCAATGTTTTGCGGTAGATAAAGATTAGAATTATTCCAATCTGTAGGCCGCCATGTCCTTTGGTTTTCGTCACCCCCGCCGCCGCTTCTCTGATCTGTCCGAGCAAGAAGTGCTCGCGCTCGCCATCTCGAATGAAGAGGAAGACGCGCGAATCTATCGCTATTACGCCGAATCCCTGCGCGCCGATTACGAAGCTTCCGCCAAGGTCTTTGATGGCATGGCGGAAGAGGAGGATGAGCATCGTCAATGGCTTATCGCCGAACACAAGCGGCGCTTCGGGGACGCCATCCCGCCGATCCGGCGCAACCATGTCTCGGGGTATTTCTCGCGCAACCCGGCGTGGATCGTCGAGAACTTCGGGCTGGAACGGATGCGCGCCGAGGCGGGCGAGATGGAGCGTCAGGCCGAGGATTTCTATCGCAAGGCAGCAGACCGAAGCACAGATGCGGGCACGCGCAAATTGCTGGGGGATCTCGCGGCTGCGGAGGCCGGGCATGGCGAGGCCGCCGGAACGCTTGAGGCCGAACACCTTGGCGGTGTGGCGCGCGTCGACGAGGACGAGACCGCGAGGCGCCGCCTGATCCTGACTTGGGTGCAACCCGGTCTGGCCGGTCTGATGGATGGGTCGGTCTCCACGCTGGCCCCGATCTTTGCCACCGCCTTTGCGACCCAGAACACCCATACCACCTTCATCGTCGGGCTGGCCGCCGCCATCGGCGCGGGGATTTCTATGGGGTTCACCGAGGCCGCGTCGGATGACGGCGAATTGTCGGGGCGGGGCAGCCCGTTGAAGCGGGGCATCGCCTCGGGCGTGATGACCACGGTGGGCGGTCTGGGCCATGCGCTTCCCTACCTGATCCCGGATTTCTGGACCGCGACGACCGTCGCCATCATCGTGGTGTTCATCGAGCTTTGGGCGATCGTGTGGATCCAGAACAAGTTCATGGAAACCCCGTTCCTGCGCGCGACGTTCCAGGTGGTTCTGGGTGGCGCGCTTGTCTTTGCTGCCGGGGTTCTGATCGGCGGCGGGTGACGCGCGCCTCGCCTGCCTGTCGCCCGGACATGCAAAACCCCACCGCGACGGGTGGGGTTTTGGATCCCGGTGCCACGAACTGGGTGGGGGCTGTTAAGTGCGGCACCGGGGAAGCTTTCGCTTCTGTCATCATGGATAGCGATCAATCGCGGCGCGTTTTTGGGCGATCGGTGTTTTAGGCCGGGTCATTTTGCGTTCCGAATGTGGCGCGCGTTCGGGAGGTTGATTTGCCGGGGATTTATCCCCAATTTGATCTCATGAACGCGCCCACGCCCTTGCCGCACCATCGCGATGACATGGTCGCTTATGACCGCCGCGAGCTTGCCATCATCCTTGGGCTTTACGGGCGCATGGTCGCGGCGGGCGAATGGCGCGATTACGGGATGTCGTTTCTGAAGGACGTGGCCGTTTTCTCGGTCTTCCGGCGGGCCGCCGAACAACCGATCTATAACATCGAGAAGCGTCCGAAACTGCGCAACAAGCAGGGGCAATACGCCGTGATCGCAATGGACGGTCAGATCCTGAAACGGGGCAGCGATTTGAAGACGGTGCTTCGTGTGTTGGACCGAAAGCTTATTCGCGCGGTGGACTGATCCGGCGCCGGGCCGTTACCGGCCCATCCCCCTGCGCCTCGATCCGGGCAATCGCCGCCTCGATGTCTTCAAAGGCCACGGCCATGTGGTGCGTGTTGGCATGCAACAGCCGGGTGTCATCGGCCACGATGGCCACGTGGCCTGCCCAGAACAACAGATCCCCCCGCGCCCGCCCGTCCGAAGCCACGCCATCCTTCGCCTGTAGATCGCTGTCGGGCCCGACGGGGATGCCACAGGCGAGATAGGCGGCCTGCACCAGCCCGGAGCAATCAATCCCAAAGCTCGAATTGCCGCCCCAAAGGTAGGGCGTGCCGAGATATTTCATCGCCTCGTCAACCGGGTCGCTGGCCAGCGTGTCAATCGGGGCAAGGTGGGCGCTGGGCATGACGAAAGCCGACAGCGCGTCGTCGCGGCCCGGCTGTTGCATCACGATCTGGGTCCATCTGCCGTCCTCCCCCACCACTTGGACGCGCGCGCCCAAGGACAGGGGGAAGACCGGTTCCCACGCCTTTATGTCCGGCGTCGCCTTGTAAAAACTGCGCGGGGCGATGACGCGGTGGGTCACCTTTTGGCGCGGCACGAGGCAGGTGGACAAGACCCAGCCGACATATCCATCCTTCTCGGAAAATCCGAACGAAAAACGCCCGGATCGGTCCAGCACCGTGAACCCCTCGCCCGTGATCAACTCGCGGTCGCGGGGACCATCGGGGGTGCGCAGGATCGCGACCGATTGCACACCCACCTGACAGGCGGTGCCTTCGCTGAACCGCTCGGTCGCCACCTGCCCTTCAAGGCTGACATGGGCGACGCGGCCATTGCTGCGTAAAAGCCGCCGGTCTGTCACAACTTCAACAACGCGGGAAGTGCTTCCAAAAGCGCACGCGCCCCTTGGCCGACCCCGCCCTTGGGCCGCGCCGGGGCCGAGGTGGGCTGCCAGCCGAAGATGTCGAAATGCAGGTAACGCTCGGTCTCGGTGACAAAACGTTTCAGAAAGAGAGCCGCGGTGATCGACCCGGCAAAGCCCCCTGCCGGCGCGTTGTCGAGATCAGCAATCCCCGGCTCGATCTTGGGTTCATAGGCGGGCCAGAACGGCATCTCCCACACCGGGTCGGCGGTGCGCGCGGCGGAGGTCTTGAGCGCTGCGGCATCGGTGTCGAGGGTCGCGTAGAACGGGGCGAGATCGGGGCCGACCGCAACGCGCGCCGCACCGGTGAGCGTGGCCATGGAGACGATCAAGTCCGGTGTCTCGTCGTCGGCAACCGCCAACGCATCGGCCAGCACCAGCCGCCCCTCGGCGTCGGTGTTGTTAATCTCGACCGTAAGACCCTTTCGGCTGGGCAGAACGTCACCGGGGCGAATGGCCCCGCCGTCCACGGCATTCTCGACCGCTGGGATCAGAACGCGAAGCTGCAGCTTGATCCCCGTCGCCATGATCATCTGGGCAAGACCGAGCACGGTCGCGGCCCCGCCCATGTCCTTTTTCATCAGCCCCATCGTGGACGCGGGCTTGAGGTTCAGACCCCCGGTATCGAAACAGACCCCCTTGCCGACCAGCGTCAGCCTTGGTCCCTCGGTGCCCCAGCGCAGGTCGATCAGGCGCGGTGCGCGGGGTGAGGCGCGGCCGACCGCGTGGATCAGGGGCAGGTTTTCGTCAAGCAGCGCGGTGCCTTTGATGACACTGATCCCGGCATCGAAGGTGTCGGCAAGGGCCCGCGCGGCGGCTTCCAATTCGTCCGGTCCAAGATCGTTGGCCGGGGTGTTGATCAGGTCGCGGGTCAAGGCCTCGCCCGCCGCCATGGCTTCGATCCGGGCGGCGTCGAGGCCCTCGGGCGCGATGAGCCGGGCCTTGGGGCCGGGGTTCTTGGCATAGCGATCAAACCGGTAGCCTGCGAGCAGCCACCCCAGCGCCACTTCGTCCAGCGCGGGGCCGGACAGATCGGTGGCGAGCCGGTAGGTGCCCGCGGGCAGGGTGGCACGCACCCCCGCGGTGCCGAACCGTTTGCGCGCCCGCGCCTTGGCATCACCAAGCCCGACGGCGGCTTTGGAAAGCCCACCGGTGGGCGAGGGGAAGGTGACACTTTGGCCCAGCTTGCCCTTGAAGCCCTGTGTATCAAGCCAAGCGATCTCGACATCGGTCAACCCGGCGCGGAAGGTATCCAGCCCGTCCACCGGGACCACGTGCAGCAAAATAGCGTCGTCGGTATCGGGGGCGAAAGTCAGGGTCATGCGGGCTCCGTCGCGTCAGGGTCGCGACAGAGTAGCGCGTTGAGCGGCACCTGCAACCAGACAGCTGTCACACGGATTGATCCGAGATATCCCAGACCGCGACCAGCGACCGGTCGCCCAGCCGGTCGAGCCGGGCCATGACCGCGCCAAGCGCGGGGCTGTCCGACGTGGTCGCAAGCTGTGCGACATCGCGCGCGACACGGGCGAGTTTGGTCATACCCACCTGCTGCGCCACGGCGGCCAATGCGCGCGCGCCATCGGACAGATCGCGCATCCGCGCGGCGTCATAGTCGGACGGTAACCGGACCAAAAGCGCGGCCAGTTCCTCCAACGCATGGTTGACCACCTTGTCCGCCCCGATGGGCCCAAGCTGGCGGTACAGTGTTTCCAGCTGGCCTTGGTCCACCTGAACAGTTTCAATAGGTTGCACATGTGCAATAGACATCGGTCCACACCCCTGTTTCCCTCTAAGCAATCCGGTCATATCGTGAAGACAGCCAAGAAAAGGTTTCCGCGCCACGTTGAAAAACCTCGAATTTCCATCAAAACCGGCCTAAACACCTCAAACGCTTGATCAGGAGACGACAGCATGGACAAGGCGCGTGCGCTTCCGAAATACCTCGTCCAACGCTACAAGGGCTGGAAGGCCACGAGTTACGAGGAAAACAAGGCCTGGTATCGACGGTTGGCGTCCGAGGGACAGCATCCGCGCGCCATGGTCATTTCCTGCTGCGATTCCCGGGTGCACGTCACCTCGATCTTCGGCGCGGACCAGGGCGAGTTTTTCATTCACCGCAATATCGCCAATCTCGTGCCGCCCTATCAGCCGGACGGGAACCAGCATGGCACGTCCGCCGCAGTGGAATTTGCCGTCACCGCGCTCAAGGTGGCGCATGTGATCGTGCTCGGGCACAGCTCCTGCGGCGGGGTCAAAGGGTTTTACGACATGGCCACCGGTGCCGCGCCCGAGCTGGAAAAATCGACAAGCTTCGTGGGGCGCTGGATGGATATCCTCAAGCCGGGCTATGACCGGGTGAAGGATCACCATTCCGGGGCGGACTGTGTCGCGCATCTGGAAAAAGAGGCGGTGAAAGTGTCGCTTGAAAACCTGATGACATTCCCCTTCGTGAAAGAGGCGGTCGAAACGGGCGAGCTGTCTATCCACGGGCTTTGGCACGACATCGGGGACGGGGTGTTGAAATACTACGAGCCGGAACGCGACGGGTTCGAATCCGTCTGAGATGGGCAGGCTGAAGCGCCTTGTCCTTCGGTTCGCGGCGGTCGTCACCGGCCATGCCATCGTGCTGTTCGCCCGGCTCATCACAGCGCCGCGCCCGATCTGGGCGGGCATCGACCCGGTGCCGCGCAAGCGCATCTATTTCGCCAACCACACCTCGAACGGTGACTTCGTGCTGGCCTGGGCTGTCCTGCCCCCCAATCTGCGCGCGCGGACCCGACCGGTGGCGGCGGCGGATTATTGGCTCAAGTCACCGCTGCGGGCCTTTGCCGGTCGCGACGTGTTCCGCGCCGTTCTGATCGACCGCAACCCCGAGACGCGGGATGAAGACCCGGTTGAGAAAATGGTTGGCGCGCTGGATGAGGGAGCAAGCCTGATCCTGTTCCCCGAGGGTGGGCGAAACATGGGGCCGGACTCGGTTCTGCCCTTCAAGACGGGTCTTTTTCACGTGGCCCGCCAGCGGCCCGATGTTGATCTGGTGCCGACATGGATCGCCAACCTGAACGAGATCTTGCCAAAAGGCGAAGTCGTGCCTTTGCCGCTTTTGTGCACCGTCACCTTCGCTGCGCCGATCCATCTTGAGCCGGGCGAAAGCAAGGACGCCTTCCTTGCCCGCGCCCGTGACGCGCTGATCGCCGCGCGACCCGAGGAGGACAGGGTATGAGCGCGCATGCCGAGTTCTTCCAACTCATCCTCGGGGTAATCCTGTTTCTGACCCTTGCGACGGTTCTAGGCGAAGGGCTTCGCAAGATGTTCACGGGCGAGGGCGCGACATCTTTCATCGACAGCTATTCGGCGCGTGTCACCTCGTGGTGGGGCATGGTCGTGCTTCTCGCCATCGCGTTCATTTTCGGACGGGGCGGCGTGGTGGTGCTCTTTGCGCTTATATCCTTCGCCGCCTTGCGCGAATTTCTGACCCTGACGGCTAAGACACGGGCCGACCATTGGTCGCTTCTCCTGTCATTCTTCGTGATCCTGCCTTTGCAATACTGGCTGATCTACATCGATTGGTATGGCATGTTCTCGATCCTGATCCCGGTCTATGCCTATCTTTTCCTTCCCATCGCCTCGGTCCTGCGGGGGGAGGCCGAAGGGTTCTTGCGGCGCGTGGCGGAAACCCAATGGGCGTTGATGGTCACGGTCTTTGCGGCTTCCCATGTGCCTGCGCTCCTGTCGCTGGACATTCCGGGGGTTGAGGGGCGCCAGATCCTTCTGATCGCCTGGCTGGTGATCGTGATCCAGAGCGCCGATGTGCTTCAATACGTCTGGTCGCGGCTCTTTGGCCATCATCCGGTGGTGGCGAGCCTGTCACGCTCAAAGACATGGGAGGGCGCGGCAGCCTGTGTCGCATCGGGTGTCGCGGTCGGCGTTCTGCTGGGGTGGCTCACCCCCTTTGCGCTGTGGCAAACCGCGCTTTTGGCGGGGTTGGTGACCCTCATGGGGTTCATGGGCAGCCTCGTGATGTCGGCGATCAAGCGGGACAAGGGCGTGCGAGACTGGGGCCACCTGATCGCCGGGCATGGCGGGTTTACCGATCGTCTTGACGGCGTGGTGTTCGCGGCCCCGGTGTTCTTCCATGTCATCCGCTTCTTCTGGGGGGCCTGACTTTGGTCACCGGGCACAACCACCGGGCCAAAGAAAAACGGACGCGGAGAGGGGCCGCGTCCGTTTTCTCTTTTCATACGTGATCTCGCCTCAGGCGGCGAGCCGCACCACGTCGCCCTGAAGGCGGATCGAGTTGAAGGCCGGGGTGGCCTCGGGGGTTGCCGATTTCGTCGATGGTTCGAAATCAAAGATCGAGACAACGTTGTCGGCTTCGATGGATTGCGCCTGAAGCGATGCGAGGGCGGCATGGCGGTTGGCGCGGGCTTTTTCGAGAAGAGTCATGGCAGTGATCTCCGTAGGTTGAGGGCTTCGGTCTGGTCGATCAGGCGACGTAGTCGCCTGAGATGAGCACGTCCGTATGAGACATGACGGCGGCGTCGTGGCGCTGCACGGCGCGACCTTTGAAGTCCTCGAAGGACACCACGTTGTCGGTGTAGGATTTCGCCGGGGCCTCGGTGCTGGCTTTGGCGGATTTGTAGGCGGTGAAGTCGATCACGTTGTTTTGCATTGGTCTTTCCCCAGGTTGTGGCCGGTATTGTTTTTTGTCGGCCGGGTGTTCGAAAATTGGTCAGGTTGGTCAGGAGAGCGCGAAGGTCAGGCCGCGATCTTCCAGTTCTTGTTCTTGGCATCCGCATTGGTGAAGAAGTCTTCGATATCCTCACTGGACAGAGCCGGGAGACGCTTTTTCTCTTGCGCCTTGCTCCCGTTTTTGCCTCCGCCTTTCAGCGGATGCGGGAAGCGAAGCGTCTTTGCGTCTTTGCTTTGGTTTTGAGTGGTGGCAGCCATTCTTAACCTCGTTTGAACTTTTCGTTTCGATACAAACAAGCTGCGCCCTGATTCGGGCCGGATTCGTGCTCAAATGGGGCAAGATGATGGCATTTCATGCTTTCGACACCGTTTTATACCCATTTAGGCCCGGTTTTCCCCCATGTTCGCCAAGATTGGGCAAAACCGCCCGAATTGATTGGGGTGAACATGTGACCTCCGCCTTATCCGAGTCGCAATTGCTTTCAGAGGGCATGTGTCAGCAGGAAACGGGGCAGGTGCGCGGCAGGGTCCGCCCGGCCAGACGGGGGATAGGGCGCGGTGGCATGCGGGCTGATCGGTGCCCTGTGCAGGGGGATCGGGTCGCCCGCCGCGGCCGGTCGTGCCGGCAGGGCGGCGAGGGCGGCCAGCCTTCCACGCCGGATTTTCGCGATGATCGGCATATCGGTTGGCCGGGTGCCGGCTGTGCGCCGCGCATCAGGTGATATGGAAGATATATCCATTTCGCGTCTCCCTTTCGTCAATTTGGTCAGGCCGGGCCTTGGGGCTTGGTCCGCCCCGTGGTGATCAAGACCCCGCCATTTGCCGCGCGGTCTCGGCTTTGCCCGCCGACACGCTCAATCTTGCGGGCAATTCGGACACAATTCGTGCGTCCATGGGGCCGAAAGGTGCCCCAAGCGAAGGATTTTACTAAAGCTGGGCTGAGCGTGGGGTCAGGGCCGCCAGTCGAGCATCTCGCCCTCGGGCCAGTCGAAATTGACCGTAAGCTGGATGTCGCGTGTTTCGCCCGGCGCAAGCGTCAGGTTCCATGCCGAAACCCCCCGGCGATCCTCGACATCGGTTTCGTCCGGGGTCGGTGCGGTCGTCACGCTGACCTCAAGATCCTCTTTCTCAGAGAATGGCAGGGGATAGAGCGTGCGCACATCCTGTGTCTCCTCGGTCAGGTTTTCGACCGTTACCGTGATTTCCTGCTGTCGGGTGGAGGATTTGGTGATCAGCCCGGTGTCGCCCTCTTCGTTGCGCTTGAACACGGTTTCAAGACGGATGCCGTCCATCGGCCCGAAGGCCAGCGTTTCATCCGCCCCGGCGGGGATCATGTCGATCCGGGTCTGCCCCACGAAATGCCCATCGCGCGACAGGTTCGCGCTGCCCGGCAGGATCGGCTCACCGGTGGTGTTGGTGATCGCGGCCATCAGGAAGGCGGTGTCATCCCACCGCGGCGCGGCCTGCACGAAGGGGTCGGCTTCAAGAGTCAGGCGATCCAGCGCGAGCTCGGCCGCTTCGCCCGGCGCAATGGTCACTGGATCGGGATAGAGGTATGAGATCGCCAGCCCGTCAACCTGCAACCCGGCGGTTTGCATCGCACCGTCTGCCACGATCAAGGGTTCGGGTTCGGCAGAGGGGGCGGCTTGTTCGGCCATCTCCGCACGCTCGCCCGAGGATCGGGTCATGACCGGGCGCAGGATGTCGGCCTTGTCCGGCCAAACCTCGGACGGGGCGATGGCGTCGTTCGGGCGGGCGGTGGACAGGGTCATCTGGACATCGGTCCAACTGCGGTCGGTCTCCTGCATCACGATCAGCTTGCGGTCGAGCGCGATTTCGCCCGCCGCACGGTCAAGGTCCATGTCGTAATCGACACGCCATCCCGCGTTCCAGACCTGCTCGGTAAATTCAAGCGCGATGGGACCAGCGGTGTCATGGCGCAGCTCGATGGTAAGCATGTCGTTCTCGGCCTGTGGCGGGGCGAGACGGGCAAGCTCGGCCTCGGCGGCGGCAAGGGCACCTTCGAGCGCCTCCATATCCTCGCGCAGCGGGGCAAGTGCGGCGCGCGCGGTGGTCAGGCTACGCAGCGCCTCGGCGGTCTGTCGGGTGACCAGATCACCGGTGGCAAGGATGTCGTCCGGCGTGCCCGCCTCGGGCGGGCGCACGGCGGCGAGGTATTCGACCCGCGTCTCCAATGCCGTGACATCCGCGCTGGCGGTCTCGATCTCGGTTCGCTTGGCGCGCATGTCGGCCTCAACGGCGGCGACCGAAGCGGCGGCCTCGGCCTGTGCGGGGGAATAGAGCGTTTCCGGATCTGCCGTCACAGCCCGGCGAAACCCGAGCGCGCCGATTTCTACACCGTCGCTGGCCTTGATGCGCGGCAGGCTTTCCATCCCGTCCACCCCCGAATAGGGCACCATCACGCGGTGCGTCCCGGCGGGCAGCTCCACCTCGGCCCGCATCGTAAGCGTCGCGCCATCGGGATAGATCGTGGCACTGGCCACCGGGGCTTGGGCGAAAATATCGTCTGCGAAGACGGGGGTGGCGATGATCAGGGCGATCAGTGAAACGGTGGCGCGCATGGGGGATCCTCCAGTTGGTGAGGGTAGACTAACCCGCGCGTGAGGCGGGAGATAGGGCGGAGCCGCGTGATCGGCACAACTTCACCGATCCATGTCCGTGCGGGGCGAAGATCGGCACCGGGCCTGCCGACAGCCGCCCACAGCGCGGGTGGGCGAAAGCTTCCCGCAACGCGGCCGTGCCACCTGTGCCGAATGCCCAAAACGAAACCGCCGCCGAGGGGGCCCTCGGCGGCGATAGGTGTTTTGGATTGGTCAGGGGTAATCAGCCCTTCTTGAGAACCTCGCGCCCGACCAGCTCGGCGATCTGCACCGCGTTCAGGGCCGCGCCCTTGCGCAGGTTGTCGGACACGCACCACAGGTTCAGACCGTTCTCGATGGTCACGTCCTGACGGATGCGCGAGATGAAGGTGGCGAAATCGCCGACGCATTCGACCGGGGTGACGTATCCCCCGTCTTCGCGCTTGTCGACGACGAGAATGCCGGGCGCGGTGCGCAGGATTTCGCGCGCCTCGTCTTCGTCGAGAAACTCGTCAAACTCGATGTTGATCGCTTCGGCGTGCCCGACGAAGACGGGAACGCGCACGCAGGTCGCGGTGACCTTGATCGCGGGGTCGATGATCTTTTTCGTCTCCGTGACCATCTTCCACTCTTCCTTGGTGTCGCCGGAATCAAGAAAGACGTCGATATGCGGGATCACGTTGAAAGCGATCTGCTTGGGGTAGACCGAGGGTTCGACCTCTTGCCCCGGAACGAACATGCCCTTGGTCTGATCCCAAAGCTCGTCCATCGCCTCCTTGCCCGAGCCCGACACGGATTGATAGGTCGAGACCACGACGCGCTTGATCTTCGCGCGCTCGTGCAGCGGCTTCAGCGCGACGACCATCTGCGCGGTCGAACAATTCGGGTTCGCGATGATGTTCTTCTTGGAATAGCCATGCACGGCGTCCGGGTTGCACTCCGGCACGATCAGCGGCACGTCCGGGTCGTAGCGATAGAGCGACGAGTTGTCGATCACGATACAGCCCGCCTTCGCCGCGACTGGCGCATATTTCTTTGTGGCATCGGACCCGATGGCGAACAGCGCGATGTCCCAGCCCGAGAAATCGAAGGTGTCGAGATCCTGGGTCTTGAGCGTCTTGTCGCCAAAGCTCACCTCGGTCCCCAGTGACCGGCGCGAGGCCAGCACGGCGATCTCATCGATCGGGAACTGGCGCTCCGCCAGGATGTTCAGCATTTCGCGGCCCACGTTCCCCGTGGCGCCACAGACGACGACCTTGTAGCCCATCTGGCGCTCCTTTGCGGTGTCAAAGTTCCGAGGGCTGATACATGATCCCGCGGGGCGATGAAAGGGGCTGGGCCATCAACAATCATGCGCAGCGTGCTGTTGACTTTCGATGCAAAGGCGTCGATATGCACCTGTATCCAACCAGCGGCCGCGTGAGCCGCTTCCGGACGGGCGGCACGCCCGACAACAACAACAGACCCGGCGGGGTTGGATGATCGAGCAGACGACCCGACAGGGCTGTTGCCGAAAAAAGTTCCCAGATCACGCGGGGGGCAACGCGCCGGACGGTGGCGGGCATGAGCCCGACCATGAGGCCCGGGCGCGACCCGAAGCGATGTGGCGCGGACGCGCCCGACAGGCGGGGCTTTCCCCGCGGAAAGATAACATGACGACATTCAAAGACCTCGGGCTTGACCCGAAACTTCTCGCCGCCGTTGAGGCTGCGGGGTTCAAGACACCTTCGCCGATCCAGGCCGAGGCCATTCCCCATGCGCTGGAAGGGCGCGATGTTCTGGGGCTTGCCCAGACCGGGACAGGCAAGACCGCCGCTTTCGGTCTGCCGCTGGTGCAACAGCTCTTGGGCACCCATGACAAGCGCACGCCCAAGGGTGTGAAGGCGCTGATCCTCGCGCCAACGCGCGAGCTGGTGAACCAGATCGCCGAGAACCTTCGGCTTTACGTGCAAGGCACCCACATGAAGGTCGCTACCGTGGTGGGCGGCCTGTCGATCAACAAGCAGATCAACACGCTCGCCAAGGGCACCGATATTCTCGTGGCCACCCCCGGCCGGTTGATCGACCTGATGGAGCGGCGCGCGGTGCGGCTCGATACCGCGACCTTCCTCGTTCTCGACGAGGCGGACCAGATGCTTGACATGGGGTTCATCCATGCCCTGCGGAAAATTGCCCCGGCGCTGGGCACCCCGCGTCAGACCATGCTGTTCTCGGCCACCATGCCAAAGCAGATGGAAGAGCTGTCGCGCGCCTATCTGGACAGCCCGGTAAAGGTGCAGGTCGCGCCGCCGGGCAAGGCGGCTGAGAAGATCACCCAAGGCATCCACTGGGCGCAGGACAAGGGCGACAAGGTCGATCTCTTGATCAAGTATCTCGGGCAAGAACCCGATGGCCTGAGCCTTGTGTTCGGGCGGACCAAGCATGGCTCCGAACGGTTGATGAAGCAGCTTGTCGCGGCGGGTTTTGACGCCGTGTCGATCCATGGCAACAAAAGCCAGGGGCAGCGTGACCGTGCGCTCAAGGCGTTCAAGGACGGGAAGGCCAACGTGTTGGTCGCCACCGACGTGGCTGCGCGCGGCATCGACATTCCCAGCGTGACCCATGTGTTCAACTTCGATCTGCCGGAAGTTCCGGAGAACTATATTCACCGGATCGGCCGCACCGCGCGCGCCGGGGCGGATGGTGATGCGATCGCCTTCGTGACCGGCGAAGAGATCGGGCTTTTGCGCCAGATCCAGAAGGTCATGAAGATCGAGATCCCCGTGCTCGGCGGTGAGCGCCCCGAAGAGGTCGACCCGCCCAAGCGCGGCGGTGGCGGTGGCCGGGGGCGCGGACGCGGCCCGGGGCAAGGCCAAGGTCAGGGGCGCGGCGGACCCGGCAAGGGCAAATCGCAGGGCGGTCAACCCAAGCACGCCCATGGCGGCGGCGGCGGTGGCAAGCCAGGCGGTTCGCGTCGCCGGTCTGGCGGCGGGCGCCGCAAGGCCGCCTGACCCCAAACCGCGTCAGCGCGTTACTTCAGGCTGTCGCGGCTGAACAGGTAGATCGCGCTGCCGATGAGCACCGGGATTGCGAATAGCAGAAACAAAGCCTCGTAGGGCGCGGTCACGCTGGCCGCGCCCGGTTTCGTTGCTCCATACATCGCGCCTGAGACGAACTGGAAGAACGACACACCTGCGATGCCCAGCAGATTGATCAGCGTCACGCCCTGCCCGGTGAGATGGGCCGGGAAGAAGGCGCGTGCATGCGCCATGATCAGCGGAAAGGAGGCGCCGAACAAGCCGACCGCCGACAACATGACGGTGGTCGTCACCACGCCGTTCGCCGGGAACATCCACAGGGCCAGAAGCGACAGGCCGGACAAGACGTTGCCAAAGAAGATCACCCATTTGCGGGTGCCAAGCAGCCGGTCTGCGGGACCATAGAGAAAATTTCCCGCGATCATGGCCAGCGCCATCACGAGCGTGACCCAACCGATCCCGGACGGGGCGAGACCATAGACATCCCCAAGATAGGGCCCCGACCAGAGACCGCGCAGCGCCGCCGCCGGGGCATAGTTGACGAATTGCAGCGGAAAGATCGCCCAGAGCGCCGGCAGCGCCAGCAGGGTCAGCACCGAGCCCTTGGGTTTCTCGCCGCCGACGTGTTCGATGGCCGGCGGATCCTTGACCAGCGCGGCGGCGATCAGCGCGACCACCACGCTGATTGCGGCCAGCGCCCACATGGTTTCGCGCCAGCCCAGCGTTTCGACAGCCCAGGCCATGGGATAGGACGCCACGACATTGCCAAAGGTGCCGACGCCCAGAACGATGCCGGCGAGCGTGCCAAAGACCCTTGGCTCGAAAACCCGGGCAAAGGTGAAATAGCTCGCCATGAGAACCGGCGAGCACCCGATGCCGATCAGGATCATGGCCAGGTTGATGTGCCCGGGCCCTTGCGCCAAGGCAAACACCGCCGCGCCGCCCCCCGCGCCAAGCCCGAACAGGATCGAGGACACGCGGCGCGGCCCGATGTTGTCGAGAAGCCAGCCCACCGGGATCTGCATCGCGGCGAAGACCAGAAACCACAGCCCCGAGGCATTCGACAGGTTTTCGGGGGTCGCGCCGATATCGGTATGGAGCACCGGGGCCATCACCGCGAGAAATGCGCGGTAGAACTGGCTCAGCACATAGGCGACCACGAGGGTTATGATTCCGGCGCGCATTGTTTTCCTCCCAATACGGTATGGCCAGTTCGTTTTGGCCTGTCGGTCCGGGCAAATGATCGGAAACGGGGGGCGGGTGCAAGGGGTCGGGTGCTTGGCACTGCCGCGCCACCACGTCATAGTGGCCCCGGACGTTTCAGGGGGCCCTACGTGACGCAATTCAAACTTGAAGAATTCCTGCCCTACCGGCTTAACGAATTGTCGCGTGCGGTGTCCGGCGGGTTTTCCTATCACTACCGCGAACGCTACGGGATCAGCGTCGCGGAATGGCGCGTTGTGGCGCACCTGAGCCAGGAAGACGCGGTTTCGGTGCGCGAGATCACCCGCCGGGTGGGCATGGACAAGCCGAAGGTAAGCCGCGCGGCCTCGCGTCTCGAGGCGGCGGGATATGTCACCAAGGTGGTGAATACCTCGGACCGGCGTCTGGTCGAGCTTCGGTTGACCAAGACCGGCTGGGGCATGATCGAAACGCTTGCACCGATCGCGGCGGAATACGATGCGCGGCTAAAGGCGCTTTTGGGGGCTGATGCCGAGGCGTTTACACGCGGTGTGGCCCGGCTCACCCAATCAACCAATGAACGCGCCGATACCTGACGAAACGTTTCGCTGGACATCGGGGCAATGCGACGCAGTCTGCTGCATGAAGAGGAAATAGACATGAATGACATCGTAATCCTGGGCGGTGCCCGCACCGCGATCGGAACCTTTGGCGGCGCCTTGGCGGGCACACCGCCAACCACGCTTGGCGCAACGGCGGCCAGGGCCGCGCTTTCGCGTGCCGGGGTCGAGGGCGGCCAGATCGGCCATGTTGCCTTCGGCCACGTGATCAACACCGAACCGCGCGACATGTATCTAAGCCGCGTGGCGGCGATGGAGGCGGGCGTGCCCGACACCACCCCGGCGATGAACGTGAACCGCCTGTGCGGGTCCGGGGCGCAAGCGATCGTGTCGGTGGTGCAGAACCTGATGCTTGGCGACGCCGACTTTGGCCTTGCGGGCGGGGCCGAGAACATGTCGCGCAGCCCCTATATCCTGCCTGCCGCCCGTTGGGGGCAAAAGATGGGCGATGCCGGGGCGCAGGACATGATGCTGGGCACGCTGAACTGCCCCTTCGGCACCGGCCACATGGGCGTCACCGCCGAGAACGTGGCGGAGGAATGCGGCATTTCGCGCGCCGATCAGGATGCCTTTGCGCTTGAAAGCCAAACCCGGGCGACACGCGCCATCGAAAGCGGGATCTTTGCCGAGCAGATCACGCCGGTCGAGGTGAAATCGCGTCGGGACACGGTTGAATTCGTCACCGACGAACACCCGAAGGCCACCAGCGCCGAGGCGCTCGCGGGCCTGCGTCCGGTGTTTCGCAAGGATGGCACGGTCACGGCGGGCAATGCGTCGGGCATCAACGATGGGGCCGGGGCGATCGTGCTGGCCCGCGCCGACGCGGCGAAAGCGGCGGGGCTGACCCCCAAGTTTCGCGTGATGGGCTATGCCCACGTCGGGGTGCGCCCGGAGGTCATGGGCATTGGCCCGATCCCGGCGGTTCAGGCGCTCATGGCCAAGACCGGGCTGGGGGTCGGCGATTTCGACGTGATCGAATCGAACGAAGCGTTCGCGGCGCAGGCGCTGGCGGTCTCGAAAGAGCTGAACTTCGATGCGGCCAAGGTAAACCCGAACGGCGGTGCCATCGCACTGGGCCACCCGGTGGGGGCGACGGGCGCGATCATCACCGTGAAGGCGATGTATGAATTGGAGCGCACCGGCGGCACCATCGGGCTTGTCACCATGTGTATCGGTGGCGGTCAGGGCATCGCCATCGCGATTGAACGCCTGTGACGTGACAGGCCCTGTTTCGGGAAACGGCGCGCGGGCCTTCGGGTCAGGCGCGCCCGCCCTCGGCGGACAAAAGCAGCGGGTCGATCCCGAGATGGCCAAGCGCTCTTGTCCATTTCGCATCGTTGTCCGGGTCGAACACGATGGCATTGTCGGCATCCGCCGTGAGCCACGCGTTCTGCTGGATCTCGTCCTCAAGCTGTCCGGGCCCCCACCCGGCATAGCCAAGCGCGGTCAGCGCCTGTTCAGGTCCCGCACCCTTGGCAATGTCGACGAGGATGTCTTTTGTCGCCGTCATCGAAATCGTCGACGTGACGCTCAGCGTGCCTTCGGTGCCGGGGTAGTCTTGCGAATGAAGCACGAAGCCCCGGCCACCCTCGACCGGACCGCCGAAATGCACACCGACGCCCGCGCTGCCGGTGCCCACGCCGATTTCAAGCTGGTCGAGCAGATCGTCGAGCGTGATGTCGGGCACCCGCTTGTTCACGATGAGACCCATGGTCCCCTCGTCGGAATAGGCGCAGATATAGACCACGGAACGGTCGAAACGCGGATCGCCCATGCCCGGCATGGCGATCAGCAGCTTTCCCGTCAGGTCCTGTGACATGTCGGTGTTTTCCATGATCCAAGGATGGGTATGCTGTGGCCGCATTGCAAGCTTTCACATCCGCTCGCGTGCTGCGCTCGGGAAAGTGACTTTCCGTTGTGCGCTGGCTGGCTATACCGACAGCACCATGAAGATGACACAGATTTCCCTGCGCGCGCTCCTGTGCACCGCCCTGACCGCCGCCCTGACCACCGTCTCTGCGCCGGCCCTTGCCGAATTGCCCAAGGCCGAGATCAACGTGCTGCCCGGGTGGCGGATGGAGAACGGGCAACACATGGCCGCGCTTCATGTCGTGCTGGAGCCGGGGTGGAAGACCTATTGGCGCGCGCCGGGCGACGGGGGCATTCCGCCCGAGATGGATTGGACCGGGTCCGAGAACCTTGAAACCCTCGACTATCACTGGCCGGTGCCGGAGGTGATCGAGGCCGGGGGGATCGCGACCATCGGCTATCGGTACGAGATGGTCCTGCCGTTCGAGGTGACGCCGGAGGTGGCCGGAGAAGACGTGCGCTTTTCCGCCGATCTGCTTTTGGGGATCTGCGAAAACATCTGCGTGCCGGTGTCAGACACCTTGTCTGCCGACTTTCGCGCCGATGTGACGACCCCCGCGCCGGTCATCCTTGGTGCGCTTGAAAACCGGCCGGACACCCGGCGCGAGGCGGGGGTGGTTTCGGTCACCTGCGCGCAAGAGGACCTGTCGGATGGTATCCGGGTTCACGCAACGCTCGACATGCCACGGTTGGCCGAGGCGGAAACCGTGGTCTTCGAGACCGCGGATCGCGAGATCTGGGTGTCCGAGACGATGGGCGCGCGGGATGACGCGGGGCGGCTCGCGGTTCACGCCGACCTTGTTCCCCCTGATGCGAAACCCTTCGATATGGCGGCAGACGACCTGCGGATCACCGTGATCGGGGCCGGTCGCGCGGTTGATGTGCCCGGATGCGACACGCTGGTTCCGGCAAAATGATCCCCCGGTGATGGTGGTCAGGTGGCGCGCCGCCGCATCCATCCCACCGCGAAGGCCAGCAGGCTGATTCCGAAAGCCCCGGCGACAAAGAGCGCCAGCGCCGAGACAATCGTGCCCGTCCCACCCGGCAGCGATCCGGTGGCAAGTGTCCATCCAAGCGTCGCGGCGAAGAGTGCTGCGACCCCGACCACGGCCCCGGTGACAAGCCGCACCGCGCCGGGCGCCCTGTGGCCTGCGCGCAAGATGCGTTTGAGGGCCGAGGTCTGACGCCGAAGATCCTCCTGCATCGCGAGGATCGAAGGCACGATCAACAGGACGAGGAAAAAGCCGAAGCCCAATCCGTAGACCAGCGTCACCACGGTCGGTTTCAAGAACTGCGCCTGTCGTGATGTTTCGAACAACAACGGCATGAGCCCCAGCACCGTTGTCGCAGTGGTCAGGAACACCGGGCGCAGGCGGTCGGCAGCCGCGTCGATTATCGCCGGCCTGATCCCGCGCTCTTCGGCATATTCGTCAACCGTGCTGACCAGCACGATGGAATCGTTGATGATGATCCCGACCATGCCGATCAATCCGACGATCGAGAACATCGACAAGGGTATGCCCCAGGCGTTGTGCCCCCAGATCGCACCGATCAGGCCGAAGGGAATGATCGACATGACGACCAGGGGCCGCACCCAGCTTGAGAATATCCAGGCCAGGACGATGTAGATGCCGATGATACACAGGAGAAATCCGTACAAGGCATCGCCCAGAAACCGGTTCTGTTGTTCGGCCAGACCGGCGATGTTGTAGTCCACGCCGAAATCTTCGGCGACCTGCGGCAGGATCGTTTCTTCGAGGGCAAGCTGTATCTCCGCCGCCCTTTCCCCGTCGCTCTCGTCGATGTCGCCGGTCACCTCGACCACCCGAAGACCGTTTTCCCGGTTCACCGAGGAAAACCCTTGCCGCGACGTTACGCGCACGATGTCGGCAAGGTTGACATAGACGCCCGGGGAGGCGCGCAACCGGCTGTTTTCAAGGAAATCGAGGGTCAGCTCGTCTTCGGGAAGCTCGACCCGGATGGTGGCCGAGCGCATGCCATCGGGAAAGGTTGCCGCCTCGATCCCCGACAGGCGATGACGCAGGACACGACCGATTTCGTCGATGGTTAGCCCCAGCGCCTGACCTTGAGGGGTCAATTCGAGCACCAGCTCTTCCTTGTCGTAAGCAAGGCTGTCTTCCAATGCCGAAACCTCGGGGAAATCGCCAAGCGCGGTCTTGAGCGCTTCGGCGGCAGCTTTGAGAACCTCGCTCTCGGCTCCGAGAAGCTCGACATCGAGCGCGTCACCACCGGGCCCGAACCGCCCGCCCCGGAAGGTGAATTCTTCGAGCAACGGATGCTCCGGGCGCGCGTCCTGAAGCGCGTTGACCACGTCGAAGGCAGTATAGGGGCGCTGGTCGGCGTCGATCAGCTCGATCGAGACGGAGCCCAGAAGATCCTCGTCCTTGTCCTCGGCGCTGGCCAGACCGCGCCCCGAAGAGCCGCCGATTTCGGCGAGGACATAGGTCATCGGGTTGACCCCGTGCTCTGCGTCCAGATCAGAGCCGACCCGATCCACCACCTTTTGAAGATCGGCCAGAACGGCGAGCGTATCAGACCGGGTGGCCCCGTCGACGAGCGAGAAATTCCCGGTGATCGTGCCCCGTTCCGGTGCATTGAAGAACCGGAACGGCACATCGCCCCGGATGAACAGCGCGGCCTGCGTGGCGAGCAGAAGCACCGCCCCCGCGACCACCGCGTAGCGCGCCCGGATGACCCAGACCATGGCGGGTCTAAAGAGCCGTTCGCGCACGAAGCGGAAGCCCTTGTTCACCTGCCGCGAGGGCCAGTCATACCAATGCTCTTTCGCTGTATGGGTCAGCGCGTGGGACATGTGATTGGGCAGGATCAGGAAGCATTCGATAAGCGAGGCGGCGAGCACCGCGATCACGGTCACCGGAATGTCGCTGATCATCTCGCCGAACCGTCCCCCGATGAAGGTCAGGCCGAAGAAGGCGAGAATGGTGGTGAGCGTGGCCGAGAAGACCGGCGAGAACATGCGCCGGGCGGCGTTCTCGGCGGCTTCCACCGGCGCTTCGCCCAATCGTCGGGCCCGGAAATCCGCGTGTTCGCCGACCACGATGGCATCGTCTACCACGATCCCCAAGGTGATGATCAGCGCGAAGAGCGAGATCATGTTGAACGTCAGCCCGAGCGCATACATGAAGGCGATCGCGGCCAGCATCGCCACCGGAATACCGGCCCCGACCCAAAGCGCGGTGCGTGCGTTCAGAAACAGAAACAGCGTGATCAGGACAAGCCCAAGCCCGGTCAGACCATTTTGCAACAGGATCTGAAGCCGGGCCGAAATCAGCTCGGCCCGGGTTCGGATCAGGTCGATGGATACCCCTTCTGGCAAGGTTGTCATCATCTCGTCGGCGGTGTCTTCGACGGTGCGTTGAATGCCGATGGCGTCCCCTGCCGCCGAGCGGTCGACCCGGATTTTCACCGCCGGGTTTTCGCCCACGAAATAGGCGCGCGCCCGGTCGACGCCCTCGACCCGCACGGTGCCGACATCGCCAACAGTCAGCGTCGTGCCGTTCAGATCGGAACGCAGGATGATGGAAGATATCTCTTCGGCGGATCGTTTCGCGACCCCGGCCCGGACCCGTGCGGCCCCCGAGGCGATGTTGCCTGCCGGGTTTGCATCGGTTTCCCCCGCGATGGCCTGTGAAATCTCGGACAGGGTGACATCGTGGCGCACGAGATTGGCGGTCGGCACCTCGATCACAGTTTGCGGGGCCATAACGCCGATCACGCTGGTGCTTGTCACACCCTCTTGGAACAGCCGCGCCACCATTTCGTCGGCAAAGCGCGCGAGTTGATCGACCCCGACGGGGCCGGTGATCACCACGTCCGTGACCCGGTCGAACCACCCGCGCCGGGTGATCTGCGGGTCTTCGGCGTCTTCGGGGAAGGTCGAAATGCTGTCAACGGCGGCTTCGACGTCATCCATCGCCTGCGCCATGTTCCAGTCGGGCTCGAATTCAAGCCGCACGTAGGCGCTGCCTTCCCGCGCGCGCGACGTGCTTTCCGCAACCCCGTCGATGGCAAGCAGCGCGGGTTCGAGAACCTGAACGATGCCTTCGTCAACGGCTTCGGCCCCCGCCCCGCTCCAGACCATGGTGACACGGACATCGTCGATCACCACGTCGGGGAAAAACTGCGCCCGCATGTTGGGGGTCGCCATGAGGCCGAGGATGATCAGCAGGACGAACAGAAGGTTCGCGATCGTCGCGTGACGGGCAAAATAGGACAAGATGCCGTTTGCGTTTCGCACGCTGCGTGCTCGCAGGGCCATCGCCTTAGCTCCCCATTGTCCGCTCGATCCGGGCGACGATCTGGGCGGGCACCTCGGGTTGTCTGAGCGTTGTCAGGATACGTTGTTTCGCCTGTGTCGGGAACTGCGCCGATCCTTCGACAAAGGCAATAAGACGCGCGCGCCGGTCGTCGTCGAGCGCGATCATGTCCGTGTCCGCGCCGTCGGTCTCCGTGCTGTCGCCGCCCGCGTCGCTCTGGTCCCCGTTGGCTCCCTCTGCCTGATCCGGGCGGGTCGGGCGAATGCGAATACCGGCACCGAGCGTCGGCACCCGGTCCGCCACGATCTCTTCGCCCGAAAGACCTTCGGCCCGGATCAGAACCGTGGATCCAAGCCGGCGCACGACATCGACGGCGACGTCACGCAGCCGGTCTTCTTCGCCAAGGACAAGCACGGTGTCAGAGCCGGACAGGGCCGAGGTCGGGAGACGCGCGACATCCTGCAGCGCCGGTTCACGCACGGTGACGGTGACGAAATCACCGGGGCGAAAGCCGGGGGCATTGTCGAGGGCGGCGAAGATCAGGCGCCCGGTCTGTCCTTCGCCCACAGCCGCGCTTTCACGCGCGATGCGCCCGATGGCGATCAGGTCGATACCGGCCACATCAAGGCTCACGGCAACCTCGGCTGGAACAAGCTCGCCCGCCGCGTCGAGCAGGCGGGAATACTGCGACGTGGACAGCCGGAAGCTGACTTCGAGCGCGTTTGGGTCGACCAGCGTGGCGATTTGTTCGTTGGCGGTCAAAAGCCGCCCTTCCAGCGCGGCGACGTCAGCCAAGGCGCCCGAGAACCCGGCGGTGATCGTGGCGCGGGCAAGGTTTCGCTCGGTCTCGGCCAGCGCGATCCGGGCGCGGGCCAGCGCGGTGTTCGCGCTCGCCACCCGGGCCTCGGCGGCATTCACGCTGGCGCGTGCCGCGAGGACAGATTGCTCAGCCGAGGCGACCGCAAGCGTCGCGGTTTCGACATCTGCCGCCGTGCCGACCCCGCGATCGAGCAGGCCCTGTTGCCGGTCCATCGCCGCGCGGCGCAGCTCAACCTGCCGCCGGGCGCTTTCAAGATCGTCTTGTTCCAGGATCAGAACGGCCTCGGCATTGGACAACTCGGCCTCGGCATCCGACAGGTCGGCGCGGGCCAGCGCAACGGCATCTTCAAGATCGGTGGCGTCGATCTGCACGAGCATCTGCCCGGCCTGAACCCGCCCGCCTTCGACGAAATTATCGCCCAGCTCGACGACCGTGCCGCCGATGGCCGACCGGATTTCCAAGGTGCGGCGCGATACGACCTCGCCAAAGGTGGTCAGCTCTGGTTCGATGGTCTCGGCCACCACCGGCACCACGTCGGCGGCAAAGACACGTTCGCGCCCGGGCATCTGCCCGCCATCACGCGCCATGCGGTCCTGCACCGCGCCCTGCACCACGTGAAACGCCATGGCGAGCGCGGCCACGGCGAGCGAGGCGATGAATAACCCGGTCAGAGAGCGGCGAAGAAAACGCATTTTGGCATCCGCAAGTTAGATTTGACCCAGAGTGCCCGCAGCCGCGCAAACAGGCAATCGAACAAACTTGACATAGCTGTTACGTGTGCAAACGGGCTTTGGCTCTATTTCCGTCGCTTGTGTTCGTCCAGACGCGGAAAAATCTCGACGAAATTGCAAGGCGCGTGGCGATAGTCGAGCTGATGTTGCAGGATCTCGTCCCAAGCGTCCTTGCAGGCCCCGGTCGAGCCGGGCAGGGCGAACAGGTAGGTGCCGTTGGCGACCCCGCCGGTGGCGCGGCTTTGCACCGCGCTGGTCCCGATCTTTTGCATCGACACGATGGTGAAAACGGTCCCGAAGGCCTCGATCTCTTTCTCATAGACGTCGCGATGGGCCTCGACCGTCACGTCCCGACCGGTAAGACCGGTTCCCCCCGTGGTCAGGATCACGTCGATATCGGGGTCGCGCGTCCAGGTGCGCAGGCGGTCCGCGATGGCGTCACGTTCGTCGCGTATGATGGTGCGGTCGGCCACCTTGTGCCCGGCAGCCTCGATCCGCGCGACCAGCGTGTCCCCGGAGCGGTCGTCGTCAAGGCTGCGGGTGTCGGACACCGTCATCACGGCGATGCGCACCGGGATGAAATCCTTGGTCTCGTCGATCCGGGTCATGGCTGGGTGTCCTTCAAATGGCTGCGAATGGCCAGAAGATCCGCCCAGGCTTCGCGTTTCGCGGCGGGTGTGCGCAGCAGGTAGCTGGGGTGATACATGGGAAGCGCCGGGCGATCCTCGACCGTGCTCCATTGTCCCCGGATCCGCGTGATCCCCTGCCGCCCGAGAAGCGCGAGACAGGCGGCATTGCCCATCGGCACCACGATGTCGGGGTTGGCCAGCGCGATATGACGCATGAGAAACGGGCGAAACATCTCGGTTTCCTCAGGTGTCGGTTGGCGGTTGCCCGGCGGGCGCCACGGCACGACATTCGTGATGTAGAGCGCCGAGGCGGCGTCTGGCGCGGTGCGAGAAAGGTCGATCGCGGCGAACATGGCGTCCAGAAGATGGCCCGCCCGCCCGACAAAGGGCAGGCCCGCGTTATCCTCTTCCTCGCCCGGACCTTCGCCGATGACCATGACGCGCGCTTGCGGATTACCATCGGCAAAGACGAAATTGCGCCCGCCCTTCTTGATCTCGGCCCCGTCGAAGGCCTGCATTGTTTCGGCAAGGGCCGTCAATCCCTCTGCCTTGGCGGCCCGGCTGCGCGCTTCGGCAACCCAATCAAACTTGGGCCTGTCAGGCTGCGGGGTATCCGGGGCAGTTGCGGCCTGTTTCGGTCTGGCGAGCTGTTGCGGGGCTTCGGCGGGAAGGTCATAGCGATTGATCGGGGCCTCCGCGACCGCGTCGGTCACGCCCAACTCGACATACCATTCGAGCAGTGCTTTCGCCTGATGCCAATCCAGAGCCGATTCCATGACGGTCAACCTAAGGAGCGGCGCGGGGCACGGCAATGGCGCTTGCCGCCGCACCAATGGCCGGACCGAATCTCGGTGACGCTGCGCCTTGCCCCGCTTCGCCCCCCTTTCTATAAGCGTGCGAAAGAGAAGGGCCCGCGCATGACATTCCGCCACCGTCACCTTCTGGGGATCGAGCCGCTGCATCCCGCGGAAATCTCGACCATTCTGGACCTTGCCGACCGATACGTGGACCTGAACCAATCCACGAACAAGCGCTCCGATGCGCTCGCGGGTCTGACCCAGATCAACATGTTCTTTGAAAACTCGACGCGCACGCAGGCGTCGTTCGAGCTTGCAGGCAAGCGGCTGGGCGCGGACGTGATGAACATGGCGATGCAGGCGTCCTCGATCAAGAAAGGCGAAACCCTGATCGACACGGCGCTGACCCTCAATGCCATGCACCCCGATCTTCTCGTCGTGCGTCACCCGCAATCCGGGGCGGTGAACCTGTTGGCCGAGAAAGTGAACGCCGCTGTTTTGAACGCGGGCGACGGGCGGCATGAGCATCCGACACAGGCGTTGCTCGACGCGCTGACCATCCGGCGCGAAAAGGGGCGGTTGCATCGTCTCACGGTTGCGATCTGTGGCGATATTGCCCACAGCCGCGTGGCGCGCTCGAACCTGATCCTTCTGGGCAAGATGGAAAACCGCGTGCGTCTTGTCGGCCCGCCCACGCTGATGCCCGCGAAGATCGCGGAATTCGGAGTCGAAGTGTTCGACGACATGAAAGCCGGGCTTGAGGGGGCGGACGTGGTGATGATGCTACGCCTTCAGCGCGAGCGTATGGATGGCGGCTTCATCCCGTCCGAGCGCGAGTATTTCCACCGCTTCGGGCTTGATGCCGAAAAGCTCGCTTACGCGAAGGACGACGCCATCGTCATGCACCCCGGCCCGATGAACCGAGGGGTCGAGATCGACGGGACCATCGCCGATGACATCAATCGCTCGGTGATCCAGGAACAGGTGGAAATGGGGGTTGCCGTGCGCATGGCGGCGATGGACCTTTTGGCCCGCAACCTGCGCGAGGCGCAGGCGGCGAGAGGCGTCATGGTATGAGCGACGATCGGCTCGCCTTCCCGCCAGAGCACGCGCCGCGCATGATCTTTGTCTTCGCGCTGGACTGCATGCCCGAGGAATTGCCGGCTTGGGAGCCTGACGGGGCCGGGGACGACTGGCCCTTGCCCGAAGCACTTGGCTTGGGCGGGATCGCCCCGGAGCATGTCGAGGTGTTTCCCGTGGCGCGCATCGCGGATTACGGGCTGGCGCGGTATCTGGCCGAGGCGCACGGCATGTCGGCTGAGCGCGTGGAGGATGAAGCGCAGGCGCTGCA
Organism: Maritimibacter sp.; assembly: GCA_011389895.1. GTDB lineage: Bacteria > Pseudomonadota > Alphaproteobacteria > Rhodobacterales > Rhodobacteraceae > Maritimibacter. Next base: position 33,610 of record JAABTN010000007.1, on the reverse strand, counting down.
AGATATCGCTGGCCTCGTGGTGTTGGTGCATGGCCGCGCGGTTGCGGGCCGGGACGGGGCGTTCGCGCCCAAGCCACCGGCCCGGTTCATCGCGCGTGTCGGCGAACAGCCCATGCTCGCCGGGGCCGTGCCACCCCCGTCACAGCGTGTGACGCGCGGTGTGATCGCGGGCGGGTCCACCTCCGGTGACACACCGGGCTTTCCGTGGCGGGGTCTCGGTCTGGGCCTTGTCGGTCTCGTTCTTCTCGCCGCATATCTCTGGAGCCTCGCATGAGCATACCCGATCTTAACCCCGGCGAAGACATGGTGGCCCAGTTCACCGGCAACATGTCGACCTATATCAAGGAACACGTGATGCTTGCGGCCATCGGGTCGGTCATCGCCGTCGCGGTTCTCATGGCGCTGGGCAATGACCACGCATGGACCGGCATCGTCGGGGCGGTGGCCGCGATCGGGGTGCGTGGCGTCTATGTTGCGAGCGAACAGGTCGGCATGACATGGACCCTGACCGACCGGCGTGTGATCTCGCCCGCCGGGGTCACCATTGCTCTCTCGGACATCGAACAGGTGCGTACGATCTTTTCTGCCGCGCAGATCGTCACCCGGTCGGGCGATAAATACATGCTGAAATACCAATCGGACCCAAAGGCAACCGCCACCCGTATCGAGGGGACGAAAAGATGACGGCACCGGGGTGGGAAGGTCTTCTGGACGAGGGCGAGGAAATCTTGTGGCAGGGCCGCCCGGATCAGGCGTTTCACATGAAGCCCGCCAATATCGCCACCATCGGCTTTGGCGCCATCTTTGCCGGGTTCGCGCTGTTTTGGATGATCGGCGCGTCGCAGGCGGGGGGCGGGTTCTGGATGTTTGGCTTGATCCATTTCTCGGTCGGCCTTGGCATCATCCTCTGGGCGATCTTCGGCGCGACCTATTCCCGGCGCAACACGTGGTACACGCTGACCGACCGCCGCGCCTTCATCGCGACCGATTTTCTGACCAAGGGCAGATCGCTGAAAAGCTATCCCCTGAAGGGCGTCACGGTGGATTTCAAGGCGGGCCCGCCCGACACCCTTCATTTCGCCACGGAAGAGCGCCGGGGCAACAAGGGCCGCCGCTACACCGTGCCGGTCGGCTTTGAGCGGATCGAGGATGGGCACGCGGTGATGCGGTTGATCCGCGAGCGCATCCAAACCCCGTCGGAATTGCCGCCCGAGGACGACGTGTCGAAGGAGAACGTATGACCCCCCTCACTTTCACCAATGCGCGCATCATCGACCCCGAGCAGGGCACGGATCGCTTGGGAAGTCTGACCGTCGAAGAGGGCGTGATCGTCGCGCGCGATGGCGGTGAGATGGGCGAGGTGCTTGATTGTGGCGGCAAATGTCTTGCCCCGGGGATCGTCGACATTGGCGTCAAGATCGGCGAGCCGGGCGAGCGGCACAAGGAGGGGTTTCGCACCGCGGGCCGCGCCGCCGCCGCCGGTGGCGTGACCACCATGATCACCCGGCCTGACACCACGCCCGCCATCGACACCCCCGAGACGCTGGATTTCGTCAAACGCCGGGCGCGCGAACGGGCCCCGGTGCGGGTGAACCCCATGGCCGCGCTGACCAAGGGGCGCGCGGGGCGCGAAATGGTCGAAATGGGCTTTCTCATGGACGCGGGCGCGGTGGCGTTTACCGACTGCGATCATGTCATTGCCAACAACAAGGTGTTCTCGCGGGCCATGACCTATGCCCGCTCGGTCGGTGCCTTGATCATGGCGCATCCACAAGACCCGACGCTGACCGAAGGGTCGGCGGTAACCTCGGGTAAGTTCGCCTCGCTTCGGGGGCTCCCGGCGGTTTCGCCCATGGCCGAGCGCATGGGGCTTGAGCGTGACATGGCGTTGGTCGAGATGACGGGCGTGCGCTATCACGCCGACAACCTGTCGACCGCGCTGGCCCTGCCCGTGCTGGAACGCGCCAAGGCGCAGGGACTTGATGTGACCGCCGGGGTGAACATTCACCACCTGACGTTGAACGAGCTGGACGTGGGCAGCTACCGCACCTTCTTCAAGCTCAAGCCCCCGCTGCGCGCCGAAGAGGACCGTCTGGCCATGGTCGAGGCGGTGGCTTCGGGCCTGATCGACATCATCTGTTCCATGCACACGCCGCAGGACGAGGAGAGCAAACGCTTGCCCTTTGAAGAGGCGGCATCGGGGGCTGTCGCGTTGCAGACCATCCTGCCCGCCGCGATGCGGCTGATCCACGCCGGGGCGCTGGACCTGCCGACGCTCTGGCGCGCGCTGTCGACCAACCCGGCGCGCCGGTTCGGATTGCCGGGCGGGTCGCTGGACGAAGGCGCGCGGGCCGATCTCGTGCTGTTCGATCCCGAGGCGCCCTTCGTGCTCGACCGTTTCACGCTTGAGAGCAAATCCAAGAATACGCCGTTCGACGAGGCCCGGATGGAGGGGCGCGTGATCGGCACATGGGTCGGCGGCGCGCGGGTGTTTCCTGAGCCTGCGTAACGCCACAACCCGTTTTCGGTCCGGGCCCATGTCCGATCATCGCTCACAGCTTTCGCAACCCGGCACGATCTGCGAAACAAAGATCAGCTGCAAAGGGGGGCCTGATGCCCGACATTGTCACGACGCTTCCGTTTCTGGTCCTGACCGCTATTGCCGCCTATCTCGCGGGGTCGATCCCCTTTGGCATCGTGTTCGCGCGCGCCTTTGGGCTGGGTGACCTGCGCCAGATCGGCTCGGGCAACATCGGCGCGACCAACGTCCTGCGCACGGGGAACAAGCCCGCAGCGCTCCTGACCCTGATCATGGATGCGGGCAAGGGGGGCTTTGCCGTGCTGATCGCGCGGGCGATGTTTGCCGAAGATGCGGGTCAGGTCGCGGGGTTTGCCGCCTTTCTGGGTCATTGCTTCCCTATCTATCTTGGCTTCAAGGGGGGCAAGGGCGTAGCAACATGGCTTGGAACGCTGTTCGCCTTGGCGTGGCCGGTCGGGTTGGCGGCCGGGGCGACGTGGCTGGTCACTGCGGCGCTGTTTCGCATCTCGTCGCTCGCCGCTCTGGTCGCGGCGGTCCTGACCCCGCTGTGGGCATGGCTTCTTGGCTTTCCGACCATGGTTGCCCTGCTCGTCGCGCTCGCCCTGTTGATCCTTGTGCGCCACGCGGAAAACATCCGGCGGATCCTCGATGGCAGTGAAAGCCGGATCGGACGGAAAGGGTAACGGCAGGGCGCGCGGCACAGGATCACCGCGAATTGCCGGGCCTCCGGTGATGACCGTTGATTTCACGGCGTGAAAAAGCAAAGCTGCCCGCAGGGTGTGACGAGAGTTTTCAGGAGGGGACAGCCATGAACATGATGCAATCGGTGAAAACCGTCTATTCCAACTACGCGAAGTTCACCGGGCGCGCGCGGCGCGCCGAGTTTTGGTGGTTCGTGCTGTTTTACATGATCGTGGGCATTGTCCTGAGCATAATCGACGGGGCGCTCTTTGGCACCGTGACCGAAAGCGGGAGCCTTTCGACCGGCGACTACAGCTATTCGTCGCAGACCAACACGCCGATCTTGTCGGGTATCTTCTATCTCGCGACGCTGTTGCCCTATCTCGGGGTCAGCGTGCGTCGCCTGCATGATATCGACCGCACCGGGTGGTGGCTTTTGCTGGGGTTCATCCCTTTGATCGGGATCATCGTTCTCATCGTCTGGTTCGCGACCGGCGGGGATAAGGGTGATAACCGTTTCGGCCCCGATCCGATCGACGGGCCGGGCGACGATGGCGGTGCGGCGGCCGATTATGCCGCGACCTCGATCCCGCCCGTATCGAACGACTGATCAAGAAGAAGGAGAAGCTGACCCATGGATTTCAAACCCGCTGTCGAAACATGCCTGCGCGAAAAATACGTGGATTTCACGGGCCGTGCGATGCGGTCGGAATTCTGGTGGTTCGTGTTGTTCATCTTCATCGTCTCGGCGATCCTGTCGCTGATCGACGGCGCGCTGTTCTCGGGCGTCATGGGCGAAATTGGCCCGCTGAGCGCGATTTTCAGCCTGATCACCTTGATCCCGGCCATCGCGGTGACCGCGCGGCGGCTGCATGATGTCGGGCGCACGGGCTGGTGGCAGCTTTTGTTCTTCCTGCCGGTGATCGGGTTTCTCGTAATCCTGTATTGGACCGTGCAGAAGGGGACCGATGGGTCGAACGACTATGGCGCCGACCCGCTGGCAGGTGCGGTGGCCGCGTAGCGCCAAGGACCGTGGGGGTCAGTCCCAGAAATCCTCGTCAGTGCCCGAGACCGCGAAGCCGATGTCGACCATCAGCAAGACGAGGCTCGTGACAACCAAAAGCATGGCTGCGATGAACAGGGTCGAGATGACCACCTCCAAATCCCCAAGCAGGGTGTCCGAGGCGAAAATCGCCACGACCACGAAACAGGTCAGGATCGCCGCCGAAATGCTGAACCGGATGGACCACTGGATCACACGAAGCCGTCGGCGCAGCATGCCCTGCGCGGTTTGGCCGGACGCGTCCTGACGCGACCCCGCCAAGACGCGCACCCGGTCGATGCAGCGCGTCAGCCGCTGTGACAAAAGGGTCGAGAGCGCCGCGAGGGCGGTCAGCAGGAAGACGGGCGCGACCGCCAGACGGATTTCCTCGGCGATGCTGAAAACCTGATCCGGGTCCATGATGCGCAACCTCGTGCTTTTCTTGAGCTAACGTCAGGTTCGGTCGGGCTGTCAACGCCTACGCGCATTGGCATCAGTAGGCGTATTCGCCGAACACCCGCGTCAGATCGCCTTCCCAATCGCCATGGTATTTGGCGAGCAATTCGTCGGCGGGCACCATGCCTTCCTCCACGCTGTCCTCCAGCGTGTTGAGGAAATGACGCTCGTCGGGGACCATGCCGCCAAATCCGGGGCGTGCCCGGCGTTTCAGCCCGCCGCGCGAGATATCGAGGACCTCGCCCGCGAGATCGCGCATCCTGAGGCCATTCACCTCGGCATGCAGGCCATCGACGCTGGCGGCAACGCGGAATTCTTCCCGCGTCTCGCTGTCCCAGCCTTTGACCAGATCCCACGCGGCATCGAGCGCGGTCTGGTCATACATCAACCCGGTCCAAAGCGCGGGCAGGGCGCAGATACGCCGCCAAGGCCCGGCGTCGGCCCCGCGCATTTCCATGAATTGCTTGATCCGGGCTTCCGGGAAGATCGTGGTCAGGTGATCGGCCCAATCGCTGAGCGAGGGCACCTCGCCGGGGAGCGCGGGCAATTCACCTTTGAGAAAATCGCGAAACGACTGCCCCAGCGCATCAATGTATTTCCCGTCGCGGTAGACGAAATACATCGGCACATCGAGCGCGTAGTCGACGTAACGTTCAAACCCCATGCCGTCCTCGAAGACGAAGGGCAGCATGCCGGTGCGTGCATCGTCAAGCCCGCGCCAGACACGGGAGCGCCAGCTCTTGTGCCCGTTCACCTTGCCCTCGAAGAACGGGCTGTTGGCGAAAAGCGCGGTCGCCACCGGTTGCAACGCGAGGGCGACGCGGAATTTCTGCACCATGTCGGCCTCGGACGAGAAGTCGAGATTCACCTGCACCGTGCAGGTCCGATACATCATCTGCGTGCCGTGGGTGCCGACCTTGCCCATGTAATCGGTCATCAGGGCATAGCGCCCCTTCGGCATGACCGGCATTTCGTCATGGGTCCAGATCGGGGCGGCGCCCAGGCCGATAAACCCCGCGCCGATACGATCGGCAATGGTTTGCACTTCGCGCAGGTGTTCGTTCAATTCTTCGCAGGTCTGGTGAATCGTTCCAAGCGGCGCGCCGGACAATTCAAGCTGCCCGCCGGGTTCCAGCGAAATATTCGCGCCCTTCAATTCCAGCCCGATGATATTGTCAGCCTCGTAGATCGGGTTCCATCCGAACTGATCGCGCAAGCCTTCGAGCATCGCCTTGATCGAGCGCGGGCCATCATAGGGCAGCGGTTTGAGCGTGTCCTTGCAATAGCCGAACTTCTCGTGCTCGGTGCCGATCCGCCAATCCTCGGGCCGCTTGCAGCCCTGTTCCAGATACTGTGCAAGCTGGGCGAAATCCGTGATCGGACCGCCGCCGGATTGGGGGATGGACATGGGCGCGCCTTTCCTTGTTTTCGGAGCTAACGCTTGGGCGATTGCGGCGGGGGTGTCAATCGCGCGCCGGCCGGGGTTTTTGATTTCGACCAGATGGTCACAGGGGTGTCGGGGGGCGTGCCAAGCGCGCGGATCGCGGTTTCGATCCGTGCGCCGTCAAGCGCGGTCAGAACGTCGAACAAGGCCCGGCTCCCGGTTGCGGCGGCGGGGATCGAAAGCGTGTCCTCGGGGCCGATGAAGCGCCAGAGCGGTCGGTCGATCCGGTCGCGCGCGATCTCGATCCTGAGAAGCGTGTCCAATGACATGAACCCGCCGCCCACGGGGGCAAGATAGGTGACCTGACGTTCATCCACTTCGACCATGCCAAGCCCGTCAGAACCGGTGCGAAAGCGCGCACGCTGAACGCCCGACCAGACGAGCGTGGCCCCGATGAGCGCAAGGATCACGCCGAGCCAGACGAAGGCCCCCAACCCGTCCAAGACCCAGTAAAGCCCCCAGATCACGAGCACGCCCCCCACCAGCGCCTCGCGCCAGCGGGTCAAAGCCTCGGTTGCCCCGGTGCGAATGAAACTCATGCTGTAACCTCCACGGATGGCTTTGTGGGCTTCGGCCAAACCCACCCGGCTTCGATGCGCGAAGAGGCATTGTGGGTCGGTGGGTGCGCGGATTTCATCATCATCCCCAGTCCCCCAACGTGGATTGCCAAAGGGTCAGCGCGGCCACGGCGGCGGTGTCGGCGCGCAGGATGCGGGGGCCAAGGCTCACCGAGTGCGCCCCGTCCAGATCGCCAAGGCGCGCGCGCTCGGGGTCGGAAAACCCGCCTTCGGGCCCGATGAGAATGGCCCAGGGCGCGCCACGTTCGCCCGAAAGCGCGGGGGCCGTGCCAACCAAGGCCTCGTCGCAGAACATGAGCCGCCGGTCCTGCAAGTCGTCCAGAAGCTTGGCGAGCTTCACGGGCTGGGCCACGTTGGGCACGAAGGTTCCCCCGCATTGCTCGGCGGCTTCAACGGCATGGGCCTGTAACCGGTCGATCCGGACCCGTTCGGAGTTGGTAAAGTCGGTCAGCACCGGGACAATGCGCCGCACGCCCATCTCGGTGGCCTTCTCGACGATGAAATCGGTGCGCGTCTTCTTGATCGGCGCGAAAAGCAGCCACAGGTCGGGCGGGTCAAGCTGCGGCGCGGACAGGCCAAGGCACCGCAAAAGGCCGCGTTTCTTGCCCGCCTCGGCGATCTCGGCGCTCCATTCCCCGTCATGGCCGTTGAACACCGCCACGCGGTCGCCCACGGCGGTGCGCATGACCCCGAAGAGGTAATGCGACTGCGCCGGGTCCAGAGGAATGGTTTGCCCCTGCCCGAGAGCCTCGTTTACAAAGAGCCGGATTTTGGCGCGGTCCATCATGGGGGCAAGGTATGGCGACTGGCGAGCGGACACCAGAGGCAACCGGGCAGGTTGCGGATGCGGTGGGCAATTGGGTTGACCGGTATGCGCCCGCGTTTGCCCGCCCCTACCTGCGGCTGTCGCGGGCGGACCGGCCCATTGGAACATGGCTTTTGCTGTTGCCGTGCTGGTGGGGCCTGCTTTTGGGGATGGGGCAGACCGGCACCATGGGCTGGCAGGATGCATGGATCGCGCTTGGCTGTGCCATCGGGGCGGTCTTGATGCGCGGCGCGGGCTGCACATGGAACGACATCACCGACCGTGACATCGATGCCAGCGTGGCGCGCACGAGAAGCCGCCCGATCCCCTCGGGGCAGGTCACGGCGCGACAAGCGCTTGCTTGGCTGGTGATCCAGTCGCTTGTCGCGTTCCTGATCCTGATCACCTTTCACCCGAACGCGATCATCCTTGGTATCGTGGCGCTTGTCCCGGTCGCGATCTATCCCTTTGCCAAACGGTTCACGTGGTGGCCACAGGTGTTTCTTGGCATCGCGTTCAATTGGGGCGCGCTTCTGGCCTATACCGCGCATACCGGAAGCCTCGGGTGGCCCGCGGTCGCGCTTTACGTCGCCGGCATGGCGTGGACGTTGTTTTATGACACGATCTATGCCCACCAGGACAAGGAAGACGATGCGCTGATCGGGGTGAAATCCACCGCCCGGTTGTTTGGCGCGCAAACGCCGCGCTGGCTTTTGGCGTTTCTCATCGTTTCGGTCTGCCTGATGACGCTCGCGGTGATCCTTGCCTATCTTCCCGACCGCTCGATCCTTGCGCTTATCGTGGCATTGGGGGGGCCTTGGGCCTTTGGCTGGCACATGTCATGGCAGATGCGGATGCTCGACATCGACGATAACGACATGTGCCTTCGGTTGTTCCGGTCGAACCGGGACGCCGGCCTGTTGGCTGTGCCGTTTCTTGCCGTAGCGCTCATGCTGTGATTGCGCCTGCCGGGAAAGCGCCCTAGACATCCCGAGACCGAAATACGAGACCCACTCGCCTCATGCGTCTGTCCAAATTCATCCTGTTTCCCGCAATCTTCCTCGCGGCTGCCGCTATCGCGGTGCTTGCGGCGTGGAGCGCGGTTGGCGTGATCGAAACGGTTTCCAAGAGCACGATCGAGAACGAGCTGATTTTACAGGGTGAAGATTGGGCCCATGTCGATACAGACGGGCTTCAGGTCGTGCTGTCCGGGACCGCCCCAAGCGAAACCGACCGGTTTCAGGCGCTGTCCATCGCGGGCGGGCAGGTCGAGAGCAGCCGGGTCATCGACCGGATGAATGTGCCCCCGCGCCGCGCCATCGCGCCGCCGCGCTTCTCGGTCGAAATCCTGCGCAATGCCTCCGGTATCTCGATGATCGGTCTGGTTCCTGCTGCCACCGACCGTGATGCGCTGAACCAACGGGTCAGCCGCATCACGCTGGGCCGCGAGGTGCGCGATCTTCTGGAAACCGCGAATTACCCGGTGCCCGAGGGCTGGGACGCCGCGCTTGATTTCGCGCTCTACGCGCTTGAGGAACTGCCGCGCTCGAAGGTCTCGATGGATGCCGAGCGTGTCGGGGTCGAGGCAATTGCCGACAGCGCCGCGCAAAAGGCGGACTGGGAACGCGCGCTGGCGCGCCGTGTGCCCGGCGGTGTGCGGTTGTCTCTTACAATCTCGGCGCCGCGCCCGGTGGTGACGCCGTTCACCGCGCGCTTCGTGGTCGACGAGGAGGGGGCACGGTTCGACGCCTGCACCGCCGGGACCGAAGAGGGGCGCACACAGATCATTGCCGCCGGGATCGCGGCGGGTGTGAACGGGCGGCCCGATTGCACCCTTGGCCTTGGCGTTCCGTCCGCGGACTGGCCCCGCGCCGTGTCGACCGGCATCGCCGCGATGCGCGAACTGGGTGCCGGCACGATCACGTTTTCGGATGCCGACGTGTCGCTGGTCGCGCCCGCGTCGGTCGCACAGCGCAATTTCGACCGGGTCGTGGGCGAGCTTGAGGCCGATCTTCCGGAGGTGTTTTCCCTGAACGCCACGCACACCGAGGGCGAGGATGAGAGTGGGACCGGAACTGCGGAATTCACCGCGACGCTCAGCCCCGAGGGGCTGGTCCAGCTTCGCGGGCGGCTGTCGGACGCGCAGCAACGCAGCATCACCGAAAGCGTGGCGCGCGCGCGATTCGGGATCGACAAGGTTTACATGGCCGCCCGGCTGGATCAGGGGTTGCCCCCGAACTGGTCGGTGCGCGTGCTCGCCGCGATCGAGGCGTTGAGCCAGCTTGATAACGGGGCAGCGATCGTGCAGCCATCTCTGGTTGAGCTTCGCGGAAACACCGGGAACGAGAACGCCAGCGCCGAGATTTCGCGCATCCTCGCCTCAAAGCTGGGCGGCTCGGAAGAATTTCGCGTGAATGTCACCTATGACGAGGCGCTCAATCCGGTTGCCGCGCGCCCCAGCCCCGAGCAATGTGTCAACCGGATCAATGACATACTGCGTGACTCCAAGATCACCTTTGCGCCCGGATCGGTCGAGATCGAGGCAAGCGCCGGGCCGACCATCGACAAGATCGCCGATATCCTCAAGGATTGTGACGAGGTGCCGATGGAAATCGGCGGGCACACGGACAGCCAGGGGTCGGAAGAATTGAACAAGGCACTGTCGCAGCAACGCGCCAATTCGGTTTTGAACGCGCTTCTGGCGCGTCGCGTGCTGACCTCGAACCTCAATGCCCACGGGTATGGTGAGGAACAGCCCATTGCCGACAACGATACCGAGGAAGGGCGCGAGGAAAACCGCCGGATCGAATTCCGCTTGATCGGAACCGAGGACTTGCCCGAGGAAGAGGATATTTCCGAAGGCCTGCCGCAGACCGCCGACGAAGACCTTGGCACCCTGCGCCCGCGCCCGCGCCCGACCGACGAGGTCGAGGAGATCGCGCAGGCCACGGATGAGGAAACCGTTGAAGAGGCGGGCGCGGAGGACGACGCGACGACGCCGGAAGACGCGGGGGCCGCAGACGCAGAGGCGACCGAGGAGGAGGCCCCGGCGGCCGGGGCGGACGAGGCCACGGACGAAGAAGCTGGCGAACAGGCTGTCGAAGACGCGCCTGAAGCTGACGCGCCAGAGGCCGATGCGCCGGAGGAAGACGCTGCCACCGGTGATGATACGGCTGATGCAACAGACAACGCTGGCGATGAGACCGGCGATGCGGCCACGCCTGATGCAGATGCCGAGGCCGGTGACGTGGCATCGGGGGAAGAGGCGACCGAAACGGATGCGCCCGCGCAAGATGATACAACAACGGATAACGACGCCACCGAGACAGAGACCGAGGACCCCCTTGCCCCTGCCGTCGTGGTGCACCCGGAGCTGGAGGGCGTCAGCGCGCCTCCCCGGCCCGAACGATAGGGATAGGGACACATGAACAGAGCCGAGTTCATTATCGTGACGGCAGTCATCCTTTTCATCGCGTTCGCGCTGGGATGGTTCGCCCACTGGCTGATCCACCGGTTCACCCGCGTTTCCGGGGCCGAGATGGGCGAATTGGACCGCATGGCGCAGGCCCTGCATGAAGCCGAGGAAACCCGCGATCAGGCGATCACCTACCTTCAGCAGCGCGAATCGGAATTGTCCAACCAACAGCATCAGACCGAGGCCGAATTGCGCGCCGCAATGGACGGATTGCGCGACGCCCGCCGAGAGGCCGAAGAGCTTCGCGCCTATATCGAGCGGATGAACGCCACCAGCTAGGACATCTCGTGCACCTTGTAAGCCCACGAACGGTATCTTGTTCGGTGGGACCGGGGTGCAATGCGGGTGCGGCGCCCCCTGCACGCGGCGCTATCGTGGGCCTTGGTGCGTGTCCGGGGCCAACAGCGTTGCGCGGGATCGTGAGGCAAATTCACGTCGCCACAGGATCACGAAGGTCACCACAACCGACACCATCAACGCGACCGGCCCCAAAAGCCATGCCAGCGCGGCCATCGCGAAATAGACCGCGCGCAGGCCGCGGTTGTAGCTGCGGGCGGCGTTGATGTTGATCTCGGCGGCCTTGGCGGCACGGGGGTAGGCGGCGGGGTCGTCGATCTCGTTCGGGACCGAGGCCATGACCACCGCGCAGTAACCAAACAACCGGTGTGACCAGACGAAGGCGAGAAACCCCGAGGCGACGAGCACGATCACCGCGAGGATCTTTGCCTCCCAGACATGATCCGGTGCGATCTGCCCGGTGGTCAGGTCCTCGGCCACGCCGACAAGCCGGTCGGTGTTGCCAAGAAGGGCGAGCCCGCCGCCGATCGCGATCATACAGGCCGAGGCGAAGAACGTGGTGCCTTGCCGTAGCGAGCCAAGTACCGAACTGTCGAAAATGCGCGGGTTGCGGGTCACGTATTGGCGCAACCAGTCGCGCCGATAGCGGGTCATCACCTTCGATGTCGATGGCCGGGCGTCGCTTGAATGTTCGATGAGCCAGCCGATCCCCTGCCACCCCAAGATGAGAAGCACGAACGCGGCGGCGTCGAAAACGGTGAACCCGGCGAGCATATCGGGCATCAGGGCCTCCGGCATCAAAACGGCTTGGCCACGACGATCCAGAGGATGGCGATGACCACGATGACCGAGACCTCGTTGAAAATGCGCAAGAACCGGTCGCTGTCATCAAAACGCCCGCGCCGCGCCTTGGCCACCAGCCGCCCGGTCCAGACGTAATGCAGGGCAAGAACAGCGACGACCGCGAGTTTCAGCCAGGCCCAGCCGGGCAACCCGAGCAGGACGGCAAGCCAAAGACCGGTGATCGCGGCGATCACGCCAAGCCCGGCGGAAAAGCGGTAGAGCCGGAAGGTCAGATCGCCGATCGGGCCCTGTGTCCCCGTCCTGTCCCAGTCGCGCTTCCAGTAGATGAGCGCGCGGGGCACCGCGAAGATCGACGTCATCCAGCCCATGACGCAAAGAATGTGAATGATCTTGACCCAAACCATGCGCTGACATGACCCGTTTTCACGTCTTTGCGCAAGGGCTAGGAGCATGGGAGGAATTCGGATAATTTGCCCCAAACCCATGGCAGGAGGCCGCCCATGCAAATGCCCGTCCCAAGCCCCGATGTTCTGGGCAAGAAGGACCGTATCGTCGCGCTGTTGCGTGGTGTCCTGCCCGAAGACGCCGTGATCGAGCACGAGATCGAGTTGAAGGCCTACGAATGTGATGCGCTCAGCGCCTATCGCTGTCCGCCCTTGTGCGCCGTTCTGCCCGACAGCACCGAGGCGGTCGCGGCGGTCATGCGAATCTGCCATGCCGAAGGCGTGCCGGTGGTGCCGCGCGGTGCGGGAACCTCGCTCGCCGGTGGGGCGCTGCCCACGGCGGACAGCGTTATCCTTGGCGTCGCGCGGCTCACCGAGGTGTTGGAAACGGATTATGACAACCGGTTCATCCGGGTGCAGTCGGGGCGCACGAACCTCGCGGTGACCGGCGCGGTCGAGGCCGATGGTTTTTTCTATGCCCCCGATCCCTCCAGCCAGCTTGCCTGCGCCATCGCGGGGAACATCGCGATGAATTCGGGCGGGGCGCATTGTTTGAAATACGGTGTCACCACCAACAACCTGATGGGGGTCACCCTCGTCATGGCGGATGGCGAGGTGGTCGAGATCGGCGGGGCGCATCTTGATGCCGGGGGTCTGGATCTTCTGGGTCTGGTCTGCGGCTCAGAGGGGCAGTTGGGCGTTGTGACCGAGGCGACCTTGCGCATTCTCGCCAAGCCCGAGGGGGCGCGGCCCGTGCTGATCGGCTTCGATGCCAACGAGGTGGCGGGGGCCTGCGTGTCCGATATCATCAAGACCGGGATCGTGCCGGTCGCGATCGAGTTCATGGACCGCCCCTGCATCGAGGCGACCGAGGCATTTACCGGCGCGGGATACCCGGTGTGTGAGGCGCTGTTGATCATCGAGGTCGAAGGCAGCGAGGCCGAGATCAAAGACCAGCTTTCCCGGATCATCGAGATCGCGGGGCGCCACAACCCCGTGGAAGTGCGCGAAAGCGCCAGCGCGGAAGAAAGCGCGCTGATCTGGCTTGGCCGCAAAAGCGCCTTCGGGGCCATGGGGCAGAAGGGCGACTACATCTGCCTTGATGGCACCATCCCGGTAAGCGCGCTGCCCCATGTCCTGACCCGGATCGCCGAGCTGACCGAAAGCTACGGGCTGGGTGTGGGCAACGTGTTTCACGCGGGCGATGGCAATATGCATCCGCTGATCATCTACGATGCCAATAGACCCGGTGATCTTGCCAAGGCCGAGGCGCTGGGCGCGGATATCCTGACGCTCTGTGTCGAGGTCGGCGGATGTCTGACCGGGGAACACGGGGTCGGGATCGAGAAACGCGACCTGATGACAAAGCAATATACCCCCGACGATCTGGAGGTTCAGATGCAGGTGAAGGACGTGTTCGATCCAAGCTGGATCCTGAACCCCGCGAAGGTGTTCCCGCTTGAGGCCTCGAAGATCAGACGCGGTATGTAGCGGCCGCGCCCGGGCAATGTCCCCGGGCGCGCAGCCGGGGGAGGTCAACCTCCCCCGGACCCCCTCCGGAATATTTGTGGAACGATGAAGATGGACAAGCTGACAAGCGAGGCGGACCTGGCCGCGATGATCCGGGGGGCCAATGGTGCGCTGAAGATCCGGGGCGGCGGGACACGCGACGTGGGCGCGCCGGTCGTGGGCGATCTGGTGTCGACCCGGGGGTTGAGCGGGGTCACGCTTTATGAACCCGGGGCGCTGACCCTTGTGGTCAAGGCCGGAACCGCGCTGGACGAGGTCGAGACATTGCTTGCGGGGGAAGGTCAGCGTTTGGCGTTCGAGCCGATGGATCACCGGGTCTTGCTGGGCACCGAGGGGGTTTCGACCATCGGCGGGATGGTCGCCGCCAATGCCTCGGGCCCGCGCAGGATCCAAGGCGGCGCGGCGCGGGATTTCACGCTTGGCGCGCGTTTTGTCGATGGCGCCGGCCGGGTGATCAAGAACGGGGGCCGGGTGATGAAGAACGTGACCGGCTATGACTTGGTGAAACTGATGGCGGGGTCATGGGGCACGCTCGGCGTTCTGACCGAGGTGAGCCTCAAGGTGCAGGCGCGGCCCGAGACGCAGGCGACTCTGGTGGCCGAAGGGCTCGATCCAGAGCGCGCGGTGGCCAGTCTGTCGGCGGCGCTCGGGTCGCCTTTCGATGTAACCGGGGCGGCGCATGAGATCGGTGGGCGCACCATGGTGCGCATCGAGGGATTGCGGGGCGCGGTAGAGTATAGGACCGGGGCGCTGGCCACCGGGGCGCTGGCGGGCTTTGATCGCCTCGAGGCCGACGAAAGTGCCGCGCTTTGGGCCGAGGTGCGCGATGTCGCCTGCCTGTCGGACCGGGCCGGGGCGGTGTGGCGGGTGAGCGTGAAGCCCACGGATGGCCCCAGACTTCTCGCAACGCTTGGTGCGCGTGTCCAAGGCGGGCTGATGGACTGGGGCGGGGGACTTTTGTGGCTTCTCATGCGCGAGGGCGGCGATGCGGGGGCCAAGGTGCTGCGCACCACCCTCGCCGAGTTCGGGGGCCATGCCACGCTCATGCGGGCCAGCGCCGAGACCCGGGCGCGGGTCGCGGTCTTTCAACCCGAGCCGCCCGGTGTGGCGGCGCTGAGCCGGGCCCTGAAGCAGAAATTCGACCCGAGGGGCATCTTGAACCCCGGGCTCATGGGAAGCTGAGATGCAGACATTTTTCACGGAAGAGCAACTTGAAGACCCCGGGCTTCAGCGCGCGAACGAGGTCTTGCGCTCCTGCGTGCATTGCGGGTTCTGCACCGCGACCTGTCCGACCTACCAGGTGCTGGGGGATGAGCTGGACAGCCCGAGGGGGCGGATCTACCTGATCAAGGACATGCTGGAAAACGACCGGCCCGCGGATGAGAAGACCGTGAAGCATATCGACCGCTGCCTGTCCTGTCTTGCCTGCATGACGACCTGTCCATCGGGCGTGCATTACATGCATCTTGTTGACCATGCGCGGGTGCATATCGAGAAGACCTACAAACGGCCCCTGATGGACCGGCTGCTGCGCTGGACGCTGGCCCGTATCCTGCCCTATCCGGGGCGCTTTCGGCTCGCCCTGCTCGGGGCGAAGATCGGGAAGCCGTTTCGGGGTCTTGTGCCCGATGCGCGGCTCAGGGCGATGCTTGCCATGGCCCCGAAACATATCCCGCCGGTGAGCCGGAATGATGATGCGCAGGTGTTCCCGGCGAAAGGGGCCCGCAGGCGGCGCGTGGCGTTGATGACCGGCTGTGCCCAGCGGGCGTTGGATACGGACATCAACGATGCCACCATCCGGCTGTTGACCCGGTTGGGGTGCGAGGTCGTGGTGGCCAAGGGGCAGGGGTGCTGTGGCGCGCTGACCCATCACATGGGCAAGGAGGCCGAGGCGCATGCCACCGCCGCCCGCAACATCTGCGCCTGGAGCCGCGAAATGGACGGCAAGGGGTTGGATGCCATCGTCATCAACACATCGGGCTGCGGCACCACGGTAAAGGATTACGGCCACATGTTCCGGCTGGGCGACATGGCGGCGGATGCCGCGCGGGTGTCGGCAATCGCGCGCGATGTGTCCGAGGTTCTCGTCGATCTTGGGGTCGAGGTGGCACAGCCTATGGGTCTGCGCGTCGCTTATCATGCGGCCTGTAGCCTGCAACATGGTCAGCAGATCAAGACCTATCCGAAGGACTTGCTCAAGGCCGCCGGGTTCGAGGTGGTGGAACCGGCCGATCCGCATCTGTGCTGTGGATCGGCCGGCACCTATAACCTGATGCAGCCCGAGATTTCGGCAAAGCTCAAGGACCGCAAGGTGCGCACGCTTGAAGCGAAGACACCCGAGATCATCGCGGCGGGCAACATCGGCTGCATGATCCAGATCGGGGGCGCGACCGAGGTGCCGGTGGTGCACACGGTCGAGCTTCTGGATTGGGCAACCGGTGGGCCGAAACCGCGCAAGATGGGGTGACGCCGGGTGTGCGGGTCACGGTCAGGCAGGCACCTTGCCCGCGCTGCGCTGTGCCCGAGGCGTTCCCGGCAGGCTCCAAGCCAGCTTGACGATGTAGAGAAGGGCCAAGACTTCGATCGAAGCGAAGAAGATGTAATGCGGTGTCAGGCTGCCGCCCAGTATGATGAACAGCAAGGTGACCGAGGCCGCCACCAGATTTGTCCATCGCAGGCTGATGGGCGGGAGTACGCGCGACAGGAAGATCATCGCGATCGGAATCTCGACAAAGACCGCCGCGATCAGGAGAAACGCGGGGGTGATCGTGACGCCTTCGATCGTGCCGGTTTGCGCCTGCGTGAGAAAGCCGGGATACATAAAGCTCAGGATATCGGCGAAGGCCATGTTGAACATGACAACGATCCAGAGCGTGGAAATCTTTGTGGTGTGGGGCATATCTGGTCTCCAGAAAGGGTGATTTAGAGAGATGGTCACCGTATATATACAGTGTATGGTTAGTAAGTGAGGTGTTAAACATACACTGTATATCTGTCAAGCGCCCCGGCTTGTTTTCCGGGTTGGGACCACGTCAGGACCACGTTAATGCAGGTATCGGGGACGACATGAGGGATGAGGCATCGACATGAAACGAAGGTCGCTGACAGCCGACAAGATCATTGATGCGGCGATGGAGGTCGCGGATGCCGAAGGTGTGGAAGCCTTGTCGATGCGCAAGCTTGCGAGCCTTCTGAACGTGACCGCGATGTCGCTTTACAATCATGTCGGCAGCAAGGACGAAGTGCTGGAGCTTATGCTGGGCCGGGTCGTGACCCAGATCGCCCGCCCCGAGGCTGGGGGTTATTGGGAGACGATGATGCGACGCCGGGCGCATTCGATGCGAGAGGTGCTCTTGTCCCATCGCTGGGCCTCGACCCTTCTGATTTCGCGCATTTCGATGGGTGATGCGATCTTGCGGGATATTGAGGCGACACTGGGGTGTCTCGTGGCCGGGGGGTTCACCTATCGACAGGCGGATTGGGCGCGCAACGCGATCGACAGCCATGTCTATGGCTATACGTTTCAGGAACTGAATACCCCGGTCGACCCGGACGAGTACCGCTCAGCCGCAGCGACGTATTTGCCGATGATTTCCCAAGCGGAGTATCCCCATATCCACGAAGCCTCGCTGGAGATCGCAAAGGGCGAATATGACGGGAGGACGGATTTCAGCTTTGGGCTGGAGCTGATCCTCAAAGGGTTGCGCAACTGGGTCGCCGGGACAGCACCCTGACGCGGACGGGCGGGATGCACCGGTCGTGCGCCCGTGTCACATTTTCGCCCCAAATCGCCGGTACGCCGGAGGCGATGAAACGGATGCTTCTTGCCTTTGTCCTGTTTGCGGCCCCGGCCAATGCCGACCCTTCGGACCTGCGTGCGCTGATGACCGGCGACGACAGCCGGGGCTGGGAGGCCGTGGGGCGGCTGAACATCGCGGGCGAGGCGTTGTGCACCGGGGCGCTTGTTTCCGAAAGCCTCGTCCTGACCGCCGCGCATTGTCTTTACGACAGCGATACGGGCGAACAATACCCCGCAACCTCGATCGAGTTTCTTGCCGGATGGCGCAACGGTCGCGCGGTCGCCTATCGGTCGGTGCGCCGGGTGGTGGTGAACCCGGAGTATGATTTCCTTGGCGAAGACACGACCCGGCGCGTGTCGGGCGACGTGGCGCTTCTCGAGCTGGATCAACCGATCCGCAAGACCAGCGTGACCCCCTTCGAGATCGGGGCATGGCCGCGCAAGGGCACCGAGGTCGGCGTCGTGTCTTATGCCTTCGACCGGGCTGATACCCCGTCGATCCAAGAGACCTGCAAGGTGCTCGGGCGGCAACAGGGCAGTCTGGTGATGGATTGCGACGTGGATCGCGGATCGTCCGGCGCGCCGGTCTTCAAGCTTGAAGATGGCCGCGCGCAGATCGTTTCCGTGATCTCGGCCAAGGCCCATGCGGGCGATCTTCCGGTGTCGCTGGGAACAAGCCTTGGGTCCACGGTGGACGCGATGCGCGCGTCCTTGGCGCTGGATGACGGGGTGTTCACCCATGTCACGGCGAAACCGATGCCGACCGAGATCCAGCGGGACGGCGGGGCCGCGGGCAGCGCCAAGTTCCTGCGCCCCGGCGGTTGAGACCCCTTGGCGACAAGCGGACGGGGGCCGTTCGATAAGGCCCCTCTTGAAACAGCGAAAACCACCCCCCAAATCTTGGATGCGGACGCCGAAACCGGGTCCGTTATGTCAGCCTGTCCCGTGTCGGGAAGGCGCAAAACCGGTCAGCGCATGCTGACCCAAACATCGCTCAATGGAGGATGACCCATGCGTAACTTTGATATGACCCCCCTGTACCGGGCCACCGTTGGTTTCGACCAGATCGCCGATCTCATGGACCGCGTGCTGACCCATGAAACCAGCCGCGAAACCTACCCCCCTTACAACATCGAGAAGACCGGCGAAGACGGCTGGCGCATTTCGGTCGCCGTGGCGGGCTTTACCGACGAAGAGCTGTCGGTCGAGGTGAAGGAGCAGACGTTGCATATCTCGGCGAGCAAGGCCGAGGAGGATGAAACCCGCACCTACCTGCATCGCGGCATCGCGACGCGCGCGTTCGAACGTCGCTTCGCGCTGGCCGATCATGTGCGCGTGACGGGTGCGGTGCATGAAAACGGCATGCTCCACATCGACCTCACGCGCGAGGTGCCCGAGGCGCTCAAACCGCGCCGGATCGAGATCGCCAAATCCGATGATCTTGAAACCAAGGCGCTGGAAGCCTGATCCAGACTGGCATGTGACAAGAGGCAAGGCGCGGGTGGGCGGCCATCCGCGCCTTCGTGCTGTCCGTGATTGCACAGCATGGGCAGGAATTGCGCATCCGCCTTTGGCAGATGCGCGGCAGACGAGGGGACCAGTCCCCTCGCGCTCCCCTGAGGTATTTGTCAAACGATGAAGGGGATCAGATCGACAGGCAGATGTATTTCATATCGAGGAAATCCTCGATCCCGTGGCGCGAGCCTTCGCGACCCAAGCCGGATTGCTTCACCCCGCCAAAAGGCGCGACCTCGGTCGAGATGATGCCGGTGTTCACGCCGACGATCCCGTATTCCAGCGCTTCCGCGACCTTGTAGACCCGCGACACGTCCTTTGCGAAGAAATAGGACGCGAGGCCAAAGATCGTGTCATTGGCCTGTGCGATCACGTCGTCTTCGTCGGTGAAGCGAAACAGCGGGGCGAAGGGGCCGAAAGTTTCTTCGGTCGCGCAGGCCATGTCCTGTGTCGCATTCTTCACGATGGTGGGCTGGTAGAACAGCGGTCCGAGATCGTGGGGCGCGCCGCCAAGGATGATTTCACCGCCCTTGTCGGTCGCGTCCTTTTGATGTGCCTGCACCTTCTTCACCGCGCCTTCCGAGACCAGCGGGCCAAGGTCGGTGTCCTTGTCCAGCCCATCCCCGACCTTGAGGTTCGAGACCGCCTTTGCAAAGGCGTCGGCGAAGGCGTCGTAGATGCCGTCCTGCACGTAGATCCGGTTGGCGCAGACGCAGGTCTGGCCATTGTTGCGAAATTTGCAGGCGATGGCGCCTTGCACCGCGTCGTCGATGTCGGCGTCGTCAAAGACGATGAAGGGAGCATTTCCGCCCAGCTCCATGGAGCATTTCATCACCTGGTCGGCGGCCTGCCGCAAAAGGATGCGCCCGACTTCGGTCGAGCCGGTGAAGGTGAGCTTGCGCACGGCGGGGTTTTCGCAAAACTCCTTGCCTATGTCCGAGGACGACGACGAGGTGACGACCGAGAACAGGCCCTTTGGCAGCCCGGCACGTTCGGCAAGCACCGCCATGGCGAGCGCGGAGAGCGGGGTCTCGGCGGCCGGTTTTGCCACGAAGCCGCAACCGGCGGCAAGCGCGGGCCCGGCCTTGCGGGTGATCATGGCATTGGGAAAGTTCCATGGGGTGATCGAGCCGACCACGCCAATCGGCTGGCGGATCACCATAAGCCGTTTGTCGGGCTGGTGACCCGGAATGGTTTCGCCATAGATGCGCTTGCCCTCTTCCGCGAACCATTCGATGAAGCTTGCTCCATAGGCAATCTCGCCCTTGGCTTCGGTCACGGCCTTGCCCATCTCGGCCGACAGGATCGCGGCAAGATCGCCTTGGTTTTCCAACATCAGGGTGAACCATTTACGCAAGATGTTTGCGCGCTCTTTAGCGGTCAGCGCCTGCCAGTCTTTCTGTGCCAATTCGGCGGCGGCGATGGCGCGGGCGGTTTCCGCGCGCCCCAGATCGGGGACCGAACAGATCACATCCCCGCGCGACGGGTTTTCGACCGCGAAGGTCTTACCATCATCCGCGTCGATCCATTCGCCCGCAACAAAGGCCTGCGACGCCAGAAGCGAGGGATCGGTGAGCAGCGAGACGAGATCGGTTGCATCGCGGGGCATGGGGGTCTCCAATCCTGAGGTATCATGTTTTCGCGCCGGCGGCTGGCGTGCCCGATGAAGGAGACGCCAATTTCGACCGGGATCCGGCAGGGGGCCTTTTACCTGCTGAAATCCTGAAGTGCACGGTAGTCGATGGTCTCAAGCACGGAAATCAGCGTCGCCTTGTCGGCACCTTCCGCCTGCACCATGATCCGGTTGTCGACCAGCCCGGTGAGAGAGCCGTTGTCATCGACGAACTTCTGCCGCCCGACCCGCTCGACCTTCATGCCCAGCATGGCGGCGTTGTTGAGCATCGCGCTGGCGGCGGTGACCATCGGGTTGTTGGCGATGATCATGACGGTGAAGCTGTCGGAGCCGTTGGTGTAATCGGCCTGCGCGCTGATGCCGCCGCCCATCATGCCAACGACATTACCGGATTCGGTGTCGATTTCGCGCGTCCATCCAGCCGGCGCTTCCGGCAGGAACGCGCCGAGTTGATCGGTTTTCATAGCGGACATCAGGGTCTTGGCATAATCCAGCTCTTCGATCGCGTAATCAATGTCGCCCTCTTCATAGGCCATGAGCGCGCTTTCCAGCGTGTCGGTTACGTCATCGGCAAGGGCGGGCGCGGCGGCGAGCGCCAGCGCGGCGGCGAGCGTGGCCGCAAGTGCAGAAATGGGTTTCATCGGGGTCTCCTATCGTTGGTCAGCCGGGACAATGGTCGTGCCGGGTCACCGTCCTGTCAATGTCCTGTTAATCGCCTGCATGTCGCGCGGTCCATGTTGGCATGAGATCGCCGGGCGCGGGCGTTGCGTGGTAGACGCCGCGCGCGATGGCGCGGGCGAGACAGGTGGCGGCAGCGTGGCCAAGGCGCATGGGATCGATTTCGGGTGCCGTGAGCGGTTTCGCCCCCGTCGCCGCGGCGAACACAAGGTCACCATCCAGCGGCGTATGGCTGGGCTGGATCGCGCGGGCGATCCCGTCATGCGCAGCGGTGGCCATGCGCGTCGCCTGTGCCTGGGTCAACCGCGCATCGGTGGCGACGATGGCGATGGTCGTGGCGGTGTTCGGGGTCAGCTTGGTGACCAGCGGCGCGCCGGGGTCGAACCCGGTGACCGGGCCGCGCCCGCCGAACTCACCGCCAAACTCCCACGGGTTGGCCCAGAACGCACCATTCGGCCCGGCGACGTTGCCGACCGGGTTCACCGCGACGAGCGCTCCGACGGTCATGCCGTTGTCCAGCACGAGCGAGGCCGAGCCCAATCCGCCCTTGAGCGTGGCGGTGATCGCACCGGTGCCCGCACCGTGACTTCCCAGCGCGAAGTCATGGTCTGCCGCATCAAGCGCGGCCCGCCCCAAGGCCTTGTAGGGCGGGCTTTCCCAATCCTTCTCACCGCCATTGATCAGATCGAACAGGATCGCGCCGGGCACGATGGGCACCCTTTGGTCGCCCACCTGAAACCCGCGCCCGGCCTCGCGAAGCGCATCCGCGACGCCCGAGGCGGCGTCGAGCCCGAAGGCCGAACCGCCAGAGAGGACCAGCGCATCCACCTCCTGCACCGTTTTGTCGGGTGCGAGCAGGTCGGTTTCCCGCGTGCCCGGCGCGCCGCCCATGACGTGGACTGCGGCGGTAAACGGTGCGTCGCCGACAAGCACGCTCGCCCCGGTTTTGACCCGGTTGTCCGATGCGTTGCCGACCCGCAGGCCGGGAACATCGGTGATCAGGTTTCTCTCTCCGGGTGTCATCGTCATGGTCGTCCTTCGTTGCCGGGTGGGGTCGCGCAGCGCCCGCCCTGGGTCTAGATACAGCGCCCGCCATCAACTTCCATCGCGACCCCGGTGATCATGCCGGCTTCGTCGGAGCATAGGAAACAGGCGGCGTTGCCCATGTCTTCGGGCGTCGAGAAGCGGCCAAGCGGGATGGTGGACAGGAATTTGCTCCGAACCTCGGGCGTGTCTTCGCCCATGAAGCTGGACAGGAGCGGCGTTTCCCCCGCGACCGGGGCCAAGGCGTTCACCCGGATACCGAGCGGGGCGAGCTCTACCGCCATGGATTTCGTCGCCGTGATCATCCACCCCTTGGAGGCGTTATACCAACTTAGGTTCGGGCGCGGCGACACCCCGGCAGTCGAGGCGATGTTGAGGATCGCGCCTTGTCCGGCGGCCTTCATCAAGGGCACGATTTCGCGCGCGGTCAGGTAGACAGACTTGCTGTTGACCGCGAAGACCCGGTCGAATTCGTCTTCCGTCACCTCCTCCATCGGTTGTGGCAGGTGCGTGATGCCCGCGTTGTTCACCAGGATGTCGATCCCGCCCATCTTGTCCTGGGCCGCTTTTGTCATCGCGGCGACCGAGGCGGCATTGGCCACGTCAACCTGCTGGGCGAACCCCGAAAGCTCCTGCGCAACCGTGTTTGCGGCGTCTTCGTTGAGGTCGGCGACAAGCACCTTGGCCCCTTCGCTTGCGAATTTGCGCACGATACCCGCACCGAAACCAGATGCACCGCCGGTGACGATGACACGTTTATCCTTGAGCCGCATTGTGTCCTCCTTTTTTGGCGCAGGGTGCGCCGCCTCAGGGGTGAGGGCAAGCCCAAGTCACGCCGGAAAGCCCGCCAAATCGGGCAAATCGGCCAAGCTCGGCAAAAAGCCGGTCTCGCCGACCCGCGCCGAACCTGACGCCGGGCTCGGGCCAGAACCCGGTGACGCGGAGCGTGCCGGTTTTCTTGTCCGCTTTCGCCTCGATCCGCCCGACGAACCGATCGCCTTCGAGCAGCGGGTAGACGTAGTAGCCATAGGTGCGCTTGTCTTGCGGCACGAACATCTCGTTGCGGTAGGAAAAGCCGAAAAGCCGCGCGGTGCGGGCGCGGTCCCGAAAGGCCGGATCGAAAGGGTTGATCAGGCGCAGGCGCTGCGACAGTTGCGGAAGTGCTGCAAGGTCATCCTCGATCTCGGGCGCGGCGCGCATGGTGACGATGCGCCCGTCTGCGGTCTCGACTTTGACCGAGGTCGTATGTTGGTTGCACCAGCTTCGGGCCTCATGCGGGCGGGTGGCGTCCCAGAAACGGGCAAGCTCGCCGGGTGTGGCAAGGCGCAGGCGCGAAAGCGCTTCTGCATGAAGAGCGTCTTCGCGGTCCCGGTCTTTCATCCCGGTGTCGACCGGGCCAAGCACGCGGCTTCCAAGGTCATAGAATTTCACGAAGTTCTCGCGGTGCGAGGTGGCCAGCTCACCTGCATACCACATCTGGTCCAGCGCCTTCTTGTGCGGTGGTCGGGCCCACATTTCGCGGCTCTCGACCTTGGTGTCGAAGGCATGGGTCGACAGCGCGCCCTCGCGTTCAATACGTGCACGTATGGTCGCGATCTCGGTCTGCCCAAGCCCGGATTGATACCACTCCCCCTGTGCGGCCCGTGCGCCGAGGTCGCGAAACCGCCGGGTCCAGAGGGGCAGGATTTCGCGCGGGATGAGCGAGGCGTCATGGGTGAAATGTTCAAACAACGCGCGGGTCGCGAGATGGGTCCAGACCGCCCCTTCGCGGTAGGTCTGCGCGCGCGACCACAGGATGTGGTCCTGCGCGCGCACCACGTTGCGGATCGTGTCGAGTTGTAGAAACCCGAGGTCGCGGATGATCGCCATGACATCCGGCGTGCGGGTCGGCGGTGCGGCCAGACCGTGGGTGGCCAGCCAGAGCGCTCGCGCGCTTTGGTTGTCGATGCGCAGTGTCATATCCGGCGCCCCAGGCGAGATTTGTCAGCCATGGCGCGCGGCGACGGTCTTCAGGGTTGAGAAGCCATAGAGGGCCTCGAACCCCTTTTCGCGCCCGTGCCCGGATTTCCCTACGCCACCGAATGGAAGCTCGACACCCCCGCCCGCGCCGTAGTTGTTGATGAACACCTGTCCGGCCCGGATCGCCTTGGCCATGCGCATCTGGCGAGCCCCGTTATCGGTCCAGACGCTGGCGACAAGACCGTAATCGGTGCCATTGGCGATCCTGACCGCGTCGTCTTCATCTTCAAACGGGATGGCGACCTGCACGGGTCCGAAAATCTCGTCTCGTGCAAGCGAGTGGTCCGGGGGCACATCGGCAAACAGGGTGGCGGGCACGTAATGGCCGGTGGCCGGGGCATCGGGCGCGACAATGCCCTGTCCGGCCAGCCGCAGATCGGCCCCTTTCGCGATGTAGCCTTCGACGATCTGTTTCTGGCGGGCCGAGATCAGCGGGCCGAGGTTGGCGTCAAGCCGGGCAGGGGCCGAGGTCATGGTGCGATACCGGTCGGCCATGCGCGTGACGAGGTCGTCGTAAATGCCACGCTGGATCAGAACCCGCGATGAGGCCGAGCAGGTTTGGCCCGCGTTCTGGATGCAGGCCCCGACGAGAAATGGAAGCGCCGCGTCGAGGTCGGCGTCGTCGAACACGATCTGTGGCGATTTGCCCCCAAGCTCCAGCGTCACCGGGGTGACGTTTTTCGCGGCCGCCGCCTGCACCTTCTCGCCGGTGGCGACCGAGCCGGTGAAGCTGACGTGATGCACGCCGGGGTGGGCGGCGAGCGCCGCGCCTGCTTCTTCGCCCAGCCCCGGCACCACGTTCAGGGCCCCGGGCGGCAAGCCCGCCTCTTCGGCAATGGCCACGAAAGCCAAGGCGGTGAGACAGGCTTCTTCCGCTGGTTTCAAAACACAGGCGTTGCCCATGGCAAGTGCTGCGCCAACGCTGCGCCCGATGATCTGCATCGGGTAATTCCACGGCACGATATGGCCGGTCACGCCATGCGGTTCGCGCAAGGTATAAACCGTGTAACCATCGAGATAGGGGATCGTTTCCCCCATGATCTTGTCCGCCGCCCCACCGTAGAACTCCATGTAACGCGCCAGCGCCAGCGCATCGTTGCGCGCTTGGGTCAGAGGTTTGCCCACGTCGGTCGCCTCGATGATCGTCAGCGCCTCGATCCTGTCCTGCACCAACAGGCCGATGCGGGTGAGGATACGCCCCCGTTCCACCGCGCTCATGCTCCCCCAGTTGCCCGAAAGCGCCGCCTGTGCCGCCATGACAGCCGCGTCGATGTCGTCTGCAGTGCCGCGTGCGATGGTTCCGATCAAATCGCCGGTCGAGGGGTCTTCTAGATCAAGCTGCCCACCACCCGTGGGCGCGCGCCACGCGCCGCCGATGTGAACCTGTGTGGCATCATACCAAAGGTGTTCACGCATGTTTCGCCTTCTCCTGCCAGTCTTCGGGGATCTGCGGGGTCGCCGCGATCAGGGTGCGGGTATAGGGGTGCTGCGGGTTGGAAAACACCGCCTCGGTCGCCCCGGTTTCGACAATCTCGCCTTCGCGCATGACCATGACCCGGTCGGTGATGGCGCGCACGACCGACAAGTCATGGGAGATGAAGATGTAGCTTAGCCCATGCTCTGCCTGCAACTTCGCGATCAGGTCGAGCACTTGGGCACGCACCGAAACGTCAAGCGCCGAAACCGCTTCGTCCAGCACGATGAGCTCGGGCTTGGTGATGAGCGCGCGCGCGATCGCGATGCGCTGACGCTGACCGCCGGAAAATTCGTGGATGAAACGGTCCATCGCGGTCGGCTCGATCCCCACGTCGGCAAGCGCTTCGGCCACCCGCGCGCGGCGGTCGGCGGGGGGCGAGGGCATCAGGTGAAAGGGCTCGGCCACAAGCCGTTCGACGGTCCAGCGCGGGTTGAACGACCCGTAGGGGTCCTGGAACACGACCTGGATACCGGAGCGCAATGCGTTGGGAAACCCCGGCCCGACCCTGTGACCAAAGGCTGTGATGGTGCCACCCTGGATCGGGTCGAGACCAAGGATGGCGCGGGTCAGGGTGGATTTGCCACACCCCGATTCCCCGACCAGACCGAGGCTTTCGCCCTTGCCCAAGGTGAAGCTGACCGCGTTCACCGCGCGAAACCTGCCGGGGGCTGCAAAGAGCGATGGGCGCGGCGTGCGGTAGTCGCGGATCACGCCTTCACCGGTCAGGATCGGGTCCTGAACCGGCAAAGGCGGGCGCTCGGGCTGATGCGACGACGCCTTCAACAGCGCCTTGGTATAGGGGTGCGACATGGTCCGAAACAGGGTTTCGGTTTCCCCCTGTTCCACGATCTCGCCCTCTTTCATCACGGCGGTGTGGTCGGTCATCCCGGCAACGACCGCGAGATCATGGGTGATGAGCAAAAGCGACATCCCCTCTTCCGTCACGATGTCACGGATCAGGTCGAGGATTTGCGCCTGCGTCGTGACGTCGAGCGCCGTGGTCGGCTCATCCGCGATGAGCAGATCGGGGTGGAGCGCGATGGCCATGGCGATGGCAACGCGCTGTCGTTGGCCGCCCGACAGCTCATGCGGGAACCGCGACAGCGGTGTCTGGCCAAGACCCACGCGGGCGAGCTTGTCGGTGGCGATATCGCGCGCCTCGCGGCGGGTGGCGCGGCCATGGATCAGAAGCGTCTCGGTCACCTGGTCCCCGATGGTCTTCACCGGGTTCAGCGCTGTCATCGGCTCTTGAAAGATCATGCCGATGCGGTTGCCGCGAATGGCACACAGGCGCGTTTCGCGCAGGGAGAGAAGGTCTTCATCACCAAGCCGCACGTGGCCCGATACCTCGGCCCCATTGGGAAGCAACCCCATGATGGCCAGCGCGGTCATGGATTTTCCCGACCCGCTTTCACCGACCAGCCCGGTGATCTTGCCGGTCTCAAGACCCAAGTCCACGTTGCGCAGGATCGGGGTGCCGTGGATCGACACCGAAAGGGTTTCGAGCGCGATCATGCGCGTGTCCTGCGCACACGCGGGTCGGTCAGATCGCGAAGCCCGTCGCCCATCAGGTTCAGCCCTAGAACCATCGCCACGATGGCAAGACCGGGAAGGATCGCGAGACGCGGATCGGTGTAGATCATGGTTTGCGCTTCGGCGAGCATTCGGCCCCAAGATGGGGTTGGCGGTTGCGCGCCCAGCCCGACATAAGACAGCGCGGCTTCGGCGAGAATACCGAGAGAAAACTGGATCGTGCCCTGCACGATCAGCAGGTTGAGGATATTTGGCAGGATATGCTCGACCGAGATGCGCAGGCGTCCCTTACCCGCCACCCGGGCGGCGAGGATGTAATCGAGCGTCCAGATCGACAACGCCCCGCCCCGTGTGACGCGCGCGAAAACGGGGATGTTGAAGATGCTGATGGCAAGGATGGCGTTGACCGCCGAGGGGCCGAAGACCGCCGTGATCAGGATGGCGATGACCAGCGACGGGAAGGCGAAGATAAGGTCGTTGCCCCGCATGATCACCTCGTCGATCAGGCTGCCCCGGTTCGCCGCCGCCATGAGGCCCAAAGGCACACCCACCGCCATGCCGACCCCGACCGCCACGACCGCCACAGCGATCGACGTGCGTGCGCCCACCATCAGAAGCGATAACGTGTCGCGGCCAAGGTGATCGGTGCCAAGCCAATAGGTGCCCGAGGGGGCCTGAAGCTTCTGCGTGATGGCAAGCGTGGTCACGTCATGCGGAACCCACAGGAAACTCAGCACTGCGGCAACGATGAAGAACACCGACAGCAGCGCCCCGAGGATGAGTTGGAGGGGCAGCTTCATCGCCCGCGCCTCAGACGCGGGTCGACGGCGGCATAGGCGATGTCGACGAGAAAGGTGACCAGGATCACCGCGAAGACCAGCAGCATCACGAGGCTTTCGACCACGATCAGGTCACGCTGGGTGATGCCTTGGAAGATCAACCGCCCGAGACCGGGCAGGAAAAAGACGTTCTCGATGATGATCGCGCCCGCGAGCAGGAATGAAAACTGAAGCCCGATGATTGTGAGCACCGGGATCATCGCGTTGCGCAGCGCGTGCCGCACCGTGGCCTGCCGCCGCGACAGCCCCTTGGCCCGCGCGGTGCGTATGTAATCCTCGCCCAGCGTTTCGATCAGGGCCGAGCGCATCACGCGTGCGAGGATCGACGCCTGGGGCAGGGCGAGTGCGATGGCGGGTAAAGTCAGCGATTTCAGGGCGAGCCAGAAGCCCGCGTCCCAACCCGGAAATCCCCCTGCCGAGAACCAGCGCAATGTCACGGCGAAAACCAAGACAAGCAGCATGGCGAACCAGAAATTCGGCACGGCAATACCAAGCTGCGTGGCCCCCATGATCGAATAGTCCGTGGCGCTGCCCCGTTTCGCCGCCGCGATCAAGCCCACAGGAATGGCGATGAGCGTCGAGAGCACCAGCGCATAAATCGCAAGCGGCAGCGACACCCAGAGCCTTTGCATGACCAGGTCCGACACCGGCACCTTGTAGGTATAGGACAGACCGAAATCCCCGGTCACCATGCCGCCGACCCAATCGACGTAGCGCAGGGCAAGGCTTTCGTTCAAACCAAGCTGATCGCGCAGCGCCGCCACCGCGTCGGGCGAGGCATTGAGACCCAGCATATAGCTCGCCGGATCGCCGGGGATGATTTCGATCACCGCGAAGATCACCAGCGAGGCAACGATGAGGCTCAGGGTGAGCGAAACGAACCGGGTCAAGACGAAGCGCAGCATGCGGCGACGTTAGGATGCTGCGCGGGCCGGCGAAAGGGGGGATCGACAGAATGATCGCCGTTGACACGCGCCGGCCCTTGATCCCGGTTTCCGGTCCCGAAATATCCCCGGAGGTTTGGAGGAGGATCCTCCAAGGCCCGCGTGGCCCGAACGCAATCAAACATGTGCGCGCGTCAGCGCGCGCCGTTGGCCACAAAAAAGGGCGCCCGGAGGCGCCCTTTTCGTTCCGATTTGGTCCAGAATCAGTCGACCCAGCGCACCTCGGTCAGGTCGTTGGCCTGCGTCGGGGCGTTCTCCCAAAGCCCTTCGATCTTGGCATTGGCGACACCGACCTTGGCAAGCTGGAACAGGTAGCCATTCACGTAATCCTCCGCGATGGTGCGCTGCGCCGTCTTGTTCATCTCGCTCCGTTTTGCCGGGTCGCTCTCGACCGCGAGATCCTCGATCAAGGCCTGGAAGTCGGCATTGTCATACTGGAAGTAATACTCGGGCCGCGCGTAGATGTTGATGTCGGCAGGCTCGGTATGGCTCACGATGGTAAGATCGAAATCCTTGCCCTTGAACACCTGTTCCAGCCATTGCGCCCATTCGAGGTTGGAAATCTCGGTTTCGATCCCGACATCGCGAAGCTGCGCCGCGATGATCTCGCCCCCCCGGCGGGCATAGGTCGGGGGCGGCAGCATCAGGCGAAGCGTGAGGTTCTCGACCCCGGCCTCGGCCAACAGCGCCTTTGCCGCCTCCGGGTCATGCGCCGACATATCGGTCAGGTCGACGTAATCCGGGTTGTGCGGGGCGAAATGCGTGCCGATGGGCGTGCCGTAGCCGAACATGGCCCCGTCGATGATGTCCTGACGGTTGATCGCATGGCTGATGGCCCGCCGCACCTTCACGTTGTCCAAGGGTGCGAGCGCGTTGTTCATGCCGAGAATGGTTTCCCCTTCGGTGGACCCTTCGATCACGGTGAACCGGGGGTCTGCCTCGAACTGGCTGATCAGCTCGGGGGCGGGAAAGACCGGGAAGGCATCCACGTCGCCTGCCATCATCGCGGCGAAGGCGGCGTTGCCATCCGAGATGAATTTGAACGTCGCGGTGGCGAGCGCGGGTGCCTCGCCCCAATAGGCGTCGTTGCGCGAGATCGTCACGTGGTCGCCCTGCACCCATTCGGTGAAGGTGAACGGCCCGGTGCCGACCGGCGCCGTGGCGGCCTCTTCGATGGATTCGGGCGCAACGATCACCGCGTCGCCCCAAGCCATGTTGAAGGGGAAATTCCCGTTGGGTTCCGACAACGTCACCTCGACGGTCAGCGGATCGGGGGCCTCGACGCTTTCGATCCCGGCAAAAAGCGCCTTTTGCGCATTGGTTGAATCTTCCGCGCGGGCGCGGTCGAGCGAGAAGATGACATCTTCGGCGTCCATCGCGGAGCCGTCATGGAAGGTCACGCCATCGCGCAGCGTGAAAGTATAGACCGTGCCATCGTCATTCACCGACCAATCGCTGGCCAGCCCCGGCTGGATCGACCCGTCCGGGCCAAAGCGCGTCAGGCCTTCGAAGATATTGGAATAGACCACCTCGTCGATCGCCGCCGCAGCGCCCCCGGTGGGGTCGAGGTTCGGTGGCTCAAGCTGCATGCCGATCGTGATGGTGTCTTGCTGGGCAAAGGCACTGCCTGCGATCAGGGCGATCGCGGCGGCGCTCGTGAAAAGCTTTGTCATATGTCTCCCTCCGGCCCCAGAACGGGGCAGGCCCATGAAACAATCCCGCCGGTTGAGGTGCAAGATGTTTTCCGAAACGCTTTTCGAAACGCCCTGCGCAGCTCCTGTCGTCCGCGCGGCTATGTCTTCCCGGTCCAGCTTCTCCACCAGCGCGACAACCGCCCGCGTTTCTCGTCGGCGTAGGCATCGACCTTGTCCCAAGCATCGCGGGTGTCTTCGAGCTTCGGGTCGATGGCGCGTTCGCGAAACTGGATCCAGAAGGCCCGCAGGAAGAGCAGGGCGGCAAAGAGCGCGACGAAGAAGAAGATGTTGAACCACGGGATCACCGTGACATTGGGCCCCTCGACCGGCTTGATCGCGATCATGTTCGGATAGATCGTGAAGAACCGGTTGCGCCAGCCATAGCGGGTGATGACCACCCATTGCTCGTTGCCCGCAGCCGACACGTTCGCCAAGGCTTCGGCCTGTAGATCCGAGGAGTCGAATTTGAAATAGGGCGGCCAGATCCAGCCGGTGTCTTCGTTGCGGTAGACAAAGACACGTTCGCTGTCGCGCTGGATGAAGCCCAACAGCATGGTGCGCTTTTTCACCGTGTTGATCAGCCGGACATCGCGCGTCGCCAACTCGGCCGAGGCGCTGTCGGATTGGGCATAGAACGGCCGGTTCAGGGACGAGAAATCCATCCGGATGATCTCGGTCCCGGTGATGCGGGCCACGTCGTGGCGGGGCAGCACGTAGAGCAGGAGAAGCCCGAAGGCGACGACGATGATTCCCAGGATGACGTTGCGGACGGTGCGCATGACGGCCTCAATTCGCGTTGGTGATATACAGGATCGCACCTACGAACAGCATGGGCACGATATAGATGAGCAAGAGCAGCTTGGGCCGGATCGAGTCGTTGTAGTCGATCATGCCCTGGGTGATGAAAGTCTGGCGCTTGGCGCGGTCGCCGCCATCGGGGTGATCCTCGTCCCATTCCTTTTCCAGCTTCTCGTGGCGGACCGACCGAGAATACCACGCCACCGCGAGGTAGATCACCGAGAGAAAGAGGAACCCGAATACGATGAGCCTTATGAGATTCATGATGACCTCCTGACCGCGCCCCATGGGCCAACGATGTCGACTATATCCTCTTTCGCGGCGGAAGACACCGGCTTGGGCGCGGGTTCTTCGCCGCCAAA
Source organism: Maritimibacter sp. (assembly GCA_011389895.1). Lineage (GTDB taxonomy): Bacteria > Pseudomonadota > Alphaproteobacteria > Rhodobacterales > Rhodobacteraceae > Maritimibacter. The sequence continues at coordinate 1,181 of JAABTN010000007.1, read as the reverse complement.
CAGCGCCTCGCGCGCGCCCGCCTTGTTGGCGGCATAATCGCGGGCGAGGAATTCGGCCACATAATCCTTCTTGGTGTCCGGCCAGCCCGCGTAGGCGTCATAGAAGGCCTGCTTGTGGCAGATGAACAATTGCCGCACGTCGAGCGGGGCAAGCTCGGACAGCATCTGGTTGATCAGGTCGCGGTCCGGGTGGTCGGGCCGGGCGCGCAGGGTGTAGAAATAGCTCGCATCATCGGACGCGATACGGGGCCATTTGCCACCGTTGAGCGCCCATCGGACCAGTTGATTGAGCGTCAGAAACTCTTCCGGAAGCTCGGAACCCATGCGTTGCGCAAGCCGGTGAAGCGACCGATGGTCCATCCCTTCCATTTCGAGCCCCGATGAGGTCGCCGCATCCACGAGGATGAAATCCATCTTTTGGCGCAGGATCGCGGCGCCATCGACCCCCCGCGCCTTGATGATCGGTTCCACCAGTTCATTGAGTTCAAGAAACGCCGCGATCCCGTTGCGGTCGCTGAAATCCAGCGTGGTCTCGATCGGCATCTCGCCCAGCGCGGCCTTGTCCCCGACCGCGATGACCGCCGGTTCCGACACGTCGCGAAACACGTAAAGCCCACCGAAATGTGCGGTCCAGAAATTGTCCTGCGTATAGGTTGGGCGCGCGAGGTCGATGGGCTGACGGGTCACATCGCCGGTTTTCTTGGCCAGCCCGATCATCTCGGCGATCAGCACGTCGTCGAACCACGCCTCTTCGCCGGTCTGAAATTCTTCGATCTTGTCGGCGAGCTTGCGGGCATTTTCCACGTGGCTCTGCGTGGTGTCCGCGCTCACGGTGATGGTGCGGATATCGAGAAGGCGCGCGGGATCGCTGGCATCGAACACCGAATTGTTCAATTCGCCCGCCACCGCGTCATGGGCGGTCAGCGCGAAAAGCTTTGCCTCGTTGCCCTCGATAAACTGCCGCAGGATCCCGCGCGAGGTCGAGAATTTGGCGTTGAGCAGCGGCGCGGTTTTTTGCTCGACCGTGAGGATGATGAACAGCCGGTTCACCCCGTTGGGGTTGAGGTAGAGATGATCCCCCAACTCCTCGCCGATCTCGTAGGAATAGCCGGAGATGTCGATGTGAAATTCGGAAAGCTCCGTGCGCTTGCCGGTGAGGCCGTGCAGCGCGCGGTTATACC
>JAABTN010000070.1 GCA_011389895.1 Maritimibacter sp. | reverse complement strand
CAATGCGCTGCTTGGCATGGAAGAGACCGAGGATTATGCCAGCACGGCGTCCGATCTGTTTTGCGACGGTCAAGCCGGGATGAACGGCGTGGCGGTTGATCCGAACTTCGAGGAGAACCGCCGGGTCTATGTCTATTCGGCCTCCAACCAGTCCGATCCGCCCACCAACCGGCTGATGCGGCTTGTCGTGAACGAGGGCTTCACCGATGTGTCGGACCGGACCGACATCATCGACGATGTGCCTTACAAGACGGAGGCGACGGATCACCCGTTCGGCGGCACCGGCACGCATAATGGCGGGCGTGTGCGGTTCGGCCCCGACGGCGAGTACATCTACCTGACGACCGGTGACAACCACCAAGCGGAGATTCCGCAAAGCCCGACCATCATGGGCAGCAAGGTCATCCGGGTCGACACCGACGGCAATGCCGCACCCGGGAACGCGCCGCCCGAGGGTTTTGATCCGCGCACCTATACCTACGGGCACCGCAACGTGCAGGGCATCACCTTCCATCCCGAGACCGGGCAGCCCATCATCGCCGAACACGGGCCATGGCATTCCGACGAGATCACCGTGCTGACAAATGGCGGCAATGGCGGCTGGGATCCGCGTGACAACATGGCCGGGCGGGGCGATTGCCCGGACGGCTATTGCGGTTACATGCCGAACCAGATGGAGGGCATGAACCGTTATGAACGCGCGGCCTTCATGCCGATGACCGATTTCGAGACCTATCCCGACGCGATGCCGCCGATCTGGACCAATAATGGCTGGTCGCAGGGCACGTCCACGGCCGAGTTCCTGAGCGGCGAAGGCTGGGGCGATTGGGATGGCGCGATGGTTGTCGGGCTGATGGGGATCGGCTTTGGCGGCACCCCGCTTGGTCAGCGGATCGACGTGATCGAGCTGCGGACCGAGGATGGCGAGATTTCGGTGGAGGATGTCACCGAGATGACCTTGCCCATGGAAAGCGCGCGGTTCCGGTCGCTGGTGCTCGGTCCCGATGGCAGCCTCTACACCGCGGTCGACGAAGGGCAGATCCACAAGCTGACACCGCCGTCCTGAGGGGACGTGATCGCTGCGTATGCTCGCGCGGCCTTCGGGCCGCGTTTCGATACGTTCGACGGCGATTCAACGCTCGGGAACGTTTGCCGAATTGTCGGGTTTCATCCTCTTATTTAAGATTGCGGACAGCTCATGGAGCTTTGGGCAAAATTCGGAGACACGACAAAAACGGCGATCGGTTTTTTCGGAAGTCAGGTTGGGCATTTGTCCTGGGTTACACGATACGTGCGGCGATCCAGGCCGCTGTCCCCAAGACCAAGCTGACCCGGAATATGGGGGCTGCAAACTTCAAGAGCGTTTCGATCTCGACGATCATGGACGCCAAATCGTTCAGAAGGCCCTGCGCGACGCTCGGCTGCCTGACAGGACCGCAGTGGCGCGTCACCGGGACGGATGCTTTTGGCTGTGCCCGCGGGCCGCCTGAGACACGGGTTTGTTGACTGGTTTGTGTGCAATTTTCAGGCATTCAAGTTTCTTGACAGGCCTTGAGGGCTTCAAGTAATCCTGCGCGACCAGACCGAGTGGCGCGTGACCTTGGAAAGCAATGAATAATCAAAAATCGCAAACAACGCCGATAAGCCGGGTGGCGCATCATGGGCGAAAAATAAAGTATGAAAGGCTGCTGAAGGGATATACCCTGAAGCGGCTCGCGGAATTGGTGGGCTGCTCCGAGAGCATGGTCTCAAAGGTCGAGAACAGCCGCCTGTCACCCTCGCTCGCGATGCTGCACCGCATCGCGGCAGCACTCGAGGTGAGCGTATCGGACCTGATTTTGCAGGAAAACGATGACCTGTCCGCTGGCAAGGTCGTGGTCTTTCCTGCGAACCGTTTCGAGATCACCGGCAAGGACCGGGACGAGGCGCGGGCCGGCGTCTGGTTCGACCGTATCCTGCCATTCGGTCATGACGGCCTGCTGCAGGTGCAGATGCTCCATCTCGAGCCCGGGGCAGAACAGCCGCGCTTCCTGCATCACGAAGGCGAGGAGCTGATCTTTGTCCTTGACGGGGTGCTGGACGTGATTGTCGAGGATGAGACCTATCCTGTCGGGCGCGGCGACATGATCTATTTTTCTTCGATGCTCGACCATCGTTATGGCAACAGCGGCGACCGCATGGCGCGCGCCTTCTGGGTCAACACGCCTCCGACGATGTAGTCGCCGCGTTCAGCGCTGACCAGATGGCAAAGGGTGTCGCCGGCATCGGCACATGATCCACGCCGGCGGGGCCGAGCGCGTCCGCCACCGCGTTCACGACCGCCGCAAGGGCGCCGACCGTGCCCGCCTCGCCTGCACCCTTGGCGCCCAGCGGGTTCGCCGTCGTCGCCGAAGGTCGCGAGATCACGTGCAGGGGTGGCAGATCGGACGCGCGGGGCAGGGCGTAATCCATCAGGCTGCCGGTGAGCAATTGCCCGCTTTCGGCGTCGTGAACCAGCGCCTCGAGCAGGGCCTGGCCGATCCCCTGGGCGACCCCGCCATGGATCTGACCCTCGGCCAGCATCGGGTTCACGAGCGTGCCCAGGTCTTCCACCGCCCAGTAGCCGACAAGGTCCAGAGCGCCCGTCTCCGGGTCGATCTCGACCTCGGCGACATGGCAGCCATTGGGATAGCTGGGCGCCGTGGCTGGTACCATCCTGTCTTCTGACACGGT
>JAABTN010000006.1 GCA_011389895.1 Maritimibacter sp. | reverse complement strand
CGATCTGGGCAATGATTTCTACACCCTCTGGCTGGACGAGACGATGACCTATTCCTCGGCCCTGTTCGAGACCGGGCAGGAGAGCCTTGAGAAAGCGCAGGAGCAGAAATACGCCTCGATGGTCGACCAGATGGGGGTCACCGCCGGCGAACATGTGCTTGAGATTGGCTGTGGCTGGGGCGGCTTTGCCGAATATGCCGCCGGCCAACGCGGGCTGCATGTCACCTGCCTGACCATTTCGCAGGAGCAATACGACTATGCCGTGGCGCGCATCGAAAAGGCGGGGCTGTCGGACAAGGTCACCTTCAAATTGCAGGATTACCGCGACGAGACCGGGCAATACGACGGCATCGCCAGCATCGAGATGTTCGAGGCGGTGGGTGAAAAATATTGGCCGGTCTATTTCGAGACCCTGAAAAAATGCCTGAAACCGGGCAAACAGGCCACGCTCCAGATCATCACGCTGACCGAGCGGCGCTTTGAGAGTTACCGGAAAGGCGTGGATTTCATTCAGAAATACATCTTTCCGGGTGGCATGCTTCCGTCAAAATCCGTGCTCAGGTCCGAGATCGAGAAGGCGGGGCTGGCGCTACGCCACCAAATCGCTTTTGGACAAAGCTACAGCCAGACCTTGCGCCGCTGGATGGAAACCTTCAACGATCGGTGGGACGAGATCACGCAGCAGGGTTTTGACGACCGGTTCCGGCGGATGTGGAATTTCTATCTCGCGGGTTGCGCAGCGGCGTTTCAGGCGGAAAACTGCGACGTGGTGCAGGTGACGATCGGGCGACCAGCGTAGCGACCGCCCGTCAACGAAACGGAGAGGCGGATGCCCACATTTTCGCGGCTTGTCGCGGCGGTGCTCTTCGCGGTCCTCGGGGTCGGCGTATCGTTTCTCGCGATGCCGTATTTCGAACCGGTCACCCGGCTTGATGGCCTGCCCTTGGGGGCGGCGGCGGCGGGTGTGATCGTCGGCTGGTATTTCACCGGCCCCCGGTTCCAACGCCAGACCGGCGATGCCATCGCCATCGGGATGACCAGCGCGGTGGCGCAGGCCGTGCTGACGCTGTTCGGGTTTTCCGCCAAGCTCATGATCGACCGGGCGTTTCGCAGCACCTACGACACGGTGATGGAGGCGGTCGTCGGCGTGTTCGACGCGGCGCTCGAATACCTCGTCATCGTCGGGCAACCCGACGTGGTGCTGGCCGCCTTGATCGGCGGGGCTGTCATCGGGATCATCACCAACTGGGTGTCGGTGCGCACGCGGTGACGGGGGTATCGCTGTTTCTCTTCGGCACTCTGTGCCATGCGCCTCTGCGCGCCATCGTGCTGGGTCAGACCCCCGGCGTGACCGTCACCCCTGCCGTTTTGCCGGGGTTTGCCACCCATTGGGTCGCGGGCGCTGATTACCCGATGCTGGTCGAACGCGACGGGGCCGAAGCCCACGGCGTGCTGGTGAGGGGGCTGACCGAGCACCATCTCGCCCGGGTCGATTTCTTCGAGGCCGGATTTGCCTATGACCCGGTTTCGGTGACGGTCGAGACGGACCATGGCCCGGTCGAGACGCGGCGCTACCTCTCGGACCCTGACGCGGCGCCGGGCGCACCATGGGCGCTGTCAGATTGGGTCGCGCATCATGCCCCGTTGTGGGAGACGGCGGCGCAGGAGGCGATGAGCTATTTCGGGGACATCGCGCCCGACGTGCTCGCCACCCGGATGCCCACGATCCGGATCAGGGCCGCCTCGCGCCTGCGGGCGCAACGCACCGCCCCCGCCACCCAGCGCGGGACATTCGACGTGGGCCGTGACGTGCGCGTCGCGTCGGCGCGCAGGCCCTACACGCATTACTTCGCGGTGGAAGAGCATGACCTGCAATTTCGCCGCTTCGATGGCGCGTTCTCGCCCGTGGTGAACCGGGCCGGCTTCGTCGGGGGCGATGCGGTGACGGTGCTGCCCTATGACCCGAAGGCTGACACCGTGCTCTTGGTCGAACAATTTCGCGTCGGGCCATACCTGCGGGGCGACACCAACCCCTGGATGCTGGAACCCATCGCGGGGCGCATCGACGTGGGCGACACGCCGCGCGACACCGCACACCGCGAGGCTAGGGAAGAGGCGGGGCTGTCCTTGGGCGCGCTGCACTACGTGTCGGGGCATTACCCCAGCCCGGGGTCGGTCGCCGAATACGTTTATGCCTACGTTGGCGAAGCCGATCTCACGGGTCTGCATGGCCGGATCGCGGGCCTGCCCAGCGAGGCCGAGAACATACGCTCCCACGTGGTCGATTTCGCCCGGTTGATGGCGCTGATTGCAAGTGATGAGGCCGGGGTTGGACCGTTGGTGGTTTCGGCCTATTGGCTGGCGCTCAATCGCTCCCGGTTACGCGAGAGCGCTTGAAGCCGCCCAAAGGGTCACTTACCAAAGACCCTGTATCCCGCTCCACGGGATCGGCATGAAAGGAAGAGCAATGGATATTCGCGCGGATCTTGTCGACCTGATCGGCAACACGCCTTTGGTGAAACTCAAGGCGGTGTCGGAGGCGACCGGCTGCGACATCTATGGCAAATGCGAATTCATGAACCCCGGCCAATCGGTGAAAGACCGGGCGGCGCTCTATATCATCCGGGACGCGGTCGCGCGGGGCGAATTGGCGCGGGGGGGCACGATCGTCGAAGGCACGGCGGGTAACACCGGGATCGGGATCGGGCTGGTGGCCGCGGCCATGGGGTTTCGGTCGATCATCGTGATCCCGGAAACCCAGAGCCAGGAGAAAAAGGACATGATCCGCATTGCCGGTGCGGAATTGGTCGAGGTTCCGGCGGTGCCCTACAAGAACCCGAACAACTACGTGAAATACTCCGGTCGGCTGGCCGCAGAGATCGCCAAGACCGACCCCAAGGGCGCGATCTGGGCCAACCAGTTCGACAACACCGCGAACCGGCAGGCCCATGTCGAAACCACCGGGCCCGAGATCTTGGACCAGACCGGGGGCAAGGTCGATGGCGTGGTCTGCGCGGTCGGGTCGGGCGGCACGCTTGGCGGTATGGCGCTGGCGCTGCAACCCAAGGGGGTCAAGGCGGCCATCGTCGACCCCGAAGGTGCTGCGCTTTATAGCTATTACACCACGGGCGAATTTGCCTCGGAAGGCTCGTCGATCACCGAGGGGATCGGGCAGGGGCGGATCACCGCGAACCTCGAGGGGTTCACGCCCGACATGGTCTACCGCGCGCCGGATGCCGAGGCGCTGCCCTATGCCTTCGACCTGTTGGAGCACGAAGGTCTGTGCGTCGGCGGATCGTCGGCCATCAATATCTCGGGCGCGGTGCAGATGGCGCGCGACATGGGGCCGGGCAAGACCATCGTGACCATCCTGTGCGACTACGGCACGCGCTATCAGGCCAAGCTCTACAACGCGGCGTTCCTGCGCGAAAAGGGGCTGCCGGTCCCCGCGTTCCTCGACCGTGAGACGCGCGAAATACCGGGGGTGTTCGAGGACGCATGATACACCGGGGCCTGATCTTCCTGTGGGTGGCCTGTCTCGCCATCGTGACAAGCGTCCCGGTCCTCTGGGCGCAGGAAACGGCCCCGGACGCCGCGCCCGACCCCGCCGAGGCCGTGACCGAGGCGATCGGGCAGGGCGCGTCACCTGCAGCCAGCCTTGCAGCGCGTGTCGACATGCCCCCCGGTGCGCCCGATTATGACGCTTGGGCCAAGGTCGCTACGCGGGCCGAAGAGGCGCTTCAGGCCGGGCGGGCGTCCGACGCGGCGCTGTCGACCCTTCGGGCGGAAGTGTCGGGCTGGCGGGCGAAATTTGCCGCCGCGCGGGGCGAGAATGCCGTGCGGATAACGACCCTCAAAACCCAGATCGCGGCACTTGGCCCCGCCCCGCAGGACGGGGCGAGCGAGACCGAAACACGCGCGGCACAGCGCCGCGCCTTGAACGAACAACTCGCCCTGATCGAAACCCCCGTGGTGGTGGCGGATATTGCCCATGCCCGCGCCGATGCGATCATCTCCGAAATCGACGCGCTCCTGCGCGCACGCACGGCGGATACGCTGCTGGAATCGGGGCCGACGCCCTTGAACCCCGCGCTTTGGCCCGAGGCCATCTCTGACCTGACAACCACGTTTCGGTTGGCCGGGATCGAGGCGGTGGCGGCGATCCAGTCGGATACGACCCGCGCCAAGATGCGTCAAAGCCTCGCCGTTCTGGTGATCTTCGTCTTCATCGGGATCGTGCTCATCGGTCGGGGGCGCAGGTGGGTCATGCAGGCGGGGGGCAAGGTGCAGACCCTGTCCAATGGCCCCGCGCGCGGGGTCTGGGGGTTCCTGATCTCGATCGGTCAGATGGTGGCCCCCTTCCTCGGGATCCTGTTCGTGTTCATCGTGCTGGCCAACACCAACCTGCTTGACGGGCGACCGGGCTATGTCTCGTTCCTGATTTTCCAACCGCTGCTCGGCATGATCGTGGCGCGATGGATCGGGGTGCGGGTGTTTGGTCAACCGGGGTCAGACTGGGCCGTTCTCAACCTTGGCGATGCCGCCCGGTCCGAGGGCCGGTTCGAAGCAGCCACGCTCGGGTTGGCCTACGGGCTGTGGCGCTGGGTCGAGGCGATCGTTGAGAAAGAGCGGTTCTCCGACGCGACCCACGCGATCCTGTCCGCCCCGGTTATGCTTCTGGGCGCAGTCCTGATGTTCAGGCTCGGACGGCTGTTTCGCTCGCACGCCGCGCAGACGCATGAGGATGCGGCAGAGGGCGAAGGTGTCGGGTTTCGCGACCGGATGCTGGGACTGGCCGGGCGCGCGATGATCCTTGTCTCGGTCGCGGCCCCGCTGATCCTTGCCACCGGGTATCTGCAGCTTGCCCATTTCATGCTCTGGTCGACCGCGCTCAGCCTTGCCCTCGTCGGTGTCCTGCTGGCCCTGCACCGGTTCTTCATCGACCTCTACGGCGCATTGTTCCGCCGCACGGTGGACGAGGCCGAACAGGCGCTTGTCCCGGTGCTGGCCAGTCTCCTGATGCTCGTGGCCTCGGCCCCGGTCTTTGCCCTGATCTGGGGCGCACGCCGCGCCGAACTTGGCGAGCTTTTGGCGGGTCTGTCGGAAGGCGTGGCGCTTGGGGAAGCCGTGATCACGCCCTCCGAAGTGGTCGTGTTGGTGGTGGTCTTTGCCATCGGCTTCGGGATCACCCGGCTCATCCAGGGGATGCTCAAGGCGACCGTGTTGCCCAAGACGCGGATCGACGTGGGCGGGCGCAACGCGATCACCTCGGGTGTTGGCTACTTCGGCTATTTCCTCGCCGCGGTCATTGCCATCACCGCGGCTGGCATCAACCTGTCGTCTCTCGCCATTGTCGCCGGTGCCCTGTCGGTGGGGGTCGGCTTCGGGCTTCAGGCGATCGTGTCGAACTTTGTCTCAGGCATCATCCTCTTGATCGAACGGCCGATTTCCGAAGGCGACTGGATCTCGGTCGGGCCGCACATGGGGATCGTGCAAGACATCTCGGTGCGCGCCACCCGGATCGAGACCTTCGACCGGCAGGACGTGGTGATCCCGAATTCCGATTTCATCTCCGGCACGGTGACCAATTATACCCGCGGCAACAAGGTCGGGCGTCTGGTGATCAATGTCGGCGTCGCCTATGGCACCGACACCCGCCGGGTGAGCGAAATCCTCGAAGAGATCGTGATGGAACACCCGCTGGTCACGGTGAACCCGGCTCCGCAGGTCGGCTTCATGGCCTTCGGAGGCGACAGCCTCGAATTTCAGATCCGGGCGGTTCTGTCCGACGTGTCGATGATCCTGATCGTTCAGGACGAGTTGCATCACCGCATTGCCGAGCGGTTCGCCCAAGAGGGGATCGAAATCCCCTTCGCACAACGCGACATCTGGCTGCGAAACCCCGAGGCGCTGAGCGGGAAGACAACGCCCCCCGATCACATGCAGGTCGTCGAAAAGCCCCGCCCGGACGCGCCCGCCGGGCTGGATCCGGACATCGAAAGTGATGGGGACGGGGATTGACCCAAACGCACGGGGACACCGGTGCGACCGGGTCGTAGACCCCGGCAAATGACCCGGCCCGCGCCCGCCGCCAGGGTCACAAAACCCCCGATCTTGCCGGTCTGTCCACTGCGTAAAACCACCCCCTGAACCCCAACCAACAATTTCGCCTCACCCCCCTTGCCAGCCAACCAAGACAAAGGGTAGATAGCGCGACACGGAGAGGTGGCCGAGTGGTCGAAGGCGCACGCCTGGAAAGTGTGTAGGCGGGAAACCGTCTCCAGGGTTCGAATCCCTGTCTCTCCGCCACCATCCTAGTTGTGAAAGCGGACAGGCACCCATCGCGGCGCTGAAATTGTCTTGTTCTCAAAAGGCTTTGCCTCCTCCATGCGAACTTCTGAGACCGCGCGCAAGGCCCGCTCCAGGCTCTGAACGGCGCTCCGTCTCTGCTCGGGCGAACCTCGCCGAGTTCGGCTCGGTCGGATATTTCCTCGCCATTCCAACGCTCTGTGCTTCGACTTCGGCAGAAACATCGATCCCTGTTTCAATCGCCTTAGAGGGCAACAGAGACGGAACACGCGAGAGGTGCAGCCGCTGGATGCGCCGGCCGAAGGGTGGCTAGCGGCGGCGGTTGCTGACGCGGACCGAGGTTGCATCGGCATTATTGCGAGAGAGTCTGGCTCGTGATCTGTCGCGCTCGCCGATCAGAACCAGACGACGGTCAGGCGTTGGGCTTCCCGGCGCGGCGCTGTGCCAATTCGCGATAGAGCGCCTCGCGTGTGATGCCCAGTTCGGCGGCCACCTCCTGCCAGCGGCCCTTCTCCGGCAGGTTGTGGCCTTCGGCCAGCCAGGCATCAAGACGATCCGCGACCCGCGGCAGGGACCGGATCTCGGCCCTAAGGCGGGCCCTTTGGACCGCATGGGCGAGCGTTCGCGTCCAGATTTCCGCAAGATCGGGGTCCGATCTCAGCCGACTACGGAACGTCTGGCGCGGAAGGAGCGCCGCTACGCAGGGCACTGCGGCGACCGCGTCGCAGTGATAGACCTCTGACCAGACGGATGCTTCCGCGAGGATCTGCCCGGAGCCGGCGCGTTGCAGGATCATCTTCAGCCCATGGCCCGTATGACGGACCAGATCGGCCCCACCGGCCCGCAGCAGGATCATCGACACCACCGGGTCGCCGGCGCGAAACAGCAGATCTCCTGCGGCGAAGTCGCGCGCGGCCGCATCGGCAAAGAGAGGCTCGAACAGATCTGACATGATCCCTATCATATGCATCGCCGCCGCCAGATGCGAGAGAGGAAAGAAAACCACAGGAGGTTCCCTATGATCCATCTCGCGCTCGCGTGTCTTGTTCTGACCATTCCCCTCGGTGCGGTTGCACAGCATCTGGACCAGTCCCCCTATGCCGGGATGGAAGGCCGCGAAATCAAAAGCCTGTCTGCCGAGGACATCGAAGATTTGCGCGCAGGTCGCGGCTGGGGTCTTGCGCTTGCGGCGGAACTGAACGGTGTGCCGGGGCCGGCGCATCTTCTGGAATTGCGGGAGGAGATCGGCCTGTCGCCCGAGCAGGTGACCGCCATCGAGGCGATCTTCGCCGCCATGCAGGCCGAGGCGCAGGAGGCCGGAGAACGCCTCATCGCGGCGGAGGCGGCCATCGAGGCCGGGTTTCGCGCGGGCGATCTGACACCGGAGGCGTTGCGCGACCTGATCGACACCGCCGTCGCTGCGCGCGCGGAGCTGCGCTTCATCCATCTCTCGCAACACCTTGAAACCCCGCCGCTGCTGACGGCTGACCAGATCGCGCGCTACAACGACTTGCGCGGCTACGGCGCGGCGGACCCCTGCGCGACCGTGCCCGAAGGGCACGACCCGGCAATGTGGCGCCGCCACAACGGCTGTGATTGAGGAACGCCCTTTGCAGATCCATTTGATCCGCACGCGCGCCGCACTCGGTTTCCTCGTCGCGCTGACGCTTGCCAGCCCGGCGCTTGCCGAGTTGCGCAGCATGTCCGTGGCCGAGGGTATCTGGGCCATCGTGGGGGACAAGGACCAGCGCAGCCCGGAGAACCTTGGGAACAACGCCACCTTCGGCTTGATCGAAACCGACGAGGACGCGATCCTGATCGACGCGGGCGGCAGCTACCAGGGAGCAGAACAGCTGCACGCAGCGATCCGGACCCTGACCGACCGGCCCGTGACGCTGGTCATCAACACCGGCGGGCAGGATCACCGCTGGATGGGCAACGGCTACTGGATAGAACAGGGTGCCCGGATCGTTGCTGCCGCAGCGGCCGTCGAGGATCAGCAGGCGCGCGCCTCGATGCAGATGAGCATGCTCAGCCAGCTGATCGGCGAGGGTCTGGCAGGCACCGATCCGGTCTATGCGTCCGAGACATTCGAGGATCGCCTAGAACTCCACGTGGGAGGCCGGAGCATCGAGATCGTCCAACCCGCCCCTGCCCATACGCCGGGCGACGCCTTTATCTGGTTGCCCGAGGAGAGGGTCGTCTTCGCCGGCGACATCGTCTTCACCGAGCGACTTCTGGGCGTGCGGGAATTCTCGAGCTCCGCAGGCTGGCTCGAGGCCTTCGAGGCGGTGGCCGCGCTCGCGCCCCTGCGCGTCGTCCCCGGCCATGGCGATCCCACGACGCTAGAGCGAGCACGGGCGGATACCTATGACTACCTCGTCAACTTGCGCGACCGTATGCGCGCGCATCTCGACGCGGGCGGCGACATCATCGGCTCGGTCGAGGTGGACCAGTCCTCCTTTGCCGATCTGGAACAGTTTGACATGCTGGCCGGGCGCAATGCGCAGGCCGTATTCCAACAGATGGATTGGGAGTGAGGGCGTGAGCGTTTGCCACGACCTATGCAGCGGCTCACAAACCTGGTCGTAGATTGAGATGGTTGGATATCAGGCCCATCCCCTCCGCCACCCGTCCGCCGCGACAGCACTCACCCGATCCGGCTGCGGTCGGGTTCGTCCGGTCTATGCGAGGGGTGCGCGCCGGTCGACCCGGCAAATCTTCGGTTGCGGCTCCGCGTTCTTCGCTTTAAATCCGAAAAGAGATCGCGTAGACAAAGCGCAGGCAGTCAGCACCCATAGCTCAGCTGGATAGAGTGTCGCCCTCCGAAGGCGAAGGTCGTAGGTTCGAATCCTACTGGGTGCGCCACTGCTTCCTGCCTTGGACGTCACCGCATTGATCACGCCTGCCCGCACCACCGCCGTCGACCTGATCCGCCTGTGTGCCTTGGTCGGCATTGGGGTTGTCAACGTGGTGTTCTTGGGGCTGCCGACCGAAATGGTGCTGGCGCCCGCCGAAACCCCATCGGGGCAGGCGGCGGCCTTTGTTGTCGCGGCTTTTTTCGAATCCAAGTTCTTCGTCTTGTTCTCGTTCCTGTTCGGCTGGGGCATCTACGTGCAGGACAGGTCCGCGCGCAAGGCCGGTGTTTCCTTCGCGGGCCGCTACGCTCGGCGCGTGATCGGTCTCGGGGTGCTCGGGGGGCTGCACGCGGTGCTGGTCTTCACCGGTGATATCCTGTTGCTCTATGCGCTTCTGGCCCTCCTGATCTGGCCGTTTCACGGGCTTTCGCCGCGCAATCTGATGCGGATCGGCTATGCCATGATCCCGCTGGCGCTTGTGATGCTGTTGGTGCTTGGGCTGGTGATCCCGGAGCAGATCGAGCCTGTTGCCGGTCCCGGTCGTGGGGGCAGTTTCATGGATGCCACCCGCGCGCGGCTGGCAGAATGGCCCATGACGCTGGGGTTCATCCTGTTGTTTCAGGGGCCGCTTGCCTTCGGCGCTTTCACCATGGGTCTTGCGGCGGGGAAGGCGGGCTTTTTTGGCGCCGACAGTCCCGGGCGGGCGCGCTTGCGGCGGCGGGTCAGGTGGTTTTTGCCAGTCGGGCTTTCGTTGAACGTCGCCTACGCCGTCTCGGCGGGCGGGGTGCTTGGCCCGGGGCAGGGCGCGCTTGCGCTTGCGGGCTACCTGTCGATCGCGCTCGGGGGGCCGATGCTTGCGGCTGTCTATCTGCACCTGATTCTGGTCTTGGATGACCGGGTCAAGCTGCCACGCGTGCTGGCGGCGGCGGGGCAAAATTCGCTCTCGGTCTACGTGCTGCAAGGCGTGATCGCGGGGGGCGTGTTCGGGGGCTATGGTCTGGGCCTGTTCAACCAGATCGCGCTGGCTTGGCTGGTCCCGCTTGGGGGTCTGATCGCGGTGCTTGCCATTGTCGTGGTCGGATTTGTGGCGATGAAGGCCGGGCGGGGCCCATTGGAGGCCCTGCTCAGAGCCGTGACCTATGGTCGCGCGCAGCGGCGCGGACGGGCCGGGTAACCCATTGGGGTTGGATCAAGGACGTTGGGTCCGGGATCATCCATCTTGGCAACAGGGGACGAATCGGCTCCGATAACGTCGCGGTGGCCGGGGCAAACACGGCTGATACAGGACTCAGGGCACAAGGGGCAAAACGGATGATGGAGCTGATCGCGCAATCGCCCTTTGCGGAGATCGCGCTGCTTTTGGTCATGGCCGCGATCATCGGCTTTCTCGGGATCATGCTGCGTCAGCCCCTGATCGTCAGCTTCATCGCGGTGGGTCTGATCGCCGGGCCTTCGGCGCTGGACGTGGTGCATTCGGACGCGCAGATCGACCTTTTGTCCGAGCTCGGCATTGCCGTGCTCCTGTTTCTCGTCGGTATCAAGCTTGACGTGAAGCTGATCCGCTCGCTGGGGTCGGTGTCGCTCATGACAGGTCTCGGGCAGGTCGCCTTCACGTCGATCTTCGGCTACCTGATCGGGCTGGCGCTTGATCTCGGGCATGTGACCAGCCTTTATGTCGCGGTGGCGCTGACGTTTTCCTCGACCATTATCATCGTGAAACTTCTGTCCGACAAGCGCGAGATCGACAGCCTGCATGGCCAGATCGCGCTGGGGTTTCTCATCGTGCAAGACCTCGTGGTCGTGCTGGCCATGATCGTGCTCTCGGCGGTCGGGATCGGCGCGGCGGGCGAGGGGGGCGGTCTCGGCGGCAGTCATGGGGGCGGTTCCGTCCTCACTGTCCTCGCCTCGGGCGTCGCGATGGTGGCGCTTGTCATCCTGTTCGTGCGCTTCGTCGCCAACCCCTTGACCGAAAGGCTGGCACGCGCGCCAGAGCTTCTCGTGATCTTTGCCATCGCCATGGCGGCGATGTTCGCGGCGATCGGGGATATCGCCGGTCTGGGCAAAGAGGTCGGCGGGCTGATGGCGGGCATCGCCCTTGCCTCGACCCCTTACCGCGAAACCATCGCGGCGCGGCTGGCCCCGCTGCGCGATTTCCTGCTGTTGTTTTTCTTCATCGCGCTTGGCTCCACGCTCGATCTGTCTCTGTTGGGCGCGCATGTGACCGGGGCCATCGTGTTCTCGCTCTTCGTGCTGATCGGCAACCCGCTGATCGTTCTGGCGATCATGGGGGCGATGGGGTACCGCAAACGGACCGGATTTCTCGCCGGGCTCACGGTGGCGCAGATCAGCGAATTTTCCCTGATCTTCGTCGCCATGGGCGTGTCGCTTGGCCATGTGCGCGAAGATGCGCTTGGCCTTGTCACCATGGTCGGTCTCGTGACCATCGCCGCCTCAACCTACATGATCACCTATTCGCACCAGCTGTTCGCGGTGCTGGAACGGTTTCTCGGGGTGTTCGAGCGTCGGGGCACCCCGCGTGAGCCGTCCGAGGCCGGGGTGCACCGCGAGGATGGATACAAGGTGATCCTCTTCGGGCTGGGACGCTTCGGCACCGCCATGGGCATCAGGCTGCAAAAACGCGGCATCCGGGTGTTGGGCGTCGACTTCAACCCCTTCGCCATTCGGCGGTGGCGCGAGCTGGGGCTTGAGACCGAGTTTGGTGACGCGACCGATCCCGAGTTTGTCGCCGGGCTTCCCTTGCCGCCCGCCGAGTGGATCGTCTCGACCGTGCCGATCCATCCCACGGGGCTGAGCCATGAGGACACGCGCACGACCCTGATCCAGTTGACCCGGGCCGCAGGGTTTCGGGGCCGGATCGCGGTCGCCTCGCACCATGCGCGCGACACGGAGGAGCTTTTTGCCTCTGGTGCCGATCTCGTGCTGGAGCCGTTTCAGGATGCAGCCGATCGTGGGGTTGATATCCTGTGCGGCGGGGCGGAAGAAGAACGCACCGAGATCCCGATGATCGAGACCGAGGGAAAGACCGCGTCCTGACCCCCGCGCGCCACAACAAGCCAGACGCATGACGTCGAGAGAAGTGAATTTGAGCCCATGAATGATCGCCGCCAGACATCGGACATGCACCACCTGCCGTGTGACGCCGCCCTCGGTGCGCTTGGCGCGGCGGTCGATGGGCTGACCACGCGGGAGGCCGACCGTCGGCGCGCCGAACACGGGCCCAACCAATTGCCCGAACCGCCCCGGCGCAGCCCCGTCCTTCGGTTCCTGTCGCATTTCCACAATGTCTTGATCTACGTGCTGATCGCCTCTGCTGCCGTGACAGCGGCGCTGTCGCATTGGATCGACACCGGCGTGATCCTTGCCGTGGTCATCGTGAACGCTGTGATCGGGTATATCCAGGAGGGGCGCGCGGAACAGGCGATGGATGCGATCCGGGGCATGTTGGCCCCGCGCTCGGCGGTCTTGCGCGATGGCCAGCGCGTTAGCCTCGATGCCGCAGACCTCGTGCCCGGCGACGTTGTGCTGGTCGAGGCGGGCGACCGCGTGCCCGCCGATCTGCGCCTGATCGAAGCACGGGCCCTGACGGTGGAAGAGGCGATCCTGACCGGGGAATCCGTGCCGGTGGACAAAGACACCACCCCGGTGGCCCAAGACGCCGATCTTGGGGATCGGACCTCCATGCTGTTTTCCGGCACGCTGATTGCCGCTGGGGCAGGGCGCGGCGTGGTGTCGGCCACCGGGGGCGACACCGAGATCGGCCAGATCAGCGGCATGTTGGGCGGGGTCGAGACGTTGACGACCCCGCTCGTGGCGCAGATGGACCGCTTCGCGCGTTTCCTGACGGTCTTCATCCTGATCGTGGCCGGGGCGCTCTTTTCCTACGGGTATTTCGTCGGCAAGATGCCGTTCTCGGACCTGTTCATGGCCATCGTTGGCCTGTCTGTCGCGGCCATCCCCGAAGGGTTGCCGGCGGTGCTGACCATCACCCTTGCCGTTGGCGTGCAGGCCATGTCGCGCCGCAACGCGATCGTGCGGCGGCTTCCGGCGATTGAAACGCTCGGATCGGTGTCGGTGATCTGTTCGGACAAGACCGGCACCATGACCCGAAACGAAATGATGGTGACGACCCTCGCGGCCGACAGCCGGGTCTTCTCGGTCGAGGGCAGCGGGTATGCCCCCGAAGGCACGGTGCGCAGCGCGACAGGCGCGGGGACCGGCGACGCAGATGATGTGCTGATGGAGTTTGCCTGTGTTGCCGGGCTCTGCAATGACGCGGTGCTGCGTGCTGAGGGGGAGGATTGGCGCATTGAAGGCGATCCGATGGAGGGGGCCTTGCGCGCATTGGCTGGCAAGATCACCGGCGAGGGGGCCGCGCCTTTCGGGCAATGGACCCGCATTGACGCCATCCCCTTTGATGCCGCGCACCGCTACATGGCGACGCTTCATCACGATCCGGACGGGAAGGGTTGCATCCTTGTGAAAGGCGCGCCGGAGGCGGTCTTGGCGCTTTGTGCCGATCAGCGCGGGGCGGAAGGCGGCGGTGTGCCGCTGGACCACGACTTCTGGAGCAGGCGTGTTGAAGAGCTTGCCTCCGACGGGCAGCGCGTTCTCGCGGTGGCGGCGCGCGTGGTGGCGTCTGACAAGACATCGCTGCACCAAGACGACCTCTCCGGGCAGCTTCGGCTCATCGGTCTTGTCGGGCTGATCGACCCGCCACGCGCCGAGGCGATCGAGGCGGTGGCAGACTGTCACGCCGCTGGAATCCGGGTGAAGATGATCACCGGCGATCACGCCGCGACAGCCCGGGCCATCGCCGGGATGATCGGGTTGAAAAACCACGATCAGGTTCTGACCGGGGCCGATCTGGAAACCATGGATGACGCCGCGCTGGCCGAGGCGGCGGTCAAGACCGACATCTTCGCGCGCACCTCGCCCGCGCACAAACTTCGCCTTGTCACCGCGCTTCAGGCACGGGGGCTGACCGTTGCGATGACCGGTGACGGGGTGAACGATGCCCCCGCGCTCAAGCGCGCCGATGCGGG
Source organism: Maritimibacter sp. (assembly GCA_011389895.1). GTDB lineage: Bacteria > Pseudomonadota > Alphaproteobacteria > Rhodobacterales > Rhodobacteraceae > Maritimibacter. The sequence continues at coordinate 108,312 of JAABTN010000006.1, read as the reverse complement.
CATCGCAATGGGGCTGAAGGGCAGCGAGGCGGCCAAGGAAGCCGCCGAACTCGTCCTCGCCGACGACAATTTCGCCTCCATCGCCGCCGCTGTGCGCGAGGGGCGCACGGTCTATGACAACATCAAGAAGGTGATAAGCTGGACCCTGCCGACCAACGCGGGCGAGGCGATGACGATCATCGTGGCGCTCTTTGCCGGTATGGCGCTGCCGATCACGGCGGTGCAGATCCTGTGGATCAACCTGATCACGGCCACGACCCTTGGCCTCGCGCTGGCCTTCGAGCCGTCCGAGCGGGGCACCATGCGCCGCCCGCCGCGCCCACGACAGGAGCCGCTTCTGACCGGCGGGTTGATCTGGCACATCGTTCTGGTCTCGACCCTGTTTCTCACGGCGGTTTTCGGGATGTATTTCTATGCCATCGACCGGGGGTTTCCCGTGGCCCTTGCCCAGACCATCGCGATGAACACGCTCGTGGTGCTGGAGATTTTCCACCTCTTCTTCATCCGCAACATACACGGCACCTCGATCACATGGGCGGCGGCCCGGGGCACGCGCATCGTCTGGGCCTGTGTCCTGATCGTCACCGCCGCGCAGTTTGCCGTCACTTACCTGCCGCCGCTCCAGGCCGTGTTCGGAACCCAGGCGGTGCCGCTTCGCGACGGGCTCCTGATTGTCGCGGTCGGGGTCGTCTTCTTCGCGCTGATCGAGACCGAGAAACAGATGCGGCTGGCGTTCCGGTCCGACAGGACAGGGCGTGTGCGGTAACGGATCGGCGGATTTGCGCACAGGGGGCTTGCACCCGCCGCCGTGTCGGTTAGCTTCTCTGCCATGACAGCTCTTATGTACCCCACCGCCCGCCATTCATTTGACACCGCCGATCTTGTCCGGCCCGTTGTCGGGTGGCTTGCCCGGCGTCTTGAGCGCGCGCGCGCGTGGGGGTCTGAGACATATCGGCGCCTTCCCGTGCTTGACGTGGTGATCGCGGCTTGGCTCTTGCTGGCCGCGACCGCGATGAGCTATGCCGACGAGCTGATGCAGGATTGGATCCCCGAGGTTCTCCAGATCCCGGAAGATGCAGAGGTCGTGACAGACCGTGCCATCGGATCGACTGTGCGCCTGTTCGCGATCTCGACCGCCTCGGATGTCGACACCTTGCTCACCGATTGGGAGCAAACTCTGGGCGACAACGGGTTCATCGTCCAGCAGGGCGCGGAAGATCTTCTGGATCGGTCGATCGAGTTTTCGGGCCCCGGCATCCGGAACGCCAAGATCATCGTCGCCCCCACCGCCGACGACGCGCGCAAGGTTGTCGAATTCGACGCAACGCTGGAATGAGATCAGCCGCGCTTGCGGTCCATGTCCGCGGTCGGGTCATCACCTTCTGAAAAAAGCTCGTCGGGTTCTATCCCGCGTTTCTCCGCGCTGGCGCGCACGGCGGTTTGAAGCGCCTTGTTGCGCGCCAGAAGGCGGCGAAAACGCGCCTCGTCCAGAACCAGAAGGGTCGATGGCGCGATGGCGCGCACCTCGAACCGGCGCGTGCGTTCAAGCAAGATCGCCATCTGTCCGAACATCTCGCCCCGCCCGAGACGCCATGTCTGCCCGGCAGACTGGACCTCAACGGCGCCCGAGGCGATGAAGAACACGCTTTTCGGCGGGCTGTCCTTGCGAATGATAACATCGCCGTCATTCGCATAGCGCGTCCGGAACGCGCGCCCCAGCCGTTTCACACTGGGCTCGTCCAGACCGGAGAACAGGGGAAACTGGCGGACCAATTCGGTGCGCTCCAATGCAACATCAAGACGCGGGCGCTCTTCGGCGGCGGCCCGGCGCGCGGCCAGCCCCTCCATGAGCTTGGTATGCACCTCGGCCCCGATCAACCCGTCCTCGCGAATGGCGGCATATTCGCGCTCTTCGAGCCGAAGCGCGGTGCGGCGGATAAAGCGGCGTTGCAGTTCTTCGGCATAGCCGGGATATTGCAGGCGCAGACCCTGAAGCGCGGTTTCCACCGTCTCGACCCGGCGCGCGAGCAATTCGTGCAGCAGGTCGGCCAGCCTGCGACCGTGGATGCGCCGAATGCGGCTGTCGATGAAAGACCCGAGGTCACGCAGGACGAGACGCTGGGACAACAGCCGCTCGAAACGGTCCGCGGTCATCCGGCTCAGGGGGCCGGACAGGCGAAACCGGCTGTGGAGCAGGTCAACGGCGCGAAACCCGCGCCCGTAGGCGACGCTGCGCCGGGCGGCCCGGTTGTAACCGCTGCGCCCGCCCGAGCGCGCGCCTTCGATCAACCGGTCGGCATCCGACAACACCTGTTCGGCCATCCGGGCCGAGATCGTCCGTTCGCGCACCTTGGCGATGATCATGTCGCGCTCATGACCGGCAAGCGCGATCAGGCCCAAGGTCACCCGGTCGCGGTCGAGAATGTCGACCCGGTCCTCTGCCGTTCTGACCGCACCTTCAAGCCGCTCGCCAAAGCGTTTCGCCTCGGCGCGCACGATATCATGGCTCAATTCGTAATTCTCGGTGGTGCGCGCCACGTCCTCGCGCACGGTTTGAAGCGCGACCGCGACCACCTGACGTGACAGCGCCTCATCGATCGGGGACAGCCGGTCAAGCCCGAGCCGCCCGATGACCCAGCGTAGCGTGGTGCCCTGCGCGAGCAGGGTGAACAGGGTGAAGCCGGTCGCCAGAATGCCGACCACGCGCTGGATATCGCCGGGCACACGGAAGCTCTCGGTCACTGCGAGCGCGAGGGCGAGCGTTACCGCGCCGCGCAGCCCGCCCCACAGGATCGCCACCCGGTAGGGGCGTTCAACCGGGGGCGACAGGCGCAGCCGCGTCAAAAGCGGCATGAGCGCGAACAGGATCAACGCGCGGGCGGCCACGGCGGCGAGGATCACCACGCCGATGAGCACGAAATCCCCGATCCGCACCTCTTCAAGAAGGCGGGGGATCAGAAGGGCTGCGAGGATGAAGATCAGGGCCCCGGCCCAATGCGCCAGCACACCCCACAATTCACGCAGGTTGGCCCATGCCTGTGGCGGCAGCCGCCCGGGGCCTGCGAGGTTCAGGGTCAGGCCCGCCGCGACCACCGCGATCACGCCCGAGGCCCCGATGCTCTGCTCGGCCCCGATATAGGCGAGATAGGGCAGCGCCACCGAGACCGAGATCAGCGCCAGCTCGAACTGGCTGAAAAGCACCATGACCCAGATCGCGATCCGCGCCGCGAGCCAGCCGGTGAACGCCCCGCCCGCGATCAAAAGCGGAAACCGGGCCAGCGCATCGCCAAGGTTGGGGTCCGGCATCCCCAGCATGACGAAGCCCATGAACAGGCCGAACAGCGCGATGGCGGCGGCGTCGTTGAGAAGGCTTTCCCCCTCGATGATCCGCGCCAACCGCCGTGGGGCCGAGATCGACCGAAAGATCGACACCACCGCCGATGGGTCCGTGGTCGACACGATGGCCCCGATCAGAAGACAGGCGGCAAGCGGCAGCGCGCTCGCCCAAGCAAGCGCATAGCCAACGCTCAGCGTCGCCACCACGACCGCCACGACGGCGAGCACGAGGATCGGCACCCAGTCATCCAGCATCCGCCGCAGGTTCATGCCAAGCGTCGCCTGAAACAAAAGCGTCGGCAGGAAGACATACAGGAACACGTTGGACCGAATCGGCAAGCCAAGGATCGCCTCGGCCACCGGGTTCAGTGCATCGGTCAGCTCGGTCCTGAGGAAAAAGATCGCGGCAACGCCGATCAGGCTTCCGAGGATGGCAAGGATCACGGTGTAAGGTAGGCGTAGGCGCGCCGCCAGCGGCTCGGCCACGCCGATGACCACGAAGAGGGACGCGATGACGGTTGTGATCAAGACGATGTCCATAGCCTGTGATCTATCACAACCAGAGACGCGCGCATGTGCGAAAACGCGAAGGGCGATGGTTTGTGGGTCACAAGCGCGCGGGTTTGGCCCCGCGTCGGATTAGCCGGTTCACTCCGGCTCGTCCGGTGGTTCAAACCGGTCCAGCACCTTGAGATGCACATGGGCCGACCCGTCGCCATGCGAATGGGACCGGTCGTCTCGCGCAAGCGGCACGAGAGACAGCCGCCCATGGCGCACGCCGCGTTCCAGAAACAGCGCATTGGCGATGGCATCGACCTGTCCGACCGCGCCCTTCAGCACGGTAACTTCGAGCGAGGTGGTATGATCGACTGGCACCGACATCGCGGCGGCAACCCGGTCATGGTGATCCTGGCGCACCTTGGGCACCTTGCGCCCGAGATCGCGTTTCTCCGGGTCCAGCGTATAGCTGACCACCGCCATGCATTGGGCATCTGGCGGGGCTGCGGGCGACAGGCTTCGACCGACAAGATCGCGAATCGCCTCGGACCGGTTGGTGGCCCCGGAGGCGTCCATATGGGCATCAACGGCATCCAGCAACGTGTCGTCGAGCGTGATTGTTATACGCTTCATGATTAGCCCTCCCGACGTCCTTCGCGACAGCATCGGTCGAAGCGGCGCGGCTGGCAACGGGCGATGGTGAAAAAACTGGGCGCAGGGGGTATTAGCCCCGGTCGGGTCGTCCGCCGCGCGTCAGCCGTAGCGCGTGACGAAATTTCGCAGGATCCGCGCCGGGGCCTCGATGGTTTCGGCATGGCCGCGCGCGATAAGCGCCTGCGCCTCGTCCGGTGGGAAATAGCCCCGGTGCTTGTAGATGTTGATCCGGGTTTCCAGGCCGTCGCTGTCGAGTTCCGGGTGAAACTGCGTGGCATAGACGTTTTCGCCGTAGCGCAACATCTGGAACGGGCAGGCGGGCGAGCTGATCAGATGGGTGACGCCCTCTGGCAGGTATTGCAGCGCCTCCTTGTGTCCGACGAAAGCGCGAAAGGCGCGTGGGAGACCATCGAGCAGCGCGTCTTTGGCCCCGGGCGCGGTGATCGTGCACTCCGTCGCCCCGACCGGCTCGCCGAACCGGGCCTTCGACACCGAACCGGGGGCGAGGTGATGGCCGAGAATTCCGATCCCGTAGCAACATCCCAGAAATGGCCGGTCGCGCGTGGTGATCTCGGGCATGAGGCCGAGGATGCTGTCTTCGATCCGCTTCTCGACCACGTCCTTGGTTTCGACCGGGTCCGAGACACAGCCCGGTCCGCCGCCCACGATGATCCCGGCGTAGTCATCAAGATCAAGGGTATCAGGCAGGCTCTCTTGATCAAGGCGCACACGGTGCACCCGGTCCGCGCTCAACCCGCCCTTGTCCAGAAAGGCCGCAAATTCGTTGTCCGAAGCGGGGGTCTCCGGGCGCAGTTGCAAGATGAGGAAGCGGTTCATGGCAAAGACCCAAAGCGGCGCGTTTGGATGTCCATAGCGTGGCGGGCCCCGGCGCACAATGTTGCGTCCTGTCGCGTCACGCGCGGCACCCCCGGACAGCAAGAAGCCCGGCGCTTTGGCCGGGCCTATTTGAAACCTGTCAAAGAGGTCGGGTCAGGGGCGCCGGGCTACCGGCCCCAGGAGCGGACCGCGCCACAATCCATATGCACGAAATTCGAGCCGGAATATTTGCCGACCCCGCCGGCCTTGCAGGCTGCGGCAGCCTTGAAAATCTGGTTCACGGAGCGGGATTTCAGCCGAAGATCGGCGGCTTGCCCCTTCAGGTGCAGCGAATTCTTTGCAACACCGCCGGAGCGGGAGCGCAACATCCGGTTCGTTTCGGGGGAGCGGTAGCCAGACAGAAGCATGTAGGGTTCGCTGCTGCCGAGAAGCGCGTGGGCGGCGGCGGTGATGTCGAGCGTGCGGGTGTCGAAGGCCTTCACCTGATCGGTGCGCCAGTCGCGGGCGAAATGGTTGATCTCGGCCAGCGCCTCCTTGATGTATTCACCTTCGATCCAGTAGATCGTGTTGATGCTTTCGCCGGTGCGCCCGGAATACATCGCGATGCGCCGCACGTCGCCGGCCCCGCGTAAAAACCCTGCTGCATTCGAGAAAGTCGGTGCGGCGGTCACAGCGGCTGCTGCGAAAACACCAAGCAAAGCACGGCGGCTTAGCCCATCGGAGCTCGACATATCCATAGTCCCACGTCCCAGTTTCTTGCCTTGTGCCCATACGGTTCTACGGGCTGCTACGCTGTTCTTCCCCAAGCGATAGATCGAATATGGCACAAGACGATTCGCGCGCCAAGAGCGCATTGGCCCCGGTTTCAACGAATCAAGTGGTTTCGGCAGAATTCTGCTGAATAGATCTCAATATCCCGTAAAGCGTGGTTAAACTGTCGCACCCACCGCGCGACGCGATTGCCCGAGACGGGCTGTCGGGTTTGTGATTTCCCATGGCGTCGCCTTGTGGCAAAAATGGTCTTGAAGACCAAAAACGCTTTCACGTCCGAGGGACAGGATGACAATATCTCCCATGCACTGCCGCGCCGCTTTCTTTTTCGCATTCACACTTGCCGTTCTTGTCGGGTCCATTCCGACCAGCTCGACCGCGCAGACCCGCGTAACCGCCTTCGCACAAGCCGTTGCCGAAGCGGCGGTGGACAATGAAGAGGTCGCGGCATTCTACCGATCCAACGACTACGCGCCGATCTGGACCGATGGGTCCGAGGCGCAGAAGGCGCGGATCCTCGCCCTGTTCCAGGCGATTCAGCATGCCGATGATCATGGCCTTCCGATCGCCGACTACGACACCTCCGCGCTTGAGGCGCAGATGCGCGCGATCACCAGCCCGCGTGAAATGGGCCGGGTCGAGGCCGAGCTGTCAAAGCTGTTCCTGCGCTACGCCCAGCAGGTGAAATCGGGCATCACCGTGCCGTCGCAGATTGATGACGAGATCAAGCGCGAGGTGCCGCATCGGGACGGGACGAAGATGTTGACGGCCTTTGCCGACAGCGCGCCTGCGCCCTACCTGCGCTCGCTCCCGCCACGCTCCAGCGAATATGCGGCATTGATGCGTGAAAAGCTTCGGCTTGAACGCGTGCGCGCGGAAGGCGGTTGGGGTCCGACCGTCCCCGCCTCGGCCCTTCAACCGGGACAAAGCGGACAGGCCGTGGTCGACCTGCGCAATCGGCTCGTGGCCATGGGATACCTCGATCGCTCCGCGACGATGACCTATGACGAGAACATCCAACGCGCCGTTCAGCGGTTTCAGACCAACCACGGGCTGACCGCCGATGGCACCGCCGGATCGGGCACGATGCGCGAAATCAACGCCTCTGCCGATGACCGGCTGAAGTCGATCCTTGTCGCGATGGAGCGCGAACGCTGGATGAACATCGATCGGGGAGATCGGTATATCTGGGTGAACCTGACCACCTTCGCCGCGCGCATCGTCGACGGCGGGGAGGTGACGTTTGAAACCCGCTCGGTCATCGGGCGCAACCTTTCGACCCATCGGACGCCCGAGTTTTCGGACGAGATGGAGCACATGGTGATCAACCCAAGCTGGTATGTGCCGCGCTCGATCATCATGAGCGAATATCTGCCCGCGATGAAATCCAATCCGGGGGCGGCGGGTCACCTCCAGATCACCAATGCCTCTGGGCAGGTGGTGAACCGCGGGGCCATAGACTTTTCCGCCTATGGCCGCAACTTCCCCTTCAACATGCGCCAGCCTCCGGGGCCGAGCAACGCCTTGGGCTATGTGAAATTCATGTTCCCGAACCGGCACAACATCTACCTGCACGACACGCCGACCAAGCATCTCTTTGCCCGCGAGACGCGCACCTTCAGCCACGGTTGCGTGCGTCTGCAACAACCGTTCGAGTTCGCCTATACCCTGCTCGCGGTGCAGGAGGACGACCCCAAGGCGTTCTTCCACAGCGTGCTCGACACCCGGCAGGAAACGCAGGTCGATCTTGAAAAGAACGTGCCGGTGCATCTGGTCTACCGCACCGCCTTTACCGACACGCAAGGCACGATGAATTACCGCGACGACATCTATGGTCGCGATGCACGGATCTGGTCGGCGTTGCAAAACCGGGGTGTGTCTCTGCGCGCCCTCGAAAGCTAGGGCGCCGCCAGACGTGGCACCCCACAGGATGACGCGCCGGGGCACCGAACAATCCCCGGCGCGCACCATCATCTGACTGTTGCAATTCACTGGCACAGATTGCCCTGATGACGTAAAATCCGGGGCAGAGCCATGAAAGACATGAACACCGACACCATCCCCGAAACCGTGACACGGATCCTTGCCGAACAGGCTTTGCTCGATCCGGAGGATGTCGCGCGCGATGCGACGTTGGAGGGCATCGGGCTCGACTCGCTCGGTCTGGTCGAATGTATCTTCGCGATCGAGGAAACCTTTGACATCACGGTGCCCTTCAACGCCAATGATCCGGAGGCGGGCGGGCTCGATCTGACGACCGTGGACAGCGTGATCGAGGCGGTGCGCGGGCTTGTGAAGGCACAGGCGGGCTGAGCAAAGGAAAGCCATGGGCCGGGTTGTCATCACGGGGGCAGGCACGATCAACCCGCTTGGGCTGTCCGTTCCCGAGACCTATGCCGCCCTTGCGCGGGGCGACTGCGCGATCAAACCGCTGGACATTCCGCTAGTCGAGCGTCTGTCGGTCAAGATCGGCGCGCAAGTCGCCGGGTTTCGTCCATCGGATCATTTCGACGCAAAGGCGCTGACGCTTCTTGACCGCTTTTCGCAATTCGCGCTCGTCGCGGCGCGTGAGGCGATGGGCGCCGCCGGTCTGTCGGCGGACCCCGAGCTTGCCCGCCGGATGGGGGCGGTGCTGGGCAATTCCGGCGGCGGGATGACCACGCAGGATGAAGCCTTTCGCGCGGTCTACGAGGGCGGCAAGAACCGGGTGCATCCCTTCACCGTGCCGCGCCTCATGTCGAACGCGCCGACCGCGTATCTGACAATGGAATTCGGGCTGCGGGGCCCATCCTTCACGGTGTCGTCGGCCTGCGCGTCGTCCAACCACGCCATGGCACAGGCGGCGGCGATGATCCGGGGCGGGCTGGCGGACGTGATGCTCACCGGCGGCACCGAGGCCATGCTGACCTTCGGCGGCATCAAGGCGTGGGAGGGGCTGCGCGTCCTGTCCCAGACCGGCTGCCGCGCGTTTTGCGCAAGCCGCGACGGGATGGTGCAGGGCGAAGGGGCGGCGGTTTTCGTGTTCGAGGACTATGACCATGCCCGCGCACGCGGCGCGCCGATCCTGGCCGAGGTGGCCGGGGCGTCGATGACATCGGACGCGGGCGATATCGTCGTGCCGACACAGGCGGGGGCCGCGTCGGCCATGGCACGCGCGCTGCTCGATGCCGGTCTGGGGCCGGGCGACGTGGATTACATCAACGCCCATGGCACCGGCACGGCGGCCAATGACCGGACCGAAACCGCCGCGATCCGCGAGGTGTTCGGACCGCGGGCGGACGATCTTCTGGTGTCCTCGACCAAGACGCTGCATGGCCACCTGATCGGCGGCACCGGGGCGGTCGAGCTTTTGGCCTGTCTCATGGCGCTGAACGAGGGCGTGGTCCCCCCGACCGCGCATTACCGCGACCCGGACCCGGCGTGTGACCTCGACATCGTCGCCAACACGGCGCGCCGGGCAAAGGTGCGGGCGGTCTTGTCCAATGCTTTTGCCTTTGGCGGTATGAACGCGGTGCTCGCGCTGACAAAGGTCTGAGCCGTCTCCACTGTCCACGACAAAAAAACCGCCGCACGCATGGGGCGCACGGCGGTCTTCAAATCTACTTTTGCGGCCTTGGTTACTCGGCGGCGGTCGGGGCCTGCGGCGGCACCGGCGTTTCGAGCGAATTCCACGCATCGGTGAAGCCATTGAGCGACACCGCAAGCTCGACCTGCTGATCGGGCGCGGCAATCGGCACGACGGTGATAAAGGCTTCGGCCCCGGCCTTGAACGCCTCGACTTCCGCAGCGGTGAAGCCGATCTGGGCCACGCAACCGTTGGGATCGCAGAACCGGAACGGGTAGCGCTTCGGCGTGGCGCTATCGACGCCAACGGTCATTTGCTGGGTCAGAAGCACGCCCAGCGGAACGATGATCATCGAGCCTGCCGTGGCTTCTTGTTCCTCGGGCAACCGTCCGATCGACACTTTGCCCACCGGCGAGCCCTCGGGTTCTTCGCGCAGGAACTGCGTGATCTGGCAGGGGTCGGGGCCATCATTGTCGGGAAAGCGCAGGCATTCGCGCTGCCAGTCCCCGAACACTTCGTCGATGTAGCTCTCGACCTGCGGCTGGTCTCCGCCCCCGACGGGTTGGCCCATGTCGAGATCGGGGTTGGCCGCCGGTGTCTCGGCCGCAGGGGCTTCTTCGCTGGTCGTGTCCTGTGCGAAGGCTGGCGCGGCAAGCGCGACCAGCGCGGCAAGGCCAAGGGGTTTCAGGATATCTGCCATTGTCATTCCCTTTTGTCTCAAGGTCGTTTCGCCATGCTGGGTAGCATGGGGAACACCCAAGGTCAGCCCCAAAATCCCCAGTGCGGCGGATTGGACCGGCTGGTTTCGGCGAAAGCTGGCCAAGAGAGGGCGGGAGCGCGCGCCATACCGCGACATGCTGCGCGAAAAAAGGGCCTGCATGTCGCAGACCCTTTCGGTATTTTTTATCTCCCTGTCGGACTGGCCGACTTATGGCAGGGAAGCTACGACAGACGATGTCACCCGTCAACAGGGATAAATCCAACCCGGTTTTGACCGTTCAACCCCCTGATGTGAAGGGTTTGGCAGCGGTGGCCAAAAAAACCGCGCACCGAAGTGCGCGGCAGTCTGACAGGGAGGAAGATGTCCGGGCGCAACCTGTCCGGCCCGAACAGGTTCAGACTGGCACAGGATGGTTAACAATGTATTGTCACCGGCGAACGAAGCACGAAGGGCGAGGGCAGGGATGATCGGTGGGCTTGAAGACGCGGTATTCATCGGGGGCGGTGGCGAAGACTATGGGACCAAACAGGGCCTGAAGCTCAAATACGCCAACCGCCACGGTTTGATCGCGGGCGCGACCGGCACGGGCAAGACCGTGACCCTGCAAATCCTCGCCGAAGGCTTCTCGAAAGCCGGGGTGCCGGTGTTCTTGTCGGATGTGAAAGGCGATCTCTCCGGGCTCGCGGCCCCGATGAGTGAGGCGCACAAACTGCATGCCCCGTTCCAAGAGCGCGCGGGCACCATCGGCTTTGACGATTTCACCTACGAAGGCTTCCCGGTCACCTTCTGGGACCTGTTCGGGGCACAGGGCCATCCGGTCCGAACCACGGTGGCCGAAATGGGGCCACTGCTTCTGGCCCGGCTTCTCGAGCTGACGGATGTGCAGGAAGGGGTGCTCAATATCGCCTTTCACGTGGCCGATGAAGAGGGCTGGCCGCTTCTCGATCTCGAAGACTTGCAATCGCTTCTGATCTGGGTCGGGCAAAACGCCGCTGACCTGTCGCTGAGCTATGGCAATGTGGCCACCGCGTCGGTCGGCGCGATCCAGCGCGCGCTTCTGGTCCTTCAGAACCAAGGGGGCGAGGCGTTTTTCGGCGAGCCTGCGCTGGCGCTGGCCGATCTCATGCATGTTGATGAAAACGGTCAGGGCCGCATCTCGATCCTCGCGGCGGACCGGCTCATGGGGGCGCCGCGCCTTTATGCCACCTTTCTGCTCTGGCTTCTCTCGGAGCTGTTCGAGGAACTGCCCGAGGTCGGCGACCCGGACAAACCGAAGCTGGTGTTCTTCTTCGACGAGGCGCACCTGTTGTTCGACGACGCCCCCAAGGCGCTGGTGGACAAGGTCGAACAGGTGGCGCGCTTGATCCGGTCCAAGGGGGTCGGGGTCTATTTCGTCACGCAGAACCCGGCGGATGTGCCCGACGATGTTCTGGGCCAGCTTGGCAACCGGGTGCAACACGCGCTGCGCGCCTTCACCGCCAAGGACCGCAAGGAGCTTCGCCAAGCCGCCGAGACATATCGCGAGAACCCGAGGTTCTCGACGGAAGACGCGATCCGCGATGTGGGGGTGGGCGAGGCGGTGACATCCTTTCTCGAAGCCAAGGGCGCGCCGGGGATCGTGGAGCGCACGCTGGTGCGCCCCCCGTCCTCGCACCTTGGTCCCCTGGACCCGGCGCGGCGTCACCAGGTCATCGCGGCCTCGCCCGTGGCCGGGAAATACGAAGAGAAACTGGATCGGGAGTCGGCGGCGGAAATCCTGGCGGCGCGGGCCGAGGCAGCGGCCAAGGCGGCCGAAGAGATGGAGAACCGCGCGGCGGACGAGGATGAGGCCGCGCGCGAATTTGCCAAGGCCCGGCGGTTTTCCGGGGCCAGGAGCCCGGCGAAGGACCGTGCAAGTGACCGCTCCTTCGGGGCGCAGATCGGGTCCGAGGTCACCAAGCTGGTGGTCAAGGAATTGAAGGGCACCACCGGGCGGCGCATCGTGCGCGGCATCCTTGGCGGGATCTTCAAGGCGCGCTGATCAGCGGCAGACCACCGGATAGGTGATCTTGTCGACCGGCGCGGATTGCCCCGTGAAGCAGGTCACCCGACCGGGGCCATCGACCCAATAGGCATTGGGGTCAAGCTGTTCGATCCCCTGCCACCAATTCCGGCCCAACCGCACCCGCGCGCCCGGTGCGGTTTCGCGGTGATATTCGAAATGCAGGTGCGGGTAGGACGACAGAAGCCCGGTCTCGCCCAGCGTGCCGATCTGCTGTCCGCGCGCGACGCTCTGCCCCTCGGCGACCATGCGGCGGTCGAGGTGGAAATAAAGCGTCTGCACCCGGCGCCCGGTGGCGTCCTTGCCATGTTCGATGATCACCCTCTCGCCATAGGCGGGTTCTGAGAAGCTTTGCGTCACGACGCCGGGGGCCGCGGCAATGATCGGGGTGCCCTTGGTCGTGGCCACGTCCAGCCCCATGTGGCCTGCCTCACCCTCAACCGGGCGAAACTGCTGCGCGATGGGCGGCGCGTTTGAAGGCACGCGGACCGCGAAATGCGGCGTCTTCTTCGGGTGGTAAGGCACGGCTGTGCCGTAGTCATAGTTAAGACAGCCAGTGAGCGGCAGGACGAGCAACAAAAGGGACTTGAAACGCATGGCAAGCCTCCCGGTTTGTGCCAAGCATAGCGGCTTGCAAGGGGCCGGGGAAGCGTTTGCTAGATGTCGCCGCGCCAAGAGCTGCGGCCCGGCGTGCCTACCATCCCTTGGGTCTGACGAAACGTCAGCCTTGGGACAGCATCACAGGCGCCGGATTTTCAGGCGGGAAATGCGGTTCTCGACCCGTTTCGTGACCTCGAACCGGAAGCCGTGGAAGGAAAACACCTGACCCTCGGCGGGGATCGTCTGCGATTCATGGATCACGAGACCCGCGACCGTGTTCGCCTCGTCATCGGGGAGCTGCCAGTCATTGGCGCGGTTCAGATCGCGGATCGTCATGCCGCCATCGACCGAATAGGCCCCGTCCGCGACCAGCTTCAGATCGCCGTCATCGGTGGTGTCGAATTCATCGGTGATCTCGCCCACGATTTCCTCGAGGATATCCTCAAGCGTGATCAGCCCCTGAAGCGAGCCGTATTCATCGACCACAAGCGCGAAATGCGTGTTCCGCTTGAGAAACTCGCGCATCTGGTCGTCCAGCGTCGTGGTCTCGGGGATGAAGTAGGGTTCCATCGCCACGCCCATGATGTCGAAGCTTTCGAACACCTTGGTGCCGAACTCTTCGCCCGCCGCCTGGCTGGCCTCATACATTGCGCGGCTCAAATCCTTTGCGTGGATCAGGCCGACGATGTTTTCCGGGTCGTCGCGAAACACCGGCAGGCGTGTGTGGGGCGAGGCAAGCGCCTGTTCCAACACGTCGCGCGCGGGCAGGTTGCCGTCGATCACCTCGATCTGGCTACGGTGAAGCATGATTTCCTCAACCGTCCGATCCCCAAGGTCGAGCGCGCCCAGAAGGCGGTCGCGGTCCTCTTTCTCGACCGCGCCTTCGTGGTGGCCCAGGGTGATTGCCCCGACAATCTCTTCGCGCACCGCCAGAATTTGGCTGTCCGGGTCGGTTTTCACCCCGAAGATGTTCAAAACCACGCGGGTGAAGGCGCGCACAAGGCTCACGATCGGGGCCAGCACCAAGATCACAACGCGGATCGGCGCGGAGACCCAGCTTGCCGCCATTTCGGGCCGGGTGATGGCATAGGTTTTCGGCAGCACCTCGGCAAAGACCAGCACCAGAAGCGTCATCACCATGGTGGCCAGCGCCACGCCGCTGTCACCGAACAGGCGGGTGAACATCGCCGTGGCAAGCGCGGAGGCGAGGATGTTGACGAAATTATTGCCCAAAAGCACCGAGCCGATGAGGCGTTCGTTGTCCTCGGTGATGAGAAGCGCGCGTTCGGCGGATTTATCGCCCTTGTCGGCTTTTGAGCGCAGCTTGCCGCGTGAGGCGGCGGTGAGCGCGGTCTCGGAGCCCGAGAAGAACCCGGACAGGATCAAGAGCAGGAAAATGGCCCCGGTGGAAATCCAGAATGCGGTGTCGAACAGGGTGCCGGTTTCGGCGGGCGTCATCGTTTGTATCTCCAAGGGTCTGCCGTGTTATGGTCGTCGAACCCCGCCGTTTCAAGTGGCGCGGCGCGCGGAAGCTATGATTATCGGCGATCCGGGCGATTTGCCGGGGGCTTTGGTGACTTGGGGCGGGGCTATGATCCTGCCCGCCGCGCTCTCTGCGCCAAAAGCGCGAGCGCGTGATCGCAGGCGGCTTGGCGGACGGTGCCGCGCCCAAGCGCGCCGAACTCCACCGTTTCGGCCACCGGCGCGCCGTTGCCCGCGACCGCGAAACAGACGCGCCCCTCGGGCTTGTGATCCGACCCGCCCGGCCCCGCGACCCCGGTGATCGACACCGCGATGTTGGCGCGTGAGTGCGCCAGCGCGCCCGCCGCCATTTCCAGCGCGACCGCTTCGGACACCGCGCCGTGGGCGGCAAGTGTATCGCTCGAGACACCAAGCATCTCGCGTTTGGCGTCGTTGGAATAGGTGATGAACCCACGCTCGAACACATCCGATGATCCGGCCACATCGGTCAGCGCCGCGCCGACCATGCCGCCGGTGCAGCTTTCCGCCGTGGCGATCTTCAGCCCGGCAGCCCGGCACAGATCGAGAACGCGCGCAGGCTCCATCGTCACACCAACAGCGTCATGTGCCAAAGCGCGGCGGCGACCACCACGGTGAGGGCGGCGAAAACGCCCGCGATCACATCGTCCAGCATCACGCCCATCGCATCGCCGCGCCTGTCCACACGCCCGATGATCCAGGGTTTCCAGATGTCGAACAGCCGAAAGGCGACGAACCCGACGATCCAGCCGGGATAGAGTGCGAGCACATCCGCGCCCACGAACGCGGCCCCGATCGACACCGGGAGGATGGCGATGCCTTGACCCACAACCTCGTCGATCACGATCTCGGAGGGGTCTTTTTCGTCGGTGCCCGCCGTCATGTCGCGGGTCGCCCAGAGCCCGCCGTAGAACGTCAGGATCAGCGCGACGCCCAAGACCAGCGGCCCACCCATTTCGACGGGCAGGTGAAGGCTGCCCAATTCGTGCAGCGCCCACAGAAACGGAAGTGCTGCGAGCGCGCCCCACGTGCCGGGGGCAGGGCGCAGGTAGCCGATGAAGAAGAATGTCGCGAAAACCCGGCTCATGCGCGCACCAGCGTGACGATGGCCTGTGCGGCGATGCCTTCTTCGCGCCCGGTGAATCCGAGCTGCTCCGATGTGGTTGCCTTCACGCTCACCCGGTCGGCCTCGACCGCCATGATCTGGGCCAGCGCGGCGCGCATCGCCCCGGCATGGGGCCCGATCTTCGGGCGCTCGCAGATCAGAGTGACATCGCAATTGGCCATCTCGTAGGCCTTGGTGCGGGCCAGCCCGATGGCGTGTTTCAGGAATATGTCGCTGGCCGCGCCCTTCCATTCCGCCTCGGACGGGGGGAAATGCTGGCCAATATCGCCCTCGGCAAGCGCGCCGTATATCGCGTCGGTAAGTGCATGCATGCCGACATCGGCATCGGAGTGCCCCTTGAGTTTCTTGTCATGCGGCACGGCGACACCGCAGAGGATGCAGGCCTCGCCCGGCTCAAAGGCATGCACGTCATAGCCAATGCCGGTGCGAATATCGGGACGAATGTCCATGGCCCCTCCCATAAGGCGTTCGGCGCGGGCAAAATCCTCCGGGCCGGTGATTTTCAGATTGCGTTCGTCGCCCGCGACGATGGCAACGTCAAGCCCGGCGTGGCGCGCAACCTCGACATCATCCGCCGCGCCGCCGGGGTGGGACCGGTGTGCCTTTAAAATGGCGGCGAACCGAAACCCCTGCGGCGTTTGCGCGCGAAACAGCCCGCTGCGATCCGTCGTGCCGGTCACCCGGTCTTGCGCGCCGGTCCAGAGCGCATCGGTGATGGCAAGGGCAGGGGCCGCGCCCGGATAACTCTCAAGCGCTTTGATCACGCGGTCGATCACGCCGGGGGTCACGAGCGGGCGCGCCACGTCATGGATCAGGACAAGATCCGGGGGGTCGCCCGCCAGAGCTTCAAGGCCGGCTGCCACGCTGGCATCGCGCGACGCGCCGCCGGTTGCGATCATCGCCCCCTGAAGCCCCTCGGTCTGCGCCATGTCGTCGGGATGAAGCACCACCACGACCCGGCCAATGCTTGGGTGGCCGGTGAAGGCTTCAAGGGTCCAATCCGCGACGCGCCGCCCGTGCAATGCGCGCCATTGTTTCGGAACCCCGCCACCGGCCCGCGTGCCGCGTCCGGCGGCGACGATAAGTGCTGCAATATCCATGCCCACGGTTTAGAGGGTGCCGAAATGAAAGCCAATGCTCCCGCCGACACCGGGTAATAATGCACAAATTTTGTGCGTTAATCGTTTCAAAGCCCTTGCATCCCCGGTAAAATTGCACCTTTTTGAGGCAAGTCCTAGGAATAGGGCAATCGCACAAGGATTAAGCAGCGTGCTTCGCCTCTCTGACTCGCTCACACTCGACCCGCCGGTGTATCTCGCCCCGATGGCCGGGATCACCGATTTGCCGTTCCGCGACCTCGTGGGGCGGTTCGGGGCCGGGCTGGTGGTGTCCGAGATGGTTGCCAGCCAGGAAATGGTGCAGGCCCGGCCCGGCACCCGCG
Source organism: Maritimibacter sp. (assembly GCA_011389895.1). GTDB lineage: Bacteria > Pseudomonadota > Alphaproteobacteria > Rhodobacterales > Rhodobacteraceae > Maritimibacter. Next base: position 91,222 of record JAABTN010000006.1, on the reverse strand, counting down.
AACGCGCGGAGCTGGGCATCGGGAAGGCCGACACCGCGGTGCAACTGGCGGGCCGCGATCCTTACTGGATCGGGGAGGCGGCGCGCATGGTCGAGGCCAATGGCGCGCGCATGATCGACATAAACATGGGGTGTCCTGCGAAAAAGGTGGTGGGTGGGCTGTCGGGCTCGGCGCTCTTGCGTGATCTGCCGCTGGCGCTGCGGCTGATCCGGGCCGTGGTCTGCGCGGTGTCGATCCCGGTCACGCTGAAGACCCGGCTCGGGTGGGACGACGACGACCACAATGCCCCCGATCTCGCCCGCGCGGCCGAAGCCGAAGGCATCCGCATGATCACGATCCACGGGCGCACACGCTGTCAGTTCTACAAGGGCCGCGCAAACTGGGCCGCGATCCGCGCCGTGCGCGATGCGATTGATATCCCGGTCATCGCCAATGGGGATATCGCCACGCCGGATGATGCGCGCCGCGCCATCGCGCTGTCGGGTGCGGACGGCGTGATGGTGGGGCGGGCCACGGGCGGGCAGCCCTGGCTCATCGCGCAGATCGCGTCCGAGCTTTGGGGCACGCCGCCGCCCGACATTCCGACCGGCGCCGCCTTTGTCGACATGGTGCGCGCGCATTACGAGGCATCTTTGGCCTTCTACGGCGACGATCTGGGCAAGCGGGTGATCCGAAAGCATCTGGGTTGGTACATGGACCGGGCAGAGACCCCGCCCGACCTGCGCCGCGCGATCTTGAGCGATGCAGACCCGCACCGGGTGCTTGCCCGTTTGCCGCAGGCGCTTTCCCCCGCACAGGAGCTGGCGTGATGGACAACGACGAGCTTTGGAATTCGCTGCCCGTGCCGGGCCTGATCATCAACGAGGACGACACGATTGCCGAGGCCAATTCGGCGGCTGAGAGTTTCTTCAACGCCTCGGTCAAATCCTTACGGGGCCACCCGACGCTGGATTACCTCGCGATCGACACCAATCTGGACGGGGCCTTCGACCGGGTGCGCCGGGCGCAGGGGCCGATGTTCATCAACGCGGTCGATGTCGGCACCGGATCGGTGCCCCCCGTCGAGTGCAACATTCAGATTGCGCCGCTATCGGGATCGCCCAACAGGCTTTTGATGCTGATGGAGCCGCGCAAGCTGGCCGACCGGGTGGGCAAGGCGCAGGGCGTGAAATCGGCGGCGCGGTCAGCCATTGGCATGTCCGAAATGCTGGCCCACGAGATCAAGAACCCGCTTGCCGGGATCACGGGCGCCGCACAGCTTTTGTCGATGAACCTGTCCAATGGCGATCTGGAGCTGACCGATCTCATCGTGGCCGAAAGCCGCCGGATCGTCGCGCTTTTGGAACAGGTCGAGCAATTCGGCAACCTGCGCCCGCCTGCGCGGCAGGAAATCAACGTGCACGATCTTCTGGACCGGGCGCAGAAATCGGCCGAGGTCGGGTTCGCCGCCAAGATGAAGATCAGCGAGGAATATGATCCCTCCCTGCCGCCCACCTTTGTTGATCCGGACCAGTTGATGCAGGTGTTTTTGAACCTGCTCAAGAACGCGGCCGAGGCGTCGCGCGGTGAAGGTGGCCGCATTCGCATTCGCACGTTTTACGACCATGGGCTCAGGTTGCGGCGCAGCGACGGGTCCGGCGCCAGCCTCCCGCTTCAGGTTGAGATCATCGATAACGGCCCCGGAATCCCGCCCGAAATCGTCGAGCAGATATTCGAGCCCTTCGTTTCGGGCCGCGAGAACGGAACCGGGCTTGGTCTCGCGCTCGTCTCGAAGATCATTTCCGATCATGATGGCTGGATCGCGGTGGATTCAGTGCCCGGCAAGACGGTGTTTCGCATTTCATTGCCCATCGCCCCAAAGAACAAGGAGTAGACCATGGATGGCACGGTTCTGGTCGCCGATGACGACCGCACGATCCGCACGGTTCTGACGCAGGCTTTGACGCGGGCGGGGTGCCGGGTGCATGCGACCTCGTCGTTGGTGACGCTCAAACGCTGGGTCGAGGAGGGGCGGGGGGACCTGGTGATCTCGGACGTGGTGATGCCGGATGGAAACGGGCTTGAGGCCCTGCCGGAAATTGCCGGGATGCGCCCCGATCTGCCGGTGATCGTGATTTCCGCGCAGAACACCATCATGACCGCCATTCAGGCCGCCGAGGCCGAGGCGTTCGATTACCTGCCGAAACCCTTCGATTTGCCGGACCTTATGAAACGCGCGTCCCGTGCGCTTGAGCAAAAGCGCCGCGCGCCTAGCCCGCGCCCCAATGGTCAGCAAGAGGTCGGGGATCTGCCGCTGGTGGGCCGGACCCCTGCGATGCAATCGCTTTACCGGCTGGTCGCCCGGGTGATGAACACCGAGCTTTCGGTTCTGATCACCGGCGAAAGCGGCACCGGAAAATCGCTCATCGCGCGGGCGATCCATGATTTCTCGGACCGGCGCAATTCGCCCTTCGTGGTGGTCACCGCCGATGACCTGACGCAGATGGACGGGCCCGCGCGGGTGTTGTCGAAAGCCGGGCAGGGCACGATCCTGTTTGACGAGATCGGCGATCTCGACGCCGAGGCACAGGGGCGCATCACCCGCATGCTCGACAGCCTCACCGACCCGGCGCCCCGGGTCATCGCGACCTCGCAAAACGACCTGTCCCGGCGGCTCAAGGACGGGGCGTTTCGGCAGGATCTGTATTACCGGCTCGGGGGCGTGACCATCCCGGTGCCCGCGCTACGAGAGCGGCTCGAGGATATTCCGTCGCTGGCCGAACATTTTCTGGCCCGTGCGGAGCGCGACGGGATGACGCCCCGGATGTTGTCGCAAGACGCGGTCGAGCTTTTGCGCGCATACCCTTGGCCGGGAAACGTGCGGCAGTTGGAAAACACCGTTCAACGCCTTCTGGTCACCGGCTCGGAGATCGAGATATCGAAATCCGAGGTCGAGGCCACGCTGGGCACCCCCACCGGCGGGCCGATGCCCACGGCGGACGAGGGCGAAAAACTGTCGGCCTCGGTTGCGCGCCATTTGCAACGGTATTTCGATCTGCATGGCGGCACGCTCCCGCCCCCCGGGCTTTACCAGCGTATTCTAAGGGAGGTCGAGGTGCCGCTGATCGAGATCGCGCTGGACGCAACCGGCGGGAATCAGGCGAAATGTGCCGATCTGTTGGGGATCAATCGAAATACTTTGCGCAAGAAGATCACCGAGTCGGGAATCGAGGTGACACGGCGCCGGAAGTTGATGTAAAACTGCCACAACCGTGGCCCATGCGCGTCTATGCGCTTTTCGTGCCACAGGCCGTAGTTCCGGCGAGGGGATGGAGCAGCACCTCATGGCAGCGCTTGGCGTGAAGCGGAGATGGACGTGGGATCGATTGGCGCGCATGCGCCGCTTGCGCCGTGTTCAATCCATCGCCACCGTCGGCGTCGTCGTGCTTGGCCCGGTGCTCGCGGTGCTCACATACCTCGTGCTCGGGCCGCTTGATCAGGGGGCGACCAGCGCCTCCCTACGCCTGATTCTGCTGGCCGATTTCGTCTATGTTCTCGCCGTCGCGGCGCTTGTCATGACCGGGATCGCGCGAATGATCGGCGCGCGGCGGGCGAAATCGGCGGGCTCTCGCTTACACCTGCGCCTGACCGGGGCTTTTGCGGTTATCGCGCTTATCCCGACTGTTCTGGTGGCGATTTTTGCGGTGCTGACGGTGAATGTCGGGCTTGAGGGCTGGTTTTCCGATCGGGTGAGCCGCGTGGTCGGCAATTCTCTCGAAGCCGCGCAGGCCTATCAGGATGAGCACCGCGAAGGCTTGGTGGCGGATGCAAGCGCGCTGTCGGCCTATCTCAACCTTGCCAAACAGGCGAATGCCTTCATCACCGAAGCCCAGTTGCGCCAAGCGCTCGCACAATCGCAATCGCAAATTCAGCGCGGCTTGCGCGAGGCTTTCGTGATCGATGGGGATGGAGAGATCCGGGTGCGCGGCGACCGATCCTACCTGTTTGATTTCGAACGCCCCGATCCCGCCCAGATCGCCCGCGCGCTTGAGGGCGAGACGGTTGTGATCGAGGATTGGGATATCAACGAATTCCGCGCCCTCGTGCATCTTGAGGCTTATCCCGATCATTTCCTATATGTCAGCCGCTCGGTCGATGGCGAGGTGCTAAACCTTCTTGATGAGACGCAAGAAACCGTGGCTTTCTACCAGCAGCTTGAAAGCCAAAGGGGCCGGGTCCTGTTCGAATTTGGCCTGATCTACCTCGGCTTCGCCGCCATCCTGATCTTGGCCGCCACTTGGCTTGGCATGTGGTTTGCCGAACGGCTGTCTGCCCCGATCGGACGGCTTGCGGGGGCTGCGCAGCGGGTGGGCGAAGGCGATCTTGATGTCCGCGTTCTGGAAGGCGACGGGGACGACGAAATTACGACTTTGGGCCGTCAATTCAACGCGATGACCCACGAACTTCGCGCACAACGCAAGGAATTGATCGAGAACACCGACAAGATCGAAGAGCGCCGAAGGCTGTTTGACAGCGTGCTGTCCTCGGTCGCCGCCGGTGTCGTCGGGCTGGATCCCGATGGCCGGGTCACTTTCCTCAACCGCGCGGCCGCCCGGCTTCTCGATCTTGCGGGCCCGGACCCAAGCCATGTGCCCCTCTCGCTCCTGATCCCGGAATTCAGCCCGCTCTTTGACCGGGTGCGCCATGAGCAGAGAAGCCAGGTGCAAGAAGAGCTGGGGCTGACCCGGATGGGCAAGGCAGAGCGCCTTTTGGTGCGGATCGCGCGCCGGTATTCCGATGATGGCGATCCTGAGGGCTACGTGATCGCCTTTGACGATGTGACCGATCTGGTCTCGGCCCAACGCATGGCGGCATGGGGCGACGTGGCGCGGCGCATCGCGCATGAGATCAAGAACCCGCTGACCCCGATCCAGCTTTCGGCGGAACGGATCAAGCGCAAATTCGGGCGCAGCATGGGCGATCAGGATGCCGAAGACCTCGACAGCCTGACCGGCGTGATCATCCGCCAGACCGAGGATCTGCGCCGCATCGTGGATGAATTCTCGAAATTCGCCCGCATGCCGGAGCCGGAAAAGCGCCCCACGGATATGGCCAAACTGTTGCGTGACGCGGTGCTCTTGCAGGAGGCCGGGCAAGAGGGCGTGCGCTTTGTCACCGACATCCCGTCGGTCGCCATGCCCGCATCTCTGGACGAGACGATGATCGGGCAGGCGTTTACAAACCTGATGAAGAATGCCGGAGAAGCGATTGAAACCTTGCAGGAAAAGGGCGCCCCGGATGGGCATGAGCCGGAGATCCGCGTGACCATGGTCCAGCAGGGCGACATGGCGCGTCTGACCATTGCCGACAACGGCATCGGTCTGCCGGAAGACCGGGCCCGGCTGTTCGAGCCCTATGTCACGACCCGCGACAAGGGCACCGGGCTGGGTCTGCCCATCGTCAAGAAGATCATCGAAGAACATGGTGGCACGCTCACGCTGACCGATGCCGAAGATTTCGGCACCGGCCACGCGGGCGCGATGGCCATCATCACACTCCCCCTGCCACGAAGCGCGGGCGAATCCCGTGCGGCGGAATGAAAGAGGCGACGACATGACCGACATCCTGATCGTGGATGACGAACGCGATATCCGGGAGCTGATCTCTGATATTCTCGAAGACGAGGGCTATACCACGCGGCTCGCGGGCACTTCTGATCAGGCGATGTCCGAGGTCAAGGCACAGCCGCCCTCTCTCATGATCCTCGACATCTGGCTCAAGGACAGCGCGATGGATGGCATCGACATCCTGAAGGCGGTGAAACGTGACCACCCCGAGGTGCCGGTGGTGATCATTTCCGGGCACGGCAACGTCGAAATCGCGGTCGCTGCGATCAAGCAGGGGGCGTATGATTTCATCGAGAAGCCGTTCAACATCGACCAGCTCATGGTTGTCATCGGGCGGGCGATGGAAACCTCTCGCCTCCGGCGCGAGAACGTCGAGCTGAAGCGGCAGGGCAGCGGACCGATCGAGATGATCGGGACCAGCGCCGCCTTCAAGGCGCTCAAGGGCAACCTTGAGAAAGTCATGCGCTCGAACGGTCGCGTGCTTCTGTCCGGCCCCGCGGGGTCGGGCAAAGAACTTGCCGCGCGCATGATCCATGCCGGGTCGGACCGCGCCAATGCGCCCTTCGTCATTGTCAATTCCGCCGCTGTCGAGCCCGAGCAGATGGAGGACGTGTTGTTCGGGCGCGAAACACCCGAGCGCGGCATCGAAGAGGGGCTTTTGGAAAAGGCCAACGGCGGGGTGATCTATTTCGACGAGGTGGCCGACATGCCGCCGGGGACGCAGTCGAAAATCCTGCGCGTTCTGGTCGAACAGAGCTTTACCCGCGTCGGTGGGGTCGACAAGACCAACGTGGATGTGCGCGTCATTTCCTCGACCACCCATGACCTGCAGGCCGAGATCGCGGCGAAACGGTTCCGCGAAGAGCTGTATCACCGGCTCAACGTGGTGCCGATTGCCGTCCCGCCGCTGTCGGAACGGCGCGAGGATATCCCGGTGCTGGCAGCGCATTTCATCGCCAGTTTCAACGAAAGCCAAGGTTTGCCCCTGCGCAGCGTGTCGGACGAGGCGGTTGCAATCCTGCAAAGCATGCCGTGGCCGGGCAATGTCCGGCAGTTGAAGAACGTGGTCGAGCGGGTGTTGATCCTGGGCGATGGGACCGGCCCGATCCAGGCGGGCGAATTGCCCGGCTCCGAGGTTGGCGAGGTTGATGGCGGCAGCGCGCCGGGTACCATCGCGCTGCCCACCGCCCTGGCGACGCTGCCCCTGCGCGAGGCGCGCGAGGCCTTCGAGCGGGAATACCTGATGACCCAGATCAACCGGTTTGGTGGGAACATCTCGCGCACCGCGAATTTCGTCGGGATGGAACGCTCGGCGCTGCACCGCAAGTTGAAGTCCTTGAACATCGTGACCGGCAACAAATCCGGCGCGCGTGTCGCCTATGTCGCCGATGAGGATCAGGCCGAAGCCTCCTGATCCTCTCGCCTAATCCGTCATTATGCCGGTGCGTCGCTGATTGACGCCCACGTGGCAAAGTGACAAGGCTTGAGCGACCAAAACCGGAGACATTTGGATGAAGGTCATCATCTGCGGCGCGGGCCAGGTTGGCTGGCAAATCGCGCGCCACCTGTCGGGCGAGCAAAACGACGTCACCGTCGTCGACAACAACCCCGACCTTGTTGCGCGGGCGACCGAGACGCTGGACGTGCAGGGGATCACCGGCTTTGCCTCCTATCCCGATGTGCTGGACCAGGCCGGGGCGCGGGATGCCGACATGGTGATCGCCGCGACCTATTCGGACGAGGTGAACATGGTCACCTGCCAGGTCGCGCATTCCGTGTTCGCGGTGCCACGCAAGATCGCGCGCTTGCGGGCCCAAAGCTATCTCAACGCGATCTACAGCGATCTCTACCGGCAAAACCACCTGCCCATCGACGTGGTGATCAGCCCGGAACGCGAGGTGGCCGAGGCGGCGTTGCGGCGCTTGCAGGCCCCGACGGCGTTCGACACCGAACGGTTCCTGAATACGCGCGCCACGCTGTTGGGGATCGCGATCGACGAAGATTGCCCGGTGATCAACACGCCGTTGCGCCAATTGACCGACCTGTTCTCGACCCTGAACGCGCTCGTCGTCGGGGTGCGCCGCGAAGGCACGTTGTTTGCCCCCGAACCCAATGACCAGCTGTTCCCCGGCGACCAGATCTATGCCTTCTCGGAAACCAAGGACGTGAACCGCACGCTTGAGATTTTCGGCAAACAGGTGCGGCGGCAGGAACGGGTGGTGATCTTGGGCGGCGGCAACGTGGGGCGCGCCGTGGCCAAGTCGTTGGAAAGCCGCAGCGATCGGATCCGCGCCCGGATCATCGAACTTGACCGGGGGATCGCAGAGAGTGCGGCAGATTCGCTGGAACGCACCGTGGTTCTGCACGGCAACGGCATGGACCGCGAATTGCTCAAGGAAGCCGGGGTGACGCGGGCCGATGCGATCCTTGCGGTCACATCCGACGACAAGGTCAACATGCTCGCCTCGGTGCGCGCCCGCGTTCTGGGGTGCCCGATGTCGATCTGTTTGGTCAACGACCCGTCGCTGGTGCCGTTGATGGACCCGCTGGGCATCGACGCCTATATCAACCCGCGCCAGACCACGGTGTCCTCGATCCTGCGCCACATCCGCCATGGCCGGGTGCGCGGGGTCTATTCAATCGGTGACGCGGAAGCCGAGGTGATCGAGGCACAGGTGATGTCGACCTCGCCCATCGCGGGCCAGCTGGTGCGCGATATTGATTTCCCGGAAGGCGTGCTGGTGGGCGGTCTGCTCAAGGGCGACAAATACGTGAAACCGGTGGCCTCGACCCGGATCGACGAGAACGATGTGCTCGTGCTCTTTGCCATGGCCGGCGACGTGCCCGAGGTCGAGCGCCTGTTGCAGGTCTCGATCGAGTATTTCTGAGGCGCGCGGGGTGTTCGACCAGATCGCCAGACTTCCGTTGCTCGTGATCGTGATCGCCATGTCGGCCATCGCCATGATGCTCCCGGGTGCGCATGCGCTGGCCACTGCCGACACATGGGTGGCGGGGACGTTCTTTCTTTATGCCGGGCTCACCGCCTGTCTTGCCCTCCTGCTCGCACTGGCGTCGCAGGGGCAGGACCGCTCTGACCGCCCCCGGCGCCACCTTCTGTCGCTTCTCGCGCTCTTCGTGATCCTGCCGCTCCTGTTGGCGGTGCCGTTTCAGCAGGCGGTGCGCAACACCAGTTTTCTCAATGCCTATGTCGAAATGGTGTCCTCGCTCACCACCACAGGTGCGACGCTGTTTCCCGACTCCGGGCGCCTGCCGCCTTCGGTCCACTTGTGGCGTGCGACCGTGGGGTGGCTTGGCGGCCTGTTCATCTGGATCAGCGCCATCGCGGTGCTGGCCCCCATGGCGCTTGGCGGGTTCGAGGTGCGCGCCCGCCGCATTGCAACCGATGGCGCACAGGTCACCCAGATCGAAAAGGTGGCCGATCTTTCGGCGCGGCTCAGAACCTATGCCGCGCGGCTTTTCCCGGTCTACACCGGGCTGACCGCCGTGCTTTGGCTTGGGCTGATCTTGGTCGGTGACACGCCCTTCGTGGCCCTGTGTCACGCCATGTCCACCATGTCGACCTCGGGCATTTCGCCGGTCGGGGGCATCGCGGGCAGCACCGCGTCCTATGGGGGCGAGGTGATGGTGGCGGTCTTTTTCATCTTCGCGGTGTCGCGGCTTGCGTTCTCGCGCGACGGGCAGGGGGCGGAGATCGTGCAGTTTTCGCGTGACCCCGAGGTGCGGCTCGCGATGTTCATCGTCACGGTGGTGCCGCTCTTTCTGTTCCTGCGCCACTTCATCGGGGCCTTCGAGGTCGCCTCTGACATGACGCTCTGGTCCGGTCTCGGCGCGCTCTGGGGGGCGGTGTTCACGGTCCTGTCGTTCCTGACCACCACGGGCTTTGTCTCGGCCGCATGGGATGGTTCGCAAATCTGGTCGGGCCTGTCGACACAGGGGCTGATCCTCATGGGCCTCGCGCTCGTGGGCGGCGGCGTGGCGACCACGGCGGGCGGGGCCAAGCTTTTGCGCGTCTATTCGCTCTATCAACATGGGCGACGGGAACTGGACAAGCTGGTGCATCCAAGCTCGGTGGCGGGCTCCGGCTCGGAAGCGCGCCACATCCGGCGGGGCGGGGCCTATATGGCTTGGGTGTTTTTCATGCTGATGACCCTGTCGGTCGCGCTGGTGATGATCGCGTTTTCCTTCACGGGCGAGACCTTTGAACAGGCGGTGGTTCTGACCGTGGCGGCGCTGACCACCACCGGGCCGCTGGCCGAAATCGCGGGGTCCGAACCGATCCGCTACGCGGCCCTGTCGCTGTCGGGCAAGATCGTCCTGACCTGCGCCATGGTTCTGGGCCGGCTTGAGACGCTCGCCATCATTGCGCTACTGAGCCCGGATATTTGGCGGGCGCGCAAACGCTAAGGGCGGCTTCGGGCGTGCTTGGTCGGTGCCCCGCGTGGCCGAAAATGCTGCACCGTGGCAACGGGGCCAAAATCGGGGGTTTAAATTCCACCGATCACTATTAGTATTAAATGAGCAAGAGATACCTGCCGGGGACCGGCAGCACGAGAAAACAAGGGAAACAAGCGATGGCTGCCGACAAACAGAATTTGCAGGATGCATTCCTGAACCATGTCCGAAAAGCGAAGGTTCCGGTGACGATCTTCCTGATCAACGGTGTGAAGCTTCAGGGTGTGATTTCGTGGTTCGACAACTTCTGCGTGCTGCTCAAGCGGGACGGGCAGAGCCAGCTTGTCTACAAGCACGCGATCTCCACGATCATGCCCGCTCAGCCGATCGACCTTTATAACGGCGACGATAGCTGACTTGGAACATGAGCTTGGGCCGCGGGATACCCGCGCTTATGTGATCCACCCCGAACTGACATCGGACCAAGAACGTCGTGCGCCCGGCCCGGCGTTGGACGAGGCGGTGTCGCTTGCCCACGCGCTGCCCGACCTCACGGTCGTGGGGCGCGAGATCGTGCGCCTTGCCAAACCGCATCCCGGCCATCTCTTTGGCACCGGCAAGACCGAGGAATTGGGCGCGCGGCTTCGGGAGGCCGAGGCCGAGCTTGTGCTGATCGACGGGCCGGTGTCGCCGGTGCAGCAGCGCAATCTGGAAAAGGCGTGGAAGGTCAAGATCCTCGATCGCACCGGGCTGATCCTTGAGATTTTCTCGGACCGGGCGGCGACGCGCGAAGGCGTGTTGCAGGTCGAAATGGCCGCGCTAAGCTATCAGCGCACGCGGCTTGTGCGCGCCTGGACCCACCTTGAACGCCAGCGTGGCGGGCTGGGCTTTGTCGGCGGGCCGGGGGAAACCCAGATCGAGGCCGACCGGCGCGCGATTGACGAACAATTGACCCGGCTGCGCAAACAATTGGCCAAGGTCGTGAAAACCCGGGAACTGCATCGTGCGGCGCGCGCCAAGGTGCCGTTTCCTGTGGTCGCGCTTGTGGGTTATACCAATGCGGGGAAATCGACGCTTTTCAACCGGATGACCGGGGCCGAGGTGATGGCGCGTGACATGTTGTTCGCCACGCTCGACCCGACGATGCGGTCCATCGACCTGCCGGGCGGGCAACAGGTGATCCTGTCCGATACCGTTGGGTTCATCTCGGACCTGCCCACGCAGCTTGTTGCGGCCTTTCGCGCCACGTTGGAAGAGGTTCTGGGGGCCGATCTCATCATCCATGTGCGCGATATTTCGCACGACGAGACGGCGGAACAGGCCGAAGACGTGCATGCGATCATGGGGGATCTCGGCGTGTCGCAGGAGGTTCCCCAAATCGAGGTCTGGAACAAGATCGACCTCCTTGCCCCGGAAGAGCAAGAGGCGCGCTTGACCGAAGCCGCGCGCCGGGACGAGGTCGTTGCGCTCTCGGCCCTGACAGGCGAGGGGATCGACCGGCTTTACGCGGCGGTTGATACCGCCTTGGCACAAGACACCTTTCACGAGGGGCTGTCTTTGACCTTTGCCCAAGGGCGAAACCGCGCGTGGTTACACGAGGCGGGCGTGGTCGAAGATGAGCGTCAGACCGAAACCGGATGGGATCTCGACCTGCGGTGGAGCCGGAAGCAGGCGGCGCAATATGCCAAGGATGTCGCCGGATAACGCTGGCGCGGCACGTTGGTGGCCATCCCTTGGCCCGCGCCCGTGCCAAGAAGCCGCCCCCCCGGAGCAGGCCGCCCGCCACAAGAGGGCTGGAGTGGTCAGACGACCTGCGCCGCGAGTGGCGGCGTAACCCCACGCGCGACGAATCGCACGCAAAGCCGTTGCGCCCCTATAAAGATAATGGCGGCGGATTTACAGGAATTTCTGAGCGTTTTGAGGTCGGTTACGCTTCTGTGCAGCATCATGTTATTAACCAAATGGTCAAAAAATATCTCAAATCAGGTGGCTATATCCCGGCCCCTTTTATTCATGACAAATTCATGACGTCGCGTCACGTTCAGGCGGCATCTGGTGTCGAAAGATGGTCTGCGGGTCTTGGCCCCTAGGGGCGCGCGGGCGAGAGCACCGTTGTGCCCACCGACGCCGCGCGGGCAAGCTCGGGGTCGAGCGACATGGGGATGTATTCTCCACGCCGCCAAAGCTCCCCCAGATCTTCGTAGTGGCGCGACAGGAAATGCCCGGATTGGCCGGTCGAGGTCACGAAAAGCGAACTGTCCGGATCGGCAAAATCGTAAATCCCGCGATAGCCCGCGCCATGGACGTTCATGAACGGGTCCGGCTCGCGCCCCGAGGTGCGCCCCCGCATCAGCGTGTTGTCCCCGCCCGAGGTGCTTTGGCGAATGTTCACGAACCACTTGAGAACCGGAACCTCGCCCAGCACCGCGTGATCATGCGTCGCAATATGGGCATTGCCCCAACGCAGCGCCTCTTGCGCGCCGCCGTAGCGTTCGTCGATCCACAGGATCGCGTCGTCAAGCGCGGCGCGGGCCATGTCGGTGCAGGTTTCGACCGGCGCGGATTGGCGGACATCGCACCACGCGCTGGCCCCGTTCACGTCGCGAAACACCCGCTCGATGAACAGCGGCTCGACATGCGAAAAGGCGTCGGCCAGCGGGCCGAGATCGTCGCGGATCAGCCGGTTCTGCAACGCCCGCATCCACGCCATGTAAAGAAGCGGCTCCGGCATATGTTCGTTCATTTCGCCGTTCCAATCCGCCAACAGCTCAAGCGCGCGCTGTGCCTTGCGTTCCGGCGTGCCCTCGGGCGCGGCCTCGCCGGTGAACCAGAGGTCGGCCCCTACGAGCGGAAGAAGACCACGGGCAGTGACCGACACGGTGTCGAGCTGCGCCTCCATGAAGCTTTCGCGGGTATGCACCTCGCGGTTCTGCATCAAGGTGCGCCAGCGTTGAATGCGCTGGCTGTCGCCCCAATCCCAGCTCACGTGCAGCGGAAAGGGGCGTTCGAGCATCTTGTTGTTGGTGTTGCCCACGATCCCGCCCGAGGGGGCGACGAATTCGGGGTTCGCAGCATAGCGTTCGCGCCCGAGCCACAGGTTCTCGGCCCGCCAGCCGGGGGCGGGCATCCGGCCAAATGTCATGTGTTCGGCGTCCCGGCGCGGCATGTGGCCAAGCGTCTTCAGCGCGATGGTGTCCCGGTCGATCAGGGTGATATTCTGGCTTGGTGCCACGAAATCCCGGCCCGCCGCGATCCCTTCGGTCACGGATTTCGCCTGCATCATCTTGATCGCCGAACTCATCGACCGATCCTCGGCGGTCAGAAGCGTCCATTGCAGCGCCGCGAGATGGCCGGGGGGCGTCACCGCGCCGAGGTTGTAATGGTTGCCCGGCAGGATCGGCCCGTTGGGCGACCATTGCAGATCGAGCGTGACGGGGGCTGCGTCCTTCACCCGGATGATCGAGGGCCGGGTGGTCAGGGGCGCCCATCCGTCCGGCGTTCTCACCTCGTTCGGGTTCTCGGGGTTCACCTGTTCGATCAGCACGTCCTGATCGTCGAGGTAGGACGAAGTCAGGCCCCATGCGAGATCGGCGGAACGCCCCAGAAGCAGGGTAGGCACACCGGGCAGAGAGGCCCCGATGACATCGCCCGAGGCAAGATCAAGCCGCGCGAGATACCATGTCGTCGGGGCCGAGAAACCAAGGTGGGGATCATTGGCCAGAAGGGTTGAGCCTGCGGCAGACCGGCTGGCATCGGCGGCCCAAGCATTTGACGCGCCGGCAAACCCACGGGGCGGCGCGGGATAAAGCATCGCGCGCTCAGGCGCCGGGTTGAAGGCCGCGAATTGCGTGGCTGGGTCGGTGTCTGGAAAAAGACTTGCGAACGCGGGCAGGGCTGCGACCCCGGTGCCGGGCGCATCCGGCAGGATATCGGCGACGCGCTCCTCGTCGAGCGCGAGAGACACTTGCGCGCGCAGCACCTCTTCGCTCAGGTGGCCGGACAACTGCACGCCCATGAGTTTCAGCATCGCGATGCTGTCGGCGGGCACCCAAGGCGAGATCGCGTTGGAGAACAGGAAGAACTCCGGCGCGCCGCGCCCCAGCGCCTCTTCGTTGATCTGGTCGAGCCAGGCGTTCACTCCGCGCGCATAGGCCTCCAACGCGCGCTGCGTTTCGGCGTCCTGCACCGCCACCGCCTGTTGCGCGAGCCGGTAAAGATCGAGCCGGCGCATCAATTCATCCGTCTTGACGGTGCGCTCGCCGAACAATTCAGACAACCGGCCCTGCACCGTGCGACGCATCGTGACCATCTGCCAAAGCCGGTCCTGCGCATGGGCATAGCCGAGACCGAAGAACACGTCCGCGTCGCTGTCGCCGAAGATATGCGGCACGTTGGCATTGTCGCGCACAATCTCGACCGGTGCGCCGATCCCGTTCACGTCGTGGCTGGCGCTGTAGTCGGGCAGGGACCGCGAGGCGAGGTAATAAACCACGACCAAGGCGACGCCCGCGAGGATCAACCCCACGCTCACCAACCGCACCATCCATTTGAAAAGCGATGCCATGGGGTCCCTTTGATTGACCTGTCCGCTACCCCAGTTCATTAAAGGAGGCCGGAGACAGGTGCAATCAGGGTATGATCAAGGGAGGCCGCAATGGCAAAATGCGCGTTTTTGGGACTGGGTGTCATGGGCTATCCGATGGCGGGGCACTTGGCCGAAAAGGGTCACGACGTTACGGTCTACAACCGCACCGCTGCCAAGGCCGAAGCTTGGGTGGCCGCGCATGGCGGGGCGTCCGCGGCCACACCGCGTGACGCGGTGGCGGGGGCCGATTTCGTCATGGCCTGCGTCGGCAACGACGACGACCTGCGCGCGGTCTGCACCGGTGACGACGGAGCCTTCGCAGGCATGTCGCCCGGCGCGACCTTTATCGACCACACCACGGTGTCCGCGATGGTCACCCGCGCCTTGGCCGAGACCGCGGGGCAGGCGGGGATCGCCTATATCGACGCCCCGGTGTCTGGCGGGCAGGCGGGCGCGGAAAACGGGGCGCTGGCGATCATGTGCGGCGGGGCACAAGAAAGCTGGGACGCTGCCTTGCCGGTGATGGAGGCCTACGGCAAGTCGATCAAGCGGATGGGTGACGTGGGCGCAGGGCAGCTCACGAAAATGGTGAACCAGATCTGCATCGCGGGGCTTGTGCAGGGGCTGTCCGAGGGGCTCGCCTTTGCCGAGAAGGCCGGGCTGGATGGCCGCGCGGTGGTCGAAGCGATCGCGGGCGGGGCTGCGGGAAGCTGGCAGATGGTCAACCGACATGAAACCATGCTGGACGACGAATTCGAACACGGCTTTGCCGTCGACTGGATGCGCAAGGACTTGGGTATCTGTCTCGCCGAAGCCGAACAGACCGGGGCCGCGCTGCCGGTCACGGCGCTGGTGGACCAGTTCTACAAGGATGTGCAGAACATGGGTGGCAAACGCTGGGATACCTCGTCGCTGATCCGGCGGCTGCGCTGACCCCGTAGACCCGGCGCGGGCAAAACCTGTCCCGGATCAGGGAATGATCCGGGTATATTTCGACCCTTCAAGCGTTGCGCCGACCAGCAGCCCGGAGGTGCCAAAGACCATGGCCACGACCGGGTTCGAGGTCGCCATCGTATCGGCCGAGAAGCGGTCGCCTTCGTTCAGCACCGCGTATTTGATGTCCGCGCCAGCGACCCATCCGGTGGCATACCGAAACTCGCCCAACGCGTCTTCGGTCATGAAAAACAGCACGTGGGCATATTGTTGTGCCCCGATCTGAAGCCCGACGCTCGCCTTGGCTTGGCTGTAGTAATCCACCGTGGCCCCGCCGACGCGCAGCGCCCCGCGGCCAAAGGCCCCGCCGACGCCAAGACCCGCTTCGGTCACCAGCGGCATGACCAGCATGCCGTTGGCCTTGTCCGACAGCGCGCGCGCTTCGGGGTATTTGTCGTAGAGGTAGCGCAGCGTCTCGTCGACCCGCGCGTCGATGGTTTCGGCGCCGTTCGACCCCAAACCGTTGCCGCAGGCGGTCAGCCCGAGGGCCGCGCCACCGGCGACCACGATGAAACCGCGTCTGGTATAGTTTTTCATGCCTGTGCCCTATATCTGCTCTGCCGGGTCTTTGCCCGTTTCCTGCGCGCAGGATACGCAAAACCCCCCGAGGTGTCACCAGTCTTGTCGACATGCGCGGAAAACCGCGTGGGTCTCAGGGCAGGTTCAGAACCAGAAGCACGGCGGCATAATGCGTCGCGGCAGCGGCCAAGACGTGTCCATGCCAGATCGCACGCGCATAGGGCAGGGCCTTGTGGTAGAAATAGGTGCCCACGGTGTAGACGACCCCGCCAATGGCCAAAAGCACCATGGCGGCAACCGGCAGCGCGGCCACGATGGGCCCGATCGCGATCAGCGCGAGCCAGCCTTGCAGAATGTAGAGCACGAAGCCCAGTTTCTGGGATTTGTGAAAGAAGACGAGCTTCATCGCCACACCGATCAACGCCAGCCCCCAACTGGCAGAGGCCAGTGTGATACCCCATCCGCCACCAACCCCGACCAGCGCGACCGGCGTGTAAGTGCCTGCGATCATGACATAAATCGCCGCATGGTCGAACCGGCGCAACACCGCGCGCGTCCGGGCATGGAGCGTCATGTTATAGGCCGCCGAGAAGGCAAAGGTGGCGATCAGCCCGAAGACATAAGGCAGCGCCGCCATGAGCCGCGCGGGGTCGAGCGCCAGCGTGGCCCATGTGACGAGCACGCTGGCCGCCGCGATCGCGCCAACCACGCCGATCACGTGCAGGACGCCATCGGCGAAATGCTCTTTCAAACTGTCTTCAAGGGTGAAGCGGGTCATGGGACCAGAGTAGCGTGCTCGCGCGTAAAGACCAGATTGACGTGGGGTCGTGCAAGATTATGGGCGTCCGCCTGTACCGCGCGCCTGTTCACCAGCTTCCCGACGCGCCGCCGCCCCCGCTTGATCCTCCGCCGAACGAGCCGCCCGAGGACGACGAGGTGGTGCTCACCATCGGGATCACGAAGGGTGCCACGTTGTGATACCCGCAATGCGGGCAATCGGTAATCCGCTGGCCTTCGCCCTGGCGGCTGCGTGTCGCCCGCGAAAGCGTGTGGCGCACGGACCGGATGCCCCGCGTGCCGCAGTGCGGGCAGCGCGTGAACCGGTCGCGGATACGCCGCCAGAACACCACGATGACCGAGACCGCGAAGCCAAGCACGCTCAACACGACCCCGATGATGATCCCGGTGCGCGACCGTTGTGCGTCGGGCGGCGCGCTGCCTTCGGCATGGGGCCGCGCGATGCGTGTGATCACCGCGCGTGTGCCGGCTTCGATCCCGCGGGCATAAGCCTCGTCACGAAACGCGGGCAGGAACACGCCGTCGATGATGTCCTGGGCTTCGCGATCAAAGGCGCGGGGGTAGCCCGACCCAAGCTCGATCCGCATTTCGCGATCTTCGCGCAGGACCATGATCAGGATGCCGTCATTGCGGCCCGCGTCCCCGATACCCCAGTGATTGAAGAGCCCGGTTGCAAAAGCCTCGATCGAGGGGGCGGGGGTGAAGCCGCCACGTGTCGGCAGGGTCAGAACCGTCGCCTCGACCCCGGTGTCATCGCGCAACGCGGTGAGCGCCGCGACCACGCGCCCTTCCACCTCTTCGGGCAGGAGCTTTGCGTAATCGTTGACATAGGTGCTGTCATAGAGCGGCCAGGCTTCGGCATCCTGCGCCAGCGCAGGGCCAGACAGGCCACCCGACAGACCCCCAAGCAGCAAGGCGAACAGACAGGCGAGGCGCCGAAGCGGCATATCAAAGGCTCCCGGAGAGATCCCGAAGAACGTCGCCGATCATCATGACATCCTCGCGCGTCACGTCAAATTGTCCGACCTGCACGCGAATGACGAATTGCCCCCTATGGGTGGTCTGGGTCAGATAAATCCGCCCGTCGCGGTTGACCGCCTCCAACAGCCGCTGCGTGGTGGCGTCATCGCGGAAGCGGAAGGAAAACAACGACAGGATCGGCTCGGTCACGATCTCGACCCCCGGGATCATGGCGATGTCGTCGCGCGCTTCCCGGGCCCAAGCGACATGGTTGCGCAGCCGCGTGCGCAGCCCGCTCAGCCCCTCGGCGCGCAGCAGGAACCACAGCTTGAGCGCGCGAAAGCGGCGGCCAAGCGGCAGGGTCCATTCGTTGTAATTGACGACCGCGTCATCCCCGAGTGTCTGAAGATAATCCGGGCGCAGCCCCATGGTGCGCACCTGTGGCACCGGATCCTTGAGGAACTGAATCGAAAGGTCGAATTGCGCGCCCAGCCATTTGTGCGGATTGAACACAACGCTATCCGCCGCTTCAACACCGTCCCATAACGCTCTGAATTCAGCGCAAATCATCGCCGAACCGGCCCAGGCCGCATCGACATGGGTTGGCAAATCATGCGTCTTTGCCACGGCAATGCAGGCGCGCAGGTCGTCGCAGGCCCCGATCCCGGTGCCGCCGGTTGCAAGCACCACGCCCGCCGGGTGCAGGCCCGCGTCCCGGTCGGCCCGGATAAAACGGTCGAGCGCCTCGGGGTCCATCGAGAAGCGCGGATCATCAGCGCGACCGGGCACCTTGACGAGGTTTTCATCCCCGATCCCGCACATCCGCACCGCCTTTTGCACCGACGAATGGCATTCCGCCGAGGCATAGATGCGAAGCCGGGGGGCGGACGACAGGCCCGCCGTGACGCCCTCGAACCCCAGCGCCGCCTCGCGCATCGTGGTCACGGCGGCGAAGGTTGCGGTGGTGGCGCTGTCATGGATCGTGCCGGTGAAATCGCCGGGCAACCCCAACGCGTCGCGCATCCAGTCGATCACCAGCGCTTCCATTTCATTGGCGGCGGGCGCGGTTTCCCACAGCATCGCCTGCGCCGACATGGCATTTGCGAGCTGTTCGGCCAACATCGAGGCGGGCGCGGCATTGGCGGGGAAATAGGCGAAGAACCGGGGGTGCTGCCAATGCGTCATGGCCTCGGGCACAAGCCGGGTGAAATCGTCGAAGATCGTCTCGATCGGATCGGGTTCTTCCGGCACCGGCCCCTCGATCTGGGCGCGAAACGCCCCGGGGCTCGTGTCGGGGCGCACCGGGCGGCTGCGCAACGTGGCGTGGTAGTCGCGCGCCCAGTCGGCGGCGCGTTTCGACCAGATCACGAGATCGTCGTGGTTCATCTCAACTCTCCGCCAGCGCGTCGATGATCGGGCCGAAATCGGCGGCCGAAAGGCTCGCCCCGCCCACCAATGCGCCATCGACGTTGGAGACCCCGAAAATCTCGGCGGCATTGCCCGGTTTCACCGACCCGCCGTAAAGCAGCGGGGTCGACCGCCCGACACCCGCGCCAAAGCGGCGTTCCAGCCGGGATCGAATGAAATCATGCACTTCACCGATTTCGTTAAGGCTTGGGATCTTGCCCGTCCCGATGGCCCAGATCGGCTCATAGGCCACGACGAGCGTGTGACCGGTGACGTTGTCGGGGATCGACCCGGCAAGCTGCCCACCGATGATGTCGAGTGTATTCGCCGCGTCGCGTTCCTCAAGCGTTTCGCCCACGCAGATGATCACCGTCAGCCCGGCGGCAAGCGCGGTCTTTGCCTTCACCCGCACGTCTTCGTCGGTTTCGCCGTGGTCTTCGCGCCGCTCGGAATGGCCAAGGATGACATAGTCGGCGCCCGCATCCTTCAACATCTGGGCCGAGATGTCGCCGGTATGCGCGCCCGAGGCCTCTGCATGGCAATCCTGCCCGCCCAGCGCGATAGCATCGCTGATCCGGGCCTTGGCAGGGGCGATGAGCGTGGCGGGGGGGCAGACCAGAACCCCGACACCGGCGTTCGCATGGCTTTTTGACAGCGCCTCAAGCTCGTCCAAGGCGGGGGTCAGCCCGTTCATCTTCCAATTGCCTGCCGCCAGTTTTCGCATCACGTCGCCTTCCTATGAGCCATCGGGCGAAAGGTAACGGTTGATGTGGGGAGAGCAAGCAGAATGGGGCTGGGCGTCTCAGAGCGCGGCGAGCGCGCGACGGGCCCAATCGCAGGCCAAGGAAGGCTCGTCCAGCGCGGGCTCGGGCAGGGTCCAGTAATTCATGCCCCGGCCATCTTCCATCTCGAACCGTTCGGCCCCGGCAGAAGCCATATCCTCGGCAAACGTCCCGGAGGCCTTGAGAAACACGCGGCCCTCCTGCGACAGAACACAGAAAATCTGACCCTCGCAGTAGAACGAGGCACCGCCCATCATCTTGCGATGTGACAGACCGCCGATGTCATCGAACAGCTCGTAGACCCGTTCGATATCGGCGTCGGTGACGCTCACTCGCCAGCCGAGATGGTTTCGTCGAACTTGATCGATTCGCCACAGCCGCAGGCATCCACAACGTTGGGATTGCGGAATTTGAACCCGGCTTCGAGCAGCGACACTTCGTAATCGATCTCGGTCCCGAAAAGGAACATCTGCGCCATCGGGGCGATCATCACGCGCGCGCCGTCCTGTTCGACGACCTCGTCGTTGGCGTCGATCTCGTCGACGTAATCCATGGTATATTCCATGCCCGCGCAGCCACCTTTCTTGACGCCGATGCGAAGGCCCTGATGGCCCCCGTTGTTCATCAACTTCGCGATTTGCGTGGCGGCCTTGTCGGTGATGCTGACGGCCTGTTTTCCCTCGATGCCAAACATGGACTTCTCCTTCACCTTCTATTTAGGCCTGATGGCGGCAGGCATCAATCCCCAGTACGTCGCGCTCGGGTAACAGATCGGGTCACGACTTTGTGCTCCTGGTCAATCTGAAAGGCTGGGAAAGGGCGGGAGCAGGTCTTGCAGCGTCACAACACCGTATGAGATCAAGAGCGCCCAGCCGAATGACGCCAGCGTGCCTATATAAATGTACTCGCCAAGATCGGCATCACTTCTTCCATGTTCGAACCGAAGGATTGATTTTGCTGCAATCAAAAAGCCTATTCCAAGTGGTTGTCCAACGAGAACAAATAGGAAGGTGAGTGCGCGTTCGAAGTAACCAATTAGTAAGCCACCGTTTCTGAACTTGCTTTTGTCGTCATCTATTGGAAATGGTTCTAGGAAGATACCGATGGCAAAGCCGCCTGCGCGGGTGACTAGGATCAGACCTGCGGTCAGGAAGAAGAGATGCGGAATCGCGGTGCCAAAGGGCGCCCAAATACCATTCTCCCAAAGCGTCGGGGCATAGATCGCGACGGCTGCGAGCGTTGCAACATGGGCCATCTGATCAACAAGATGTGCGCCGATCCCGTCAAATTTTCCTAGAACTTTGATGGCGTCGATGACCATATGCGCCGCCGCCAAAGCGGCGATTTCCCACGCGTCCCATCGCCCCAAGGCAACACCTGCCGTGATGAGCACCGCGAGGCCATGCAGAAGAAATGGTGCTGCCTTGGACTTGTGGTTGACCATCCAGCGAGTTTGCAAAATGTAGTCGGCCAGCGCATGGGCCAGAAGAAGGGCAATGAAGGTCTCGATCATGTCCGCGCGCGGTCCGAAACAAGGGTCAAGAAATCGTAGTCGGTCGCTACCGCGATGTCACCAACCGGATTCAAGCGCGTCGAGCGCGTGGGAAAAATGGTCGAAACGGGCTGCGGCGAGGGCTTGGCTGACGGCTGAGCGGGAGATGCCGAGGGCCTTGGCAACCTCGGCATGGGTCGGCGGAACAGGAGCCAGCATCGGGCGTAGAACGCGCGCTTGTGCCGGAGTCCAATCCCGGCTGAGGGCATCGCCAAGCATCGTGGCCGCGCCCAGCGCGCCGCCCTCGGTATGGATCAGGGTCCGGGACGAAACCATGTTATCAAGCGCGAGGCCAGCGTCAAAGAAGGCTGGACCATGTGCAGCGTTCAGGTCCGGGCCGGGTACTGCGCCGTTGCCGCGCGCAATTGCAATGCGTGTGTCGAAGGTTTTTCCTTCTGCCCGGAGCGCGGCACGCAGGGTAAGGACTGCACGTAGGTCCAGAGCTGGTCGATGGATCACCATTTGCCAGCCGTTGCCGCGATTGCGGGTGTAGCAGCAGTGTCCGCAGGACCACACACCTATGCGATCAGCTTCTGCCCCCAACAGGTCGTGCGCGCGAGATACCTCGTCGCGCGACCATTGCTGAGAGCCAATGAAATCACCTGCCAGAACGCAGATCTCGAGAGACCCAATCATGACTGGCAAACTCGTTTGTGCGGAGGGAAGATCGAGCGAATTTGCTATTCCCCATCCTATCACATGAAGCCGAGTTCCAGACGGGCTTCATCCGACATCATGTCCATGCCCCAGGGCGGATCCCATGTCAGTTCGACCTGCACGTCCTTGACCCCCTCGACCGGGCTGACCGCGTCCACGATCCAGCCGGGCATGTCCCCGGCCACCGGGCACCCCGGTGCGGTCAGGGTCATCATGATGAAAACCTCGTTCTCATCGGTGATGTCGATCGTGTAGATCAGGCCAAGATCATAGATATTGACCGGGATTTCCGGGTCATAGACCGAACGACATCCCTCGATCACCTTGTCGTAAAGCGGGTGGTCCGTGCTTGACGGTTTGATGAGGGGCGCCCCCTCGACTTGATCCGGCTGCTGGTTCATTGCGCCTGTCCTTGGCTATTCCTGACAGAACATATAGGTTTTTCGACCCGCGACGTCCAGAGTGCCGATCACCTGCATAACGCGGGCAAGGTCACGTTCTGATGACTACGCCCGATCCGCCATGGTTCAGAAGCCAACGCATAAGCGGGACGCGGAAAGCGGCGCGCGACGAGGAAAGACGACGAAAACTGAACCGCAACGGGGCCCGCAACGTTGAATCAAAAGACGCGATGCTCTACCACGACACAGGGAGATGACGATGAGCAACCTTGCCAAAAAATCCTGCGCTGACCTGTCCCAGGTCGATGTCCTGAGCGATGCCGCCGCGCGCGCGCTTCTGGCAAAGCTCGATGACGGCTGGGCGATCGACGGGTCCGTTCTCACCCGGCGTTACAAGACCGCGCGCTTTGCCCCCGCCCTGATGGCCGCGAACGCGGTGGGCTATGTCGCCGAGGATCAGGGGCATCACCCGGACCTCGCGCTTGGCTGGGGCTATCTCGATGTCCGGTTCACCACGCATGACGTGGGTGGGCTGTCGGAGAAGGATTTCATCTGCGCGGCAAAGCTTGATGCCATGGGGATTTCTGGATGACACGCGGGGCCGCGGTCGTCGCGGTCTTGATCCTGATGCTCGTGTCGGCCTGTGCGCCCGCCGAGCGGCAATCCACCAAAAGCGTGGGGCCCGATCTCTTGTCGCCCTACGAGAGCGGGGGCTGGCCCGCGTTTCTGCAACGCCTGACGCTGCCGCGTGAGCGCGATTACGTGGTGCTGGCCTATGTGCCCCCGGCGCATCCCATCGACCTGTCGACGCCGGCGCGCGCGCGTCGCACGCTCGCCCTGATGACCTTCGATCAACTGGGGGCGATGGAGGCGGGCACGACCATCGGCCACCTCGTCGTGGCGTGGCAGTGTGATGGGGTGCAAGGCATGACCTCGATGACGGGCGAGCAGGATAGCACGGGCCAGAAAATGTATCTTTCCGGCTGGGGCGTGACCCCGGTTTTCTCGACCTTTGCCGATGGCGCGCTGGTGGACCTGGCGGATTTCCCGGCCGAACAGCATCGCGTGCTTTTGGAGGGTCGCGGGGTCGTGGTGGCCGCCGAAGTGGACCGCGCGGGCTGCGCCCGTGCACGCGGCGCGGTGCGCGAATTTGCCGCCCACCCCGAGGCACCCCACCTGAACTATTCCCTGCTCTTGGACCCCGCGCGTTTCGAAGGCGGCGGCTGTCTGTCTTTTGCCCTGCATGTGGCTGCCGAGGCCGGTGTGATGGCGGAGCTCCCTGGCCTCGTAAACCGGGATGTGGAACTGCGGGCCGCACAGCTTGGCGCACGCGACACGGTGCCGGAGGGGGTCGAGGTCTACCGTGCGCCCGGCGGCGCCCACCCGGATGGACCCGTCGGGGTTCTGGAGCTTCTGGGCCGCGATTGGGCACAGGGGCCGGTTGTCGATGTCGTGACGATCCCGGATGGCGAGGCGATCATGGCCGCGATGGTCTATGCCCGCGTGGGCACCGCGCCGAAAAACGATTGGCGTTACAGCCGGATCATGGACCGTGCCGACCCGGTCATCGGGCCGGCCGCCACCTATGGCTACGTCTGGGCGCGCGCCTATCCCAATCGCCGGATCGCGGATGCCAGCGGGGTCGAAGCGCTCGTTCTGGAACGCTGACACATAGGTAGAGGCCTGTCTTAGGAGGCGGTCTTTTTGCGCCGCCGCTTCGGCACTGGCCGTGCGCGCCGCTCGATCTCGTCGAACAACAGGCCAATGAGGTTCTTTCCCGTCGCGGTTTCGATCCCTTCGAACCCGGGCGATGAATTGACCTCGAGCACCTTGGGCCCGGTTTCCGCCCGCAAAAGATCCACCCCCGCGACCGAAAGGCCAAAGGCACGCGCCGCGCGCAACGCCATGCGCCGTTCTTCCGCCGTGATGCGCACCTTCTTCGCAGATCCGCCCCGGTGCAGGTTCGAGCGGAAATCACCCTCTGCCCCGGTGCGTTTCATCGCCGCCACCACCTTGGCCCCGACCACGAGACAGCGCACGTCTTCCCCCGCCGCTTCCTTCACGAAATGCTGGACGAGGAAATTGGCCTTCAACCCCCGGAAAGCGTCGATCACCGATTCGGCGGCCTTGCGCGTTTCGGCCAGCACAACACCGCGGCCTTGCGTCGATTCCAGGAGCTTCACGATCATCGGCGCGCCCCCGACCAGCCCGACCAGGTTGGCATTGTCCTTGGGCGAGGCGGCAAAAGCCGTGTCCGGCATGCCGATGCCCGCCTTGGCCATCTGCTGATGCGCAAAAAGCTTGTCCCGTGACCCGGAAATCCCGACCGACCCGTTGAGGCAATAGGTTCCGATGGTCTCGAACTGGCGCACGACCGCGGTGCCGTAGGGGGTGATCGAGGCCCCGATGCGCGGGATCACCGCGTCATAGACCGGCAGCCTCTTGCCATCGTAATGCACCTCGGGGGCGAGCGCGTTGATCGCCATGTAGCAGCGCGTGGTGTCGATCACCTCGACCGCATGTCCGCGATCTTCGCCCTCTTCCACGATGCGTCGGGTGGTGTAATTGTCTTCGCGCGACAACACGCAGACCCGCAGCGCCCGCTTTGGTTGCGCCTTGGCCACGGCGGAAGAGTGGTAGATGTCATAGCCAAGCTCGGGCTGGACCAATCGGTCATGCGCCGAGATCGAGATATGATCAAGCAACGCCTGACGCCCCAGAAGCATCCGCGAGGCCATGTTTTCACGGTTGGTCAGCGTGACCTCGATGGGCCAGCTTTGCCCGCCGACCGAAAGCGTGGTTTCGATCACCACGCGGTTCTCGCTTTCGCCGTTGGACGAGGTGACTTCGCGCCGATCCACGACATCTGCCGAACAGGGGATCACGATATCGTCGCGTCCGGGCACGGGGCGCATGGTGAAGCGCACCTTGGGGGCCGAGGCCGGGCCGAATGTCTCGATCTCGTCGGCGTGTAACGCCGAGGTGCGCGCGCCGGTGTCGATCTTGGCCTTGATCGCGGGTATCCCGATCTCGGGAAGGGCCAGCCATTCCTCCCAGCCGAATTGAAGCGGTGTCGTGGTCATGGTGGCCTCCCTCGTCCGGATCAACCTCTCACATCGCACGCACCGACCCACGGCGTCCAGTGCGTGCGCTGATACAAGCCGGATTTGCCAGCGGTGGCCGGGTTTTGGGTGCAAGGTCGAGGCCAGCCTTCTTTGGGCCGCCGCCGCAAGCTTCGCCTTGGCAGTGGACAGCGCGCGGGGTAAAGCGCGGGCATGACCCATGAGCACCCCGAATTCGGCTTCACCCTTGCCGCCACCGATGGAGATGCGCGCACCGGCGTGATCTCGACCCCGCGCGGTGACATCCGCACGCCTGCCTTCATGCCGGTGGGCACGGCGGCGACGGTGAAGGCGATGATGCCTGAAAGCGTGGCGGCGACCGGGGCCGATATCCTCTTGGGCAACACCTATCACCTGATGTTGCGACCGGGGGCCGCGCGGGTCGAGCGGCTTGGGGGATTGCACAGGTTCATGAACTGGTCCGGTCCGATCCTGACCGACAGCGGCGGGTTTCAGGTGATGAGCCTGTCGGATTTGCGCAAGCTGACCGAGGAGGGTGTCACGTTCCGCTCCCACATCGACGGCTCCCGTCACATGATTTCGCCCGAAACCTCGATGGAGATCCAGCGGCAACTTGGCTCTGACATCGTCATGTGTTTTGACGAATGCCCCGCGCTGCCCGCGTCGGAAGAAGACGTGGCGAAAAGCATGCGTCTGTCGATGCGGTGGGCTCAACGGTCGCGCGATGCCTTTGGTGACCGGCCTGGGCACGCCCTGTTCGGGATCATGCAAGGCGGGGTGACGAAAGACCTGCGCGCGGAAAGTGCCGAGGCGCTGACCGCGATCGGGTTCGATGGCTATGCCATTGGCGGGCTCGCCGTGGGCGAGGGGCAAGAGGCGATGTTCGGCGTGCTGGATTATGCGCCCGGGTTTCTGCCCCATGACAAGCCCCGCTATCTCATGGGCGTCGGCAAGCCCCACGATATCGTCGGCGCGGTGAAGCGCGGCGTCGACATGATGGATTGCGTCTTGCCGTCCCGCTCCGGTCGGACCGGGCAGGCCTGGACCCGGCGGGGGCAGGTGAACCTCAAGAACGCGCGCCATGCCGATGATCCGCGCCCCTTGGACGAAGCCTGCACCTGTCCGGCCTGCACGAACTATTCGCGCGCCTACCTGCATCACCTGTTTCGGTCGGGTGAACTTTTGTCATCCATGCTTTTGACATGGCATAACCTGCATTATTATCAGGCGCTTATGACGGAGATGCGAGAGGCGATCGCGCAGGGGCGCTTTGCGGCCTACGAGAGCGCATTCCAGGCCACCTTTGCCATGGGCGACATTGATCGCTTGTGACACTTGTGGTGCCAGCCCGGATGATTAAGCTGTGGAATATCAGCGCATTATGAGGCGCAGCAAAGGTCGAGCTTGAGGCAGGGATCTATTCGCCAGCCAGCGCGAGGCGCTTTGGTCGATCCTCCGCACCGGGGCGCAAGACGCCCCCAACGGCAAGGTGATCGCGGCGCACGGCCCCGCGAAAGCGCGCCCGGTTCACCGAGGCTTCGAGATGGGCGAGCTGCGCGTCGAGCTTTCGGCCAAGCGCATCGTCGATCCAGTCGAACAAGACGTGGCGCAGGGCCCGGTCGTGACGGTATTCGGTGACATACACCACCCGCTTGTCGACCATGTCGATCATCTTCACGGCACGGATGCCCTTTTCGATCTTGTCCGACCCTTTGATCTCCCGGACGTAGGAATACAGCACGAAGGTGCCGGGCATCATGTCCTCGATCTGGATATGCTCTTCGTATTTCGCTTCCGGCGGTGACCACCGGATTATTCGCACGCGCGAGCGTTCGCGGTCGACCCAATCCACCGACAGAACGTCGGGATCATGCAGGGATTCGCGCCGACCCGGCGTCGGGACCAGACCATGCCAGAGAATGTCGGCCTCAAGCTGCGAGGTGGCGCGCGCCGTGGTCCGGGCGCGCCCGGATTTGAAAACCCGGTCCGACCAGCGGCCATAAAAGAACAGGTGCACGAAGATCGCCATGGTCGCGAGCCCGCCGATGGCGCGGACACCGCCCTCGGTAATGGTCAGCAGCGAAAAGGCCGAGCCGGGGAAGACCCGCCCAAGCACGGCGGCCCCGAACAGGGTAAAGCCGAGCGGCGCGTAGATATGGCGCATGTTGGGAAGGGCAAGGCCCGCCATCAAAAGGAATAAGCCGACGAAGGACATCAGGCCAAGACCCACGAAAACCTCGAGCACACCGGGCGGGAAAATCTGGAATTTTCCCCAGACCTCGACCACACCGGCCCCGAACAGCAACGCAAAGGCTACGGCGATCCTGCGCCGGTCCCTGTGACAACGTCTGATTAGGCGAACGAACATCCACATACCCTCAATCCTCACGTTGACCGTGACAGCAGAAACAGGCGGGATTTTGGCGAAGTAGGCCGTTTTTGTGGAAAACCCCGGGTCATTGTCTGTCCCACGGCGACAACGCTTTGATAACTGGGCCGGTGTTGCCGCACAGGACACGGACCGAATTGGACCAAAACAACCATTGCGGAGATGAAGCCGCGCCGAGTCGCGCCGGGCCGACCGCCTGCGCGCCGCTTTGTTCGGTTTTGACGCAATCCCTTGTCGTTTCCAGCCGCCAAGGGCACTATGTCTGGAAATCGCCAGCTGATTTCGCCCGCTTGAAACCCGTCGGGACGGGCACCACGTAATATCGGCGAACAGGAGGCGGATCGCGTCGCCGCGAATTGGGGCCGAACGCCTGCCGAGAACAAGGACAAGATATGACCGAGCAAACTCTGAAAACCCACCCGGTGCTGCCGTTGCGCGACATCGTCGTGTTCCCGCACATGATCGTGCCGCTCTTTGTCGGGCGTGAAAAGAGCGTGAAGGCGCTGGAAGAGGTCATGGCGGATGACAAGCAGATCCTGCTGTCGAGCCAGATCGACCCGGCCGAAGACGACCCGGACGAAGCGGGCATCTACCGCGCCGGTGTGCTGGCCAACGTGCTGCAACTTCTGAAACTGCCCGATGGCACCGTGAAGGTGCTGGTCGAAGGACAGGCACGGGTGCGGATCACCGAATTTCTCGAAAACCCCGACTTCTTCGAAGCCGAGGCAGTGTTTTTGGAAGAAACCATCGGCGACCCGGCGGCGGCAGAGGCGCTCGTGCGTTCGGTCGGGGAAGAGTTTGAGCGTTACGCGAAGGTCAAGAAGAACATCCCCGAAGAGGCGCTGGCCGCCGTGTCGGAAACCCGCGAGGCTGCGAAGCTCGCCGACTTGGTCGCCGGCCACCTTGGCGTGGAAGTGGACCAGAAGCAGGGGCTTTTGGAAACGCTGCCAATCGATGAGCGGCTTGAAAAGGTCTATGGCCTGATGCAGGGCGAAATGTCCGTGCTTCAGGTCGAGAAGAAGATCAAGACCCGCGTAAAAAGCCAGATGGAGCGCACCCAGCGCGAATATTATCTGAATGAGCAGATGAAGGCCATTCAGAAGGAGCTGGGCGAAGACGGCGAAGGGCAGGACGAGATCGCCGAGCTGGAACAGCGCATCGGTGAAACCAAGCTGTCGAAAGAGGCCAAGGAAAAGGCCGAGGCCGAGCTCAAGAAGCTCAAGAACATGTCGCCCATGTCCGCCGAGGCAACCGTGGTGCGCAATTACCTCGACTGGATGCTGTCGATTCCGTGGGGCAAGAAATCCCGCGTGAAGAAGGATCTGTCGAGCGCCGAAAAGGTGCTTGATGCCGACCACTACGGTCTTGAGAAGGTCAAGGAACGCATCGTCGAATACCTCGCGGTGCAACAGCGCTCGAAAAAGCTCAAGGGACCGATCATGTGTCTTGTCGGGCCGCCGGGCGTGGGCAAGACGTCCCTGGGGGAATCGGTGGCGCGGGCCACCGGGCGCGAATTCATTCGCATCAGCCTCGGGGGGGTGCGAGACGAATCCGAGATTCGCGGCCACCGCCGGACCTACATCGGCTCCATGCCGGGCAAGATCATCCAGTCCTTGAAAAAGGCCAAGACGACCAATCCGCTTATCCTGCTCGACGAGATCGACAAGATGGGTCAGGATTTCCGGGGTGATCCGGCGTCGGCCATGCTCGAAGTGCTGGATCCGGAGCAGAACGCGACCTTCGTGGACCATTATCTCGAGGTGGAATATGACCTCTCGAACGTGATGTTCCTGACCACAGCGAACTCCTACAACATGCCCGGCCCGCTTCTGGACCGGATGGAGATCATCCCCCTGTCGGGCTATACCGAGGACGAGAAACGTGAGATCGCGAAACAGCATCTTGTGCCCAAGCAGATCAAGAACCACGCCTTGAAGAAGGGCGAGTTCGAGCTGACCGAAGGCGCGATCACGGACATGATCCGCTATTACACCCGCGAGGCGGGGGTTCGGAACCTTGAGCGCGAGATTGCCAAGACCGCGCGCAAATCCGTGACCCAGATCGTGCGCGGCAAGGCCGAGAAGGTCGAGGTGACATCCGAGACGCTCGGGGATTTCCTCGGTGTGCGCAAGCATCGCTACGGGCTGGCGGAACAAGAGGATCAGGTCGGTGTCGTGACCGGGCTGGCCTGGACCAGTGTCGGGGGCGAGCTTTTGTCGATCGAAGGCGTGCGCCTTCCGGGCAAGGGCCGGATGAAGACAACCGGCACGCTTGGCGACGTGATGAAAGAATCCATTGATGCGGCGTCCAGCTTTGTGCGCTCGATCTCGCCCGAGATCGGGGTAAAACCGCCGCGGTTTGAAAAATGGGATATCCACGTTCACGTGCCCGAGGGGGCGACACCAAAGGATGGCCCCTCGGCCGGCGTTGCCATGGTGACCTCGATCGTGTCGGTGCTCACCCAGATCCCGGTGCGCAAGGACATCGCCATGACCGGCGAGGTGACGCTGCGCGGCAACGTGTTACCCATCGGCGGGCTGAAAGAGAAACTTCTCGCGGCCCTGCGCGGGGGCATCAAAACGGTGTTCATCCCGGCAGAGAACGAAAAGGATCTGACCGAGATCCCCGACAACGTGAAAGAGGGGCTCAAGATCATTCCGGTGAGCCATGTGCGCGAAGTCCTCGCGTTGGCCCTGACCCGGACGCCCGATCCCGTCGAATGGGACGAGGCGGCGGAAGAAGCCGCCGCGGCGGCGATCAAGTCGGAAGGCGAGGCCGCGCAGATCGCGCATTGACGCGCGCCATCTCTGCCTGAAACCTGAGCAAACCGGGGCCGGACGCAACATTTTGCGCCCGGCCCCATATTTTGTGGACGATCCCTGAGCTTTCCCTTTTTTTGTTAACCATTTGGATATATTGTCCTGTTAGACGGTAATCCCGGATGCGCCGGGGTGCGTCGTATCAAACAAGCGGCCACAGAAGCCGCGCGAAGGACGGGCAATCTCATGGCGACCAAGAAACCGACGACCACAAAGACGACTTCGAAATCGGCATCGACCGCGAAGAGCGCGGCGAAACCGGTCCCTGACGAGATCACGCAGGACGAAATCACGCAGGACGAAATCGACGCCCTTGTCGCCCCCGAAGATGCCGTGGACGCGGCGGCGGTCGAAGACGTTACCCCGGACCACGCGCAAGACCCAGTGCCAGACACGGCACCAGAGCGCGCGCCTTTGCAGGGCGTGACCCGTACTGTGACCGATGGCTCCGAGCAGCCGGTGAGCAAGTTGATCAAGAAGGATCTGATCGACCGCGTGATCGCACGCTCCGGCGTCAAACCGCGCTTTGTGCGACAGGTGACCGACGCCTTGCTGGCCGAGCTGGGAACCATGTTGGAAGAGGCCGAAACGCTGCAACTCCAACCGCTTGGCAATCTCAAGGTGCAGCGGCGCAAGGATGTCGATGATGGCGAGGTGATCATCACCCGCGTCAAACGCAAAAAGGCGGACCCGGAGGGCGGAGACCCTCTTGCAGCTGCGGCGGAGTAACGCTAAAGACCCCCCCAACGGGTGATTAGCTCAGTGGTAGAGCGCTTCGTTCACATCGAAGATGTCAGGAGTTCGAATCTCTTATCACCCACCATGCTTCTCTCGGGATGTCTGGCAACACGGCGCGGATCATCCGCGACTTTTGCATGTTCGGGGGGCGTGACAGCAGGGGTTGCCAGCCCTGCATCAACCCGCTAAATCCCCGCCTCACGGGTGGTTAGCTCAGTTGGTAGAGCGTCTCGTTTACACCGAGGATGTCGGGGGTTCGAGCCCCTCACCACCCACCATTCCTTTCTCCCAAGACCACGAAGACCACGTGGACACAGGCGCCATGAACCCGGCCCGGTGCCGCCGGACCCATGGCCCGTTTGCAAGGCGGCGCGGGTGGGGCAGGGCATCGCGCAGCATTGGGTGAAAAAATCTCTCACCAGCCGCATTCTGGCGCTTGACGCGCTCACGGCGGGGGCCTAGAAGCACCGGACGCAGCGGGCGGTTGTAGCTCAGTTGGTTAGAGTGCCGGCCTGTCACGCCGGAGGTCGCGGGTTCGAGCCCCGTCAACCGCGCCACTGCTGCCGATCAAGGCTCCCTCAACGGGGGCCTTTTTTGTGCGCGGGTCTGCGCGGTGAGCGGGGTGAAAACAGCCCGGTAAAAGGCAATAGTGCCCGTTGACCGCCCCACGTGAGCTTTCAACGCACGGGGCGCGCAAACACGCACACGCGGTTGTAGCTCAATTGGTTAGAGTGCCGGCCTGTCACGCCGGAGGTCGCGGGTTCGAGCCCCGTCAACCGCGCCATTTTCCCCGCCCGGCTGCCTGCGACCATTTGCGAGGTCGAAATAGCCGACCCCCGGTCATAGGTCTGCCCGAACAGGTTAGCGCGCGAAGGACCAACATCATGAAAATCCTCGACAACATCTCGCTCGGGATGATCCTCTTGTTCTGCGCGACGATCGGGCTTGCCCCCTTCGCGCCGCCCCATATCTGGGAAAAGCTCGTAATGCTGTTCGCCGGAACGCTGTCGCGCCCGATCGACATCTTCGATTTCCTGATGCACGGCGCGCCATGGATGGTGCTTCTGGCCAAGCTTGGGCGCATGGGGGTCGTGAAGGCCCGCGCGCCGCGCTGAGCACACTCAGGGGCGCGCAAACCCCATCGCCGCCTCAAGCTTCGGGTCAAGCGCCTGGACGAGAAACGCGCGGTCCGCGTCACTGATCGTATCGGGAAGCGCCGGGCGGTCCCCGACATTATGCAAGAACCGCGATCCCAGCCGCCGGGTCACCGGGCGATAGGCCTCGACCGGGGGCAGATCGAACGCTTCGCTCACCGCGACGACGAAGCCCTCGGGGTCGGCCTGCACCGCGTCCAGACGACACAGGACGAGGTTACAGCCCCGGTTGCGCAAGCCCAGAAGATAGGCCGCCTTGGCGGTGCGAAGCTCGGCGATATTGGCAAAGCGACGCCCGGTGATCGGGTGGCGATCCTGCTGTAACGGTGTGCCGGGGGTGCCATGCGCGCCCGCATCGGGGAAATAGCGTTTGCGGTCGATGATCGTGGCCCATTCCGCCCGGATAAAGTCGGAAAACCCGAGCGCCTGCATCGCGGGCGGGCAATGCCATGGCTTGGCATACATCGAGCGCACCCAACCCACGGGATCGCGCACCACGCCGACAATCAGGGCGCCTTTACCGATCCCGGTCATCTGGGCGAACCCATGTTTCCAGCCATAGTGATCGACCGCCGTGAGGGTGGTGTTGCGTTTGATGAGCGCCTTAACGAAATTGGTTCCCGACGACCGCTCGCCAAAGACCTGAAGATGGTCTGGCACGCTGGCGTGGCGGCGGCGAATGTCGATCCCGGTGGTGGCAAGGCTCATGCACCCAATCTGCCCCGTCCCGCAGTCCGAGAAAAGCCAATTCGGTGTCGCAACCACGCCTTGACCCCCGACGAAGGGGCAGGGAAGATGGCCGTGGCACATGACTTTCGGTGGAGCAGGGCAAGGGGCCGGATATGCAGCAGACAGCCGCCGCGCTGACCATGGTGCGCGACGACGATTTCTTTCTGGAACGCTGGGTGGGCTATTATGGTGGCATGTTCGGGCGGGAAAACTGCACCGTCATCAACCATGGCAACCAGCCCGCGGTGAACCGGCTGGCCGAAGGCTGCAACATCATCGCGATCCCCGACACGACGCGGAAGTTCGACCAGCTTCGGTGGCGGCTTTTCAATGGGCTCGTGACCGGGTTGCGGGGGTATTACAAATACGTGGTGGTCGGCGACGTGGACGAATACGTGGTGGTCGATCCCGCGCTGGGTCTTGATCTGCTGGGGTTTCTCGACAAGGTGCCGCGCCGCAAGATCCTCACGCCACTGGGGCTTGAGGTGCTGCACCGGTGCAATGAAGAGACCGAGGCGATCACCGGCCCGATCCTTGGCCCCCGCCGCTATGCGCGCGTGAGCTATCACTATTCGAAACCCTGCGTGGTCGGCGCCCCGGGCGAGCTGTCGCGGGGCGGGCATTTCGCCAAGTACGACACGCTGTTCGCCCCCGACGCGCTCTATCTCTTCCACATGAAATATTGCGACGTGGATCAATACACGGGGGTCATGGACCGGCGCAATGAAAGCGTCGAGAAATCCGGGCTGGAGAAGGGGGAAACGGGCATCGGTGGCCATTGGTTTGCCGATGAGCGCGGCGACGACCGCGCGCTGTTCGATGGGTTTGCGACCCGCCCGGTGGTGCGCGGCTTCAACATGAAGCAATACCGCGAACGGATGCATGCGTCATGGTCAGAGCGCAGCCACGGGTTGTGGCAGTTTCAGCGCGGCACCTTTGCCCACAGCCACGAATTGCCCGAACGATTCTTCGGGATCGTGTGATGGCCCTGCGCGCCGCGCGGGGCGGGCCTTGCCCCGCGCACGGCATTTTCCTGCGGTCAGCCTTGATTGGACAGGGCGGCAAGAATGCGCGCCCAGCTTCGAATGCCCTTGTGGAAGCTCTTCACATCGTATTTCTCGTTCGGCGAATGGATCGCATCGTCTTCCTTGGCAAAGCCGATCAGCATGGCGTCCATCCCGAGAATGGTCTTGAAATGACCCGCGACCGGGATCGATCCGCCCGCCCCGACAAAGGCCGCCTCTACCCCCCATTCCTCTGACAAGGCCCCGCGCGCGGTGTCAAACGCCGGGTTCTCGGTCGACATGACGCTTGCCGGTGCTCCGTGGCCATCGCCGAAATCACAGCTTACGTCCGCGGGCAGGCGGGCGTTCACGAAATCGACGAAGGCCGCGTGGATTTTCTCCGGGTCTTGTTGCCCGACAAGACGAAAGCTGATCTTGGCCGAAGCTTCGGCGGGCAGGACGGTCTTGAACCCGTCGCCGATGTAGCCGCCCCAGATCCCGTTCACCTCGCAGGTCGGGCGCGCCCAGACCCGTTCAAGCGGCGTGCGGTCCAGTTCCCCGGCGGGCACCGACAGGCCGACATCGTCCAGCATGCGGGTGTGGTCGAAATTCAGGGCCTGCCATTGCGCCCGCAGGTCGTCCGAGATGTCGGGCACGTCATCGTAAAAGCCGGGCAGGGTGATCGCCCCGCTCTCATCGCGCAGATCGGCGAGGATTCGCGTCAAAAGGTGGATCGGGTTTTGCGCCAGCCCGCCGTAAAAGCCCGAATGCAAATCCCGGCTTGCCGCGTGCAGCGTGATTTCCTCGGCCAGAAGCCCGCGCAACTGGGTCACGATGGCGGGCACCTTGCCGTCATGCAGCCCGGTGTCGCAAATCATCGCGATGTCGGCTTTCAATTCCTCCGCGTTGTCGCGCAGGAACGGCACGAGCGAGGGCGAGCCGCTTTCTTCCTCGCCTTCCAGGAAGATCGTGATCCGGCAGGGCAAGGCCCCGTGCACCTCGACCCAGGCGCGCATGGCCTCGACAAAGGTCATGAGCTGGCCCTTGTCGTCGGACGCGCCGCGGGCACGAATGACCCGGCCCGCCTCGGTCTCTTCCAGCGCCGGGGCGAAGGGATCGCTGTTCCAAAGCTCCAGCGGGTCCACCGGCTGCACGTCATAGTGGCCATAAAATAGAAGGTGGGGCAGGTCGTCGCCCGCGTCCGT
Organism: Maritimibacter sp.; assembly: GCA_011389895.1. Classification (GTDB taxonomy): domain Bacteria; phylum Pseudomonadota; class Alphaproteobacteria; order Rhodobacterales; family Rhodobacteraceae; genus Maritimibacter. Next base: position 55,428 of record JAABTN010000006.1, on the reverse strand, counting down.
GCCGCCATGGGCCACTACCATCGGATGCCCGGGCGTGGGGCGCTTCGTGGCCTCGAACCCGATCGAGGCGAGGTCGGAGACAAGGTAATCGGCGGCCCTGTCGCAATCGGCCTTGTAGGCCGGGTCTGTCGAGATCGACGGGATTTCCAGAAGGGTGAACAGGCGGTCGAGGGCGTCATCCAACGCGCCGTCGCACCGCATCAAGACGGTATCGAGTGACATGGGCTCTCCTGTATGAGTCGGCGGAAACCGTAGCATTGTCGTGAGCGGCGTCCAGTCACACTGGCCACTCGTGATCGGACACCCTATGTTGCGCGCCGAACCGGTACGGAAAGAGGACCACATTCAATGCGTATTGCCACCCTTGGGCTCGCCCTGACGCTTCTGGCCTCCGGTGCATCCGGACCTGCGATGGCCGAACCGATGTCGAGCGACGCGGCCCGCGAACATCTTTTCCCGGCGGACCGGATGGTTCTGAAGCCGATGGATATGAATGCCTTCGGCGGCGGCATGAAACGGGCCGTGCGCCTGACGCTCGACCAGATGAAGGGCCGGGGCCAGATGCTCAAATTCCTTGAGGCCGGGTATGGATACTACGGCGCGGTGGCGTTCCCGACCGAAGGCAACGGGCAGGAGCCGCCGACCATCATTTCGCAGCTCAACTCGCCCGACGCGGCGGGGCAGGCGGCGACCGAGGCCTGTCAGGAAGCCAATGGCAAACCCTGTGCCGTCGCCGCGCTTTTGTTGCCGCAAGGTTATGATGCGCGTGATCTGACACTAAGCCAGGCCGCTTCCGAGAAAGTCCTTGACGCATGGGACGACGGGGCGCTTCCAAAATACCTCGCCTTCTCGCCCTCGACCAACGCTTGGGGCATTGCGAAAGGGCCGGGGGCCAGCGCCCGGATGGCGGTCGAAAGCTGCAAGCGGGCCGATTGTATCGTGGCCATTGCCGACCAGTGAGACGGGTGACGTAACGGCGGGATGAAAGAAGTGTTTCGAGGTTGATTCAGGTCAACGCGCCGCCTGCGACATACTGTATCACGAGTTTTGCATATGTTCGGGCATTGCTGTTATGTAGGGTGCCACGGCGAACGAAAGATTCGGTTCCTGGGAGGGAAACGCGTGAACTACGAGAGCAAGCTGGATATTGCGCTGGGGCGTCTTCACGACGAAGGGCGCTACCGTGTTTTTATCGACATCGAGCGCGAGAAGGGAAATTTCCCCCACGCGACCTGGCGTCAGGAAGACGGGAGCAATAAGCCAGTCACCATCTGGTGCGGCAACGACTACCTCGGCATGGGTCAGCACCCGGTTGTTCTCAACGCGATGCACGAAGCGATCGACGCCACCGGCGCAGGCTCGGGCGGGACACGGAATATCTCTGGCACGACGCTTTATCACAAGGCGTTGGAAGCCGAGATTTCGGATCTCCATCACAAGGAAGCCGCGCTTCTGTTCACCTCGGCCTACATCGCGAACGACGCGACGCTGTCGACCCTGCCCAAGCTCTTTCCCGGGCTGATCATCTATTCGGACGAATTGAACCACGCCTCGATGATCGAAGGCGTGCGCCGCAACGGGGGCGCGAAACGGATTTTCCGGCACAACGATGTCGAACACCTGCGTGAGCTTTTGGCCGCCGACGACCCCGATGCGCCGAAGCTGATCGCGTTCGAGAGCGTGTATTCAATGGACGGCGACTTTGGTCCGATCGCGGCGATTTGCGATCTGGCCGATGAATTTAACGCGCTGACCTATATCGACGAAGTGCACGCGGTGGGCATGTATGGCCCGCGCGGGGCCGGCGTGTGCGAACGGGACGGTCTCATGGGCCGGATCGACATCATCAACGGCACGCTGGCCAAGGCCTATGGGGTCATGGGCGGATATATTGCCGCGAGCGCGAAAATGGTAGACGCCATCCGCTCTTACGCGCCCGGGTTCATCTTCACGACTTCGCTGGCCCCGGCGGTCGCGGCGGGGGCGGCGGCGTCGGTCGCGTTCCTCAAGACCGAAGACGGCAAGGCGCTGCGTGAACAGCACCAGACGCAGGCCAAGATCCTCAAGACCCGGTTGAAGGGCATGGGGCTTCCGATCATCGACCACGGCTCGCATATCGTGCCCGTGATTGTCGGCGACCCGGTGCACACCAAGAAGCTGTCTGACATGTTACTCGAAGGCTCCGGGATTTACGTGCAACCGATCAATTTCCCGACCGTACCACGCGGGACCGAGCGCTTGCGCTTCACGCCGTCGCCGGTTCACGGTCCGGGTGAAATGAGCCAATTGGTACACGCTCTGGATGAGCTGTGGTCCCATTGTGCGCTGAATCGCGCCGAACTTTCCGCCTAAGTCCTTCTCCGACGTGCAAAAATCCTTGTGTCGTGGTAGAAAACCATTAATGAGACGCTACCGGCACGATTCGTGTCCGGTCGTTTTGGGGAAACGCCGGTTTGACGGCACAGGAACGGGGCAGGCTGCATGATCAGGCGTTGGGCTACGCCTCAGGTCACGAAAGAAGCGGAACCTTCCGGTTTTGATGCGTACGAGCTTCGGCTTGGCGACATCATGCGTGGCGAGCGCGCAACCATCGGCAAATCCCTTCTTGACGTGGAACGTGAGCTGAAGATCAAGGCGACTTACATCGCCGCGATCGAGAATGCCGATGTCACCGCTTTTGAAAGCCCCAGCTTCATTTCTGGCTACGTCCGTTCCTATTCCCGCTATCTCGACATGGACCCCGATTGGGCCTTCCGCCGGTTTTGTGCGGAAAGCGGCTTTGAGCCCGCGCATGGGCTGTCGCCCGCCGCGTCGCCGGTCAAACCGGCAAAGCCCGCCACCACGTCGGGCACCGACCCTCTCGCCGATCCGAACGCCTCTTTCGTGCCGCGTTCGCGGTCGCTGTTCGAGGGGATCGAACCCGGCGCGATCGGATCGGTCGCGGTGCTGGCCGGGCTCGTCGGTATTCTCGGGTTCGGCGGCTATTCGCTCCTCCAAGAGATCCAGAAGGTGAACTTCGCCCCGGTCGAACAAAGCGTCGGCGTGCTCGAAGACCTGCCGGACCTCGATGTGGCGGTCGGTGAGACCGATGAGACGTCACAGGCCCCGGATCGCGTCGCCGGGATCAACACGCCGCCCTCTGCCGAGGCGATGGACCGGCTGTTTCGGCCCGAGGCGCTGGATGTTCCGGTGCTGATCGCCCGGGATGGCCCGATCTCGACGCTCGACCCGCGCGAAGTCGGCGTTCTGGCCTCTGACGGGTCGACCGAACGCGCCGCACCCCCCATCGGCCAGCCCGCCGATGCCATTGACAACGCGGTCAATACCGCCGTGGCCGAGGCCGGGTCCGTGCGTGTCTTCGGCGCGGATGCGCCGGAGGTGGCCATTTTCGCCGTGCGCCCGTCGTGGGTGCGGGTGAAGACGGCAGACGGGTCGATCCTGTTCGAGAAAATCCTCGACGCGGGCGAACGCTACGTGCTTCCGAAAACCGAAAGACCGCCCTTGTTACGGTCCGGCAATGCCGGGTCGGTGTATTTCGCGGTGAACGGCACGGCCTATGGCCCGGCGGGCGAAGGCGCATCGGTTGTCAGTGACATCGCGCTCGCCCCCGGCGATATCTCCGACAGCTACACGGTTGCCGACCTCGACGCCGACAACGATCTGGCCAATTTCATCGCGGTGGCGGAAGCCCGCGAATAATCGCAGGCCGGGACGGATGTCTCAAAACTGTTAGACTGCGGCACCTTGTTCCGGACCGCCACGCACGATAACTGTGACACGAGCAACGTCAGTGAGGCCCCATGTCGCACAATCCCATCCGCCCATGGCGCAACATCGAGCGCCGCAAATCCCGCCAGATCATGGTTGGCAACGTGCCTGTCGGGGGGGATGCCCCAATCGCGGTGCAGACCATGACAAACACGCTCACCACGGATGTGAAAGCGACCATCGAACAGGTGCAGGCCGCTGCCGAGGCAGGGGCCGACATCGTGCGCGTGTCTGTGCCGGACGAGGCGAGTTCGGCAGCCCTGAAGGAAATCACCCGCGAAGTGACGGTGCCGATCGTCGCCGACATCCATTTCCATTACCAGCGCGGGATCGAAGCCGCCCGCAACGGGGCCGCCTGTCTTCGGATCAACCCCGGCAACATCGGCAAGCCCGAGCGCGTGCGTGAAGTGATCGCGGCGGCCAAGGACAATGGCTGCTCCATGCGGATCGGGGTGAACGCCGGATCGCTGGAAAAGCATCTTCTGGAAAAATATGGCGAACCCTGTCCGGAAGCGATGGTGGAAAGCGGGTTGGAGCATATCCGCATCCTTCAGGACAACGATTTCCATGAATTCAAGATCTCGGTAAAGGCGTCTGACGTGTTCCTGTCGGCGGCCGCCTATTACGCGCTGGCCGATGCCACGGATGCGCCGCTGCATCTCGGGATCACCGAGGCCGGGGGGCTGACCTCCGGCACCATCAAATCCTCCATCGGTCTGGGCAACCTGTTGTGGGCCGGGATCGGGGACACCATCCGCGTCTCGCTGTCCGCCGACCCGGTGGAAGAGATCAAGGTGGGGTTCGAGATTCTCAAATCCCTGAACCTGCGCCATCGCGGCGTGAACATCATTTCCTGCCCGTCCTGTGCGCGGCAGGGGTTCGACGTGATCAAGACGGTCGAGGCTCTGGAAGACCGGCTCGCGCATGTCCATACCTCGATCTCGCTGTCGATCATCGGCTGCGTGGTCAACGGGCCGGGCGAAGCGCTGATGACCGATGTCGGCTTCACCGGCGGTGGTGCGGGGCACGGCATGGTCTACATGGCGGGCAAACAGGACCACCGGATCGACAACGAATCGATGATCGACCACATCGTCGAGCTGGTCGAAGCCAAGGCGGCCGAGATCGAGGCCGAGAAGGCGGCGGCGGAAGAAGCGGCGCAGTAGCCCGCGCAAGATCGAGTATATACAAGAAACGGGAGCTTGGGGCTCCCGTTTTGCATTTTAAATCAATCTTTTGCGATCTGTTTGTAAGGTGCCGCCTTAACCCTTCGCCTCGCGGATTTCGTCGACGATTTCCATCATGCTCGCCAATGGCACGTAGCCGCGCAGCATCTGGTCCTCGATCACGAAGGTCGGCGTGCCCGAGATTTTCAGACGGTCGGCGAGATCGTGGTTTTCCTTGATCCGGCGATCCACCTCCGGGTCACTCATCCGGGCCACGATGGCTTGGCCATCCAACCCGAGGTCATCGGCCATGCGCGCAAGCACCTCTTCGGTCGCATTGGCCCGCAGTGTCATCAGCGCGTCGTGGACCTCCGCATATGCCTCTTCCCCTTCGACAAGCTGCGTGGCGATGGCGAAGCGGGACGAGGTGATGCTTTCCGGCCCAAGGATCGGAAATTCCTTGTAGATCACGCGGATGTTGCCGTCGGTTTCGACAAGCTCTTGCACCTCTGGGAAGGCCTTACGGCAATAGCCACAGCGGTAATCGACGAATTCGATCAGCGTCACGTCCCCGTCGGGGTTGCCGCCCACGTGCGAATAGCCATCATCGACGAGGCTCGACATATTGGTGCTTACCAGCGCCTTGTCATTGGCTTGCCCCTCGGCGGCCTGCCGCTGTTCCAAAACCGCGATGGCTTCCATGAGAACTTCCGGGTTTTCCAGAAGGTAACCGCGTATTTCGTCACGGAACATGGCGCGTTCATCCGCGCTCATGTTGCCGATGTCGAAGGCCAGGGCGGGTGTGGTGGCAAGGCCCAGCGCGAGGGCGGCGGATGCAAGACGTGGTCTCATGGTTTCTCCAGATCTGTCGGTTGCGCCGACGCTAATTCGCGACGACCCGGGGCACAAGGCGGCGCGTCACCGGGCCGCGGTTCTTGACCTTTGCCCGTCAACGGGTCACCCCTTTGGCTGATTAGACGGGGAGCGTGGGATGCGCAAATCAACTCGCAGCGAGGTCGACCCATTCATCGTGATGGATGTGATGGAAGCCGCGCGCATCGCGGAAGAGGCGGGGCACCATATCATTCACATGGAGGTCGGCCAGCCTTCGACCCCGGCCCCGCGCGCGGCGCGCGACAGGGTGGCACGGGCGCTTGGAGCGGATGCGCTTGGCTATACCGTCGCCTTGGGCCTTCCCGATCTGCGCCGGGGCATCGCCGGGCTTTACGCGCGCTGGTATGGGGTCGATCTAGACCCGACGCGGGTGGTCGTGACCTCGGGCTCTTCGGCGGCGTTCCTGTTGTCCTTCACGACGCTCTTTGCCACCGGCGACCGGATCGGGTTGTCCGATCCCGGCTATCCCTCGTATCGCCAGATTCTCAAGGCGCTTGGGCTGACACCGGTGGGCTTTCCCGCCCATGCCGCGAACCGGTATCAGCCGGTGCCTGACGACCTGCCGCCAGACATCGACGGCCTCATGGTCGCCTCGCCCGCCAATCCTTCGGGCACGATGCTGGACCATGCCCATCTGTCTGCGCTGATCGAGCGGTGCCGGGCGCGCGATATCTCGTTCATCTCGGACGAGATATACCACGGGCTGCATTACGAGAGCCGGGCGGTGAGCGCGCTTGAGATCACCGACGAAGTCCATGTGATCAATTCCTTTTCCAAGTATTTCTCCATGACCGGCTGGCGCGTCGGCTGGATGGTGGTGCCCGAGGATCATGTGCGCACGGTCGAACGGATCGCCCAGAACATGTTCATCTGCCCGCCGCATGCAAGCCAGGTCGCCGCCCTCGGCGCGCTCGACGCCGTGGACGAGCTTGAGGAAAACCGGGCCGTCTATGCCGCCAATCGCAAGCTGATGCTGGAGGAATTGCCCAAGATCGGGTTTGACAAGATCGCCCCCCCGGATGGCGCGTTCTACGTCTATGCCGACGTCGCGCATCTGACAGATGACAGCCGCGCATTGGCCAAGGATATTCTTGAAAACGCGGGGGTCGCGGTGACGCCGGGGCTGGATTTCGACCCGGTGCGCGGGGCAACCACGCTTCGGTTCTCCTATGCCCGCGCGACGGCAGACATCGAAGAGGGGCTGTCGCGGTTGCGCGCCTATATGGCGGCGCGCGCCTGAGGCGACGATCCCGCGACGCTCTTGAGAAAGGGGCTTGGGTGCGCAGGGCCTTTGCGGGTAGTCTGCCCGCAAAACGAACGAGCAGAACATGCGCAGGCTGGCCTTTCTTTTCCTGATCTTCCTTGCCACACCGCTGGCCACGCCCGCCGTGGGACAGGGGCAGTTTACCGGCCTTGCCCGTCTTGCAGGCGACGGGGTGCAGATCGCCCCGACGCGCGACGGGCTTCATCTGACGATCGAGATGAGCCGCTCGGTGCCGTGGCGGGTCTTCACGTTGACCGACCCGGCGCGGCTGGTGGTGGATTTCTCAGAGCTTGACTGGACCGGCACCGATGGTGCGGGGCACGTTGCCGACCACGCGGTGATCACCGATTTGCGCACCGGGCTGTTTCGACCCGGCTGGTCGCGGCTGGTCATGACGATGGACGATACGCTTGGCATCGACGAGGCCGAGATGCGGCGGATGGGCGAAGGCGCGCGGGTCTCGATCCGGCTTGCGCGCACCGATCCCGACCGGTTCGCCCGCATGGCGGGTGCCCCGGAGTCCGCCCAATTCACCATGACCCCGATCGAGATCACCCGCACCCCGCGCGGCGAAGGCCCGCTTGTGGTCATGCTCGACCCCGGCCACGGCGGCATCGACCCCGGCGCCGAACGCGACGGGGTGCGCGAGGCCGATCTGGTCCTGACCTTTGCGCGCGAATTGAAGGAGGTTCTGTTGAGGCAGGACAACGTCGACGTGGTCATGACCCGCGACGAAGATGTGTTCGTGCCGCTGGAAACCCGCGTGTCGCTGGCCCGTGCGGCGGGGGCGGATCTGTTCATCTCGATCCACGCCGATGCGCTGGCACAGGGACGCGCCCATGGGGCGACCGTTTATACGCTGGCCGAAAATGCCACCGACATCGCCTCACAAAAGCTCGCCGAACGGCATAACCGAAGCGATCTTCTGGCCGGTGTGGACCTGTCGCAGACCGGCGACGGGGTGGCGCTCGTGCTCATGGACATGGCCCGCACCGAAACCCGGCCCCGGTCTGACAAGCTTGCCGATGCGCTGGTGCAGGGGATTCATGACAAGACCGGATCAACCTACAAGACGCCCCGGCTGGAAGCCGGCTTCTCGGTCCTGAAGGCCCCCGATATCCCATCGGTGCTGGTGGAGTTGGGGTTCTTGTCGTCGAAACGTGATCGCGAAAAGCTGGTTGATCCGGCGTGGCGGCAGCGCGCGGCAGAAGGCATGCGCGACGCGATCCTGTCCTGGGCCGAAGCGGATGCGGCGGCGGCGCGCAGACTTCGGCAATAGGCCGAGGACGTGATGCAGCATCCGGCGTGACCGATCAGCCGTCGCTCCCGCGATAGCGCGCGAGCCAGACCGAGTGACCGTGGCACTCCGGGTCTTCGGGTTTGAAGGCGATCTCTTCGAACCCGGCCTCTGCCAACAGCGCGCGATATTCTTCCGGGTCGAGCGAGGCATGATAAATTGATGCATCACCGACCGTCCCGATCGCCTCGCCCGCCTTCGGGCCGGTGGTGAACAGAAGCGAACTGCGCGCATGGGCGTGCTTGGCGAAGGTCGCGAACATTGCACGCTGATCCTCGGCTGACAGGTGAAACAGCGAATTCCATGCGATGATCGCATCGAAGGTTTCGCCCAGTTCAAGCCCGCGCATGTCCGCATGAACCGCCGTCTGGTCCGGCAGGTTTTCGCGAAACAGGACCAGCATCGCCCCGGCTGCATCCACGCCGGTGATGGCGCTGCGCCGGTCGGCGAGATAGGCGGCAATCGGCTTGCCCGGCCCGCACCCGAGGTCGAGCACCCTGCGCCCCGGCGCATAGGCCAGCGCACGGTCAAGCCAAGGGCGCTCGAACAGGGTCCGGTCGCGGGCCTTGGCAAAGCCGCGCGCGTTTCGATCATATATCGGGATGATGTCTTCTGGCCGCATGGCCCGACAGCTAGGGCCGCGCGCAAAGCGGGTCCAGCGCGATTTCCGCGCGCATTTGCGCGCGGGCGGGTTTCTGCGCAAATGAAAGCGGTCACGGGGTTTTGCCCGGGTTCTTTTTGACCCGGGACCGGGGAAACCATATATGCTTGGACGTATCCAAACCGGGGGCGCACCGTGATCCGATTCATCCTGGGCTTTTTCGGCTCGATCTTTTCCTGGCTCACCCTGGCTGCCATCATGGGCGGCCTCACGATCGGGGCCATCTTCTGGATGTATGGTCGCGGGTTGCCCTCGACCGAGCAGTTGGAAAATTATCAGCCCCCCACGATTTCACGCATCTATTCGGGGCAGGGGCGCTTGATGGATGAATTCGCCCGCGAGCGGCGGCTTTACACGCCCGCTGCCGAAGTGCCCGCGCTTGTGAAGCAAGCGTTCATCTCGGCTGAGGACAAGAATTTCTATACCCACAAGGGCTATGACCCGCGCGGCATGGTCGCTGCCGCGGTGGAAGCGGCGCGGGGTGGACGCCTGCGGGGCGCCTCGACCATCACCCAGCAGGTGATGAAGAATTTCCTTTTGTCTTCGGACCGGTCCGCCGAGCGCAAGATCAAGGAATTGATCCTCGCCGCCCGGCTTGAACAGACCTTGGACAAGGAGGCGATCCTTGCGCTTTACCTGAACGAGATCTTTCTGGGCCAGAACTCCTACGGTGTGACCGCCGCCGCGCAGACCTATTTCAACAAGACGCTGGACCGTCTTGCGCCGCATGAGGCGGCGATGCTGGCAGCGATGCCGAAGGCCCCGTCGGACTATCACCCGGTGCGCAACCATGATCGCCTGCTCAATCGCCGGAACTTTATCCTGAAAGAGATGTATGAGAACGGCTATCTCGATGAAGCCGCCTATCTGTCGGAACGCGAATCCCCGATCCGCTCGGTCCAAGGCGACGATTTCGAAAGCTTCCGCGCGTCGATGCCACGGCGCGACTATTTCACCGATGAAATCCGGCGCCAGTTGTCGGGCCGGTTCGGGGAAGAGGAATTCTTTGGCGGTGGTCTGACGATCCGCGCGACCCAAGACCCGGAAATGCAGGATCTGGCCGCCGCGTCCCTGCGCAAGGCGTTGGAGGATTATGACCGCGCGCGGTCCACATGGCGCGGCACCGGCAAAACCATCGACCCCGCAACGCTTGATGATGGCACATGGGAAGACGCGCTGGCCAGCACCAAGGTCGCGCGCGACATCTGGTTGGAGAACAAGTGGCACGTGGGCGTGGTCGACGCGATCGGTGACGCAGAATTGACGCTGCGGATCGAAGGCAACCCCGAGCCCGCGCCGCATGTCGTGCCCCGCGATGATATCAAGTGGGTCCGGGGGTCGTTTCGCGATAATTTCGAACGCGGCGACATCGTGCATGTGCGCGCCATGACCACCGGCGACGATGGCACCGGCGATTTCATGCGCTGGTCGCTGCGCCAAGTGCCCGAGGTGCAGGGCGGGTTCATGGCCATGGACGTGAACACCGGGCGGGTCATCGCGATGCAGGGCGGCTTCTCTTATGAACATTCGGTGTTCAACCGCGCCACGCAGGCCACGCGCCAACCCGGCTCGTCGTTCAAGCCCTTCGTCTATGCCGCGGCGCTGAGCTCCGGTTTTTCGCCGGCCTCGATCGTCATCGACGCGCCGATCGAGGTGCAGACCGGCGCGGGGGTCTGGCGACCCAAGAACGCTTCGAACCAGTTTTATGGACCGACGCCCTTGCGCACCGGGATCGAACGGTCGCGTAACCTGATGACCGTGCGTCTGGCCCAAGAGGTCGGCATGGACACCGTCGCGCGCTATGCCGAACGGTTCGGGGTCTACGATGATCTCGACCCTTACCTCGCCAACGCGCTTGGCTCTTCCGAGACGACGCTGTTTCAGATGGTGTCGGCCTATGCGATGTTCGCCAATGGCGGTGAGCGGGTGGAACCGACGCTGGTGGACCGGGTGCAGGACCGTTGGGGCCGCACCATCTATCGCCACGACCAGCGTGATTGCGAAGATTGCCGTGCTGCGCGTCTGCCGGAAGGCGAGGCGCCGCAGATCACGTCGAACCGGGAACGGGTGATGGACGGGATCACGGCCTACCAGCTGACCTCGATGATGCAGGGTGTGGTGCAACGCGGCACGGCCTCGGGTTCGGTCCGCCTTCCGGTGCCGACAGCGGGCAAGACCGGCACCACCAACGACACCAAGGACGTGTGGTTCGTCGGCTTCACATCGAACATCGTCGCGGGCTGCTATATCGGGTTCGATCGCCCGCGCTCACTCGGCGGGGCGTCGGGCGGGGGCACCTGTGGCCCGGTGTTCCAGCGCTTCATGAAGGAGGCGGTCGAGAAATACGGGGGCGGCAAATTCAAACTTCCGCCCGGCGGGCATTTCGTGAAGATCGACCGCTATTCCGGCGCGCGTCTGCCCGACAGCGCCTCGGGCCCGCATGTGGTGGCCGAGTATTTCCGCGATGGCGAAGAGCCGATCTTCGGGGTCGTCTTCGATGGCGGCTTTGCCATGAGCTCGAACCTACCGCTTTTCGGGCGCGAGGACGGCGGGGAGACCGGCACGCAGGTGGAGACCTCCACGGGCGAGACCAAGGTGATCCCCGGAAAGGCCAATTTCGGGTCGCTGTCCTCGGGGGGCTTGTACTGAAGGCGGCGCCAAGGGGCGCGGATCACACCATGATGTGACCCCGGGGGGCTGCGCGTGAAAAATCGGGCGCGTTGAGTCTGATTTACCTGATTTATATCAATATGTTATGCGAAGTCTCCGGGACATCTTCCGCCCGGCCCGCACAGCGCGGCGCATTTTCGCCATTGCCCTTCCCCCATCCGCCCCCCTATGTATGGGAGGCGGCATTCCAAATTGGCGAAATGCCCTGAGAGTTTCGATCGTTCAGAGCCAAGGACCGCGCATCGCCGCGAGCAGGCCTGAAGGAACCCGAGTTGGCCGCAAGGCCGAAGTGCGCAGGCAGACCCTGTGCCCGACATCTGTCCGGAGTGCGTGACAAGCCGCCCGGACCCGAATTGGCGCGACGCAGGTAAACTGCGCGCGTCGGAGAAGAAACGCGATGAGGCGCGAGACGGTCATTTCAGCGAGAACGACGGGCCCAGTGCCTGCTCTTGGCTGTGCCGATACCGCGCCCCTGATCGCCCTTACAAGTCATCCCTGCCGCTTCGCCGCTCCCCCGGGAGGGGCCGATCCGTGTCTGGATGCAAAGAGATCCCATGGCAAAGAAAATGCTCATCGACGCCACCCACGCGGAAGAAACCCGCGTGGTCGTGGTGGACGGCAACAAGGTCGAGGAATTCGACTTTGAATCGGAAAACAAGCGTCAGCTAGCTGGAAACATCTATCTCGCAAAGGTCACGCGCGTGGAGCCATCGCTTCAGGCCGCCTTTGTCGATTACGGCGGAAACCGCCACGGCTTTCTGGCCTTCTCGGAAATCCACCCGGATTATTACCAGATCCCCGTCGCCGACCGCGAGGCGCTGCTTGAAGAAGAGCGCGCTTATGCCGAGGCGATGGCGGAAAAGGACGAAGAAGAACGATCCAACCGGTCGCGCCGCCGCAGGTCGAAACCCAAGGCCGAAGAGGTGTCTTCGCCTGACGAGGTTGCGACCAAGGATGTCGAACATTCCGGTGATCCTTCCGGTATGGACGTGATTGACCTCGACGAAGGCGGCGCCGAGGACGAGGCGCAAAGCCCGATGGAAACCGTGGCCGACACCCCGGTCGAAGAGCCGGTGGATGCGGGTGATACGGACGACGCGGACGAAACCGGCGACGCGGATGCAACCGGAGAGGCCGCATCGGAAGACGATACGGACGACACCGGGGGCAAGCCGCGGTCTTCGCGGACGCGCGGTCGCCGCCGCACATCGCGCAAACCCTCGGACGACGCCAACCCGGACGACGACGCCAAGCGCGCCGATGCCTCGTCCAAGGATGAGAGCATCGAAAGCGTCGCGGACGACGACGATCAAGAAGACATTCGCCCGCCGCGCAAACCCCGCCCGCGCAAATACAAGATCCAGGAAGTGGTCAAGGTGCGCCAGGTTCTGCTGGTGCAGGTGGTCAAGGAAGAGCGCGGCAACAAGGGTGCGGCGCTTACGACCTATCTCAGCCTCGCGGGCCGGTATTGCGTGCTCATGCCCAACACCGCGCGCGGTGGCGGCATCAGCCGGAAGATCACCAACGCGGTGGACCGCAAGAAGCTCAAGGAAATCGCGACCGAGCTTGACGTGCCGAAGGGGGCCGGGCTGATCGTGCGGACCGCCGGGGCCAAGCGCACCAAGTCCGAGATCAAGCGCGACTACGAATACCTGCAACGCATGTGGGAACAGGTGCGCGAGCTGACGCTGGAATCCACGGCACCGGCGATGATCTATGAAGAGGGCGACCTGATCAAACGCTCGATCCGCGACCTGTATAACCGCGAGATCGACGAGGTCATGGTGGAAGGCGAAGCGGGCTACCGTGAAGCCAAGGACTTCATGAAGATGATCATGCCGTCCCACGCCAAGAACGTGAAACACTACCACGATGCCCTGCCGCTCTTTGCCCGCTACCAGGTTGAGAGCTACCTCAGCTCGATGTTCAACCCGACCGTGCAACTGAAGTCCGGCGGCTATATCGTCATCGGTGTGACCGAGGCGCTCGTGGCGATCGACGTGAACTCGGGCCGCGCCACGAAGGAAGGCTCGATCGAGGAAACCGCGCTCAAGACCAATCTCGAGGCCGCCGAAGAGGTGGCGCGCCAGCTGCGCCTGCGCGATCTTGCCGGTCTGATCGTGATCGACTTCATCGACATGGAAGAGCGCAAGAACAACAACGCTGTTGAGAAGCGCATCAAGGACAAGCTGAAGACCGACCGCGCCCGTATCCAGGTCGGGCGCATTTCGGGCTTCGGGTTGATGGAAATGTCGCGGCAACGTTTGCGCCCCGGCATGATCGAGGCGACAACACAGCCTTGCCCGCATTGCCACGGCACAGGGCTTATCCGGTCCGACGACAACCTCGCGCTCACCATCCTGCGCGAGCTTGAGGAAGAGGGCACGCGCGGGCGCTCGAAAGAGGCGCTGGTCAAGGCCCCGGTGGGCATCATCAACTACCTGATGAACTTCAAGCGCGAGCATATCGCGCTGATCGAAGCGCGCTATGGCATGTCCGTGCGGATGGAAGCCGATCCTTTCCTGATCTCGCCGGATTACGAGATCGAGAAGCTCAAGACCGCGACACGCACCGTCTCGGAACGCGCGATGCCGGTAATTTCGGGCAATGCCGCGCTGATGGGGGACATCGACGAAGCGGTCACGGACGAGACCGACGAGGACGAAGCCCCCGCTGCCGCAACAGAAGAAGTCAGCGCGCCGTCGCCCGAGGGGGAAGACGACGACCAGCCCAAGAAAAAGCGCAGGCGTCGTCGGCGCGGCGGTCGTGGCCGTGGCCGCAAGAAGACCGAAGGCGAGAACGGCGAGAACGGGGAAACACAGGAAAACGGCGAGGCCGCGACTGGCGACACCCCCTCTGACCCCGCAGATGCTGGCAAGGAGCAAGAGGCCGACGATACCACGGCTGCCTCCGAAGCCCCGGATGCGGTGACCGAAGAAAAGCCAAAACGCAAGGCCACCCGCACCCGCAAGAAAAAGACCGAGGACACCCCGGTTGCCGCGAAGGCCGAAGACGCCGCGCCGGAAACGGATGCGGAGGCGAGCGAGACATCTGAGGTGCCCGTAGAGCCCGAGGAAAAGCCAAAGCGCAAACCCACCCGGTCCGGCAAGAAAAAGGTCGAAGAGGCCCCGGCTGAGGCCGAGACGTCTGATACCGCCGCGGAGCCGGAGGCGACCGGGGCTTCTGACGAGCCGGACGCCAAGGCAAAGCCAAAGAAGGCCCCGGCCAAACGCGCGCCGCGCAAGAAGGCCGAGCCGAAAGCCGCCAAGGCCCCGGCAAAGACCGCCGAGGCGGAACCGGCCGCAGACACAGCGGACGAGACCCCGGCTGAGGCCCCAACGGAAGAACCGCAAATGGCCGAAACGGCGGGATCGACCTCGGAGCCGGCAGCAAAAGCCACGGGGACATCGAAGCGTCGCGGCTGGTGGTCGCGATAAGCGGTCTTGTCTGCCTTCGCGAATTGGTAGAAAACACCGCTATAGGGCGTTGAGAATATGAGAGAAAGGCGGGGCCAGGCCCCGCCTTTTTCACGTTCCGGGCGCGTGCCACATCAGCCTTTGCGAATGAAATACCGCGTCACGCCCGCCTGCGTCCCCGCCTCCGTATGAAGCAGCGCATGGCCTTCCTCGGCACAGAAATGCGGCACATCCACCACGGCGATCGGATCGCTCGCGGACAGGCACAGGACCGCGCCCACGGGCATCGCGCGCAACGTCTTGGCCGCCTTTAACACCGGCCAAGGGCACATCAGCCCGGTGGCATCGGTTTCGCGGTCAAAGGGAAGGTCGGGCGGTGATGTCATCGGGGTCCAGAGGCGGTGATGAAGGCGGGAACGCGACACAGAATGCCCTAGCCCGGGCTGTGTAACAAGTCCATCGCCCGCATGTGACAAGATGGTAGGTGACGCGGCCGCGCGGGACGGATAGAGGGGGAGCATGTTCGGAATTGACCTGATTGACGCCTCGCTCCTGCCGGCCATGACCATTGCGCTCATGGCCGGGCTTTTGTCGTTTCTGTCGCCCTGCGTCCTGCCCATCGTGCCGCCCTATCTCGCCTATATGTCGGGCACATCGGTGAGCGAAATGTCGAGCGGCGGGGAAAGCGCGCGCAAGGCGACCTTTTCGGCGATGTTCTTCGTGCTGGGTCTGTCGACGGTGTTCCTGTTTCTCGGCTTCACCGCCTCGGCGTTTGGCGCGTTCTTTTTGCAAAATCAGCAGTATTTCAACTATGTCGCCGGAACGCTGGTGATCATATTCGGGCTGCATTTCGTCGGTCTCATCACCATTCCCTTCCTGAACCGCGAAGCCCGGATCGACGCGGGCGACCAGGGGGGATCGGCCTTCGGCGCCTATCTTCTGGGGTTGGCCTTCGCCTTTGGCTGGACGCCCTGCATCGGCCCGCAACTTGGCGCGATCCTGTCGATGGCGGCGTCCGAGGCGAACCTTTCGCGGGGGACCATGCTGTTGGCCGTCTATGCCGCCGGTCTTGGTATTCCGTTTATGCTGGTCGCCGCGTTCTTTCCCCGGATGACCGGGTTGATGAACTGGATGAAACGGCACATGCAGGCGATCGAGCGGACCATGGGCGGGCTTTTGATCGTGGTTGGCCTGCTCATGCTGACCGGCGGGTTCGCGGCCATGTCATACTGGCTTTTGGAAACCTTCCCCTTTCTCGCCACTTTGGGATGAACGGTTTCGCCCCGGCTGACGCCGGGACGACCGCGCGGGGGACGCTGTCCCCCGGACCCCCTGAGGTATTTATGAAACGATGAAGGCACGCGGGAGGCGCCCAAGGGCTTATTCTGGCCCGAATTTCGGGCTAGGCTCAGGCTGAATTTGGGCGAAGAGCAATGACGAACGGGCAGGCAGAGCGGCAGGTCAGGCGGCGGCGGGTGTTCTACATCCCCGGCTACGACCCTATTCATCCGCGCCGCTACCGCGAGCTTTATCGCAAGGAAGGGGCAGCGCAGGCCGACATTTCGGGCTATGAGCTTAACCTCGTCGGACGCCAGGGCGGGGCGAGCTATGGGTGGCTGGTCAATGGCCGGATGGAGGGCAGCACCTGCGAGGCCGAGGTCGATGTGCTGGTTTGGTCTGACATCGTGCGCAGTTCAATGCAGCTTAATATCGCGCAGACCTATTTGTTGATGGCGCGCACCGCCTGGACCTATATCGCCTCGGGCGCGCTTTTTCGGCTTATGCGGCTGCGCAAGGGGCCGGTGATGGCGGCACTCTACCCGGTCGGAATGTTGATCCTTCAGGCCGTGGTCGCGGGGCTTTTGGGATGGATCGCGGGCGGGATCGTGGGGATGATCATGGGGCAGGTGGTCGGCCCGGATGCCCGGATCATCACCTTCTGGCTCGTGCTCACCGGGGTCGTGGTCTTCGCGCTGCGCCTCTTTCGAAAGTATGACAACAAGCTTTTCGTCTATTACCTGATGCATGATTACGCCTATTCGGCGCGCGCGCGTGGGGCCAATCCGCCCGAACTTGAGGTGCGCATGGCGCAGTTTGCCGACCAGATCGCCGAGGCTTTGGATGAGGACGTGGACGAGGTGCTGGTGGTCGGGCATTCCTCGGGCGCGCATCTGGCGGTGTCGATCCTCGCCGATCTGGCGCGGGACGGACGGTTGCCACAGGAAGGGCAGGGCGGGCAGAGCGGGCAGACCCCGGCACTTGGATTTCTCAGCCTCGGGCAGGTGGTGCCCATGGTCTCGTTCCTGCCCGATGCGCATCGGCTGCGGCGTGACCTGCATGATCTGAGCCAGTCAGATCAGCTGTTCTGGCTTGACGTGACCGCCCCCGGCGATGGCTGCGCCTTTGCGCTGTGTGACCCGGTGTCGGTATCGGGGGTGTCGCCCGAGAGCGGGAAACGCTGGCCGTTGGTGATCTCGGCGGCTTTTTCCCAGACCCTCAGCCCGGAGCGGTGGGCGCGCCTGCGCTGGCGGTTCTTTCGGCTGCATTTTCAATACCTCTGCGCCTTTGATCGCCCCGGCGACTATGATTACTTCCGGATCACGGCAGGGCCCAGAACGCTGGCCGCCCGGTTTGCGGACCGGGGCCCGTCGAAGAGCCGGATCGAGACGCCGACCTCGACCTACACCGGGATGATGCCATGAGCGATGACAGCCCCCTGCCGCCGAAACCGCCCGCGCGGGCGGGCCGCGTGCCGCTTTGGCGGTATGCAAAGCTGTTTCGCGAAGACATCCTGTCGGCCCAGCCCGCGCGCCTTTACCGGGCCTGGATGGCCGAGTTTCGCACGCCCTTTTTCCGCTCCTACCTGTGCAATGAGCC
Organism: Maritimibacter sp.; assembly: GCA_011389895.1. Taxonomy (GTDB): domain Bacteria; phylum Pseudomonadota; class Alphaproteobacteria; order Rhodobacterales; family Rhodobacteraceae; genus Maritimibacter. The sequence continues at coordinate 37,415 of JAABTN010000006.1, read as the reverse complement.
GAGCCTTGTCGATCTCGTGCTCAAGGAGCGGCCCGATGATTTTCCAAAGTCGGACCGGGTGCGCGAAGGGCTGGCACCGCTTTTGGGCAATTCCGTCTTCGTCACCAATGGTGAGACGTGGAAACGCCAGCGCCGCATCATCGACCCGGCTTTTGAGGGCGGGCGGTTGAAAGACATCTTTCCGGCGATGTGGGATGCCGGGCACTCCGCCGTCGCGCGGCTTGGCGATCTGGCCACCGGGAACCCGGTCGACATCGAACCCCAAACCTCGCATGCGGCGGCGGACGTGATCTTTCGCACGCTCTTCTCGATCCCGATCGAGCATGACACCGCCACGGCGGTGTTCGAGAAATTCCGCGCCCATCAACGCGCCCAACCGGTCCTGAACCTCGGGGCCGTTCTGCCGCTCCCGACCTGGGTGCCGCGGTTTCACAACCGTCAAACCCGGCGCACCGCCAAGGATATAAGGGCGCTGATCACGAAGCTGACCGGGGACCGGATGGCCGCGATCCATGCCGGGACAGCACCCGAGGATCTTGCGACCAAGATCATGACGACGCCGGACCCCGAGACGGGCGAGACCTTTGATACAGAAGAGATGGTGGACCAGGTCGCGATCTTTTTCCTCGCCGGGCACGAGACATCCGCCTCCGCGCTGGCCTGGACCCTGTATCTGTTGGCGATGTATCCCGACTGGCAGGACAGGGTGGCGCGGGAATCCGAAGCGCGGCTGACCCATGGCGATGATTTCGGGCAGATGGGGAAGCTGAAGGTCGCGCGCGACGTGTTTCGCGAGGCGCTCAGGCTCTATCCGCCGGTTCCCATGATGGTGCGCGAGACGACCTGTCCGGAGCGGTTTCGCGACCGCGATGTGGCCCCCGGCGCGCAGGTGGTTCTAAGCCCGTGGCACCAGCACCGCCATGAGCGGCTTTGGGACCGGCCCGATGCGTTTGATCCCGGAAGGTTCGCTACGGAAAACGGCAAGCATTGCTTGCGCACGGCCTATATGCCGTTCTCTGCCGGGCAGCGCGTGTGCACCGGGGCCGGGTTTGCCATGGTCGAGGGGCCGCTTCTGGTGTCGATGCTGGTGCGCGCCTATCGTTTCGCCCTTGTGCCGGACCGCCCGGCGATGCCGGTGGCCCATCTGACCGTGCGCGGGAAAGACGGGATATGGCTTGCGCTGACGCCGCGCAGCCAGACGTGACAACGCCCGGCGCGGGGGCCGGGCGTTGCGGTGGTCGTCGGGTGTCTGGCGGGCTTAGCCGTCGAAGTCCACTTCCTGCGTGATGCGCAGGGCATCGGGGCGCAGTTTCGCGAGATCCATCAGGTTCACGTCATCGGCGGTGAAGCTGCCCCAGCTTTCCACCACGTCCGAATTCGGCACGTCCGGGGCGACCGGGTATTCGTTCACGATCTCGGCGTAGATGCCTTGGGCTGCATCCGAGGCGAGAAATTCCATGAACGCCAGCGCGTCGTCGCGGTTCGGCGACGCCTTGGTCATCGCCATGCCCGAGACGTTCACATGCGTGCCCGCACCTTCGAAGACCGGAAATTCGAGCCGCACGGCATTGGCCCATTCCTGTTGCTCTTCGTCCTGAAGCATGGCGCCCATGTAGTAGGTGTTGCCAAGGCTGATGTCGCATTCGCCGGCCCAGATCGCCTTGACCTGTGCCCGATCGTTGCCCTGCGGTTTGCGCGCGAGGTTCGATTTCACGCCTTCGAGCCACGTCTTGGCGGCCTCTTCGCCCATGTGGTGGATCGCGGCCGAAGTCAGCGCGACGTTGTAGGCATTGGTGCCCGAACGGGTGCAAATGCGGCCTTCCCACTTCGGATCGGTGAGGTCTTCGTAGGTGGTGACTTCACCCTTGGCGACGCGGTCCTTGTGGGCATAGACGATGCGCGCGCGGGTGGTCAGGCCAAACCATTCGTTGCCGGGGTCGCGAAACTCGGCCGGAACCTGCGATGTGATCTCGTCGCTTTCGACGGGCTGGGTGAGGCCGGCATCCACAAGCTCGGACAGGCGCGAGATGTCGACGGTGAGGATCACGTCAGCGGGCGAACGGTCGCCTTCGGCTTGCAGCCGCTCGACCATGCCCTTGTTGAGAAAGGCGACGTTGACGTCGATACCGCTTTCCTCGGTGAAGGCGTCGACCAGCGGCTGGATCAGCTCGGGCTGGCGGTAAGAATAGACATTCACCTCGGCCATGGCCGGAAGCGCGGTTGCGGCGGCCATCGCCGTGAAAAGGGTGGTGCGAAGCATAGGGTCCTCCATTGATTCTATGTGCCCGCAAAAAACCTGACTAAAACACTCAGGTCAATGGTTGATATAAACAATCAGGAATTAGGTGCGCGCTTTTCCCGATGCTTCATCTCGATCCAGAGCGCATCCATTTCGGCAAGGTCGCTGTCCTCCGGGCGTTTGCCTTGGGCGGCAAGCGCGGCCTCGATGCCGCTGAACCGGCGGGTGAATTTCGCATTCGCGCCGCGCAGCGCCGCCTCCGGGTCCACGTCGAGATGGCGCGCGACATTGGCGATGACAAAAAGCAGATCCCCGACCTCTTCGGTCACGTCGTCATGGGTTTTGTGATCGCGCGCCTCGATCACCTCGCGCGTCTCCTCGGCCACCTTGTCGAGCACTTGCTCGATCTCGGGCCAATCGAAGCCGACCCGCGCGGCGCGTTTTTGCAGCTTCACCGCGCGCATCAGCGCGGGCAGGGCGAGGGCGACATCATCAAGAACCCCGCCCCGGGCCTTTGCCGCGCGTTCGCGTGCCTTGATCGTCTCCCAATCCACCGTCTGCTGATCCGCGCTCTTGTCGCGGCTCTCGGAGCCGAAGACATGTGGGTGGCGCGTCACCATCTTGTCCGCCATGCCGCGCGCCACGTCGTGAAACGAAAACAACCCGCGTTCTTCGGCCATCTGGGCATGAAACACCGATTGAAACAGCAGATCGCCCAATTCACCGCGCAACTCGTCCCAAGCCTCGCGCTCGATCGCGTCCGACACCTCGTAGGCTTCTTCGATGGTATAGGGTGCGATGGTCGCGAAATCCTGCTCGATATCCCAGGGGCAGCCCGTGTGCGGGTCGCGCAACCGACGCATGATTTCAAGAAGCCGCGCGATCCCGCCCTCGGGGTCATGCACGATTTCATCCGATGTCTTGCTCATCTTGCGCTCCCATTGTTTGTTCATCGTGCTAACAAAGCGCTGCACAAGTGGCCAGCCAAAGGGGTGAGACATGGCATTGGAAGACGCCCAGAGCGACATCGACGCCGCTTTCACGCGCGACGATCTGAAGGGGCCGGGGTTCGAGAATACCTTTGCCGGGGCCCTGTCGTTCCTGCGCCGCCGCTACACCAAGGATCTGGGCGGGGCGGATGTGGCCGTGACCGGCATCCCTTTCGACCAAGCGGTGACCAACCGGCCCGGCACGCGGCTTGGCCCGCGCGCGATCCGCGAGGCGTCCGCCCTGCAAAGCCCGGATGCGCCCTATGGATGGGGCTTTGACGTGATGTCCGAGTTCGCCATTGCCGACTACGGCGACATGGCCTTCGATTATGCCAAACCCGCCGATGTCCCGGCCCGGATCGAGGCGCATATCGCGGGCATCCTCGCGCAAGGGTGCGGCGTGATCACCTTGGGCGGGGACCATTCCATCACGCTGCCGATCCTGCGCGCCCACGTGGCGAAACACGGCCCCCTCGCGCTCGTACAATTCGACGCGCACACCGATAGCTGGGTCGATGACGACGACACGCGCGTGGACCATGGCACCTTTGTCTACACGGCGGTGCAAGAGGGGCTGATCGACATTGACCATTCGGTGCAGGTGGGCATCCGCACCACCAACCCCGACCCCTTGGGCATCACCATCATCGACGCGCCGGAGGTGCACCGCATCGGGGCCGCGCGCACGGCAGACCGCATTCGCGAGATCGTGGGCACGGCACAGGTCTATGTCAGCTTCGACATCGACGGGCTGGACCCGGCCTTTGCGCCCGGCACCGGCACCCCGGTCTGGGGTGGGCTGACCTCGCCACAAGCGGCGGCGATCCTGCGCGCCATGGCCGGGCTATCGGTCGTTGGGGGCGATGTGGTCGAGGTGTCCCCGCCGTTCGATACCACCGGGGCCACCGCCATCGCGGGCGCGCATGTCGCGACCGAGCTTTTGTGTCTCTGGGCCTATACCCGCCGCTGAACCATACGTTTCACCCTCCCCTGAACCATGCCCCCTGAGGGCCTCGTTCTCTGATTGAAAAAGGAGCCTGTCATGGCTTGGAAAATCATTCTCGGCTTCGCCATCCTGATCCTCATTGCCGGCGTCTGGGTCCGTGTTGCCCCGCTTCCCAAGGCGCGGCTGACCCAGACGCCGGGGCCGGTTGAGCCGGGGGCGCATCCGATGATGGGTGGCATCAAGGTGGTGCGCCCGCTTACCTCGCTGCCCGAGGACGCGTTCGCGCGGATGCTTGACGTGGCCGAGGCCACCCCGCGCACCGAGCGGGTGGGCACGGGCGATGACCCGGCGGCGTTTGTCACCCGGTCGCGGCTTTGGGGGTTTCCCGATATCGCGACGATCTGGGTCGCCGATGGCAACCTTCACGTTCATTCGCACCTTGTCTTTGGCCGCGGCGACATGGGGGTGAATGCCGCCAAGGTCACGCGTTGGTTCGATAAGCTCGAGCAACCCGAGGGATGAGGCCGCGCTTGCCCTCTTGACCAATTCCGGGCAATCGGCCACGAGCTGTGCATGGTTCCGATAGACAAACTCAACGCGATCACAGAGCGGTTTCATTTCCTCGAAGCGAAGATGGCCGAGGGTCTGTCGGGCGACGAGATCGCGGCGATTGGCCGGGAATACGCCACGCTGAAACCGGTGGTCGAGGAAATCGCGGCCTATCGCCAGCTTCTCGATGACATTGCCGAGGCCGAGGCGATGCTGGAGGAACCTGAGATGCGCGAATTGGCGCAAGAGGAACTGCCGCTTCTGCGCGCGCGCCTGCCGGAGATGGAGCAGGCCATGCGCATCGTGCTGTTGCCCAAGGATGCCGCCGACGCGCGCCCGGCGATGATCGAGATCCGGCCGGGCACCGGGGGCGAAGAGGCCGCGCTGTTCGCAGGCGATCTGCTGCGCATGTATCAACGCTACGCCGAACGGCAGGGCTGGTCGTTCGACATCGTCGAGCAAAGCCTGACCGAGCTGGGCGGGGTGAAGGACGTGGTGGCGCATGTGAAGGGCGACGGGGTGTTCGCGAGGCTCAAATACGAAAGCGGCGTGCACCGGGTGCAGCGGGTGCCGGAAACGGAGTCGGGTGGGCGCATCCACACCTCGGCGGCCACCGTGGCGGTTTTGCCCGAGGCCGAGGATGTCGACGTGCACATCGACCCTGCTGACCTGCGCATCGACACCATGCGCGCCTCGGGGGCAGGGGGGCAGCACGTCAACACTACCGACTCGGCGGTGCGGATCACCCATGTTCCCAGCGGGTTGGTCGTGGTCAGCTCTGAAAAATCGCAACACCGCAACCGCGAGATCGCGATGCAGGTTCTGAAAACGCGGCTTTTCGATATCGAACGCCAACGCATGCACGACACGCGCGCCGCCGACCGCAAAAGCCAGGTTGGTTCGGGCGACCGATCGGAACGCATCCGCACCTATAATTTCCCGCAAGGTCGCATGACCGATCACCGCATCAACCTCACACTTTATCGGTTGGGCGAGGTCATGGCGGGCGATCTGGACGAAACCATCGACGCGCTCACCTCTGCCGATCAGGCCGCCAAGATGGCGGAGCTTGACACGTGATCCTGCGCGCCGCGCTGGCCATGGGCACCGCCCGGTTGCGGCAGGCCGGGATCGAGGGCGCGGCGCGTGACGCCCAGCTTTTGCTGGCGCATGCCCTTGGTCTCGACGTGATGAAGCTGGTGCTTGAGGGCGAGGCCGAGGTGCCAGCGCGCAAGATCACCGAATTCGAAGTTCTCCTGGATCGTCGCTGCGCGCGTGAGCCGGTCTCGAAGATCACCGGCCTGCGCAACTTCTGGGGGCGCGATTTCGAAGTCACCCGTGACGTGCTCGACCCGCGCCCGGAAACCGAAACGCTCGTCGCGCTGGCGCTGGCGGGGGAGGCCCCGGCGCGGCTTCTCGATCTGGGCACCGGTAGCGGCATTCTCGCCGTGACGCTGCTGGCCCATTGGCGCACGGCCCTGGGTGTGGCGGTGGACGTGTCGGACCCCGCGCTTGTCGTGGCCCGGCGCAATGCCATTCGCCACAGTGTTGATATGCGCCTGACGCTCGATCGCTCGGATTGGTACGAGACGGTTGGCGGGCGATTTGACCTTATCGTGTCAAACCCGCCCTATATCGCCGGAGCCGAGATGGCGACCCTGTCGCCCGAGGTTTTGGGCCATGACCCGGAGCTTGCACTGACCCCCGGTTCGGACGGGGTCGCGCCCTACCGCGTGATCGCCTCTGGCACGCAAGATCACCTCGCCCCCGGCGGGCGTTTGCTGGTGGAAATCGGCCCGCGACAGGGCGCGGAGGTCGCTGAGATTTTCAAGGATGCGGGGCTTGAACATGTCACGCTGCATCCCGATCTGGATGGCAGGCACCGGGTCGTGAGCGCGTGTGCACCGGTCGACTGAGGGGCCGGGTGACATTTCCTTAGGGATTTCACGTCACAATCGCCCGAAATCCCCTTGAAACAGGGAAATTCCTGCAGAATCACCTTGTCACACCGGGTTACGCATGTGTAGTCAGGGGTATCTCCTGACGAAGGGTTACCCTTCTCGGAGCGATAAGCCGAAAAGCCGGACCTTCCTTTCGCAGCAGGGGCTGCCCTTGGTTCGAGAGCCAGAAAACAGGCTGGATACAGGAACATATGAGATCTTCGAAATCACGTTCGCGCGGTAAGGGAAACCGTAGCCGCTCACCGTCCAACAACATCAATCGGGTGTTCGACAGCTCCGGGCCCGAGGGCAAGGTGCGTGGCACGCCGCAGCAGATCATCGACAAGTATTCGCAGTTGTCCCGCGACGCGTCGCTTGGCAACGATCGCGTGGCCGCCGAGAATTTTCAGCAACACGCCGAACATTACGCGCGCCTGTTGTCGGAAGCCCAACGGGACGCGGACGCCAAGCGTCAGCAGAACCAGGGCAACCAGAACAACCAGCAGAACGGCAACAAGAACCAGGGCCAATCCGGCCCCCAAGGGCAGGATGACCAGGGCCAGCAGGGCGGCCAACAGGGCGGCAAGCCAGACCGGCAGGACCGCGACGCCCAGCGGCGGCGCGAAAAGCAGAACCGCCCGGACGGTGGGGACACGCAAGAGGGGTTCTCTGACCCCGGCTCGGCCCCCCAGCCCGACGTGGTCGTGCCCGAGGATGGCGGTCTTGCCGAAACCGCGGACGAAAAGCCCAAGAAACAGCGCGCCCCGCGCAAACCCAAGGCGCCGAAGGCCCCCAAGGCCGACACGGCCAATGACCCGGCCCCGTCGCGCGATACCGGCGATGGAACCACCGAAGCCGCCGAGTGAACGCAAAGGGATGACCGCATGCCCGAAAGGCCGCCCAATGGGGCGGTCTTTTTCGTCTCTGGGGGCTTTGCCCGGTCCTTTCATCCAAAACAGACAAGAGTTGAATGCGCAGGCCAGACGCGACAGTATTCCCGTGATTTATGGGAGTATCGTGATGGCCGACTTTTCTTTTTCCACGTCGATGTCGGTGATGCGCCGAACAGCGCCATTCTTGGTCCTGCGCGTCATCGTCTATTTCGGCATCGCGGTCGCCTATGTCCTCGTGACCGGAACCGGCGCAGGCATCGGCTGGGGCGTCGGCGCCCTTGGCGACGCAGATTTCCGGGCGACATCCACCTTCTTCGGCGGCGCGATAGGCTTTGGTGCGACTGCTGCGGTGTTGTACTTTCTGCGCGAATACATCCTTTACATGGTCAAGGTCGGGCATATCGCCGTCATGGTGGAATACCTCGAAGGACGTGACCTGCCCGACGGTCGAAACCAGATCCAGCATGGGCAGGCGGTGGTGAAGGAACGCTTCGGCCAGGCCAATGTGCTGTTCGGGCTGGACCAGATCATCAAGGGCGTCTTGCGCGCCGTTACCGGGCTCGTCGAGGGGTTGGCCTCGATCCTGCCGATACCCGGGTTCGACGGGTTGATGAAGATCGTGCGCGCCTTTCTGCGTGTCGCCGTCGGATTGCTGGATGAGGTCATCCTTGCCCACCTGATCCGCACGAAGACCGAGAATCCTTGGGCCGGTGCGCGGGATGCGCTGGTGCTCTACGGGCAAAACGCCCGCCCGATGCTGACCAATGCCGCATGGGTCGCGCTTGTGGTCTACGGCCTGTCGTTCGTGGTGTTTCTGGTGATGCTGGCCCCGGCCGGTCTGGTGGTCTACCTGATCCCCGGCGCATGGTCTGCGGGCGGTTTTGTCTTTGCGATCCTGTTCGCGTGGGCCGTCAAGGTCGCCTTGATCGAACCTTTCGCCATCGCCAGTCTTTTGCAGGCCTTTCACAAGGTCACAGATGGGCAGGTGCCCAATCCCGAATGGACCGCCAAGCTGGATTCGGCATCTGACAAATTCCGCAGCCTTGGCGAAAAGGCCATGGCCTCGGTGTCCGGAAAACAAGCGCCAAAAGAGGCGGAGAGCAGCGCTGACTAACAGACCGTGATCCCCGGAGCATCAAGACACAGGACGGCGAAAAAGAAAAAGGGCGCAGCTTGTCCGCTGCGCCCCCAGGTTTCATATTTCCGTTTTCAGCAAGGCCTTTAGGCGAGATCGAAACGATCGGCGTCCATCACCTTGGTCCAGGCTGCCACGAAATCCTGTGCGAATTTCTCCTTGGCATCGTTCTGGCCATAGACCTCGGAAATCGCGCGAAGCTGGCTGTTCGACCCGAACACGAGGTCGGCGCGCGTCGCGGTCCAGCCCCGGTCGCCCGTGGTCCGGTCCACCGCCTGGAACACCAGGTCATCTTCGATCGGCTCCCACTTGGTGTTCATGTCCAAGAGGTTCACGAAGAAATCGTTGGTCAGCTTCCCGGGCCTGTCGGTGAGCACGCCGTGGCCGGTTTCACCGTGTGTGACGCCCATGGCACGCAGACCGCCAACCAGCACCGTCATCTCGGGCGCCGTCAGGGTCAGAAGCTGCGCCTTGTCGACCAAAAGCGCCTCGGTCGAAATGGTGTATTTCTGCGCTTGGTAGTTGCGGAAGCCTTCGGCAAAGGGTTCGAGCGGCTCGAAACTTTCGGCATCGGTCATCTCGTCCGTCGCATCGGTGCGCCCCGGATGGAACGGCACCGACACAGACACCCCTGCATCCTTGGCCGCTTTCTCGACCGCGGCCACACCGGCCAGAACGATCAGGTCAGCGAGCGAGATCTTGGTGTCGCCCTCGGCGTCGAAGCTGTCCTTGATCCCTTGCAGCATGGTCAGGACACGGTCCAGCATCTCGGGCTCGTTGGCGGGCCAATCCTTTTGCGGGGCCAGCCGGATACGCGCACCGTTTGCACCGCCGCGCATGTCGGAGCCACGGAAGGACGAGGCGGCATACCACGCCACCTTGGCCAGCTCCTGAAGCGTCGCACCGGACATCAGAAGCTTTTCCTTGAGCGCCGCCACATCGGCATCGGTGACAAGCGGATGGTCCACCGCCGGGACCGGATCTTGCCAGATCAGGTCTTCCGAGGGCACGTCCGGGCCGAGATAGCGTGCTTTGGGGCCCATGTCGCGGTGGGTCAGCTTGAACCACGCCCGCGCAAAAGCATCGGCGAATTTGTCCGGGTTGGCGTGGAAATCGCGGCTGATTTTCTCGTAAGCCGGATCGAACCGCATGGCGAGGTCGGCGGTCGACATCATCGTCGGCACCTTCTTGCCGGGCGTATGCGCCGCCGGGGCCAGGTCTTCGTCCTTCACGCCTTTCGGGGCCCATTGTTGCGCCCCCGCAGGCGATTTCACCAGCTCCCAGTCGTAGCCGAAGAGCATGTCGAAATAGCCCATGTCCCATTGGGTCGGGTTCGGGGTCCAGGCCCCTTCGAGGCCGGATGAAATAGTGTCGTCACCGTGCCCCGCGCCGTGGGACGAGGCCCAGCCAATGCCCATGTCCGTGATATCCGAGGCTTCCGGGTCCGCCCCGACCAGCTCGGCATCCCCCGCACCGTGGCATTTGCCAAAGGTATGCCCCCCGGCGACCAGCGCGACGGTTTCCTCGTCGTTCATCGCCATGCGGGCAAAGGTGTCGCGGATATCATGTGCCGAAAGCTGCGGGTCCGGGTTTCCATCCGGTCCTTCCGGGTTCACGTAGATCAGACCCATCTGCACGGCGGCCAAGGGGTTGTCCAACTCCCGATCGCCGGAATAGCGGCTGTTCTCGCCCCCGGAGGTCTCAAGCCATTCCTTCTCGGAGCCCCAGTTCACGTCTTCTTCGGGCTCAAACACGTCCTCGCGCCCGCCGGCAAAGCCGAAGGTTTTGAAACCCATGCTCTCCAGCGCAATGTTGCCCGAAAGGATGAACAGGTCGGCCCAGGAAAGGCTGTTGCCGTATTTCTGCTTGATCGGCCACAAAAGGCGACGCGCCTTGTCGAGGTTGACGTTGTCAGGCCATGAATTCAGCGGGGCAAAGCGCTGCTGCCCGTGACCGCCGCCACCACGCCCGTCGGCGGTGCGATAGGTGCCCGCCGCGTGCCACGCCATGCGGATGAAGAAGCCGCCGTAGTGGCCATAGTCTGCAGGCCACCAGTCCTTCGAATCGGTCATCAACGCATGGAGGTCGGCCTTGACCGCGTCGAGGTCGAGTTTCTTGAAGGCTTCGGCATAGTCGAACCTGTCCCCAAGCGGGCTGGTTGCCGGCGTAAACTGGTGAAGAATTTTGAGGTTAAGCTTGTTGGGCCACCAATCCTCGATCCGTGTGCCTTGGGGGTTCGTGCTCGCGTGAAAGGGGCAACCTACCGGTGCTTGTCCGTCCATGTTTTCCTCCGCTAAGAAAAATGCCGTTTGTCGGCTGTTGGATTGGAAAGGCGCGCAGACGAAACACGCCCGCGCGACTTTTGATGACCCTATCATGACCGGCAAAGCAGATTAAGAGAAATTGCAACTTCGGATAGTTTTGATAATCTGGGGTTATGAACATCACGTTGCGACAGCTCTCCTACCTCATCGCGCTCGCCGAGGAACGCCATTTCGGACGGGCCGCGGCCCGTGTCCATGTCACCCAACCGGCGCTCTCGACCCAGATTCGCGAATTGGAAGACCGCCTTGGCACCGCGCTCATCGACCGAACGGATCGCGCGATCCGGCTCACCCCCGCCGGACAGGATGTGCTCGACGGGGCGCGTCGGATCATGGGCGAGGTCGAGCGCATCGAGAACCGGACGCGATGGCAACAGGGGCTGTCCGGGCGGCTCAAGCTGGGCATCATTCCCACGGTCGCGCCCTATCTGCTGCCGGTCGCGCTGCCCCGGCTGCGCATGCGCGATGTCACGCTGGATCTGCGCCTGTTCGAGGCCAAGACCGAACGCGTGCTGGATGCGCTCGGGGATGGAGAGCTTGATGCGGCGGTGGTGGCGATCCCCGCCGGTGTTCCGGGGCTTGTGGAGCAACCGCTGTTTCGCGATCGTTTCCTGCTCGCCGCCTCGCGCGGCTCGGTCGCTCGGCTCAATGCGCGCGGCGAACGGCCCGTGCCCTCGAACCTCAATCCCAACGCGCTGTTGCTCTTGGACGAAGGTCATTGCCTTGCCGATCAGGCGCTTGACGTGTGCGGCACCCGGCGCGAGGCGACCCGTGTCGATCTGCGCGCCTCGTCCCTGCCGACGCTCTGCGGCATGGTCGCGGCGGGGTTTGGCCAGACGCTTTTGCCAGAAATATCGCTGGCCAAGGAATGCGCCGCCGTACCGGAGATGGATGTCATGCCCTTTGCCGATCCCGAACCGCACCGCGTCATCGGGCTTGTGCGCCGCGATCTCGGGGGCACGGATGCGTGGTTCACCGAATTGGGCGATATCCTCGCGGCGGCAAGCGAACAGCTTCTGGGCCATGACGCGGCTGCATGACAGGTTACAGGATTTCGCGGTGACAAACCCCGGCCACAGGCGTTATATCGTGGCCAACGGAGGACCAAATGCGTGATCTGAAAATTCCTGCCAGCCGCCATCCGGAAAAGGCGCATCGCCCGGACAATGCCCAGCCGAAAAAGCCGGACTGGATCCGCGTGAAGGCGCCGGGGGGCAAGGGCTACCAGGACACCCATAAGATCATGCGCGACCATGGCCTGTCGACGGTCTGCGAAGAGGCGGGTTGTCCAAACGTGGGCGAATGCTGGTCGCAGGGTCACGCCACCATGATGATCATGGGCGAGATCTGCACGCGCGGCTGCACCTTTTGCAACGTCGCCACCGGTCGCCCTGAAGCGCTCGATGTGTTTGAGCCGGGGCGCGTGGCGGATGCGGTGAAGAAGTTGGGGCTGAAGCATGTGGTCATCACCAGCGTGGACCGCGACGACGTGGACGATGGCGGGGCGGAGCATTTCGCCATGACCATCCGTGCCATTCGGCGCCATGCGCCCGACACGACGATTGAGATTCTCACGCCAGATTTCCTGAAATCCACCCCCGATGCGCTGGACATCGTCGTCGCGGCGAAGCCCGATGTGTTCAACCACAACCTTGAAACGGTGCCCGGCCTCTATCCCTCGGTGCGCCCCGGCGCACGGTATTTCCATTCGCTCAGGTTGTTGCAGCGGGTGAAAGAGCTTGATCCATCCATATTCACCAAGTCTGGGATCATGGTGGGTCTGGGCGAAGGGCGCGAAGGGGTGATGCAGGTCATGGACGACATGCGCGCCGCCGACATCGACTTTCTCACCATCGGTCAATACCTTCAGCCGACCCCGAAACACCACGTGGTCGACCGCTTCGTGACTCCGGATGAATTCAAGGCCTATGAAAACGCAGCCTTCGGCAAGGGGTTTCTCATGGTGTCGGCCACCCCCCTGACACGCTCATCCTATCACGCGGGTGACGATTTCGCCCGTCTTAGGGCCGCACGCGATGCGAAGCTGGGCCTCGCGTGAGCGACGCCGAGATCGAGGCGTTGGGGCGCAAGATCCTTGCCGCCCAGCCTTATTCGCAAAGCCTTGGGACCAAGATCGTGTCGATGGGGATGGGGCGCGCCGAGCTTTGCATTCCGATCCACGACGGGCTGACCCAGCATCTGCACATGGTTCATGGCGGGGTGATCGCCACGCTGGCCGATATGGCGCTGGCGTTTGCCGGGGGGCCGATCATGGGCGAGGGGGCCGTGACGCAGGAATTCAAGATCAACTTCCTGCGGCCCGGCAAGGGCGACAGGTTGATCGCGCGGGGTATGGTGGTGGCCTCGGGCCGCACCCAAGCGGTGGTGCGCGCCGATGTCTTTGTCGTGGTGGCAGGCGAGGAAAGGCTGTGTGCCACCGCCCAAGGCACCATCGCTGCCGTCAAAACGAGCTGACCAGCGCGCGCGTGCGGACGGTGCCACGCGGACGGATCGCTTCCGGCTCTCCCTCGGGTTCCTTGGCCGCCGCCGGAGCCCCGCCGCCTTGTGCTTCGCCAATCTCGACTGTGTCAAGGCTTGCGGTGATCGTCTTGGCAGTGTTGCCCAGCCCGCCGGACAGGCCCGTAAGGGTCGCGACGGCCATGAAGGCCGCGGCACCGGTGAGGACGATCCAATCCATCGTCACCGCGCCATCTTCGGATTTCAAGGCGTTCCAAATACGTGTCATGTTCATCTCCTAGTCGCTCATGTTGCCTGCGGGAACTCCCGCGTGCGCTTGACGATACTATCACTCTCAATATCGGCGCATTTGCAGCGTTGGTGTGGTTTTGCAGGGAGGTTTTGAGGCTTGTGACACGGCGGGGACGTGGCAAGATCGCGCGAAAACGGCGCTTGCATGGCGGCTGGTCGCAACATGGTTGACGGTGGCGGTTTGACCGGATGGTTTCGCCACGCGTGGACACAGTGGGCCTGTTCACGGGCGCGACACGCGCGGTGCCCGTGCCACAATTCGACCGAGGTCCGAGACCCCGGTTACTCCACCGGAAGGGCGGCTATATAGGCCGCCACGGCTTCCCGGTCCTCGACCGGCAGGGCGGCAAGGTTTTCGACCACCAGCGCCATGTGACCCCCGGCGGAATCAAACTCCGGCGTGAAGCCGCTGGTGAAATATTCGACCAGCTCGCCCTCGCTCCAATCGAGCTCGACGAGATCGGGGAAGGTGCCGCGCCCGGCCGGGTTGGGCGCCCCGGTGAGCCAATCGGAGCCGGTCTTCAACCCGCCCAAGGCATTGCGCGGCGTGTGGCATTCGGCACAATGACCGAGCCCCTCGACAATTTCCCGCCCGCGCAGAAGCTGGTCGTCCAGATCGCCGGTCATCACCCAGTCGTCGCGCAGAAACAGCGCCTTCCATGCCCCGACGCTGGCCCGGATCGAGAACGGGAAGGACAGGTCATGCGCTTGGGACGGGGTCTCATCGGCGGGCAGCGTCATCATGTAGGCATGAAGATCGACCACGTCCTGTGGCGTCATGCGAATATAGGCCCCGTAGGGCAACGCCGGGTAATAATGCGCCCCCTCTGGCGAGGTGCCGTGATGCAGCGCGTTCCACATATCGATGGCCGCCCAATCGCCGATCCCGGCTTGCGGCGAGGTCGAGATATTGGGGGCCTTGAAGGTGCCGAAAGGGGAGGGGAAGGATTGCCCGCCGGTCAGCACGAGCTTGCCCTCTCCACTGGCCCCCTTGGCCATGTGGCACGACGCGCAGCCGGCGGCGATGAACACGGTCTCGCCATGGGTTTCATCCGGTGTCAGACCGGCAAGCACCTCGGGCCCATCGGTGCCCGGGCGCGTCAGCCACAGGCCAAGGGCCCCGACAACAAGGGCGAGTAGAACGAACGAGATAAGCCAACGCATGGGCGCCTCCGGTGGTTTGAACGAAGGGCGCGCATGCCGCGCCCCTCGGGAAACGCCCGGCGTGTTATTCGGGTTCCCTGTAGGCTTTGTGACAGGCTCCGCAGGCCGCGCCAAGGGGGCCCATCGCCGCTTTGAGCGCGTCGAGCCCATCGGCGGCCACTGCGTTCATCTCGGTCGCGGCCTCGTTCAACGCCACCGCCTTGGTGATCACGTCATCCATGTTGTCCCACAGGGCTGGAAGCGCGCGGCTACCCGCGACAGTTGCCGCATCGGTGCCGGGCACCCACATCGCGCTCGCATCAAGCGATGACAGTTTCGCGAGGTTTCCGGCGGCGGCGCTGGCCGCGTCCGCGTCATAGGCGATCTTTTCTTGCGCCATGCCGCCCAGCGTGGCGAGGTTGAAGGCGTAGAGATGCATCTGCGCCTTGCGGGCCGAAACGGCGGGGGGCAGGTCGGTCTGGCTCACCGCGATGTCCGATGTCGCCATCAGGGCGGCGGCGGCAAGACCGAGTGTCAGGGATTTGGTTAGCACCATGTGATCTCTCCTCATAAGGCTGGTAAAAGCTGGCGTGATAATGGAAACCACGGTATCTCTTCGAAATCCGAAAAGAAGTCGCAAATTTCGCGGGGGGTCTGTGCGGAAATGAAGCAGATGGATTGGGACGACCTGCGGTTCGTGCTGGCCGTGGCCGAGGCGGGGTCGCTGTCCGCCGCCGCCCGCCAACTCGGGGTGAACCATGCCACGGTGCTGCGCCGCATCGACGGGTTCGAGGCGCGCGCCGGGCTCGCGCTGTTCGATCGCACACCGCGCGGCTACCGGGTTGCCGCGCAGCGAAAGCGCGTGATCGAGAAGATGAAACAGGTCGAGAGCGCGGTTCTCGCCACCGAACGCGCGATCGTGGCGGCGCAATCGCCGCTCGCGGGGGTGGTGCGGGTGACGTCGACCGACTCACTCTGCGTCGGCATCTTGCCGGGGATCGTTTCGGCGCTGGAAAGCGAGATCGAAGGGCTGATCATCGACCTCTCGTCGCAGAACCTTCACGTCGATCTCGCGCGTCTCGAAGCCGATGTCGCCGTGCGCCCGGCCCGCGTTCTGCCCGATGATCTGGTCGGCACGCAAGCCGGACGCATGGGGTTCGGCATTTACACCGCGGCCGGGCAGGGCCCCGACAGGTGGCTGGGGTTCACCAACGCGCTTGCGCGAACATGGTTGTCCGAGGTGTTCGACGCGGCGGCGGGCGAAGACAAGGTGGTCGCGGGGTCGGACAGTTTCCTTGTTCTGCGCGAAATGGCGGCGGGCGCGCGCGGGCGCGCGATCCTGCCCTGCCTTCTGGGCGACCCAGATCCGCGGTTGCAACGGCTCGATGACCCCGGAAGCCTGCCCGATACCCCGGTCTGGGTCGCATCCCACGCCGATTTCGCCCAAGTGCCGCGCGTGCGCACGATCCGCGCGCTTTTGACCGCTGCGCTGGCAGCACAGGGCGATATCCTCGCCGGGCGTGTTAGCGGGTGACCCGGCCCGAGGGCGTGTTGGGCATGGTGAGCCAGTCGGGCCAGCCAATGACCCGCTCGATCGCGAAAAGCACAAGACAGATCGCAACGATCGCGAAGAACAGCTTCACCTGTTTCTCGCCCGGTGGGTTCTTGGCCCATTTCTTGATCCGGGCGGCGTGACGGATGTTGAACCGCATGTTCAGGTGTCCCCGGTGAAGCGGACCGCGCCGATGAAGGGCAGGTTGCGGTTGCGTTGCGCGTAATCGATGCCGTAGCCCACGACAAATTCATCAGGGATCTCGAAGCCGATGTAATCGGCGCGAAAATCGACCTCGCGCCGCGACGGTTTGTCGAGCAGCGCGATGGTGGCGAGGCGCGCGGGCGCGCGGGTGTTCAAGAGCCGGGTGACATGCGCCAGCGTGTGGCCGGTGTCCACGATATCCTCGACCACCAGAACATCGCGCCCCTCGATCTCGCCCCGCAAATCCTTGAGAATACGCACTTCCCGGCTGCTTTCGGTGGCGTTGCCGTAACTCGACGCCTCCAGAAAATCGACCTCCACCTGCATGTCCAGCTCGCGCACAAGGTCGGCGATGAACACGAAAGACCCGCGCAACAGCCCGACCACCACCAGCTTGTCCGAGCCGCCGAAATCGCGCCGGATGTCGCGCGCCATCTCTTCGATCCGCGCCGCGATGGTCTTGGCCGAGATCAGTTCTTCGATGACATATGGCCGCGTCATGCCGCTCTCCCTCTTGCAACTTGTCGCCATCCTATGGGATTGGGCTGGCAAGTCACGGGGGAAGTCGGGAAACGAGGGCGACATGCCGACACATTCGGAAAACCGGGTGATGCCGTATTCGGCACAGCAAATGTACGATCTGGTGGCCGATGTGCGCCGCTATCCCGAATTTCTGCCGTGGAACGCGGCGGCGCGGGTGCGCGCGGTGACCCCGCAACCCGATGGCACCGAAGTGATGGAAGCCGATCTTGTGATTTCGTTCAAGGTGTTTCGCGAACGCTTCGGCAGCCGCGTCACGCTCGACCCGGCCCGGATGCGCATCGATACAGAATACCTCGATGGCCCGTTTCGCTACATGAAAAGCTATTGGCAGTTCAAAGATCATCCCGAGGGCTGTGCGGTCGCCTTCTTCGTGGATTTCGAATTCAAGAACGCGGTGTTGCAAAACCTGATCGGCACGGTGTTCAACCATGCCATGCAACGGATCGTGCGGGCCTTTGAACAACGCGCGGCGGCGCTTTACGGATAGATCGGTTTCGCATGGGCTGCGCCCATCCGACCGACCGGGGGACGCTGTCCCCCGGACCCCCCGAGGTATTTTTCAAACGATGAAGGGGATCAATCGTCGCGCTCGGCCAGCGGGTGGTGGGTGAGCACCAGGTCTTTCAAGCGCTCTTCGAGCACATGGGTATAGATCTCCGTGGTCGAGACATCGGCATGGCCCAGCAGCGTCTGGATCGCCCGCAGATCGGCGCCATTGGCCAAGAGGTGGGTGGCGAAGGCATGGCGCAGCCGGTGGGGCGTGACGCGGCCGGGGGATATGCCGGCCGCGACCGCGATCTCCTTGATCAGCCCGTGGAAGCGGTGGCGGGTCAGGTGCCCGGCGGTGCCGCGCGACGGAAACAGGAAGCGCGAAGGTTTCGCGCCGGTCGCAAGCCGCGCGGTTTCTTCGATCTCGTCGCGCGCGTTGAGCCATGCGCGCGTCGCGGCCCGCGCGGGGAGAGAGAGGGGCACCATGCGTTCTTTCCCGCCCTTGCCCAGCACCAGAAGCATCCGGGGGTCACCGCGCGCCGCCGCAACCGGGAGCGAGACAAGTTCGCTCACCCGCATGCCGGTGGCGTAGAGCAGTTCCATGAGGCAGGTGTTGCGCCGCCGGTCGGCCTCGGTCCGCCCATGGGTGGTGGCGGCCTGCAACAGCGCCTGCACCTGTTTTTCCGTCAAGGTTTGCGGCAGGGTGCCGGATTTGCCCGGGCCCGAGATGCGCAGGGCGGGGTTGTCTCTGCGCCATCCTTCCTCAAAAGCGAAGCGAAATATCTGCTTTATCGCCGAGAGGCGGCGGGCGCGGGTGGCAGCGGCGAGACCTTCGGACTCGCAGCCGATCATGAAGGCTTCGACATCGGCTTTCGTGGCCTTGGCGAAAGATGTTCCCGTCCGGTCCAAGTGATCGGCGAAAGATTTCAGGTCCCGGCCATAGGCCAGAAGCGTGTTGCGGGCCGCGTCAAGCTCGGCAGCCTGCGCGTCGAGAAACGCGGAAATCCATCGCGCGGCTTCCTCCCCGCTCATCCGCGCCGCTCCAGGATGAGAAATTCAAGTGCGGTGCGCCGCGCGGTGGTCTCCAGCCCGACCGCGCGCAAGAGCGCCAGCCCGCCCGCGAGATCTTCCAGATCGCCTTTCGCCCCGAAGTCAAGCTGCGCGAGCGCGCGTAGGATCGCCTCGCCCAATTGGCCCGCCTCGATCAGCCCGGCCAAGGAGGCGGGCAAGGGCGCACCCGAGAAGCCGTCCGCCACCGCCTGCGCGTCGTCCGACGGGGCCGAAACCCCGGCAAGGGTGCCCTGTGCCAAGGCGATCAGGAACCGGTCGCGGTCGGTGCGTGCCGTCGCGGCCCCCGCCACGCTTTCATATCGATCAGACAGGAGCCCCATGTGCAGGGCGATTTCGCCGGCCTCGCCCGGAAGATCCAGCGCGGCAAGCTCTGCGCCATGGATGCGCGCGACGGGCACTTCGGTTTCGGCCTGCGACAGGGCGCGCCACAGATCGGGGAGCAGCGTGCCAAGGGCCTCGGTATCGCGCGCTTCGAGCGCGGCTTCGAGGTCGCGCATTGCCGCGACCCGGCGCCAGACGCTTCCCGACGCCGCCGGGGCGCGCCGGGTGTATAGGTCGATCAACTGGGTGTCGCTGATCGCTCCGGTGCGTGCCAGACGTTCGGCCGCCTCGACCTGCGCCTTCCAGCCGGTGTTGGATTGAAGATCGGCCTGCGCGAAGGCCCGGGGCAGGGTGGTTGTCGGGATCGGCTGCCCGATCGCCTCGAAAAGCCGGAAGGTCAGCGGCGTGACCCGACGCGGGACCGGCAGGGGCGCTTCGCCTTCGAACAGCTCGGGGTCGAGAAACCGCGACAAGAGCGCATCTTCCTGCGCGGTGATCAGACCCAGCGCCCGTCCATTGCCCATCAAAAGCACCGCACCGCTCCAATCGCCCGCCCGCGCGAGGCAGAAGATCCGGGCGGGGTAGGTCGGTGACAGGTCCGGCACGGCCTCCATCGCGGCGCAGACCTCGTTCTCTTCGCCGATGAGAAGGGCGGCATCGAACCAGCGCCGGGTGACCTCGACGGACGCCGGGCCCGCGCGGCGCAAGAGCGCGTGGGCCTGATCCAGCGCGCCGAGTTCAAGAAGCTTGTCGATCCGGGCCAGAAACACCTCGTCCCCGTCTGGATCGGTGCTCCGGGGCGGGTTGGTTTCCGCCAGCAGGATTTTCATGAGAAGCGCCCGCGCGGCGGGCAGCATGCCGGCCTGTTCATCGCGGATCAGCCGCGCGATGGTGGCACCCTCGGACCCGGCCCAAAGGTCGGCGGGCAACCCGGTGACATGCGGGGCGAGGAGCCCGATGGCATCCGGGCGCGGGCCCTGGTTTTCGTCGAGCGGCGCGACCGTCACCGGCGCGATGGAGGCGCCGCCGGTCACGGGCTGTTCGCCCGCGCCGAGGCTTGCTGGTTCATCAAGGCTGTCTGACAACCAGTCGATGGCCGACATCGGCCCGTCCTGTGCCAGCGCAAGGCCGGGCCAGAGCGCGAGGATGAGGCCAAGCACACGCCTAGTCATCGGTCAGGATGACGGGCTGGGAATTCTCGATCTGGGGCGGGCTGAGGTCGGCAATCAGGGCATAGACCGCGATCCCGACCGCGATAAGCCCCGCGACGATGAAGATGAATTTCAGTAGCCGCCACACCATGCGTGTCCTCGCCCGTTCCCTGGTTTCGGGTTTTGCCCCGTGATCACTTCATATATGTCATGCCTTTGAAGGTCACGCCATCTGGGCGGGACAAGATTTCATGGGCAAGGCGCTGCCGTTTTGAAACTCGTATTGAAAAAACCGGTGACGGTCGTGGGCATGATGGGGGCCGGCAAGACGGCCGTTGGTCGCGCGCTCGCCCTGCGCCTGCGGGTTCCGTTCCTGGACAGTGACGCCGAGATCGAGAAGGCCGCCAACATGTCCATCGCCGAGGTGTTCGCGCGGGACGGGGAGACGTTCTTTCGCGACCGTGAGGCCGAGGTGATCGCGCGTCTTCTGACCATGGGGCCCATGGTGCTGTCGACCGGGGGTGGGGCCTTTTTGGCCGAACGTAACCGCGCCGCCATCTCCGATGCCGGGGTGAGCCTTTGGTTGCGCGCAGATCTTGAGCTTTTGTGGCAGCGCGTGCGCCACAAGAGCACGCGCCCGCTTCTGCGCACCGCCGACCCCAAGGCATCACTCACCGAGATCTACCACGCGCGCGAAGCGATCTATGCGCTGGCTGATCTGGCGGTGGACGCCGATCCCGGCTATTCGATCCAGAAGATGACCGATCACGCGCTCCGGGTGCTCAAGACACGCCCGGATGTGTTGGAGGAGCGTAGATGAAAACCGTCAACGTGGCCCTTGGGAAACGCGCCTACGAGGTGCGGATTGGCCCCGGGCTTATCGCGCGGGCCGGGGCGGAAATCGCCCCGTTCCTGAACCGCCCCCGGGTCGCCATCGTCACCGAGGAACGGGTGGCAGGCTTGCATCTGGACGCTTTGCAAGGGGCGTTGTCCGATGCGGGGATCGAGAGTGAGGCGTTGATCCTGCCGCCCGGCGAGGCGACGAAGGACTGGGCCCATCTGACAAAGACCGTGGAATGGCTTCTGGAGCGGCAGGTCGAGCGCAAGGATATGGTCGTGGCCTTTGGAGGCGGGGTGATCGGGGATCTCGCGGGGTTTGCCGCCGCGATCCTGCGCCGGGGTGTGCGCTTCGTGCAAATTCCGACCTCGCTTCTGGCGCAGGTCGACAGTTCGGTCGGCGGCAAGACCGGCATCAATTCGTCCCATGGCAAGAACCTTGTCGGGGCGTTTCATCAACCGTCGCTGGTGCTTGCCGACATCGACGTGTTGGGCACCCTGAGCGCGCGCGACTTTCTTGCCGGTTACGGCGAGGTGGTGAAGTACGGCGGTCTCGGATCGCTTGATTTCTTCGAGTGGCTTGAGAAGAACGGGCCTGACCTCGCGGCGGGAGATGTCGCCAAGCGGACCGAGGCGGTGCGCCGGTCGGTGCAGATGAAGGCTGATATCGTGGCCCGGGACGAGACCGAGCAGGGCGAGCGCGCGCTCTTGAACCTTGGCCATACCTTTGGTCATGCGCTTGAGGCCGCGACCGGGTATTCCGACCGGCTGCTGCACGGCGAAGGGGTCGCGATCGGCTGCGCTCTGGCCTTTGAAACCTCCGCGCGCATGGGGCTGATGAGCCAAGAGGCCCCGTCGCGGTTTCGCGAACACCTTGCCGCCATGGGCATGAAGCGTGACCTGTCCGATATCCCCGGCGATCTGCCGGGGGCCGACGGGCTGATGGCGCTGATGGCGCAGGACAAGAAGGTCGAGGCGGGGCGGCTCAAGTTCATACTCGCGCGCGGGATCGGCGAGGCCTTCGTGACCGACGCGGTGGACCCGGCGCTTGTCAGGGGCCTTTTGTCCGAGGCGCTTGCGCGACGGTAAGCTGCCCATGTCTGGGGTGTGAGGGGCCTTGGTGCACCTATCCCCGCCGGGCCGAGGCCACGACCATTAGCTCCCCGATGTTCTCGCGGGTGATATACCCGACCATCTCGCCGGTGGGGGCGACGACGATCACGGCGGGTGCGCCGCCCTGCATCTGGGTCAAGACCGTGTCGAGCCCATCGGTCAGCCCGACACGCGGCACCGATGTTTCCATGATCTCGGACACCTGCGCCGGGCGCGGGTCGGCGGCAAGGGCGGCGTAAAGCGCCCGCCGGGTCAACACGCCGGTGCAGCGGCGGGTGTGCGGGTCGATCACCGGAAACTCGTGCTGCGTGGTGCGGATCAAAGTGTTCGCCGCCACTTCCAGCCCGTCATCGGGCGCGATCGGTTCGTATTCCACGATCATCGCGTCCCGCGCGCTCAGCCCACGCGAGGCCGCGCGCATCTGAAGGTCCGAGCTTTCCGCCCCGGCGGCCATGAAGATGAAGAACGCGATGAGAAGCAGGATGAAATTG
The DNA here is from genome assembly GCA_011389895.1 of Maritimibacter sp. Lineage (GTDB taxonomy): Bacteria > Pseudomonadota > Alphaproteobacteria > Rhodobacterales > Rhodobacteraceae > Maritimibacter. The sequence continues at coordinate 14,716 of JAABTN010000006.1, read as the reverse complement.
CCGGTGACCAGCCCGAACAACCCGGCCCCGACCGCGACCACCTGACCGGCTGTTGCCGCCACGCGGGTCGCGGTGACCCGGTCCATGACAAAGGCGAGCGCTGCGCGCAGGACCCGACCGCCATCCATCGGGAAGGCCGGGACCATGTTGAACACGGCGAGCACGAGGTTCAGCACCGCAAGCTGTGCGGGCAGGTCGGCAAAGCTCATGCGCCCGCCCAGCGGGGCCTCGCCCGGCACGCCGACGAAGGGCCAGAGGATGAGAAAGATCACCACGTTGACCGCAGGGCCGGCGAGCGCCACGAGGATTTCTTGCCCCGGCTTCTCGGGCATTCGTTCGAGCCGCGCCAGACCGCCGATGGGCAACAAAGTGATGTCCGGTGTCTTGATCCCGAAGCGCCTTGCGGTCAGCGCGTGACCGTATTCATGCGCGATGACGCAGGCGAAGAGGAGCAGGATGTAGACCACGTTGACCAACGCGGCCTCAGGGCCCGCATTGGCCCAGGCCGCGCCCCCGATCCAGATCAGGAGCAGAAAGAAGGTCGCGTGAACCCGGAGTTCCGAGCCGAACAGGCGTCCGATGGGAAAAGACCAGCTCATGATCGCCTAACGCCCCCTGACGCCCGTCCGCGCCTAGAACGGGATTTCGTCGTCGAACCCGCCACCGGAGCCGCCACCGGGGCCACCGTTGTCATTGCCACCGCCGCTGTCGTAGCCGCCCTGCTGGCCCCCGCCGTAGCCGCCCGAGGACGATCCGCCGCCATAACCGCCGCCGCCGCCACCGTCGCCGCCACCGCCGCGCGAATCGAGCATGGTCAGCTCAGAGGTATAGGGCCGCAGCGCCACTTCGGTGGTATAGCGGTCCTGCCCGGACTGGTCCTGCCATTTGCGGGTTTCCAGCTTGCCCTCGATATAGATCTTGGAGCCTTTGCGCAGGTATTGCTCGGCCACGCGCACCAGCGGCTCGGCATAAATCTCGACCCGGTGCCATTCGGTGCGCTCGCGCCGTTCGCCGGTGTTGCGGTCTTTCCAGTTCTCCGAGGTCGCCAACCGGAGCGAGCAAACCTTTCCCCCGTTTGGGAAATTTCGCACTTCCGGATCGGCCCCGAGGTTGCCGATTAGAATGACCTTGTTCACCGACCCTGCCATGAGGACCTCCCGAATCTGGAAAAAATCGTTTCAACTTTTACATCACCCGAACGCGGTGAAGGAAAGGTTAAAATCGGTGACACGCCCCGGGGTAGATTTGGCGAAAGCGCCGTGCCTTGGTGCGCGGGGTTGTGCCGATCAGGGCGTTTCGCGAGGGTGGATGTAAGACCTGTCATCCGGTATGGTTCGCTGAAGAACGGAGAACTGGGCGGTGAAAACAAATCTTCTTGCAAGCCTTTGCGCCGTGTCATTGGCATGGGCCGGTCCGATCCCGGCGCAGTCGGTGTTTTCGTCGTCCGGAACAAAGTCGGGCGGGTTTGAGAACGCGCTGAAGGTGCTCGATGGGCGGGCGTCGGAACAATATTCCGGTTCGGTGCGCTACCAACCGAGACCGAAAGGCGACCAGGCCCCGGCCTATCGCGGGTCGTATCGCGGATTGTACCTCGACATGGCGCGCGCGGCGGCGGTGAAGCATTCGATACCGGAAGACTTGTTCTTGCGGCTGGTTCAGCAGGAATCGGGCTGGAACCCGAACGCGGAATCGCACGCGGGCGCGCTCGGGTTGGCGCAACTGATGCCTGATACCGCGTTGCGTCTCGGGGTCGATCCGACCGACCCTGAGCAGAACCTTGACGGCGGCGCGCGTTACCTGCGCCAGCAATACGTGAAGTTCCGGTCCTGGCGTCTCGCGCTGGCCGCCTATAACGCCGGGCCCGAAGCGGTGGTCAAATACGATGGCGTGCCGCCCTTCAAGGAAACCGAAGGTTACGTTCTCGCCATTTTGGGAAGCTGATCGGGGAAGGGCCGCGTTAAAACCGTCCTTAGGAACTGTGGACCGGATCAGCCGCCCCGACGAAACGCTGACGGGGTGCGCCCGGTGTGATTTTGGAACGCACGGGTGAAATAAGCGGCAGAGGCGAATCCGAGCGACGAGGCGATGTCCTTGATCGGCAGATGGGTTTCGGTCAACAGCCGCCGCGCTTCGTAATGCACCCGGTCGGCAAGGATTGCCGAGGCAGGCCGCCCGCAGGCCTTGTTGCACACTCGGCTCAGGTGCGTCGGGGTGACGCCCAGCGCCTTGGCGTAATCACGCACGCTCTTGGTCGAATGGAAATCCTGTTCCACCAGCGCCGCATAGGCGGCGGCGAGGCGGGACGAGGCGTCTTCGTCCGGCTCCTCGATGTCGAGCGCGCGCATCTGCCGTTCAATCCAGACCGACAAGAGCCCCGCATGGCACAACATCGCGCGGTCCGAGGCAAGGTTGCCGCTGTCCAATTCGTTTTGCAGGTTCTCGATCAACCGGTTCAGCTCGATATGCTGATCGGCGTCGTGCAGCCGCAGGTGGACCGAATCTTCGGGCAGGGACAGCTCGCGCTCAACGCCGACCGGAAAGACCACGATCATGCCGTGGACGGTCGAGCTCATCTCGAACCCATGCATCGTGCCGGCGGGCACGAAGATGGCGTTATGCGCGGTGTAGCCCGAGGTTTTTCCGTTTACGGTGATCCGGCCTTGGCCGCGCGTGAACCACAACAGCACCGGCGCGCCGTAGCTGCGCATCGCTTCCGTCCGCCAGCGTCCGCCATTTGCCAGCCTTGCCAAGGGGATAACGCGAAAAGGAGAGCTCAGCGTGTTGGAGGTGTTCATCTGCGGCTCTTCTCCCAACGGCACCTTTTCGGCGCTGACATTGTTCTGCAACCCCCGGCGCGTGAGCCAAATATATGGCATATCGGCCCTGTCCCGGGGCCGCGCGGTCATGAGGAGGCACCATCCGGACCAGGCAGCGCCCGGAGGTGTTCATCCGGGGTAGCCGATTCCATTCATCCTGTCGCCCCCGGTTCTCCACAGCCCGCCGGTTTTCCTGTGGATAAGTTCGAGGGTCTTTTCGTCTGTTCCCGAAGCGCCACAGTCGGGCCGCGTCATGGGACCGGCGATCTCGTCAAATGGTGCCAATCGGACATGCGTTTGCGAAACCACGTGGCCTGACGCTTGGCATATTGTTGGGATGCGACAACTGCGGCCGCGCGCGCCTCGTCCAACGTGCAGTCGCCCCGCAAATGCGCGACAAGCTCTTTCGCCCCGATCGCCTTGGCCGAGGGCAGGTCGGGCGAAAAACCGTCCATGTTCGCGCGCGCTTCGTCAAGCGCGCCTCCGGCCAGCATCGCGTCGAACCGGCGTTCGATCCGCGCGCGCAACCAATCACGCGGCGGGATGAAGACAAGGGGCAGGGTGTCGACAAGCGGCAGGCGCGGTGGCGGCGTGTCGTCCTGCCACGCGGCCAGCCCGCGCCCGGTGGTGCGCTGCACCTCCCAGGCGCGGGCGACGCGCGCCGGGTTCTGCCGGTCGATCCGCCCAAGCGTGTCCGGATCCAGTGCGGACAAAAGCGCGTCCAGCCCCCGGCTGGCCAACAAATCCGCGCCCTCGGCCCGGATCGCGGCGGGCGTGGCCGGGATGTCTGCCAACCCTTCGGTCAGGGCGGTGAAATTCAACCCGGTGCCGCCGACGATGATCGGACGCAGATCGCCCACAAGACAGTCCTCGACATCGCGCAGCCATTGACCGGCGGAATAGGGCGCACGTGCGGGCAGGAATCCGTAGAGTGCATGGGGCGCCACCTCTTCTTCCGCCTGTGTCGGGCGGGCGGTCAGGACACGCCAGTTTTCATAGACCTGAAGGGCATCCGCATTCACCACGACGCCGCCGTGGTGGCGCGCGATGTGCAGCGCGAGACCGGACTTGCCCGAGGCGGTCGGCCCGGCGATCAGAACCGGGCGGCGCGGGGGCAGCGCGTCCAAAAGCGCGGCGAGCCCGGCCTCGTCCAATGCTGATTTCATGCTGTTTCCCGTCTGTAGTGCCTCGCCGACGCCCCCGGAGCCTCGGTCTCATGCCAATCTCTGGCCAATCTCCGGACAATGCCCGGCCAAACCTTCCCGAACCCGGGCCGATCACCGATTGCACGTGCCCCCGTTTTCCGACATCTTCACCGGGATGATTACATGACCCCCGAGGACGACGCAAAGACATGACCGAGGCCGCCCCTGACGCCCCCGCAAACGCCCCGCACCCCAAGTACAAACGGGTGCTTTTGAAAATTTCCGGCGAGGCGCTGATGGGGGACGCGGGCTACGGGCTCAACCCCCCCACGGTGCAGAAGATCGCCCAAGAGGTGAAAGCGGTTCACGACATGGGGGTCGAGATCTGCATGGTCATCGGTGGCGGAAACATCTTTCGCGGTCTGGCCGGGTCCGCGCAGGGGATGGAACGGACCACGGCGGACTACATGGGGATGCTGGCCACGGTGATGAACGCGCTCGCCATGCAATCCGCGCTCGAAGGTCTCGGGGTGTTCACCCGGGTGATCAGCGCGATCCGCATGGACGAGGTAGCCGAGCCATACATCCGCCGCCGCGCCGTGCGCCATCTTGAGAAAAAGCGCGTGGTGATTTTTGCCGCGGGCACCGGCAACCCGTATTTCACCACGGATACCGCCGCGACCCTGCGGGCCAATGAAATGGCCTGCGAAGCGATCTTCAAAGGCACCAAGGTCGATGGCGTGTATGACAAGGACCCGAACAAGTTCGATGACGCCAAGCGATACGACGAAGTCAGCTATGACGAAGCGCTGGCCAAACGGCTCGGGGTGATGGATGCCTCGGCCATCGCGCTGGCCCGCGACAACAACAAGCCGATCATCGTCTTCAGTCTCGATGAACCCGGCGGGTTTCGCGGCATTCTCGCCGGGCAGGGCACCTATACGCGGGTCACCAACCAGACATCTTGAGCGGGTGAGCCGGCTGGGTGAGAGCCAAGCGTGCTGGTAGCGCAAACGAATCCATCGACAATCCCCCGGCAAATCATCCATGAAACCGGGTCGAAGGCTATACAACATCGCGAAAATGAGAGTATACAGCGCAAAACATCCCGCAGGGCACGGGGACGAGGAGGTATGAGTTATGGCTGACGACGATCTTGAGATTGACCTGGACGACTTGGAGCGCCGCATGGACGGGGCCATGGCGTCGCTGCGATCCGAATTTGCCTCGCTGCGCACGGGCCGCGCCGCGGCCTCGATGCTCGATCCGATCACGATCGAAGCCTATGGTCAGCGCACGCCGCTTAATCAGGTCGGGACGGTGAACGTGCCCGAACCCCGGATGCTGACGATCAACGTCTGGGACCGGAGCCTTGTGAGCACGGTCGAGAAGGCGATCATGGAAAGCGGTCTGGGCATCAACCCGCAGACCAACGGCACCATCGTGATGCTGCCGATCCCGGAGCTGAACGAGGAACGGCGCAAGGAATTGGCCCGCGTCGCCGCGCAATACGCCGAACACGCCCGTGTCGCGATTCGTAACGTTCGCCGGGACGGTATGGAACAGCTCAAGAAAGCCAAGAATGATGGCATGAGTGAAGACGATCACAAGATATGGCATGATGAGGTGCAGGAGCTGACCGACAAGTTCATCGCGAACGTGGACGGCGCGCTGGAACACAAACAGGAAGAGATCATGCAGGTCTGACGACACGAAGCGGGGGCCAGCCAATGGGGACGGGCAGGTTGACGAGGGCAAGACATTGAACGATCAATCCGGTATCGACGCGGAGACACGAAGGGGGCTGCACGTCGCCTTTATCATGGACGGCAATGGCCGCTGGGCAAAAGCGCGCAAACGCCCACGCCCCTTCGGCCATCAGGCCGGGGCCAAGCGCACCCGCGAAGTGGTCGAGGCCTGTCCCGATCTCGGCGTGAAATACGTCACGCTCTATGCCTTCTCGACCGAGAATTGGAAACGCTCACGCAAAGAGATCACCGCGCTCATGGCGCTGTTTCGCCATACCATTCGCAAGACCGCGCATGACCTGCATGCCGAAGGCGCGCGGGTGCGCTTCATCGGCGATCGCGGGCCGCTTGATCGCAAGCTTCTCAACCTGATGGAAGAGTTGGAAGGGCTGACGCGCAACAACGACCGGGTGCATGTGACCGTGGCGTTGAACTACGGCGGGCGGGACGAGATCCTGCGCGCCACCCGCAAGATGGCCGACGCGGTGAAAGCGGGCGCCATCCAGCCCGCCGACATTGGCGAGGACACGATGAAGCAATACCTCGACACCGGTGATATCCCCGATCCGGATCTCGTGATCCGGACCTCGGGGGAAAGCCGGACGTCGAATTTCCTCGTCTGGCAATCGGCCTATGCGGAATACGAGTTTACCGACACGCTCTGGCCGGATTTCGGGCGTGAGCAATTCGCGACCGTGCTTGACAAGTTCGGCCTGCGTGAACGGCGCTACGGCGGCGTCTAGAATGGCGCAAAGCCAACCGACCGCACAGAAATGGAACGATCTTGGCCTCAGGATCGTCTCGGCCGGGGTGATCGGTGTGATCGCGCTGGCCGCGCTTTTCATCGGCCCCTTGGCGTGGTCGCTTTTGGTGCTGATCGTCTATGTCCTGATGCTGCGCGAGCTCGCTGGGCTGTGCGAGCCGGGCATGGGCGCGCGGCGGCGTTGGCTTCTTGCCCTCACCCCCGTAGCAGTGCTTTTGGTTGCGCTCGCCCTTCCGGTGGTGGGCGGGGCGGACCCGGCGGGGTTTGACGGGATATGGACCGCCTATCGGCTTGGGCTGCTGCGCGTATTGCTGGTGGCGCTGGTGCCGATCGGAATCGGTGTTCTTGTCGTGAAGAACGATCAGCGCATCTGGCTTGCCTATGGCGTGGTTCTGGCCGGGGCCGCGATGGCGTTGATCTACGGTCAGATCATTGCCGGGCCCGAGGGGATCCTCGTGCTGGTCGGGATCGTGATGATCTCGGATATCGCCGGGTATTTCGCGGGACGCGCGCTTGGCGGTCCGAAATTCTGGCCCCGGATCAGCCCGAAAAAGACATGGTCGGGCACCATCGCGGGCTGGATCGGCGCAGGGGTGTTCGGGGCGATCTTTCTGCCGCAGATCGGCGGGCTGTCGCCCGGAATTGCGGGCGCTGTCGCCGTCCTGCTCGCGTTCGCGGGCCAGATGGGCGATATCACCGAGAGCTGGATCAAGCGGCGCGCCGGGGTGAAGGACAGCTCGAAGCTGATCCCCGGGCATGGCGGCGTGCTCGACCGTCTCGACGCGTTGGTGGCCGTGGCCGCGCTCGCCGGTCTTGCAAGCCTGCTGACGGGCGCATGGGGATGAAACGGGAATGACACGCGGATGACACGGCGACTTTCGATATTCGGCAGCACGGGCTCCATCGGCCTGTCCACCATCGACCTGATCGAACGCGACCGCGACGCCTATGAGGTGGTCGCGCTCTCCGGCGGGCACAACGTCGCGCGGCTGGCCCAGCAGGCCAAAAGCCTCAACGCCGAGATCGCGGTCACGGCGCATTCCGAAAACCTGCCTGCCTTGCGCGACGCTCTTGCGGGCACGGGGATCGAGGCGGCAGCAGGCGAGGCTGCCATAGAAGAGGCCGCCCGCAGGCCCGCCGATTGGGTCATGTCGGCCATCGTCGGGGCGGCCGGATTGCCGCCCGGTCTGGCCGCGCTGGAAGAGGGCGCCTGCCTCGCCCTTGCCAACAAGGAAAGCCTTGTCACCGCCGGGCCGCTCATCATGGGGACGGCGGCGAAACACGGCAGCCGCATCCTGCCGGTGGACAGCGAACATTCCGCCGTGTTCCAGGGCCTCGTGGGCGAAGACATGGAGGCGGTCGAGCGCATCATCATTACCGCCTCGGGTGGGGCGTTTCGCGACTGGCCGATCGAGAAGCTGGCCGAAGCCACGCTGGATCAAGCCTCGTCTCACCCGAACTGGGACATGGGGCAGCGCATCACCATCGATTCCGCGTCGATGTTCAACAAGGCGCTGGAACTGATCGAAACCAAGGAGTTTTTCGGGGTCGATCCGTCGCAGATCGAGGTTATCGTGCACCCCCAGAGCCTGATCCACGCGCTGGTCGGCTTCAAGGACGGGGGGCTCATGGCCCATGTCGGCCCGCCCGATATGCGCCACGCCATCGGCTATGCCCTGAACTGGCCCGAACGAAAGACCCTGCCGGTGGAGCGGCTCGACCTTGCCGCCGTGGCGAGCATGGAGTTTCGCGCGCCGGACGAGCGCCGCTGGCCCGCGCTGCGCCTTGCCCGCGAGGTGATGGAAGCGGGCGGCATGGCCGGGGCGGTGTTCAACGCGGCCAAGGAATGCGCCCTCGACGGGTTCATCGCCCATCAGGTCGGGTTTTTGCGGATGTCGGATGTCGTCGAACAGGTCTTGACGGATTTGTCAGTTGACCGGGGCCTTATGTCCGCCGCATTCACCCTTGATAATGTCCGCGCCGCCGACGATACGGCACGGCGACGCGCAAGAGAGATCATCGCAGGGGACTGACCCTTCGCGAAAGGAGACTTCACACTTGGACCTGACCAGCTTGATCCCGTCCTTCGGGAACGTGGCCTTCACCCTGATAGCCTTCATCATCGCGCTGACGATCATCGTCGCGATCCATGAATATGGCCATTACATCATCGGGCGCTGGACCGGTATCAAGGCGGATGTCTTTTCCATCGGGATCGGCCCGGTCCTGGCCAAGCGCACCGACAAGCACGGCACGCAATGGCAGATCGCGGCACTCCCGGTCGGCGGGTTCGTGAAGTTCCGCGGGGATGCCAACGCGGCCTCGGCCGGACCCGACGATGACGCGATGGAAGGGCTGTCGGACGAAGAACGCCGCCACACCATGCACGGTGCCCCGTTGTGGGCGCGCGCCGCGACCGTTGCGGCAGGCCCGATTTTCAATTTCATCCTCTCCGCAATCATCTTTTTCGCGATGGCCTATGCCACTGGCGTCGCCACAGATCCGCTGACGGTCAAGAAGCTGTCTGAGGTGCCCGGGGTCGAAGGCGCGCTTGAGCCGGGCGACCAGATCCTGTCGATTGCCGGACGCGACACGCCAACCTTGGAGGCGTTTCCCGATTTCGTGGCCGAGCTGCCGCAGGAAAGCCCGCTGTCCTACACGGTGCTGCGCGATGGCCGGAGCGTGACGGTCGAGACGCTTTATCCCTATCCGCCCTATGTCGGGTCGGTGACCCCGCAGTCCGCCGCGTCGGATGCCGGTCTGCGTCCGGGCGATCTGATTACCCGGGTCGATGGCGCGCCGGTCGCGACGTTTCAAGACCTGCGCAAAATCGTGGGCAACGGTGACGGCGACGAGCTTGCCCTTACGATCAATAACGCCGGTGAGACGCGCGAGGTGTTTCTGACGCCGCGTCGCGTCGATCTTCCATTGCCCGAAGGCGGGTTCGAGACCCGTTGGCTGATAGGCGTGTCGGGTGCCATGATCTTCGAGCCCGCGACACGCGCCCCCTCGGTGGGTGAGGCGATGTCTTCCGGTATCAGCCAGGTGGGATACATCATCACCTCGTCGCTGTCGGGCCTGTGGCACATGATCACCGGTGCAATCTCAAGCTGCAACCTGCGCGGGCCGATCGGCATTGCCGAAACATCGGGCGCGGCGGCAAGCCAGGGGGTGTCGAGCTTCATCTGGTTCGTGGCGGTCCTGTCGACGGCCGTGGGCCTTTTGAACCTGTTTCCGATCCCGATTCTCGATGGCGGACATCTCGTGTTCCACGCCTACGAGGCGGTGGCAGGCAAACCGCCAAGCGACATGGCGATGCGCATTCTCTTTACCCTCGGTCTCGCCGTGGTGGTGGGGATCATGATGCTCGGGGTGACAAACGATCTATTCTGCCCCTGACGCGTTTTGACCGGGACGGGGCGGGGCAGACACCAGCGTTTTTTTGAACCGCTTCGGGAAATGCCCCGAAATTGCCATATTTGCGAAATGGTTAAGCCGCAATCATGGGCCACCTTTGTCTCACGCAAAGACAAGAGGTCTGGATCATGGAAAATATTCAACGCGGCTACACTGGCCTTCATCTTCTGGTCGATCTGAACTGGGACCGGTTTCTTTATCTTGGGACACTGGCCGCAGCGCTTGGCTGTGGCGCGCTCGTGGGCGCCATCGTGAACTGACCCAAGCGCCGCAGCGTGCCGCTCCACTGGGCCGGCGCACCGGGCAGACGACGCCGCAAATTTCGAACCTGTCGCCGGGCCGCAATACTGCGGCCCTTTGACGTTTGCACGCTTTGACAACACCCCCGATTGCCGTTAGTGACACTAGGGACTGGGATGTCTGAGCGGATGATAACAACATGACGTATAACGAGCAGCGCAACGCCCGAAAAAAGGGACTGCGCAAATCCGTCCTCGCGCCTGCTGCCACGGCAGTTTTTCTCGGGGTATCAGGGGCTTCTGTGGTTCTGCCAACCGCGCTCCACGCGCAATCCTACAACTTCTCCTCGGTGCAGATCGTGGGCACCGAGCGGATCGATGCCTCGACCGTGCTGTCCTATCTGGGAATCGGCAAGGGTCAGACGGTGTCGGCTGCGGAGTTGAACGATGCCTACCAACGGCTTGCTGGCTCCGGCCTGTTCAATTCGGTTGAGCTTCAGCCGCGTGGTGGCACGCTCGTCGTGCGCCTTCAGGAACACGCGATGATCAGCCGGATCAATGTCGAGGGCAACCGGCGCAAGGATGACGCCGACCTCATCGCCCTGATCCAATCGCGCCCGCGCGGCATCTTCTCGCCCTCAACTGCGGAACGCGATGCGCAGATTATTGCCGAAGCCTATGCCGAAGATGGCCGGATCTCGGCGGAAGTGACGCCCCGGATCATCCGTCGCGGAAATGGCCGCGTCGATCTCGTGTTCGAAGTGATCGAGGGCAACAACGCCGAGATCGAGCGTTTGTCGTTTGCCGGCAACCGCAGCTTCTCGGATTCGCGGCTGCGTCGTGCGCTGTCGTCGAAACAGGCCGGCCTTCTGCGCGCCTTCGTGCAGTCCGACACCTATGACCCCGCGCGGCTTGAGTTTGACAAGCAGGTTCTGCGCGATTTCTACCAATCGCGCGGCTTCGTCGATATCCAGGTGCTTGCTGTCGCCGCCGAGGTGCCGCAGGCCCGTGATGGGTATCAGGTGACCTTCGAGGTGCAGGAAGGCCAGCAATTCAGCTTTGGTGAAATTGATACTGTGTCCGAAGTAGACGGGCTCGACCCGGCGGAATACGAACGCGTCGCCCGCCTGCGCACCGGGTCCGTCTACAACCCGACGCGGGTGGATCAGGCGATTGCCCGGATGGAGCGTCTCGCGGCGCAAAAGGGTCTGAATTTCATCGCGGTCGAACCGCGCATCACCCGCAATGACCGTGACGGCAAGCTTGATCTGACGCTGGCTATCGTGCGCGGCCCGCGCGTGATCGTTGAGCGGATCGACATCGAGGGCAACCAGACCACGCTCGACCGTGTCGTGCGCAGCCAGTTTACCACGGTCGAAGGCGATCCGTTCAATCCGCGCGCGATTCGCGATGCCGCGGAACGCATCCGCGCGCTCGGCTACTTCGCCAATGTCGAGGTCGAAGCCCGCGAAGGCTCGGCCAGCGACCGGGTCGTGGTCGACGTGGACGTGGAAGAACAGGGCACAGGCTCGCTCTCGTTCGGGGCCGCCTATTCGACGGCGACCGGCTTTGGCCTGAATGCGGCGTTCCAGGAAACCAACTTCCTCGGGCGCGGTCAGTTCATCAAGGTCGAGTTCAACGGCGGTGTTGACGCCCGCAACTATGCGTTCTCGTTCTCGGAACCCGCCCTGTTCGGGCGTGACCTCGCCCTTGGGATCGACGCGTTCTATTCCGAGACCCTTGCGAATGCCTACGCGCGCTACGACACCACCACCGCGCGGGTGGAGCCCTTCCTTGATTTCCCCGTGTCGGAGGCCAGCCGCGTCAAGGTGCGGCCTTTCGCGACCGGGGCGACCATCACCAACGTTCCGGGTGCCAGCTCGGCCGTGCTGGCCGCCGAATCTGCGCGCGGATGGCAATTCGGCGGGGGTGCGGGCCTGACCTATACCTTTGACACGGCCCGCAACGCGATCGACCCGACGACCCGCGCGTTCCTGAAGGTGGATGCCGATGTCGGCGGCTTCGGCTCGGACAACCGGTATTTCAAAGCCACCGCGCTCGCCCGCGTGCAGACCCGGATCATGAACGACCAGGTGACCCTGCGGGCCGAGGCCGAGGGTGGCGCGCTTTATTCCTTCGCCGGGGCGGGCAGCCGCGTTACCGACCGCTTCCTGCTTCCTTCAAGCCAGTTGCGCGGCTTCGCGCCCTATGGTGTCGGTCCGCGTGACCTGACCGCGGGCAACCAAGACGCGCTTGGCGGCAACTACTTTGCCGTGGGCCGGGTCGAGGCGCAGTTCCCGCTTGGCCTGCCGGAAGAATACGGCATCTCGGGCGGCGTCTTTGCCGACGTCGGCTCGCTTTGGGGTCTGGACAACACGCTGGGCGGCACCATTGATGACGGGCTGCACCTGCGGTCCGCGGTCGGGGCGTCGCTGTTTTGGGAAACGCCGATTGGCCCGCTCCGGTTCAACTACGCCGTGCCGGTGATCAAGCAGGGCTATGATGTCGAGAACCGGTTCGAAGTCACGATCCAGACCTCGTTCTGATCGCTCCGGGGGAGCGAATCCCATGAAGTTGTTGCGACTTTTCTTCGTGATTGCCCTGCTGGCGTTGCCAGCGGGGCAGACGGCTGCGCAAAGTCTTGGGCAGGTCGTGTCGCCCGTTCTCACCATCGACCGCGAGGCGCTTTTCACCCGGACCGAGTTCGGGCAACGGGTGTCGCAAGATCTTGAGACGGAATCGGACGCGCTTTCGGAAGAGACGCGCAAGATCGAACAGGCGCTTGAGGAAGAAGAGCGGAGCCTGACCGCAAAGCGCGCCACGATGTCGCCCGAGGAATTTCGCGCCCTCGCGGATGCGTTCGACGAAAAGGTGGTGGCGCTGCGCACCGATCGGGACGCTGCCCAGCAGAATTTCGTACAGCGCTACGAGGATGCGCAGAGGTCGTTCTACAACCGAATCGGCCCGATCCTTGGGCGCGTCATGCAGGACCGCAACGCCGTGGTGATCCTTGATAAGCGCAACGTGCTCCTGTCGGTAAACGCCATCGACGTGACCGACGCGGTGATCGCGCGGATCGATGCCGAATTGGGCGATGGGACGGAAGGCCCGGCGGGGTCCGCCGACGGGTCGGGCAGCGATACCACAGACAGCGGACAATAGCGCCTGCCCCCTTGTGGCCCGCGCGCCGCTTTGCCAAGAAACAGGAAATATGCCCGGTCGTGACGTGATAAGGTGACGACGCAGCGAAGGATATGACCATGACCGACGTGCCCGCCACGGCCGATATCGACCTGATCCAAAGATGCATCCCGCATCGCTACCCATTCCTCATGATCGACAAGGTGGTCGATATCGTCGCGAACTCCAGTGCGGTCGGCGTGAAGAACGTGACCTACAACGAGCCGCATTTCCAGGGCCATTTCCCGGCCATGCCAGTGATGCCCGGTGTCACCATCGTCGAGGCGATGGCGCAGACATCCGCCGTGATGGTGTCGCTGTCGCTCGATCTCGTGGACAAGAACCCGCTGGTCTTCTTCATGGGCATCGACAAGGTGAAATTCCGGCGCAAGGTGGTGCCGGGCGATGTGCTCCGCATGGCGATCACCACGATCAGGGGCGGGTCACGCATCTGGAAATTCAATGGCGTTGCCACGGTGGATGGCGAGGTTGCCTGTTCTGCCGAGTTCTCGGCGATGATCGACCTTAGCCAATCAGAGGACTGACGGCCGGTCGGCCCGGGCAGGCCCGGTGCGAAACAGGGTCAGCCCGGATTGCCCGCCCAGATCCATCCGCCCCCGAACACCCGGCTTCCGTTTGGCGCGTAGAACACGCAGGCCTGGCCGGGGCTGACGCCTTCCTCGGGTGTCAAAAGCTCGATCTCGGCCTCAGTCTCGGACAGCGGGCGAATGATCGCCTCGCGCGGCGGGCGGGTCGAGCGGACCTTGACCGCCAGATGCCATGCATCGCGGGATGTAAACGGTTCATCACCCAGCCAGTTCACCTCTTTCACCGGCACGATCCGGGTCGCCAGATGCTCTTTCGGGCCGACGATCACCTGCCGCGCCTCAACGTCCAGCTTGACCACGTAGAGCGGGTCCGACAGCCCGCCGATGCCGAGCCCCCGGCGCTGCCCGATGGTGTAATGGATCACGCCCTCGTGGCGGGCCAACACACGGCCGTCCATATCGACAATGTCGCCGGGTTCCGCCGCCCCGGGGCGCAGTTTCTCAATCACGCCGGCATAGTTGCCGTCGGGCACGAAACAGATGTCCTGACTGTCGGGTTTATCCGCAACCTCAAGCCCGAATTCGCGCGCCAGCGCGCGGGTTTCATCCTTTGTCTTCAGGTGGCCAAGCGGAAAGCGCAGGAACGACAATTGCTCCGGCGTGGTGGAGAACAGGAAATAACTCTGGTCCCGGGTCGCATCCGCCGCTTGGTGCAGCTCTGGTCCGGTCACGCCGGTGAAACGCTGGATGTAATGCCCCGTCGCCATGCAATCGGCGTCCAGATCCTGTGCCGTGGCCAGAAGATCCTTGAATTTCACCCGCTCGTTACAGCGGATACAGGGCACCGGCGTCGCGCCACC
>JAABTN010000069.1 GCA_011389895.1 Maritimibacter sp. | reverse complement strand
GACCCAGCCGGAGCGGCCAAAAACCGAGATCAGGCCAAAGACCGCCACGATCACCGGCAGGATGAAGGGCGCGCCAAGCAGCATGACGAGAAGGCCGCGCCCGCGAAACCGCCGCCGGGCGAGCGCGCGGGCCACCGGCACGGCCAGCCCCACCGACAGCGCGGCGGACAGCAGAGCCTGCACCACGGTGAACCGCAGCGCGGACCAGTCGGCGGGGCCAAACGTCCCCGCCGTTTCGGCCCGCAAAAGCACCGCGAAGATCGAACCGATCGTGAGCAAAAGGACGAGGGCGAGGGCGGTTGTCCCCGCGCTCGTCACACGGCTCACCGGCTGAGCCCGGCGCGCCATTCTTCGAGCGCCTCATCGCGCACCGATCGCGCCTCGGACCCGAGATAGACCAGCGCCTGATCCGGCACGTGCAGGGTGTCGAACCCATCGGGCAACCCGTCGCGCGGGATCTTGGCCGGATACATCCAGTTGGTGGTGGGGATCGCAGCCTGGAACCCGTCGGTCAGCATGAAATCAAGGAACTGATCGGCCAGATCGCCCTGATCGGTCGAGGCGACCTTGCCCGCCACTTCGATCTGAAGGTAGTGACCGTTGTCAAAGGCCGCCGCGGCTTTCGTGTCATCTTCTTCCGCAATCAGGTGATAGGCGGGCGATGTGGTGTAGGACAGCACCATGTCGGCCTCACCTTCGGTGAACATGCCGTAGGCTTCGGACCAGCCCTTTGTCACCGTCACGATGTTGTCGGAAAGATCCGCCCAGTAGTTTTCCGCTTCTGCGCCGAAGACCGATTTCACCCAGAGCAGAAGACCAAGCCCCGGCGTGGATGAGCGCGGATCTTGAATCACCACCGAGAGGTCGGATGCCGCCAGCTCTTCCAGCGACGATGGCGGGGTTTCGACCCGCGTGGTGTCGTAGACAAAGGCGAAATAGCCCCAGTCGAAGGGCAGGAACATGTCGTCGTCCCATGCGATGGGCAGGTCAAGCTGCGGGTCAGTGACGCCGTGTTGGGCAAAAAGCTTTGTGTCCCGCGCGGCGGCGGTGAGGTTCGAATCGAGCCCCAGGATCACGTCCGCCTCGGTGCGGGTGCCCTCAAGCTGAAGCCGCGACAGGATCTCGGCCCCATCGCCGACCGCGACAAGTTCCAGATCGCATCCGTCGCATTGTGCTTCGAACGCCTCTTCGATCACCGGGCCGGGGCCCCATTCGGCGACGAAGCTGTCATAGGTGTAAACTGTCAGGGTTTGTGCCGAGGCTGCCGTGGCAGCGGTGGCAAGACCCGCAGCGATGATGATGGTTTTCATGTCATCCTCCATTGCTTTGGGCGGAAAGTAAGGGGATGACCGGGACATGTGCCCTTGATCCAGACCTTCCCTCCGCCGGTATTAGCCGGTTCAGGTTCTACGGGTTCGCAAAAGCATCTCAGCCAGCCATGCTGGCACCCCGAGGTAGGGCAGACTGTATGCATCCCGCCGACCGGCTGCAAGGGGAGAAGACCGGGTCTGCCGCCTTCGCGGATGCGCGATGGAGAGTTGAGGTTTGTCGGGTGGTCGGCTACCGAAGCGGGACAAGGAGAGCGGCCATGATGAACAGCTTTGGACATATCTTTCGCGTCACCACCTGGGGCGAGAGCCATGGGCCCGCCCTCGGGGCCACGGTCGACGGTGTCCCGCCGGGGATAAAGATCACGCCCGCGATGATCCAGCATTGGCTGGATCGCCGCAAGCCGGGGCAGAACAAATACACCACGCAGCGCCGCGAACCGGACGTGGTGACGATCCTGTCCGGGGTCTATGAAGGCGAGACGACCGGAACGCCGGTGCAGCTTATGATCGAGAACACCGACCAGCGGTCCAAGGATTATTCTGACATCGCCGAGAAATTTCGCCCCGGCCATGCCGACATCACCTATTGGCAGAAATACGGGATCCGCGATCCGCGCGGGGGGGGGCGGTCGTCGGCCCGCGAAACCGCTGCGCGCGTTGCGGCAGGCGGTCTTGCGCGCGCCGTTCTGGGCACGCTTGTGCCGGGGATCGAGATCCGGGGCTACATGACGCGCATGGGGGTGCATGCGATCGACCGGGCCAACATTGACTGGGCGCAGATCGACGAGAACCCGTTCTGGACCCCCGACGCCAAGGCCGCCGAGACTTGGGCGGCCTACCTTGATGAATTGCGCAAGGCGGGCTCATCGGTCGGTGCCGTGATCGAGGTTGTCGTGCGCGGTGCCCCGGCCGGGCTGGGTGCGCCGATTTATGCCAAGCTAGACACGGATCTGGCCGCCGCGATGATGTCGATCAACGCCGTGAAGGGGGTCGAGATCGGTGAAGGCATGGGGGCCGCTGACCTGACCGGTGAGGAAAACGCAGACGAGATCACGATGGGTCCGGATGGCCCGGTGTTCTCGTCGAACCACGCGGGCGGTATCCTTGGCGGAATTTCCACCGGACAGGATATCGTGGCGCGGTTTTCAGTGAAGCCGACCTCTTCGATCCTGACCCCGCGCAAGACGATAACGCGGTCGGGCGAGCCGACCGAGATCGTCACCAAGGGGCGCCATGACCCCTGTGTCGGCATTCGGGCCGTGCCGGTGGGCGAGGCGATGGCGGCCTGTGTCATTCTTGATCACCTGCTCTTGCACCGCGCGCAGGTGGGCGATGGCCCGCGCGGAACCATCGGCTGATGTTCGCAATCCTTGCGATCACGTTCCCGATCTTCGCGGCGATCGCGCTGGGCTATGGGCTGGGTCGATCCGGCTATTTCACCCCGCCGCAGATCGGCGCGCTGTCCCGGTTCGTGATCAACATTGCGCTGCCCCCGCTGATCTTCAACGCGGTGGCCAGCCGCGCGATTGGCGAGGTGTTTTCCTTTCCCTACATGGCGGCGATGACGCTGGGTGGGTTGGCCACCCTCGGCGTC
>JAABTN010000068.1 GCA_011389895.1 Maritimibacter sp. | reverse complement strand
ACCCGGATGGTCCCGCGTTCAGGCGATCTGCGATTTCGTGCACGGACATGTCCGCTTCGACTACATGCAGGCGAAGGCGACGCGCACCGCGTCGCAGGCGATGACCGAGCGACAGGGTGTCTGCCGCGACTTCGCCCATCTCGCCATCGCCTTGTGCCGCTGCATGAACATTCCGGCCCGCTACTGCACCGGTTATCTGAGCGACATCGGTGAACCTCTCCCTCATCCTCCCGGGGATTTCGCCGCGTGGATGGAGGTCTTTCTCTCTGGTGAATGGCACATGTTCGACCCGCGGAACAACAAACCGCGGTTCGCGAGAATTTTGATCGCGCGCGGGCGCGATGCCGCCGATGTGCCGCTCACCCAGACATTCGGTGAAAATATGTTAACGGAATTCAAGGTCTGGACGGATGAATTGGCCTGAATGATCTTGGCCTCTTTTTCGATACACCATCGTAAATCACGTCGCCAATCCCCATATATACAGTACCGATGTCAAACATCCCGGTCCGTCATGGATGAGGAGTTGGCACCGGCTAATCAAAGGATCGATGACATGTCCTTCAAGGACCTGACCGCTCGGGTTGCGGCCGCAATGAAGCTGAGGCCTGCCGAAGCAGCGAAGACCCCAGCCAAGCAGAACAAGTCCAATGCCGCTGACAAGGAAGCGCCAGCGAAGTCCAAGACATCTTGAGACGTACACAAGCCACGCGCCCCATTCTTAATGGGCGCGCGGACCACCCGCAGCAACAATGAAGAGGAACACGTCGATGAAAGATCTGACGAGCAAGAGCGTTGCGGTGTTCGCCCGACCGTTCACTGTACCAGGCTTCAACGAGACGCTCCCGGCGGGAGAATACGAGATCGAAACGGAGTTGGTTTCGCCTCCGGGCCACCTTGATCCCGAAGTCTGGAAAGCCTCCGTCCTGGTGAAGCTTCATCCCCGCGTATCGCATCCTGGGCTTTCGCGGGCCCTGACCGTTTCACTTGCCGACCTGGACTACGCACTCGCTAGGGACAAGCTGACGGGCAAGGCATTGTCCGACTTCTTCCTCGAGGAAATGCTGGCTGATCCGATGATACGTCTCGTGATGAAGGCCGACGGTGTCTCCGAGGCACATTTGCGACACATCCACTCAGGGCGCGGGACGCCCGATCCCGATCTGAATGTGCCGGCGTCGAAGACGACCACCCAAAGAACGCGGGACGATGCGTCAATCCGGGCCGCCGAAAACGAAGGAATGCCTTCAAGACCGGAAACACTGTCTCGATTGCGCAGCCGCCACTTAGCAGGACAGATTTGATGTCGGGCAAGGCCATGGCCGAAGGCGCAATGCCATACACCGTGACCGTAAGGGCTCGGCGCGACGTTCCGCAGGAACGCCAATGCCTGCGGTGCGAAACCCTTTTCTGGAGCGAAGGGTTCGGAGAGCGGATCTGTCGGCGCTGCAAGGGATTGAACGCCTGGCGAAACGCCGTGCCCGATAGCTCTGGGTCATCACGCCGCCGCTGATCCGTATCGACGTGCGTTCCGTCTTGCTCGAACCACACTGGACCCCCATCTTGCCCGGCCTCGACATCTTCCACAGCACAACCTACCGATATCGTCAGGCGGTCTCTCTCGGACCGCACAGGTTGATGCTGCGTCCCCGCGAAACGCGGGAATTGCGGCTTTTCTCGCAGGATCTGTGCATTACTCCGACGGCGACGGTAACTTGGGCACATGATGTGGCCGGCAACGCGATCGCCACCGCCGTCTTTGACACTCCGACAGATCATCTGGTGATCGAAAGCCGCGCCACCGTGGAACTGACCGCGCCAGCCTGGCCAGTCTTTGCCATCGCTGCCTCGGCCGCCCAGTACCCCTTTGTCTACGCCGCTGACGAATGGACGGACCTGGGTGCGTTGACGGTGCCGCAATATGATGACGTCGATGGCCGCCTTGCCAGATGGATCGAGGGCTTTGTCATGGCACGCCCGACCGACACGCTGTCTCTGCTGAAGGACATCAGCAATGGCGTGTTCACGCAGATTTCCTACCAGAGCCGCCATGACGAAGGCACCCAGTCGCCGATCGAGACCCTCGACAGGGGATGGGGTTCATGCCGCGATTTCGCTGTCCTGCTTGCAGAGGCAGTCCGCCGCCTTGGCCTGGGGGCACGCATCGTCTCGGGCTATCTCGCCGATCCCGAAATAAGCCTCGTTGGGTCGGCGAGTTCTGGATCTACCCATGCCTGGGTCGAAATATTTATCCCCGGTGCTGGTTGGATTGCCTTCGATCCAACGAACCGGAGTGTCGGGTCCGGAAACCTGATACCGCTCGCAGTAGGTCGCGACATCCACCAGGTCGTACCTGTCTCGGGGAGTTTTTCGGGAGGTTCCGACGCCCTTGTTGACCTTTCAGTTCAGGTCTTGGTTCGCAGCAGAACAAAGCAAAACACTTTGCCCATGGAGGATCGGAGCAGTTACCTCGCATCAACAAGGTCTTAACGACAATGCTGCACGGATCTGGCTCATCTGTGTTGAACCGCCCCGGGTTTCCGAGAGGCTTTTTTGTTCAAAACTTAGGCGGCGTTTTCAAGAGCATTCATCTCTGCATGGAACTCATCCTCCACTTCCTGCGGCGGCCGGTGGCCGATGGCGCTGTGTAGCCGCTCCGTATTGTACCAGCTGACCCAGTGCAGGGTCTCCCACTCGACCTGGGCCATGGACTTCCACGGGCCGAAAAAGTTGATGACCTCGGTCTTGAAGAGGCCGATAATGCTCTCGGCCATGGCATTATCATAGGAATCACCGGCACTGCCGACCGAGGTGTCGATTCCGGCATCGGCCAGGCGCTCGGTGTAGCGGATGGACAGGTACTGGCTGCCGCGGTCTGAGTGGTGGATCAGACCGCCGCCTTCGGCCGGACATCGTTGACAGATGGCCTGGTTCAACGCATCGAGAACAAAGCTGGTGGTCATTGATGTTGAGACGCGCCAGCCCACGATTTTGCGCGCGAAGACATCGATGATGAAAGCCACGTAGACCATCCCTGCCCATGTCGACACATAGGTGAAATCCGACACCCAGAGCTGGTCGGGCATGGTCGCCACGAACTGCCGGTTGACCTTGTCATCCGGGCAGGGCTGTGCCGGATCGGGGACCGTGGTTTTCGTCTTGCCGCGCACAACCCCTTGTAATCCATGAAGATGCATCAGCCGCTCCACGGTGCAACGCGCGATGTCATGCCCGTCACGCCGAAGCTGGTGCCAGACCTTGCGGGCCCCGTAGCGCCCCCGGCTCTTGTCGTGGACAGCCTTGATCTCCTCGAAATCCTCCTTGTCCTGCCGGGCGCGATCCGAGGCCAGCTCGGGATTACGGGCAATGGCGGCATGACGGTGAAAGGTCGCCGGGGCGATCTGCAGAACACGGCAGATCGGCTCGACCCCGAAGTCCTCGCGTTGCTCTTCGATGAAGGCGATCATTTGCGGAACGGGCGGTCGAGCTCCGCCTGGGCAAAATATGCCGACGCCTTCTTCAGGATCTCATTGGCGGTG
>JAABTN010000067.1 GCA_011389895.1 Maritimibacter sp. | reverse complement strand
AAGGATGACGATAGCCGTCGCCAAAAACGTGTTCGCCGATTGCTTCATGTTCCTACTCCTTTCGATTTCTTGAACAGGTCATGATCGAAAGTGTAGCAGCCTTGGGGGTGGCCTAGAAATTAGGACAGATGTGCTATTGCGGGGCCTTCGAGGCCACGCATGGACAGAGGTTCCAAGCCTATCTATCGCGCAAGTAGAGGGCCATGGCCGCGCCGCCCGGGATGTCTTGGGGCGACCTGTTCCTTATCTCGATGACGAGGTGACAGCAGCCGCCCTGCGGAATGCCCCAGGCCGAGACCCCGGTGGGCGGTGTGAGTTCGATCGGGGTTTTTTCGAAATACGCGCTCAGGAGCTTCCAGGCGGCACGATCCGCGGTCTCGGGGTTGCCGTTCGGATCATAGATTGTACAGAACATGTCTTCGGGATTGGACGAATAGAACCCTTGCATCCCGTTTCTCGGGTGCTCGACCGTGGTCCAGTCGTCGTTCGGGAAGATCTCGAACCCCAATTCGCGCAGGTTATCTTCGGTTTCCCCGAAAAACAGGTCAAATGGCTCGACACACGCGGTCTCGAACACCGCTTCAAGATGCAAGGTTTGTGCCTGCCCCGCAGTTGGGATCAGGGTCAGGGCGGCGAGGATGGCGGTGCGGAACATAGGGGCCTCATAAGGTCAGGGGTAGACGGAATGTCTTGGTCCGCAGGAAGTATGCGGGGCACAGGTGCCGTCGGCAACTCGGACAGATGTACGATTGGCTTTTGGTTGCAAGTGCGGGAGGATTCGCCAAACCGCGACAAAAGAGGGATGACGCCATCATGTATGTTCTTTCAAAAGCGGCTTTGCCGCTAACCATCGTGGCCGGGTTGTTCGCCACGCCCGCCGTTGCCCAATGGACCGGCCCCGGCACATGGGGGCAGGAGAGTTAAGAACAATTTGTCGAACCGGGCACCTGGATGACCGTGTTCAACGATGCCTACGACGGGACACGGGCGGTCCGGGCGACTGCGCAGGGCGAGGTGTTCACCGGCACGATCGGGTTCGGGTGCCGCAAGGATATGACGGGCGCTGGTGTGACGTTCTCGAATTACTATGGGAGCGCTTTGCCACGAGCTCCTGAGGATCATCCGCAAACCACCGAACACCCGGTCTGGTTCTATTTCGACAACACGCGGTTCCAGGTCACGCTGATATATACGCCGTGGGAAGGTGTCTGGACGGCGAACGGAGTGTTGGACTCTCGGGTTCTGGAACACTGGGCCTCCGGTTCCCGTCTGGAGATCGTCAACATGTCGGGAGATACAGTGACCACTTTTGGCCTGAACCAAAGCCGCGCCGCGCGCGAAAAGATGCGCCAAGTCTGTGGATACTGAGCCGACGCAACGCCGCCCGGAAACTTTGGTTTGCGGACGACCCTTTCGTTGACACGACCGTTTCAACCCGGTTTCAAGGTCGGGTGAGGGTAATGGTCGGGGTATAATTTGATCACACGCGGGCGTTTGTTCGACACACAGCCTTGGCAGTTCGACTATCTGTTCGATCTTGGGTTCCAAGGCTGGCTGGTGCACGTCGGCGTGATCGGGCTCACCACAACCCTCTTGATCAACGCGCTGCCCGAGAGCATTTGGCCGTTCTGGTGGAGCGGCATCATGGTGATCTTGTCGCTCACCCTCGCCACGCTCTGTCGCTACCAGTCGCGGCGCAAGACCAAACTCGGGCATGCAACCCGGAAAGCGGGGTGGTTTCACACGGGGCTCACGACCATTGTCGGGCTGGTCTGGGGAAGTGGGGCCATCGGTGCAGGCGAGGCCAGCTTTCAGGTCTTGACCCTCTATTCCCTCGCACTTGGTGGCACGGCGCTTGGGGCCGTTTCGTCGCAACATGCCGTTCCCCGCTCCTGTTTTGCATCGATATGGACGTCGACATCGCTGTTGGCCTTGGCCCATGTGCTTCACAACCCGCATCTCGAAGGCATGCTCGTGGCGTTGATGATGCTGCTCTTCGCGATGATCCTGACCATCCTGTGCGTGCGCATGTTTCGATTCCTGGTGACCAACCAACGGCTCACCCGGTCGCTTGAGGAAAAGGTTTCCGAACTTACCGTGGTCGCCGGAGAGCTTGATCAGGCGCGACATGCGGCCGAGGATGCCAATCGGGCCAAGTCTTCATTCCTCGCGCAGGCCAGCCATGATCTGCGCCAGCCCATCCATGCCATCGGGTTATTCACGGCTTCGATGAAGGAAACCCGGCTTGAGGACGATCAGCGCGACATGGTGATGTCCATCGAAAGATCGGTGGAGTCGGTCACCCACCTGTTCGGATCGCTGCTCGATATTTCCCGGCTTGAGGTGGGCGGCGTGGCCCCGCGCCCGGCGCCCGCCGATCTCGGGGCGCTCATCGGGCGGTTGGTCGACCAGAACACGGACGTGGCGCGGCGCCGAGGGTGCAGGCTTCGGGCCGTGGGCTCATCCGCGTGGGTGCACACCGACGTGGGCCTTCTGGCGACCATGGTGCAAAACATTCTGAGCAACGCTTTCAAATATGCGCCGGGCAGCCAGATTTTGATCGGGCCACGGCGGTCCGGCGGTCGTCTGGGCTTGCAGATCTGTGACACCGGGCCCGGCATTGATCCGTCGCAGGCCAAGGCGGTCTTCGAAGAATACTATCGCCTCGATGCGTCGAGCGCCCCCGAGGTCGAGGGCATGGGGCTTGGGCTTGCCATCGTCAGGCGGCTGGGCGATCTGCTCGACCTTGACGTGCGCCTGTCGTCGATCCCGGGCAAGGGCACCAGCGTGACGATCTTCGGCCTTGAACAGGTCGACCCTGCGGAGACCGAGCGCGTTTCCCCGACGCGGGCGCACCCGCTGTCGGGGCGGCGCATATGCCTGATCGACAGTGATCCGGATATTCGCGCTGCCACCGTCCGGCTTTTGGAGCGGTGGGGGTGTCTCGTGGAGGTGCATGACACCCCGCCGCCACAGGCACAGGCGTGCGACATCATCCTCACCGATATCCCGGCGCAGAGCGACATCGACGGATCGGAGTTGATCCGTGTCCTGCGGGACCGGGCGGGGTGGGACATCCCCGTTGCCGTCCTGACCGGTCATTCGGTAGCCGAAATCGGGCTGGTCGCGGCCCAGCTTGACGCGCCTGTCCTGCACAAGCCCGTCAGCCCGGCCAAATTGCGCGCAACGCTGACCAGCCTTTCTTTGAACGCGCAAGGCCCGCACAGGCGCCCGTGACGGGTCATGCTACGCCGAGCAAGCAAAAGCCAGCGTCGCTGCGTTTTGGGGGCGGGCGTCAAAAACCCATATCCCGCGCCGCCGCGGCTGCGGCCGAACGGGATGTCACCCCGAGAAGCTTCAACACGGCCGAGACATGCACCCGCACCGTGAACGGCGAAATGTCGAGATCACGGGCAATTTCCTTGTTGGTCCTGCCCTGCACAATCTGGCTCAGAACCTCGCGCTGACGCGGTGAGAACCGGTCTACCGCGTCCGCGCGCTCTGCCTCCGTCTCGACCGCGTCGCCGGGACCGAGCACGACCGGTTCCCCGCCAAGCACGGCGGCAACCGCATCGCCGATGCGCGCC
>JAABTN010000066.1 GCA_011389895.1 Maritimibacter sp. | reverse complement strand
GCGCGCGCGGTTTCCGACACGCTCGCACGGTCGGTTGCCGACTGCGTGACCGGTCGGCGCCCAGCGGCGGCGGTGGACAAATCAAACGGGTACTGAGCCCACGACCAACCAAGGACCACCCTGCATGAAAGCCTATTTCGACGAACGCCAACTGGGCCACAAACCCGAGGTCTATTATCGCGGCGGTGCGCCGATGCCGCATCCCGAACAGCCCGAACGCGCCATCCTGATCCGCGACATGCTGCTGGCGAACGGCTTTCCGGTCGAGGCACCGGACGATTTCGGCCTGGACCCGATCAAGGCGGTGCATGATCCCGACTATGTCGATTTCTTCGCCGATGCTCACGCCCGTTTCCTGGCCGAAGCCCCCCAAGGCGCGCTGGGGATTCCAACGCGCCATCCCGGCACGCGGCGCGGGCGCTGCCCCACCGACATCAACGGCGCCATGGGGTGGTGGATGACCGACACCTCCACACCGCTGACCGACAACACCTTCGAGGCGATCTACTGGTCGGCGCAAACCGCGATCTCGGCGGCGAAAGAGGTCATGGACGGTGCGCGCGCGTCTTACGGCCTCAGCCGCCCACCCGGCCACCATGCCATGACCGATTGCGCAAATGGCTTTTGTTTCTACAACAACGCGGCCATCGCGGCGCATCACATGCGCGGCAAATGGGACAGGCTCGCACTGCTGGATGTGGATGTGCACACGGGCAACGGGTCGATGGATATTCTTTACGACCGTGGCGATATCTTCTTCTGCTCGCTGCATCCCGACCCGGCGGTCTATCCCACCTTCTACCTTGGCTATGCCGACGAGACCGGTGAAAACGACGGGGCGGGCAAAACGCGTAACGAAGTTCTGAACATGGGCGATGGCGAGCCAGAGGTGATGGCCGCGCTCGACCGGGGCATCGCCGCAATTCAGGATTTCGGCGCAGAGGCGCTGGTGATCTCCCTCGGCTTCGACATGGCCGCGGACGACCCGCTGGCGGCGGTCAATGTCTATCCCGACGGCTTTGCCGAAATGGCCCGCCGCATTGCCGCGATGAACCTGCCGACGGTGCTGATCCAGGAAGGCGGCTACCTTGGCCCGTCTCTGCGCACCAATGCCGAGGCGTTCCTGACCACGTTCCGCGACAGCCTTTAGGGTCAGCTGCGCGCCAGCAGATAGGCGTTCTGCGCGCGATCGAAGCCTGCGATGTGCAGGCCGTCGGTGAATGCCGCCTCCAAAGCGTCGCGGACACGCAGACGTTCGGATTGCGCATTTGTCAGATCATCCTGCACCAGATGCGCGAAATCCGGCGGGATCAGGACCAAGCGTTCGGCGGTCACATCGGGATTGGCAGCTCCGGTCGGGTCCCATTCGGCCAGCACCCGGTCCGATGGCACACCTGCGTTGATGCCCTCCATCGGGCCGTAGTAATCGCGGTAATAGGTGCGCGCCGTGGCCCCCAGCCGGTCGATGTTGAGCACCGCGTTCGCCCGGCGGATCGGGTCATAGGTCCAGCGCACCTGTGTGATCCCGCGTCCAAGGCACCAGTCCTTCTGGTAAAGCTTCATCCGCAGGCCAAGCCCCCGCCCCTGCCAGTCGGGATGCACGCCCAGCCGGTGCGAATGCTGCGCCTGCGGATCGCTTGTCGGAAAACCGAAGAGGAACGCCACCATCACGTCGCCGTCAAAGGCCCCGGCGACCAGCCCGCCTTCATGCTGGATCGCCAGCAGCATGTCGGAATTGTCCGGCGGATCATCATCGCCCCAGACCAGCCGCTGAAACCGTTCGGCCTTTTTCAGCTCGTCAAGCGAGGCAAGATCCCGAATCGCACCCCCATCCGTCATGCCCGCCACACCTCGATCACCTCGGACACCGTGTCGAGATAGTCGTAATCCAGCGTCGCGCCGCACCCGGCGCCTTCGGGCACCGCCATCAAACCGTCCACGGCCTCGAGCGGTTCGTTGATGATATCGCGTTCGAAATACCGGCTGGCGCTCGATGTGTCGCCGGGCTTGGTAAAATTCGGCATGGTCGCAAGGTGGATATTATGCGCCCGCCCCACCCCGCTTTCGAGCATCCCGCCGCACCAGACGGGCACCCCGAAGGCCGCGCAGACATCATGGATCGACCGCGCCTCGGCAAAGCCGCCAACGCGGCCAACCTTGATGTTGATGACCCGCGCTGCCCCCATCTGCAACGCGATGCGCGCATCCTTGGCCGTGCGGATGCTCTCGTCCAGACAGATCGCGGTCTCCAGCGCCGCCTGCACCTGCCCATGGTCGAGGATGTCGTCGAACGCCAAGGGCTGTTCGATATAATCCAGGCCGAACCTGTCCATCTTGCGCAGCGTGGAAAGGTCGGTCAGGCCGTAGTCGGTGTTGGCATCCACGGTCAGCTTGATCTCCGGGAACCGCGCCCGCACCCCGGCGAGCAGGTCAAGGTCATGCCCTTGCCTGATCTTCAGCTTGATGCGGCGATAGCCCTGCTCCGACGCCTCTGCGATCCGGTTGCAGGTCTCGTCCAGCGGCGCGATCCCGAGGCTGACCCCGACCTCCACCCGGTCACGCGCCCCGCCCAACAGGCGGCACAGGGGCTGGTCCATCGATCTTGCCCAAAGGTCCCAGACTGCCATTTCAACCACGGCCTTGGCCATGCGGTTGCCGCGCCACGGGTCCAGCAGCGGGGCAATGTCGGCCGGTGTCGCGATCTTTTGCCCCACCAGCTTGGGCAACACCGCGCCGCGCAGCAGGTCCAGCGCCCCGGCGGTCGTCTCTTCAAGATAATCCGGCAAGGGATCCATGACCCCCTCTGCCATCCCCTCGATCCCGTCGGCCCGCAGGACAAGAAGCGGAAACGTCTTGTGCGTCATCGTCCCGGTGGAAATCACGAACGGCGTCAGGAGCGGCAAATGCACCATGCGCAGTTCGGCCATGTCGATCCGGATCGGCTGTGTCATGGGGCCGTGTTACGCCACAGGGGTGCCCGGAGCAATCGTCAGAGATGTTGCGAACGCCCGAAACCACGATTTCGATGGCACGACACCCCGCATCGCCGTTCGAGACCCGTGACCCGGGTCAAGACAGTCTCGGGTGCTACTGCCCCGGACAACCTATGGGCCTGCAACCACCCGTCCGAACCGGGGAAGTGGAAACAAGGGTTCCCCACTGCCACCAAAGCCCAGAAAAGCATGAGCTTTCAGGGAAATCGCTTGGTCCAACCGGGAGCGTCCGGCACCAATCCTTCAGGATTTCGACAGTGACGCTTCAGCGCGGGGCCCCTCGATCATCGATGCGCCGGAATTGGTCTGACTTCGCCGAGCGTCTTCCCGATAGCGTCACGACACGGCGCAAGCGTCTGCATCTTCTGGCGTCTCGGGCCTATTCCCTGTCATTGTTCCGCGGATATGGCGACCCGACAGTCGAAGAGGCCCACAAGGCCGCTCTGGATCTCTCGGACAAGGTGGACGAAGAGGAAGATCTGGGCTTCACCCTCTACGGTCTGTTTTCCTTCCATGCCTAGCGCGGCGACTACGCCGACAACGCCCCATTCTCGCCCGCATCAAGGCGCTGGCACATGACAGTAAATCCAGGAAATTACAGATGCTTGCGCATCAAACAGACGCGATCCAACATGTCCTGACGGGCGATATCGCAACCGGCACGGTGCTGGCCCGGCAATCTATCGACGAGCCTGTCCGCGCGGTCCGGACCATCTGCGTTCACAGCAAGCAACGCATGTGCCACATGTCCTGCGGTGTCGATGACACCGCGTTCCGATTGTTTTTCGACAAGGGCAACCTGTACCTGTTCCCCGACGACCAGATCACCCCGCCGATCGGACCGATAACCA
>JAABTN010000065.1 GCA_011389895.1 Maritimibacter sp. | reverse complement strand
GCATCGAGCCAGAGATAGGGCCATGCGCCCTCCAAAGGCCGGTTCAGGAACGCGTTCACACGCTCGTCGATCTCGGCGCAGAGCCGGCTAACCTGGCTCTTCGACATGCCGCCCGCGCCCATGGCCTTGACCAGATCGTCCACCGAGCGGGTGGAAATCCCCTGGACGTAGGCTTCCTGTATCACCGCCACGAGGGCCTTCTCGGCCGTGCGCCGGGGTTCGAGGAAACTGGGAAGGTAGCTGCCCTTGCGCAGCTTCGGGATCTCCAGCGGGATGCGACCCGCCCGGGTGTCCCAATCGCGGTCGCGGTATCCGTTTCGCTGAACTTCCCGCAGGGGCGAACGCGCACCCTTGGCCGCGCCGGTCTGCGTCTCCACCTCGGCTTCCATGATCCGGCTGGCCGCAAAGGCCAGCATTTCACGCACAAGATCGCCATCGGCCTGCTGTTCAACCAGCTCAAGCAATGCCATTCTCTCATCGGTCATCGTCATCTCCGTCTTTGGTTTCGAGCGTTGCAACCCGAACCTTTGCCGAAGATCGACGGTGGCCGCCAGCGTCACCACCGGCCGCGCGCTGCGCTACGCCGGGGGCTCCGCGCGCGGCCTCTTACACCAACCCCTGGGACACTATCCGGTACGGTCCGAACTTTCGAACCCGAAGGTTCAGGACATCCCTGGAAGTGCGACCCGCTCCGCGAGGATTTGTTGCACAAATGCGTTGAGGGGACTCATGTTGCGAATCCAGCGTGATAGCTTGGTTGCATGAGCAGACCCAGATCTCCGAACGACGAGACCAAGAATTGGCCAACCTACAATGAAGCGCTCAGGGCAGCGAACGACGGGACGCGTTTTGCCGCACGCGCGCACTCGGCTCTGCCGGGCACGATCAGTTTAGGCTCTTGCAGTCATGCGGCAGTGCAGCGCGCGCGGCGGGTTGGGCCTATCTGAATGTCGGCTCCCAGATCCTCCACACGTTCACCTTGCCATCGCAGCGAAAGCCCGGTAACCGCCCGTTCCTGTTGAATGCTGCACGCAACGCGAAGGTTTGAGAAACGATTGTTCATTTATCGTTGCGCATCACAGCAATGTCTGCTCCTTGGATCGCATTGGCGATGAGCATATTTCAGCCGTGGGTCGTGAACAGATTGAGTTTCGGGGTTGGTGTCAGCCTTGGACCCACCCAAACACCGCTAATTGCCTGTCTTTGCACGGGGCAGGGTGGCGGTACGTCCTTCGTGTGCGTATGGTGTTCACAGTGGGTCTGTCGCAAGTGATGGCGGACCCTTGGAGATTGCTGAATGCCTTTGAACGCAGCCACCGCGGCAGCGCGCTTATCTTCTGCGCCCATGATGGATGGTGACGATTTCTCTGAAATTTCAGACGCTTAAATAGTCCCGTGTGCAGCACATGTTCATGTTTCGATCGCGTTGTTTCGTGCTATGTCGCGCTTGCCACGACAGGCTGGTTCATCCGCTGCCGGGCGACATTCTGCCTCGCTCGGCGCGAGATGGGATAGCGGCTGCGGTGAAGAAAAGGTGACAAAGGGAAACTCTGCATCCTTTCCATTCCGTTCCCTAATGGAAGCCCACCGGCGCCTATTTCTTCTTGTGCTCGCCCAGACTTGTCACGGTCTTGCCCTTCGTGAAGTCGGTCGTGGCATCGACCTTTTCCTTCACTTTCTTGGGCTTCTTCACGTCTCGGTTGCCACGTTGCTTGTCACCCTTGGACATTTCGATTCCTCCTGGTCCCGAGTTCATTTCTGATGCAGTGATCAGTGTTTGTTTCCATCAAGGCTGTGGATTGGTGTCCCGGGGCTCCTGCCCACGGGACGCCGCCGGTCACATCATTCCGCCCATTCCACCTATGTCGGACATTTCGCTGCCGGCACCGGCCTTCTCGGGCTTTTGCGCGACCATCGCTTCGGTCGTGATCAATAGCCCGGCAATGGACGCGGCGTTTTCGAGTGCGATCCGAACGACTTTCGTCGGATCGATGACACCGGCCTTCAGCATGTCGACGTATTCCTCGGCCTGTGCGTCGAAACCGAAGCTCGGGCTGTCGTTCTCGATCACCTTTCCGACGACAACCGATCCATCGACGCCCGCGTTGCCGGCAATCTGGCGCAGCGGTGCCTGGATCGCGCGGCGGACGATCTTGATGCCGGCAACTTGATCACTGTTCTCTCCCTTTAGCGACGCCAGCACCTTACCGGCATGAACCAGGGCCACGCCACCACCGGGCACGACACCTTCCTGAACTGCGGCGCGGGTGGCATTCAGCGCATCGTCGACGCGGTCCTTGCGCTCTTTCACCTCGATCTCGGTTGCCCCGCCGACCCGGATCACGGCAATGCCGCCGGCAAGCTTGGCCAGCCGCTCCTGCAACTTTTCCTTGTCGTAGTCCGACGTCGTCTCCTCAATTTGCGCCCGGATCTGCGTGACGCGCGCCGCGATCGCGCTTTTGTCGCCGGCACCGTCGATGATCGTCGTGTCATCCTTGGTGATCGAGACCTTCTTGGCGGACCCGAGCATGTCCATGGTGACATTCTCCAGCTTGGTGCCCATCTCTGCGGAAATCACCTGACCGTCCGTCAGCACGGCAATGTCTTCCATCATCGCCTTGCGGCGGTCTCCGAAGCCCGGTGCCTTGACGGCCGCGACCTTCAGCCCGCCGCGCAGCTTGTTGACGACCAGCGTCGCCAACGCCTCGCCCTCGACATCCTCGGCCACGATCAGCAGTTGCTTGTCGGCCTGAATCACAGCCTCCAGCAGCGGCACCATGGATGCCAGAGAGGTCAGTTTCTTTTCGTGCAGCAGGATGACGCAGTCATCCAGCTCGACGACCATCTTCTGAGCGTTCGTAATGAAATAGGGGCTAAGGTACCCGCGGTCGAACTGCATGCCCTCGACTACTTCAGTCTCGGTCTCCAGTCCCTTGTTTTCCTCGACGGTGATTACGCCTTCATTGCCGACCTTGGCCATCGCATCGGCGATCTGACGGCCGATCGCGACCTCTCCGTTCGCCGAAATGGCGCCGACCTTCGCGATCTCGTCGCTGTCGCCGACGGGGCGGGACATGGTCTTGATCTCGGCCACGACCGCAGCGACGGCCTTGTCGATCCCGCGCTTGAGATCCATCGGGTTCATGCCGGCGGCGACCGACTTCATGCCCTCCCGGACAATCGCGTGGGCGAGTACGGTCGCGGTCGTCGTGCCGTCGCCCGCCTCGTCATTGGTACGCTGCGCGACCTCCTTGACCATCTGCGCGCCCATATTCTCGAAATGGTCCGACAGCTCGATTTCCTTGGCGACGGTCACACCGTCCTTGGTGATGCGCGGCGCGCCCCAGGATTTGTCGATGATGACGTTTCGACCCTTGGGACCAAGGGTGATCTTCACGGCGTTGGCCAGCGTGTTGATGCCTTTCAGCATGCGGTCGCGGGCATCGGTACTGAATCTGACGTCTTTGGCGGACATGGTCGGGTGCTCCTGAGAATGAAATTTCGGCGTCGCTGTCGGGGTCAGGCCATGACGCCGAGAATGTCGCTCTCCT
Source organism: Maritimibacter sp. (assembly GCA_011389895.1). Lineage (GTDB taxonomy): Bacteria > Pseudomonadota > Alphaproteobacteria > Rhodobacterales > Rhodobacteraceae > Maritimibacter. The sequence continues at coordinate 335 of JAABTN010000065.1, read as the reverse complement.
TCATGATCATGAGGTCTTCGCCATCGAGTTTGATTTCGGTTCCTGACCATTTTCCGAACAGCACCCGGTCGCCGACTTCGACAACCATGGCGACGCGATCGCCGTCCTCGTCGTTTGCGCCGGCGCCGACTGCAACGATCTCACCTTCCTGCGGCTTCTCTTTTGCGGTGTCAGGGATGATAAGCCCGCCCGATGTCTTCGCGTCGCCTTCGATGCGGCGGACGAGAACGCGGTCGTGGAGTGGGGTGAACGACACTTGAGTGCTCCTTCTTCAGATGTTCAAGGGAGCATGGCGATGTTCGGAAGTGCATTGGCACTCGCCATACCGAAGCGCC
>JAABTN010000064.1 GCA_011389895.1 Maritimibacter sp. | reverse complement strand
CGGCTGAGTTTGTGCATAGCGCCCGACATATGGGCTTCTCCGTCCCACGATCTTGGTAGATCAGCACGGTCTGGCGTGATTGCCACTGCGCGCCGCGTTGAGGAACACGCGACGCATCTTGTTTGTGCCGGATCTGCCGGGGGCAGCCGAAGGACATCTGGGGTATGTGACCGGCGTTTCGTCATGCGGCCTGCTCCCGTGGTGGTGCGCGCGACATCGGTTTCTGCCCGCGGCGGAAGATCTCGATGATGCGCATGGGGCCGCCGCAGCAGGGGCATGGTTCGCGCAAAGTGAGTGGGGTGATCTCGGACTTCGGCTCTGGTTCGGCGGGGTGTTCAGCACGCTGAACGCAGAGCAAGGCACGGATTTTGGCGATATTGGTTTTGCGTTTCGCGCTGGCCAGCAGGCCGTAATGCCGGATGCGGTGGAACCCGTCGGGCAGGACATGGATCAGGAACCGACGAATGAACTCGGGCGTGGCCAGCCGCATGACCTTTTGCCGGTCGCCGGATTTGATCCGGTAGTCCTTCCAGCGGAAGGCCACGGTATCGGCATCGGCGCTGACCAGGCGGGCGTTCGAGATCGCCACCCTGTGGGTGTATCGGCTCAGATAGGCCAGCACCGCCTCGGGCCACCGGCCAGCATGGTTGACGGTGTCGGACATGATGGTTGTCGCTGAATACTGACCATCGAAGAGGAGTGATCATGCCCGATCATGACGTCATCCAGAAGAAGCTGGACGCCCTGCGCGGCATCTATGTGGGGTCGGAACGGGACGCGGAATTCGCGTCCCACCTCCGGCGGCTGCTCAAGCGGGACCCCGAAGGCGACCTGCGCCCCGAGCCCTGCAAGTTCACCCGGACCGGCGAGACGCGCGGCATCCTGCATATCGGCGCGCCCGGCAGCGGGAAGTCCAGCCTCGTGGATCACGCACTCGCGAAACAACCCGCGCTGGCCGAGGGCGACTTCGGCCAGCCCCTGTATCTGAGCTGCAGCGTGCCCAGCCCGGCCACTTTCAAGAGCATGACGCTCGCGCTGATCGAGCAGACCGGCTACACCGGCACGCCCAAGCGCATGGAGGCCTGGTCTCTCTGGCAACTCCTGCGTGAGCGGCTGAGCCTCATGGGCACGGCGGTGCTCTGGATCGACGAGGCGCATGACCTGTTCTGCGCCGATCGCAATCTGATCCTGCGGGCCATCAAGACATTGATGCAGGGCGACGACGCGATCGTGGTGATCCTGTCCGGCACCGAGGATCTCTGGCACGTCATCAGGACCGACCAGCAGGTCCAGCGCAGGTTTTCCGTGATGCGGTGGTCTCCCCTGACCCGGGAACGGGACGGCGAGGCGGTTTCCGACCTCATCGGGGCGTTCTGCGCACGGGCGGAGTTGACGCCCCCCGTGGAGGGCGATCTGGTCGACCGGGTTTTCCACGCCTCGCGGTTCCGGTTCGGCCGGGCCATCGAGATGATCATCAACGCCATCGAAACGGCCCTTCTCGACGAGGAGGGCCATCTCGGGGTGGATCATTTCGCCGAAGTCTGGGCCATGGCTGAGGGCGCACCGACCGAAGACAACGTGTTCTGGGCCGACCGCTGGTGGCTGATCGACACGGACCCGCCGGAAGACGAAGAGGTCGCCCCGCCCGCGCGCAAGCGTGATGGCAAGAAACGGAGGGCTCGGGCATGAAGACCCTGTTCCCACACCTTCCGTTCATCGCGGATGAGACCCCGCTGTCCTGGTCGGCTCGGCAGGCGGCCTTTCATACCGGGGGCCGTCTCGTCCCGTTCCTGAACGATTTCGACCTGCGTGTAGCCGCTCTGGCCCGGGGCGAGCGGGACACCGTCCTGAGGCTCTGCGAGACCACCGGGCAGGATCCGGACCCCGTCTTGCACAACACCGTCGCAGCCACCGGGATCCGCCGCTACAACCTGCGGGGTGAGGCCTTCTCGGCGGAGTTCACCACCGGCCCGGTGACCCGGTTCTGCCCGCTCTGCGTCAAGGACGACAGGGAGGCGGAACCTCGTGTGGGTGCGGGACCGCGGCACAGGCTGTCATGGCAGCTTGCACCGGTGCGGACCTGCGCGCGTCACGATATCGCGCTTGTCGAGGCGCGGCGCGGCAAGTGGGACGACATCGTACACGAGCTGCAGGTCATTGCTCCTCGCGATGCGGTGGAGCTGGATGTGCTGGCCGCGGGGCAAGCGCACCGCACCCCGTCACCCCTGCAGGGCTGGGTGCTCGACCGCCTTGAGGGAAGGTCCGGACCCGGCTGGCTTGACGATCAGGGGATCGAACAGGCGGTGCGTGCGACCGAGATGCTGGGCGCTGTGCTGACCTTCGGGCCGGACCGCAAGGCCGCAGAGATGACCGGTGAGATGTGGGACGCCGCGGGGCGCGCGGGCTGGAAGGTCGTCTCCGGCGGAGCAACGGCGATCCGCGAGGTGTTCGCGGATCTGATGGCAGAGGCCCCGCGCACCGCCGGGATCCCGAGGCCCCGCGCCTCCTTCGGCATGCTGTTCAGCTGGCTCTCCGCGAGCAGGCTGTCCAAGGATCCGGGGCCCATCCGTGATCTTCTGCGCGAGCACATCCTGGACACGGTCCCGGTGACGAAGGGGCATGTCCTGCTCGGCGCCCCGGTCGAGGCGCCCCGCGTGGGCACCGTCGCCACCGTTGCGGCCGCCGAACGGCTCCACCCGCTGACCCTGCGCAACATCCTTGTGGCCAAGGGTGTGGTGCCGCTCAACCGGCAGCATGATCCCTGTGGCCATATCATCGTGCGCCATGCCGAGGTTGATCCTGTAGTCCATCGCCTTAAAAACGCCGTGCCTGTCAGCCAGTTGCCCAAGATCCTCGGCGCATCTCGCCCGCTCATCGCGACCCTGATCGACCTCGGTCATCTGCGGCGTATTCAGGATCAGGCCCTGCTCGTCAGTAAATGGGGCAAAGCGGTCGAGGGCGCGGATATCACGACCCTCCTTGCGCGCCTCGAGCGGGACTTCGAGCCGGTCAGCGATGCCGCGGACCATCTGGTCCCGTTGGCCAAGGCGTCCGAGAAGACCCGGTTGCGCATGACAAAGATCCTCGAGCTTGCGTTTTCCGGGCGCTTGCGCGGGGCCCGACGTCTGGAGGGCGCGAAGGGGTTCGAGGCGATCCTCGTCGATCCCATGGAAATCAAGCGCCTGCTCGAGATGCCGCGCCCCGGCATGCCGGCGTCACTGGCCTTCATGATGCTTGGCGTGACACCGGTCGCCGGGAAACATCTGCTTGCCGATCGCGACGACGGACCATGTCTGGTTTCGGAACAAGATGCGGCTGATCCATGGATCACCCCGGAGGCGATGGCCGCATTCCGTCGTGACTTCGTTATCGGGAAGCGTTTGTCCCTCGAAACCGGTCTGAAATCGGGTGCTGTGGATCGGATCCTGAAAGAGTACGGGGTTCGCCCGATGTTTGACCCACGCAGAATCGGGGCGACGATTTACCGGCGATCTGACCTGCCGGAGATTCGAGCCAACTGATTTATCTCCATACTCACCACCATGCCGCCTTCGGGCGGCATTTTTTTGAAAAATCGATGGTCAATAATGCTGTGTTTTATGGTCAGATTGGCCGCCCACAGGACCCCCTCCCGATAAAAAATCCTTACTTTTCAATGGGGCAAATTTCGCGAGTGGTCATTTTTTGCGGTGTCCTACATTCTGTTCTCGCGCGCCGCCTCAGCTGCATTTCGAGTAGCCGCACGCGCCGCAGGTCATGCAACCCTCGATCATGCGCATGTCGTAGCCGCCGCAGGCGGGGCAGGCGGGGCCCTTGGGGCCGTCCAGATTCACCACTTGTGACGTGGGATCGGATTTCAGACCCAGGCCCTCGGCTTCGAGAAAGCCGATCGAGACCATGTGGCGTTCCAGCACGCCGCCAATGGCCGCGAGGATCGAGGGGATGTACTTGCCGTTCATCCAGGCTCCGCCGCGCGGGTCGAACACGGCCTTCAGTTCCTCGACCACGAA
>JAABTN010000063.1 GCA_011389895.1 Maritimibacter sp. | reverse complement strand
GGTGGGGCGGTCGAAATCGAAGGGCACCCGCTCGAGATCCCCGGTGACCAGCGTGTCGGTGTCGAAGAACACGAACGGTTCGGCCTCGGGCAAGGCGAACAGCGCCTCGATCTTGTTTCCATACGGATACGCCTGGCCGAAATGCCGCGCGTCGAAGGGCAGGATCTCTGCCCCCAGCTCGATCAGCCGGGCACGGATCTCGGCGCTTTTCATCGCCGGATCGCCCGGCCACATCGCACCGGGCCGAGGCTCGGCCACGAAAAGCCGTCCCGCAAAGCCGGGCGAATACGACCGCAACGAGGCGGCAAAGATCAGCGCCTCGTATTCCAGCCGCCCGCCCTGACCGATGATCATCACGTTGAAGGCGGTGGATCCTGCGGCGTCTGGGGCCATGCCGTTCGCGTCCTTCACTGACTGCACGGCACACCATACGCGGCTTCGCCAGTGCTGACAAAGCCCTCCGGGCGTGGTCGCTCACCTCTGCCTGCTCGAGACCTTACGGCGGGGGGATAAAGTGGCGGGCGACCTAGCTTCCGTTATCGAACCTCGGACAACTTTTCTTCAATTTTTTCAGGGGGAGGCGCAAGAAAAACCTTTTTAAAAGCGGAGAAAAGGGGAATAAATAGGGGTGCCCATAGGGCCGTCAACAACCGAAGGAGTGCCCCCAATGACCACCACCGACATGCTCAACCGAATCGCAGCCGCTGCCCGCGCGGGCGACCAGATGGACCTTGACGCTTTGGCCGCCCAGATCGACGGGCTGATGATAGCCGATGATGAACGGGCCGCATGGCTCAACATGATCGAAGTGGCGATGGAAGCTATCGACGGCGGGCTGGCCTGATGCCCCGCAAAGCTGTCGATGAAATCACCGTCACCCAGCTCAACAAGCGCGTCCGCGAGGTTGATGAAGGCAAGCGCAAGCCCGGTCTGATCCGCGTCGGCGGCGTGGGCGGGCTGGCCCTCAACGTCCGCCTGCGCCGCTATGCCTCTGGCGAGGCACTGTCCGCATCGTGGGTGCTGCGCCGCACAGTGAACGGGGCGCGGCGGGACTTCGCCCTTGGGGCGTGGCCCGAGGTGTCGCTGAGCGCTGCCCGCGAGCGCGCCCGGTTGATGCTGGACCAAATATGGCAGGGCATTGACCCCGCCGAGGAGAAACGCGCCGCCCGCGCCGCGCAACAGAAACCCAAGGCCCCGACCTTCCGCACCGCCGCACAGGACCATTTCAACCGGGCCGTCCGGGGGCGCATCGGGGCGCGGGACGAGGGCAAGTGGTTCAACGACCTTGAGGCTATGGCCTTCGACAAGATTGGCGATCTGCCGGTCGATCAGATCGAGCCGCACCACATGGTCGAAATCGCGGAGCAGCCCTACACCCGCTATGGCTCAAAGGTCGAGGCCAAGCTCTGGGACGCGGTGCCGGAGCGGGCGCGGCGGTTGTTCAAGAAGGTCGAGGCTATCCTTGCGGCCGAAACCCGGCTGGGGCACCGGGACGGGGCCAACCCCGCCGCGTGGAAGGACAACCTCGCGGCCCTGCTGCCCAAGCCCGCGAAGAAGGCCGCCAAGGGCCAGCCCGCGCTGCCCTATGCCCAACTGCCCGCCTTCATGGCCGCGCTGCGTGCCCGCGAGCCGTCGCCCTCATCTCGCGCGTTGGAGTTCCTGATCCTGACCGCTGCCCGGTCGGGCGAGGTCCGGGGCGCGACGTGGGACGAAATCGACCTCAAGGCAGGACTGTGGACGATCCCGGCAGACCGGATGAAGGCCACGCGCGAACACCGCGTCCCGCTGAGCGCCGCCGCGCTGGGCGTCCTCAAGGCCACGCCGAAGATGGCGGGCACGCCGCTGATCTGGCCGGGGCAGGGCTTGCAGAAGGCTATGAGCGACATGACCGTGGCCGCGCTGGTCAAGAAAATGCACGCCGCAGAGGTCGCGGCGGATCGGCCCGGCTGGATCGACCCGAGGCTGGGCAAGGTGGCCGTGCCGCATGGGTTCCGCTCCACCTTCCGCGATTGGGCCGCTGAGATGACCACATACCCGAACGAGATGGCTGAGATTGCTTTGGCGCACGAAGTCGGCTCCGCAGTGGAGCGCGCCTACCGCCGGGGCGATCAGCTTGAGAAGCGCCGCGCCATGATGGACGACTGGGCCGCTCACGCGCTGTCGGCGGTCGGGGGCGGGCTGCGCGCCGTGGGCACGTAGACCCCCGAAATATGGTGCAGGAGTGGCGGCGCGGGGCTGGCCGGGGCGGTTGCCCCGGTGGGTGGCCCGGTGCTGCCTGCATGGCGCTCTGCTGGGCTATTGACAAGGGCCGGTGATTCGTGGTTTCTTCATTGACGGATACGTTACCGCCGGGGAGCGCGGGATAAAAACCACCCCACCAAAAAGCTGTCGTCCAGGACACGTTACCGCCGGGGAGCGCGGGATAAAAACCATCCTACCAAAAAGCTGTCGTCCTCCAAACCCCAAATCTGAATAGACGCCGGGCGTTGTTCCCGGCAATGTGAAAGGAATGCCATATGGCAAATCTTGACGAAACCCACGGTTCCATTTCTCGCGAGCCGGGAATTTTCATTCAAGGAACAAATCAGCGTGTGGTCATGGGCCGCGATTGGACAGGGTATTGGGTGCGCCTCCAAGATGAATCGGGGGGCAATGCTAGCTACCTCTCCCGGAATCCTGATCTAAGTCGACAGCACGCGGCGCACATTCTGGACGAAGTTTCAAAAGCTTTGGACTGTCTAGACCGTGCGGGGGAATGTGCCGGTTGCAAATTCCGGGTCGAAGTCCTGCATCGCGAAAGCAACTGATCCAAGGCCCCCGGCGTGAAAGCGTCGGGGGTTTTGCTTGGTGCGACGGTTCAAGGTTCGGAATCTGCGTCGTAATCAAAGAATTTCCCAGAAAAACTCTTTCACGATTTCTCACAAGACGCTGAATTCTAACGGAAAGTTTATGTTTCTCTAAGCACGTTTTCGAGCGAAAAGAGAAGTAGTCCGATGGGCGCGACCGTCTTCCCCTGTGGCTGGGGCGGTGAGCACTGAGCGTCCGACAAGAAGCAGCCGCAGACCGAGGATACTGACCGCTGAGGGTGGGCGGCAAATAAGTTACCCTAGGCAACCGCCAAAAATCCGGTCCTCCAAACCCCAAATCGTTAACCCGACCGGGCGCAATGCGTCCGGGGATGGAGGACTCTAATATGGCTGTTCGCCAAGAATCTGCGCCCGAAAAGCGCGCATATACTGTCACGCCGCGCCCGGTGCCGGGCATCCCGAAATATCGCACCGGAGGCCCGAGCGAGGCTGGCGTCGATTACTCAAGGATTCCCGACTACGAGAAGCTGCCCGGCTTCACGCTCATCGGCATTTCCGAAGTGCAAATCCTGACCGGCATGAGCCGTTCCGTCGTCGAGCGCCGGATCAAGGCCGGCCAATTCCCTGCTGCTCGCAAGAACGGCAAGGACCGCGTCTGGCCGCTGGGCGTCGTCCGCGAGTGGTGCGAGCGCATGGCCTATGCCGATGAGGAGGAGGCAGTGCCGCATGACTGATCGAATTGAAAACGGCCCCGCCGGGGGAGCGGGGCCGCAGACTGACGAGCACAAGGCACAGGAGAATCTAATGCCTAAGGGTATTAAACCTGATGAATATGCTCAGGAAAAGGGTAATCCGCGCGGTTCTTACAATATTTCCGACCCCGACCGCCCGCGCTGGTCATTCAACACCGTCGAAGAGGCGCGATACACCTACCACCGCGCTGATGGCACCGAAGCTTTCATCATCCTGCGCGGCAAGAACCCTGACGGCGAGCGGCCCACCACCACGCGCCGCCCGAACCTGATACCTTTCTCGGAGCGTTTCGAGCCTGAGCAGAAGCAAGATGAATTGCGCGGCCAAGGCGATGAACCGCTGGTGCCGTATAGGCTGCCCGAGTTGATCGAGGCCGCCCGTGAACCGGGCGCGCTGGTGGTGGTGGTCGAAGGCGAAAAGGACGTCGATACCGCCCGTCGCCTTGGGTTCACAGCGACCACGAACCCGCACGGCGCGGGAAAGTGGCGCGATGAGTTCTCGGAATATCTGCGCGGGTGCCGCGTTGCGGTGATCCCTGACAACGACGAGGTTGGCGCGAAGCACGCCCAGAAGGTCGCCCGCTCCGTCGAGGGGGTGGCCGAGTCGGTCAAGATCGTCGAGCTTCCGGGCTTGGGCGAGAAAGGCGACCTGACCGACTGGGCCGAAGGTCGGGCCGAGGATGAAGCTGCTGAGGCGTTGCGCCAGTTGATCGAGCACGCGCCCCCGGCTGAGGTGCCCAAGCGCCAGAAAGCGCCGACGCCGAATGTGGATAATGTGGCGCGCGTTGTCGAAACGTCGCCGGCGTGGAATCCCGA
>JAABTN010000062.1 GCA_011389895.1 Maritimibacter sp. | reverse complement strand
GATGCGCTCGATGACTGGGAAGAAAGGCTTCTGGGCTTGATCGAAGAGGATGGACTTAGCTTCCCGGGATGGTCGGATTGGGATGATGCGGGGCGACCGTTGGTCTCGTCGGCCAAAGAGTTCTGATCCGATGTCGTTCAGTACTGAAATCGCACATGATTCCAGTCCTTCCTAGATTTGGAGCCTCCCGGAGAACCGGGGCGGTTCACCCTGGTCTGCAAGAATCTTGCCGTAGTCGATCAGCTTTTGCCGGTCGAGGTGCCCGATCTTCTCCTTGCCCAGATCGCGCTTGAGCGTCTTGAGCGTGGCGACCTTGGCTCGCGACGCGGCGGTTTGCCTACCTCGCACATATCGATTATGTGGAGGTCGATGAGATCGCGCGAGTGGTGGTCAGGCGGGAGACGGACGACTTGTTCGGCGCCAACCCCTGATCCACCCGGGTCTCCGCTTGGGCAGGGCACAACGATGGGCGTCGTCGCGGCGGAGAAACGTATCGCGCAGCAAAGCGGCCCTTTCGTCTGATCTGGACGCAGGTCAGGCACCGGAGGGGAGTTTGGTGATGGAGGCCATTTTCGTGTGCGCTGTGTGTGCAATGAGTCATCGTAGAGGGGCAAATTCGGGGATATTGGGGCGTATTCCAGCGTAGCAGAGCCAAAAGCCAACAGTTTGAAGATGCACAAAAAAATTCAAATAAATCAACACGCTAGATTGTCTACTGCCCCGATGATGGATTGGACCGACCGGCATTGTCGGTATTTCCATCGGCTGATGAGCCGGGAGACGCTGTTTTACACCGAGATGGTGACAGCGCCTGCGTTGGTGCGCGGTGGGGCGGTGCATTTGCTTGACTTCAACCGGGCCGAGCATCCGGTGGCGGTGCAATTGGGCGGATCTGACCCGGCGGAATTGGCCGAGGCCACCCGGCTTTGTGTCGCGCAGGGGTATGACGAGGTGAACCTGAATGTCGGCTGTCCGTCGGACCGGGTGCAATCGGGCACCTTCGGCGCGGTCCTGATGAACGATCCGGGGCTGGTGGCAGACTGCGTGTCGGCGATGCAGGCTGCGGCAGGGGCCACCCCGGTGACGGTGAAATGCCGAATCGGTGTCGACGACCAGGACCCCGGGGTGGTTTTGCCCGATTTCATCGCGCGCATGGCGGCGGCGGGGGTCAGCCGAATGGCGATCCATGCCCGCAAGGCATGGTTGCAAGGGTTGTCGCCGAAAGAAAACCGCGACATCCCGCCGCTGGATTACCCGCTGGTGCACCGGATGAAGACCGCGTTCCCGGCGTTGCACCTTTCGATCAACGGCGGGATCACGCGCCTCGATGACGTCCTCGATCATCTCGCGCAGGGGATGGACGGGGTGATGATCGGGCGCGCGGCCTATCACCAGCCCGCCGATATCCTGATGCAGGCCGACAGCCGGGTGTTCGGCAAACCCGATCCGATGACCGATCCGCGCGACGTGGCGCGCGCGATGCTGCCTTATATCGAGGCGCATGTTGCGGCGGGCGGCAAGCTGGCGCAGATCACGCGCCACATGCTGGGCCTGTTTACCGGGCGTCCCGGCGCGCGGCAGTGGAAACGGGTGCTCTCCGAGAACGCGCATCGCCCCGGCGCCGGTCCCGAGATCGTCGAAAATGCGATGGCCGGTGTGGTCATGGCCTGAGCCAAAGCCGTTCTGGTCTTGGCAGGTGCCATGCGGTATCGGGAAACGACACCGGGGACTTCACCTTCGAAGCCACCGGGCGAACAGGGGGACGGGACCGGCCATGGATGTTGCGACACTGTTGCCGATGCTGGCGCTTGTGCTGGCCATCGGAGCGCTTGCGGGCGTGCTCGCGGGGCTTCTCGGCGTGGGCGGGGGGATCGTTCTGGTGCCCGCGTTTTATTACACCTTCGCGGGCCTTGGGTTTGACAGCCCAGAGCTTATGCAGATCTGCCTGGCCACGTCATTGGCCACGATCATCGTCACCTCGGCGCGCTCCGTGGCCGCGCACCACCGCAAGGGCGCGGTGGAATGGCCGATCCTGAAGCGCTGGACACCGGGGATCGTCGTGGGCGCGGTCATCGGGGTTCTGGTCGCGGCCCAGCTTCGCTCGGACACGCTACAGGCCATCTTTGGCGGGCTTGCCCTGACCATCGGGTTCTACATGCTCCTGGGCAAAAGCCAGTGGCGCATCGGGCACGAGATGCCGGGCCTTGGTCTGCGCTCGGTGCTTTCCCCCATGGTCGGGTTCCTGTCGGTGCTGATGGGCATTGGCGGCGGCTCTTTCGGGGTGCCGATCATGACGTTGCACGGCGTGCCGATCCACCGGGCGGTTGCGACTGCAGCGGGCTTTGGCGCGATCATCGCGGTGCCCTCGGTCATCGCCTTTCTGTTTGTCACCGTCGCGGTCGCGCCTCCGGGCACGATCGGTGCTGTGAACATCCCGGCCTTTCTCGTGGTGATCGCGATGACCCTTCTCACCGCGCCGCTCGGGGCGCGGCTGGCCCATGCGCTGGACCCGAAGCCGCTCAAACGTGTGTTCGGGGCCTTCTTGCTGGTGGTGGCGGCAAACATGCTGCGCGGCGCGTGGGCGGGGTAGGCGGCAGAGACCCATCGGGGCCCGCCCGCGACCTCGCGGCGCATGGTGCGGGCCCGCGCGGTGGCGCATGACGCCCCTGCAAACGTCCCGGCACGAGGAGAAACGCGATGCAAACGCCAAGCCTGAAACCCGCCCCCGGGAAACCCGGTCTATGGACCCGCACGCCCCCTGTGCTTTTCGTCCCGGTGTTCGGCCTGTTCGGTCTCGCGCTGTCCTGGCGGCGGGCCGGCGATGCGTTCCAGGTCGGGGGCGGGGTTTCCGAGGCGCTGTTTGGCGCGGTCACGCTGCTTTACCTGTTCCTCCTTCTTGCCTATTTCGCCAAGGTCGTGCGCCGGCCCGCGACGCTGACCGAGGATCTGAAGATCCTGCCCGGTCGGGCCGGGCTGGCGGCGTTGTCGCTGTCGGGGATGATCATGGCGCTGGGGCTGTCGGCATGGTCGGTGCCGGTTGCGGCCACGACCCTGACGCTTGCCATCGGGTTTCACGCGGTGATCGCGCTTCTGGTGATCCGGGCGCTGGTCCATGGCCCGGCCGAGGCGCGCCGGGTTACGCCCGTGTGGCACCTGACCTTCGCCGGCTTCATCGTGAGCCCGCTTGCCGCGTTGCCCTTGGGCTGGTTGGCATGGTCACAGGGGGTGTTCTGGATCAGCCTCGCGGTCGCGGCGTGTGTCTGGGCGGTCTCGGCCACGCAATTCATGCGGATGCGGGTGCCCGCCCCCTTGCGCCCGCTTCTGGCCATTCACCTGGCGCCTGCGAGCGTTCTGGGGGTCGTGGCGATGATGCTGGGATATCAATCGCTGGCCCTCGGATTGGGCCTCTTCGCCATCGTGATCTTCGCGGCACTGGCCCTGCGCCCGGGCTGGCTTCTGGAGGCGGGGTTCTCGCCGCTTTGGGGGGCGTTCACCTTTCCGCTCGCGGCTTTCGGCGGGTTGATGATGCTTCTGGGGTCGGCGGGGATGGGCGAGCCGTTTCGCTATATCGGGGGGGGCGTGTTGATCGCCGCGACGCTGATGATCCCGGTGGTCATGTGGAAGCTGATCCAGATGTGGTCAAAGGGCGTGCTGGCGACGAAAACCAACGCCTCTCAGGTGTGAGGGCTCACGCCACCGGCCCAAGCGCCGCCTGCACCTTTTTCGTCAGGCTCGCGCGGATCGTGTCGTAAGACACGCGGATGCGGTGGCGATATTCCTCTTCCGGCGTCGTGCCGAAGGGGAGCATCACCCAGGATTTGTGGAAATACTTGGCATGCTGCGCCACGCCCGCATCCTTGAGCATATCGGCGGTTTCGACATCCGGGCATTTCACCGCCACGCCTTGCCCCGTCGCGCCGATGGAGGCGAACATCTTGCCGCCCACCTTCCAGGCGTCATGCCCGCCGCCCCATGGATCGGACACCTCGGCCCCCGGGTAGGCTGCACAGATTTCGTTGACCAGCTCGCGCGACATGTGGCGAGGCTAACATGCTTGGCAGGCTGCGCGAAGCCTGTTATTGAAGCGGCATGAACGGACGCTGCATCATCATCCGCTGCATTATTACCCACTGACATCGTCAGGCGGGCCGTTTCTCTGTTTTCCTTTACAAGATGAGTTGCTAAGCCCGCCGCGGAAGCCCCGTGTGCGAGGACGCTATGGTCGAGATCAAACTGCATAACACCGCCACCCGGTCGAAAGAGGTGTTCACGCCGATCGACCGGGACAACGTGCGGATGTATGTCTGCGGTCCGACGGTCTATGACCGGGCGCACCTGGGCAACGCGCGCCCCGTTGTCGTTTTCGACGTGCTCTACCGGCTGCTCCGGCATGTTGCGAAGGAAAACGGCTGGGGCAAGGTTACCTATGTGCGCAATTTCACCGATGTGGACGACAAGATCATCGCGCGGGCCAATGAGTCCGGTGTCCCGATTGACGAGATTACGTCCTCGACGACCCAATGGTATCTCGACGACATGGCGGCCTTGGGCGCGCTGGAGCCGGATCAGATGCCGCGCGCGACGCAGCATATCGGTGACATGATCAAGATGATCGAAGAGCTAATGAGGCCAGATCCGAAAGGCGTCAGGCATGCCTACGAGAAACAGCGTCATGTGCTGTTTTCAGTGGATAGTTACGCGGACTACGGCAAGCTGTCGGGGCGTTCGGTCGACGACATGATCGCGGGCGCGCGGGTCGAGGTGGCGCCCTATAAGCGCAACCCGATGGATTTCGTGCTGTGGAAACCGGCGGCGGAGGGTGAGCCGGGGTGGGACAGCCCGTGGGGCCGGGGGCGTCCGGGCTGGCACATCGAATGCTCGGCGATGTCTTACGAGATCCTCGGCGAGAGTTTCGACATTCACGGCGGCGGCAACGATTTGATGTTCCCGCACCATGAAAACGAGATTGCCCAGTCGAAATGCGCGCATTC
>JAABTN010000061.1 GCA_011389895.1 Maritimibacter sp. | reverse complement strand
GTCAGCTTTGAGACCGCACCCGAGCCCGATGTGGTCGTCACCGCAGGCTTCGCCTTCGACGTGCCCGTCCGCTTCGACAGCGATCTCATGGACGTGACCCTCGATATCGAACGGCTGGGATCGATCACCTCGATCCCGCTGGTGGAACTGCGCCCGGAGTAAGCATGCATGCAGACCTATACCGCCCTGGAACATCGCCCCGGCGACACGCCCACGCTCTACGCGCTCGACGGCGGCACCGTCACCGTCAGCGCGGATGGCAAGATCGCCCGGCTGACCGGGCTGCAAAAGCTGGTCGGGCTGACACCGGTGCCGCTCGAGCCCGGGATCGACCATGTGCTGCGGGCGGCCTGGCGGCGCGTGACCGACAGCCCCGATCCGGCCTCCGACGCGGTCACCATCGGCGTGATCTGGCTCGATGCCGACAAGGCCGTGCTGTCGCAGACCGTGGCCCATACCGATCCCGCCCCGCGCGTAGCCGATGGCCGCCGCACGATCGCCCTGCTGGTGGGCCTGGATGCGGCGGCCGACGCGGCGCTCACAGCCCCGCCCGCGGCACGCTACGCGCAGCCCTTCGTCGAGACCTTCGGGGCGGCGCACGCCACGGATATCGAGATCTGCGCCCTCGAGCGATCGACCCTCGCACTGGTCGCCCCGTCGCTGGCGCAGGGATACCCCGAAGAGCGCATCGTCTATGTTGCACAGGACGGCGATAACGGCCGCAACGGCGAAGGCCGCGACCGCGCCGTGCGCGACATCGAGGCGGCCCGCGACCTCGTGGCGGCCTCAAGCGATCCCGTTGTCATCTATGTCTATCCGGGCACCTACCAGACACAGGGGCATATCGATTTTCCCGATCACTGCACGGGCGTCATTTCCGCCACCGCGGCGCGCGCCACCAAAATCGTCCCCGCGCCGGGCTATGAGGAGCGCAACGTGTTCCGCATGGGCAATGGCGGCTATGTGCAGGGCTTCAGCTTCGAAGGCGGCTGGCGCGTCGACAGCCTCGATGATCCCACCGAGGGCTTCGCCATATCCTTCCGCCCCGGCGCTGTCATCAACCGCACGGTCTACGCCCATAACATCGTGATGTATCGCACGGGGGATCCGGTGCTGATCCCGCCACCGCTTGACCGGGCCAATCAGAACCCGATGGTCGGGCGCGGCGGCGGCGTCATCCTGGCCGACCGCGATGTGGTCAGCCCCTACTCGGTCTTCCCGCAGATCATGGCCTGGGGGGCCACGCCCAGCAACCCCAACGGCATCGGCTATCTTGCCAGGAACGGCGCGTTCATCAACGGGATCAACGCCATCGCGATCTTTTCGCACAAGCAGTACATGTGCCTCGATGGCGGCGAGATGATCCTGTCCAACTGCGCCTCGCAAGCCGGCGACTGGACGCTCTGGTCCGAAGGGTCCCGCAATGTCGTCATCCCGTTCACCGCGCCGCCGAACGCGATCGGCACCTATCCGGCCGAGGCCGGGGCCATCGCGGCCAGTGAGACGGCCATCATGGACGCGATGTGGGCCAGTCTCGTGGCGCAGGGCTATGTCGGGGGCCTTTCCACCGCCTCGGCGGCCACGCGCGAAGCGCAGACCCGGCGCGACGCGACCTTCCTGTTGCTGTCGCTGCGTTATGATCTGACCGCCGGGCAGCAGCAATCCACGCAGCTCTTCACCAAGGGCATGTATGACTGGAACGCCGTCTTCGTCGGCGCGCCGGGCCAGCTTTACTGGTTCACCCTTGGCTGGCAGAGCCTGCGCGACGAGATCACCGCGCTGCTCTCTCCGGGCGCGCAGGCCATGGTCACGGCGCTGATCAACGATGTGCTCATCGCCACCACCAATGCCGATCCGGTCCCCACCGAGCGCGCCCCCAGCACCATCACCGCCGTCGGCCACCAGTGGAACGAGACCCTGACCGGCGTCAACGGCCGGGCCTTCTCCCGCCCTGCGCAGGAAGTCCCCCAGAGCATCGTCGAGAAGAACCTCGGGCGCGTCGTGTTCTCGGGCATCGACGGCAATGGCAAGCAGTTCTTCACCGGCGGCGCGCTGGTCAACCCGCTCACCGGGCAGCTCGAAGGGCCGCCCATCGATCGCACCATCCTTCCGCGCGCCCGTCGCGCGGCCATCATCGCAGGAGGCCAGCAATGAGACAGACCGTGCGCCAGGCCGGCGCCGCCGTCCCGGTCCGCATCCTTGCCGAGACCATCGGCACCGACTGGCAGACGGTGCTCGAGGCGCCCGAGTTTTCCGTGCCCGACACGCAGCGCCGCTTTCCCGGGGCGCGCGACCCGGCCGATGCCGAGCGCCGCATCCAGCCGGGCTTTGCGCTGATCGAGGCGCCGCTGATGTTCTACAACGCCAGCCTGGCAAGCGTCACCCTGGACATTCGCATCCTGCACGAGGACGGCGCAGAGGTGCAGCAAGCCATGGTCGAGCTGATCGCGCAGGACACCTTCCTGCACCCCGCGCCGGGTCAGCGGCTTCTCAAGCGTGATCCCGACCGCGTCCACGGCGACCGCCTGCAAGTGCGCGCCTCCGTGGCCGGGGTGGTTCAGCTCACCAGCACGGCGTCAGAAGGCGCGGCGGAACAGCATGATCCGGAGGTGTCGTGATGGGCCGGTTTCTCAGTGACGGCCATCGCTTTCTGCGCAAGGGCGCGCGCTTTGTCGGCCAGGGACAACCGCTGGCGGTGCCGCTGGCCGACACGTTCCCCCCGAGAGACTTCGAAGGCTCCGTGGCCTACGGGGCCGACGGGCAGCTCAAATACTCCGATGGCAACATCTGGCGGGTGCCGTCCGACACCACCCCGGTGGCGCGCCCGGTGGCGCTGCCCCCGACCACCTCGCAGGAGCAGACCCAGCTCAGGCTGACGGAGTTCTTCAGCCCCGCAGGCCTGAGCCAGACAGGGGTCTATTTCGAGGTGGCCATGTCGGAGACGGGCTTCGAGGCCCCCTTGTTCACCCGCACGATCCTCTCCGCGTCGGCCAACACCTACCAGACCATTTTCCCCGAGGACGGGATCGCGCCGGGCCAGGTGTTCTACTGGCGCGCGCTTTATACGGCCACGCAAGGCCAGCAGTCGGATTTTTCGCTGCCCTTCAAGCAGACCTACCCGGAACTGATCGACAGGCCCGATCCCGTCACGCGCGACGGCGCGACCAGCGGCGCGGTGGAGCTGAGCGCCTATAACAGCACCTTCGGCCTGAACTATGTCGAGACGCGGATAGAGGTCTGGGAGACGGATCAGGACCCCGATCTCGACCCGCCCCTCGCGACCTTCGGAGCGATCGAGGGACCGTCGGTCTTTCTTCCCGACAGCCTGGCGGATGGCCAGGCCTATCTCTGGCGAGGCCGCTACGGGGGCCGGGCCGGGGCGGCCGGGGCGGTCATCGTGTCGGACTGGAGCCCCATCCGAACCGTTCTCAACGGTGCTGCGTCAATGCTGCTGGTGTTCGATCCCGACAGGGCGCAGTCGCGAACCGTGTCTTTGCCGCTCGGTGTGCATGGCGGCATCGTCGATGTGAGCGTGGACTGGGGCGACGGGGCCCTGCAGACCGTGCAATCGGGCGGCATCGTCAGCCATGCCTATGACGCGGGCGTCACCGGCCTTGTCACGGTCACCGTCAGCGGACAGCTTGAGCAATTCGGCGGCAATGCCAATATCCAGGGGCTGATCAGGGTCGACAATATCGGCTTCAAGCTCGGCCTGACCTCGCTGCGCGAGATGTTTCGCAACTGCACGACGAACACGGTCTATGTGAACCCCGCGATCCCGCCACAGGTGAGCAATGTCCAGGGGATGTGTCGCAATGCCGAGATCGCCTTTGATGTAAGCGCCCTCGTGCTCTCGGCGGTCGAGAACATGAGCGACATGTTCAGGGATGCCACGGCCTTCAACCAGCCCCTCGCACCCCTGGCGACCGGCAGCGCCACCACCATGGCCGGCATGTTCCACAATGCTCACGCGTTCAATCAGCCCATCGGAACCTGGGATGTCTCCAATGTCACCACCATGAAGGGCATGTTCACCCGTGCCGATGCCTTCAACCGCGATATCGGGACCTGGGACGTGAGCCGCGTCACGGACATGACGGACATGTTCCACCAGGCATACGCCTTCAACCGCGATATCGGCGCCTGGGATGTGGGGCGCGTCACGGACATGAGTGGCATGTTTCAGGACGCCAGCGCGTTCAACCAGGGCATCGGCAACTGGACCATGTCGGGCGTCACCAGCACCGCCCGAATGTTCCGGGGCGCCGATGCCTTCAACCGCGCCATTGGCGGCTGGGACATGTCCGCTGTCCTGAACATGCGCGACATGTTCATGTCCGCCATCAGTTTCAATCAGGCCATCGGCGGCTGGGACGTGGGCCAGGTCACCGATATGGGACGGATGTTCTTTCGGGCCTTTGCCTTCAACCAGAACCTCGGCGGCTGGAATCCGGGCAATGTCACCAGCACGGAGTGGATGTTCTACAATGCCACCGCCTTCAATCAGGACCTGAGTGGCTGGGATGTCGCCAAGGTGTCGGTCATGGGCCGCATGTTCAACCGCGCGTTCTCGTTCAACCAGCCCATCGGTGACTGGACCGTATCGAGCATCACCGACGTGTCGCACATGTTCGAACAGGCCAGTGAGTTCAACCAGGACCTTGGGGGCTGGGGGCTTCCGGCAAGCGGTGTGATCAATCTCGATGCGATGTTCGAGAACACGCCTGCCCTGAGCACCGAGACCTACGCACGCACGCTGATCGGATGGGCCAACCGTGCGGTCGTCAATGACGGGCCGTTCGGCCAGGCGTTTGCGCCCGGCGCCAAAACGTATGACGCCATTGATCATGTCTCCGGCGAGCGGTTCCTGAACGCCGTCGACGCGCGGGCGTTCCTCGCCCGTTCGCGCCGGGCCCTTGTGGCCGGGGCCAGCATCGCCGACGCAGATGGCGACTTTCTGTGGAATGGCGCGATGCAGCAGTTCGAGAAGTCGAACGGCTGGCATTTCTTCGACACAGGCACGGCCTGGGAACTGCGCGACGGCACCGACGCCGTCCAGGCAACCGCGCAGGACACCACCATGCCGGATCAGCCCTACAAGGTCGCCACATGGGACGGGGTGCTGTCCGCCGCCTCCGTGGCCCTCAACGGCATGGGCTGGACGATCACCGACGGAGGGCTTGTCTGATGAACTACACGGCAAATGAACCGACATGGTGGATCGCGCATGGCGATGGTCTGGGACACGGCCATCTTGCCCCCGGCGCGGCCCTGACCACCGGGGCTGCGTTTTTCGAGACCTTCACCGACCGCCAAGAGTTCCGGATGCGGCTGCGCGAGATTGAAGCGGACCAGGACGCAGCGCAACGCTCCGGTGCGCCGACAGAGCCCTTTGCCCGGCTCGCCTGGCTGCGCTGGCGGCACGAGTCCGCGGGTCTCGATCTGCCGGGTGGGCAGCGCATCCAGACCACGCGCGAAAGCCAGGCGCAGATCACCGCTGTGGTCAATTCCCTGCAG
>JAABTN010000060.1 GCA_011389895.1 Maritimibacter sp. | reverse complement strand
CGATCGGGGAATTTCTGGCCCTGAACGGGGCCGTGCGGTTGCCCGAAGCCATGGCCGACCGTGTGACGCTTTACGAGTCCCACCTGCGCGACGACGGCGCGCTCTACCTGCCACTGGCAGAGGCGGAATTGACCGGCTAGGGTCGGCGCAACACCCCGTCTGGCGCTGAGGAGTAAAGGCCCATGACCCATACCTTTTCCGTCCATGTCTATTACGAAGACACCGACCTTGCGGGCATTGTCTATTACGCCAATTACCTGCGCTTCATCGAACGGGCCCGGACCGAATGGGTGCGTGCGCTTGGCGTGGACCAACGGCGGTTGAAGGAAGATGAGGGCATCGTCTTTGCCGTGCGCCATCTGGAGGCCGATTACCATAGCCCGGCGCGCTTTGACGACGACCTTACAGTCGAGACCACCCTGCAGGCCATGACCGGGGTGCGGATCGTGCTGTTACAGGAGGTAAAGCGCGCCGGAGACCTTCTGTTTTCCGCCACCGTCACGCTTGTGGCGCTGAACGAGGCGGGGCTGCCCGCGCGTCTACCGGCAAATATCCGCCAAAACCTCCACTGACGCAGCGGTTTTTCGGGCGTACACGCGGTTTTGTTGGCCATCGCGCTTCAATTCGTCTACTTTTCACGCAATAGAGCCGTCCGGTAGAGACGGCCATTCGTGGCAGGTATGCGGGGCATATTCATGGAACAGGAAACCCTGGCGCTGGCGGGGGAGATGGATTTCTCCTTCTGGGCGCTTTTCTTTCGCGCAACGTTGATCGTGCAGGTGGTGATGGTCATGCTCATCGCCGCGTCGTTCTATTCATGGGCGATCATCGTGACCAAGCTTTTTCAATACCGCGGCGCGCGGCGCGAGGCGGCGGTGTTTGATCAGGCCTTCTGGTCCGGTGAGCCGCTGGATGAGCTTTATGACGAGATCGGGGCCAATCCGGGCAATGCGCCGGAGCGGGTCTTTGCCGCCGGGATGCTGGAATGGCGCCGGTCGCATCGGGCCGATGGCGGGCTGATCGCGGGCGGGCAAAGCCGGATTGACCGGTCGATGGACGTGGCGATCGCAAAGGAGGCGGAGGTCTTGAACGCCAAGCTGGGCTTTCTCGCCACGACCGCGTCCTCTGCGCCCTTCGTCGGGCTGTTCGGCACGGTGTTCGGCATCATGAACGCTTTCATCGAGATCGCGCAGCAGCAAAACACCAGCCTCGCAGTGGTCGCGCCCGGTATTGCCGAGGCGCTTCTGGCCACAGGTCTTGGTCTTCTCGCGGCGATCCCGGCGCTGATTTTCTACAACAAGCTCACCGGTGACAGCGACAATATCGTGGCCGGGTGGGAAAGTTTTGCCGACGAGTTTTCGACCATTCTCAGCCGCCAGTTGGACAGCTGACATGGTGGGATCGGTCGCACAAAGCAAACCCCGCGCCCAACGCGGGCGGCGGCGTGGCAAGCACCGCGCGATGATGGCCGAGATCAACATCACGCCCTTCGTGGACGTGATGTTGGTGCTTTTGATCATCTTCATGGTGGCCGCGCCGTTGTTGACGGTGGGGGTGCCGGTGGAATTGCCCCGGACGTCTGCCGAACCGCTGCCTTCGGTTGAGGAAGAGCCGCTGAGCGTGTCGATCACCGCCGAGGGGCAGATCAGCATCATGACGACCGAGATCGCCATGGAGGATTTGATCCCGCGTCTGCGGGCGATCGCGGCGGAACGCATCGACAACAAGATTTTCCTGCGCGCCGATGGACGGGTTCCCTACCAGACCGTGGCACAGGTCATGGGGGCGCTCAACGCGGGCGGGTTCAACGACATCGGGCTCGTCACCGATACCGGCGGGCCAGCTTTGGACGGGCAAACCGAGTAGGGGCATCGCTTGAAGCTCGGCTATTATATCTCGGGGATCGGCCATGGGCTCTTGATCTTCTGGCTCCTGTTCGGGGGCCTTTTCACGTCCTCGCGTGATACCCCGCCCGCGCCCGTGGCGGATGTCTCGATCCTGTCGGAAGAGGATTTTGCCGCCCTGACTGCCCCGCCAGAGGGCCCGCCCGAGCCGGAGCCTGCGCCCGAGGAGGACGCCGAGGAAGCACCGGTGCCACCTGCGCGCCCTGAACCGGAGCCCGCGCCGGACCCTGAGCCTGAGCTCGAACCCCTGCCGGACCCCGAGCCCCCCGCGCCGGACCCGGCCGCACCCGCCGAGACCGCCCCGGATGAGGACACGACACCGCCCGAGGCCCCGCGCGTGGCCGATGAGGTGATCCAGCCCCCCGATGACCCGGCCGAAACCGCGCCGGAGGCGGTGGAGGAAGCCGCGCCCAGCCCGGAGCCGACCGAAACTCCGGTCGAAGAACAGGACGCCGCCCAGCCCGAGGCCCAGACAACCGAGATCGTGACCGAAGCGGAAACCCCGACCTCGTCCCCCACGGCATCCCTGCGCCCGCGCGCCCGCCCGGAACGGCCCGATCCGGTCGAGACCGCCGAACCGGAGCCGACACCGGACCCCGCCCCCGAGAGCGAGGCGGACAATGACCCGGTGGCGGATGCCATCGCCGATGCGCTCGACACCCCGGACCCCGGGGCGGGTGAAACGCAGGCCCCGCTTGGCCCGCCGATCACTTCGGCAGAGCGCGATGGGCTCCGTGTGGCGGTGAGCCAGTGCTGGAACCTTGGGTCGGCTTCAACCGATGCCATGGCAACAACGGTGGTTGTCATGGTACGCATGGCCCCGGATGGTCGTCCGCAGGGCGTTGACCTCGTGTCATCGAACGGGCCGAACCAATCGGCGACACAAACGGCCTTTCAAGCCGCGCGCCGGGCGATTATCCGTTGCGGGGCAAACGGCTATAACCTGCCGAGTGACAAGTATGAACAGTGGCGTGAGATTGAAATGACGTTTAATCCGGAGAATATGAGGCTGCGATGAACATGATCAGACTGCTTGCTCTTGGATTGGCGATTCTCGCCCTGTCCCACACCCCGTTCGCGGCCACGGCCCAGTCGAGCGGACCCCTGCGCATCGAGATCACCGACGGGGTGATCGAGCCCTTGCCCTTCGCGGTGCCGACGTTTCAGGCCGAAACCGGGTCTGCGGGCCCCTATGCCCAAGAAATCTCGCGCGTGATCGCGGCGGACCTGTCGGGCACCGGGCTGTTTCGCGAGATCCCGTCGAGCGCCTTCATCTCGGACATCACGAATTTCGCGGCCCCCGTTCAATACGCCGACTGGAAAGCGATCAACGCGCAGGCGCTGATTGCGGGCGCGGTGAGCGAACAGGGCGGGCAGATCACGGTGAAATTCCGGGTCTACGACATCTTTTCCGGCGCCGAGCTTGGCCAAGGGCTTCAGTATACCGGCACCATCGACGGGATCCGTCGCATCGCCCATCAGGTCGCCGACACGGTCTATTCCCGCATCACGGGGGAAACTGGCTACTTCGACAGCCGCGTGGTCTTTGTCTCTGAGCAGGGGCCGAAGGATGCCCGGCGCAAGCGGCTGGCAATCATGGATTATGACGGGGCCAACGTGAAATACCTCACCGACAGCGATGCCCTCGTCCTCGCTCCCCGGTTCTCGCAGGATGGTAGCCGGGTGCTCTATACCTCCTACGAAACAGGGCAGCCGCAGATCTACGTTCTCGACGTCGCTTCGGCGACGCGGCAGGCGATGGGCACCGGCGGCGGCAACATGGCGTTCTCGCCCCGGTTTTCCCCCGATGGCTCGTCGATCATCTTTTCGCTGGAGCAAGGCGGCAATTCCGACATCTACCGCATGGGCGTGAACGGTGGCGCGGCGCAGCAATTGACCAGCTCGCCCGCGATCGAAACCGCACCCAGCTTTTCGCCGGACGGATCGCGGATCGTGTTCGAAAGTGACCGCTCGGGCACCCAGCAGCTCTATATCATGTCCGCAAATGGCGGCGAGGCACAGCGCATCAGCTTCGGGCGTGGCCGCTACGGCACGCCGGTCTGGTCGCCGCGCGGCGATCTTATCGCCTTTACCAAGCAGAACGCGGGCCGCTTTCACATTGGCGTCATGCGCACGGACGGGTCGGAAGAGCGGCTTCTCACCGCCTCGTTCCTCGACGAAGGCCCGACGTGGTCGCCCAACGGGCGGGTGATCATGTTCTCGCGCGAAAGCCAGGGCGAAACCGGGGCCTCGGCGCTGTACTCGGTGGATATTTCGGGGCGCAACCTGCGCCGTGTCACCACGCCGGATGCCGCGTCTGACCCAAGCTGGGGCCCGTTGCAGAATTGACGGGAAGGCAAGACGCGCGCGATCACTTCTGTTACACTGACCCGATAACGAGCAAAAGAATAACGACAGGAAAGAGACCCATGAGAAAGATCACCATTGCAGCCCTTCTTGTTGGCGCCGTGGCGCTGTCAGCCTGTTCCAACAATCGTTTTGACGGGGCCGGGGCGGACACCGCAGGAACCGGATCGGCCTCGGACCCGACGTCGCAGGCCTATTTTCAGGAAACCATCGGGGATCGCGTGCTGTTTGCGGTCGACACCTCGACCCTGACGCCGGAGGCCGAGGGCGTTTTGGCGCAACAGGCGACATGGTTGTCGGACAACCCCGCCTATGCGGCGATCATCGAAGGGCATGCCGATGAACAGGGCACGCGCGAATACAACGTGGCGCTTGGAGCCCGGCGCGCCAGTGCGGTTCAGGGATACCTCATCGAACGCGGCGTTGCACCCAACCGGCTCAAGACCGTAAGCTATGGCAAGGAACGTCCGCTTGAGATCTGTTCCGATGAAAGCTGTTATGCCCAGAACCGGCGGGCAGTCACCGTGCTGACCGCAGGCGTGGGAAGCTGATCGGGCGGATCGCCTGCGACGATGAGAGGGGGCCGGGATGGCTGTGACGGGTAGAGGGATTGCGCTTGCACTGTTCATCGGGCTGGCCGCGCCCGGGTTCGCGCAGGACCGGCAACAGACCTTGGCGGATGTGCGTCAGGAGCTGACCGTTCTGAACGTCGAGCTTCGGCGCCTCAAGACCGAGTTGAACACCACCGGCGCGCCCTCGGGCGTGACCGGATCAAGCCTTCGCGAGCGCGTGGATGCCATCGAGGGCGCGCTGGCGCGGCTGACCAACAAGACCGAAGAGCTGGAGTTTCGACTGAATTCCGTGGCGCAGGACGGGGCCAACCGCATCGGGGACCTGTCTTTTCGCCTGTGCGAACTTGAGTCGGATTGCGACATCATGAACGAGGGCCTTTCCAAGCCGCTCGGCGGCGAAGAGGCGTTGTCCGACCCCGCCACCCCGGGGGTCATTCCATCACCTTTCACCAATGGCGAACCCTCGGACGGGTCGCAATTGGCCATTGGCGAGCAGGACGAGCTGGATTCTGCCGTGGCGCTTCTGGACAGTGGTGATTTCGGGGCAGCGGCGGACCAGCTGGCCCGCCTTGTCGAGAATTATCCCGGCTCGCCGCTGACCGGTCAGGCGCATTTCCTGCGCGGCGAAGCGCTTGCGGCACAGGGGCAGGTGGCCGATGCCGCGCGCGCCTATCTCGCATCGTTTTCGGCGGATCAATCCGGGTCGTCCGCGCCCGATGCCCTGTTGCGGCTTGGCACCGCGTTGGGCGAGCTTGGACAGGTCAACGAAGCCTGCGCCACGCTTGGCGAGGTGCCCAACCGGTTCCCCGATTCCAACGCGGCGCTTGAGGCGCAGAGCGAACGCGCCACGCTTGGCTGTCAGTGACGCCCGAGGCGCGGCTCGCCCGGGCGCTTGACGCTGCGCATGAAACGTCGCCTTTCGAGCGCCTTTGGGTCGCGGTGTCCGGCGGCGGTGATTCCACGGCGCTTTTGCACATGGTGATGGATTGGGCGCGGGGCGCGCATGTGGCGGTGTCTGCCGTCACCGTGGACCATGGATTGCGCGCCGACGCGGGGGATGAGGCGCGCGGGGTCGCGGCGGCTTGTGCCACGCTCGGCATCCCGCATGAGACGCGCTGTTGGGGTGGCTGGGACGGCACCGGCAATCTTCAGGCCGCCGCCCGCGCCGCGCGCTATGATCTGATCGCAGACGCGGTTGCGACGGCAGGAGGCACCGGGCCCGTGTTGCTGGCCCATACACGCGACGACATCGCCGAGACCTTCGTGATGCGGCTTGCCCGGGGGTCCGGTGTCGACGGGTTGTCCACGATGGCGGCGGATTGGGGCGATCGGGGCCTGCGCTGGCTTCGCCCGCTTCTTGAGGTTGAACGCGCCGAATTGCGCGGTTGGCTCACCGCGCGGGGCATCGGCTGGGTCGAGGATCCGTCGAACCGGGACGACAGTTTTGACCGGGTCCGGGTGCGCGGCGCGCTGTCAGATCTCGGGATCGACACCGGTCGGATCACGGCAACCGCCGCCAACATGGCCTCGGCGCGCGCCGCGCTACGCCATTTCGCACATGTTTCAGCCCGGCAGACCGCGCGGGTCGAACAGGGCGACGTGGTGTTTGACACGCAGGCCTTCGACGCGCTTCCCCAAGAGACGCGCTTTCGCCTTTTTGCCCATGCCCTGCGCTGGGTGGCGACCGCGACATATCGACCGCGTCAGACGAGCCTTGAGGCCGCGCTGGCACAAACCGGCAAAACCACGCTTGCCGGGTGTCTCGTGTCCCGGGGCGACGATCATATCCGCGTGAGCCGGGAATATGCCAAAGTGGTTGATCTTGAGGCCCCGGTGGGCGCGCCTTGGGATCATCGCTGGCAGGTCCATGCCCCCGAGGGCCTTGATACAAAGGGCTATCGGGTGGGAAGCCTTGGTCCCAAGGGTCTGAATTCGATCACGGATTGGCGCGAAACCGGGGCGCGGCGTGACACGCTTCTGGCCACGCCCGCGGTCTGGTGGGGCGAAACCCTTGTCGCGGCACCATTGGCCGGGTTGCCCGCGGGATGGTCCGCCGATCTGCGCCCGCCTTGGGGCGATTTCGCCGCATCGCTTTTATCGCATTGAACAAATGACATTGATCCCTATTTTAGAAGGAAGCTGCGCGGAGGAGGAATTCGCGCCGGAATTTCAAAGGAGAGACCCTTGGGTAACGCGCGAAACTTCGCCTTCTGGATCGTGCTTTTTCTGCTGATCCTGGCCCTCTTCAACCTGTTCTCCAATGGTCAGGGCAACATCGCCTCGACCCAGGTGAGCTATTCCGAGTTCGTTCAGGCCATCG
>JAABTN010000005.1 GCA_011389895.1 Maritimibacter sp. | reverse complement strand
GGACAGCTTCGATGCCGCCATGGCGCGCCGGGGGCTGTCGGGTGTTTCGGCCCATGTTCTGGCCATCGACGAAGCCCGGCGGGCCGCCATCCTCAAGGCCGAGACAGAGCAGGCCGAGGCCAACAAGGCCGCCAAGGCCATCGGGGCCGCGAAAGCCTCGGGCGACGAGGCGGAATTTGAACGGCTGCGCGCCGAGGTCTCGGACAAGAAACAACAGATCGCGGCCCTGAACGACGAGGCAAAGGCGCTCGATACCCAGTTGACCGACTATCTCATGGGTCTGCCCAACGTGATGGCCGATGACGTGCCGGACGGCGCAGACGAGGACGAGAACGTCGAGATCCGCCGCTGGGGCACCCCGCGCAGCTTCGATTTCACCCCGCTTGAACATTACGAGATTCCGGCGGCCCAAGACGGGCTCGATTTCGAAACCGCCGCCAAGCTTTCAGGATCGCGCTTTGCCGTGATGTCGGGGGCCATCGCGCGCCTGCACCGCGCGCTCGCGCAATTCATGCTCGACACCCACGTGGACGAGAACGGGTTGAGCGAAACCATCACCCCCGTCCTCGTGCGCGAAGAGATGATGTATGGGACCGGGCAATTGCCCAAGTTCGGCGACGACAGTTACCAGACCACCAACGGCTGGTGGCTGATCCCCACCGCCGAGGTGACGCTGACCAATATCGTGAACGACGAGGTTCTTGAAGGCGGGCAGTTGCCGTGCCGCTACGTGGCCCACACGCAGTGTTTCCGGTCCGAGGCAGGGAGCGCGGGCAAGGACACGACGGGAATGCTGCGTCAGCACCAGTTCGAGAAGGTCGAAATGGTGTCGATCACCGCGCCGGAGGCGTCCGAGGCCGAACACGACCGCATGACGCGCTGTGCCGAGGATATTCTCGAGCGGCTGGGCCTGCCCTACCGCACGGTGAAACTGTGTTCGGGTGACACCGGCTTTGGCGCGCGGCGCACCCATGACATCGAGGTCTGGTTGCCCGGACAGGATTGCTTCCGCGAAATCTCGTCCGTCTCTACCACCGGTGATTTTCAAGCCCGGCGCATGAACGCGCGCTTTCGGCCCGAGCCGGGTGCAAAGCCCGTGTTCCTGCATACGCTGAACGGATCCGGGCTCGCGGTTGGGCGCTGCCTTATCGCGGTGCTGGAGAACGGGCAGGAAGCGGATGGATCGGTCACCCTGCCCGAGGCGCTGCGCCCCTATGTCGGCGGCAAGAGCCGGATCACGGCCGAAGGCACGCTGGCCTGACAGCGCCCCCCTGCGCGGCAAAAGATCACATCGGGGTTGATCCCAGTGTTTGGTATCTGACAGGTATCTGAGTAATTCTGTCAGATATTGACGAGGGCGACATGCGACCGATTCTCACGCTTCTGGGTCTTGCCGGGGTGGCCGCGCTGACACCTCTCATCATGCCTCACGCGGGCCCACTCTTCGCCGAAACCGACCCGGCCCTCGTCCAGGTGCCCCAAACGCCCGAAGCGCTTGGGGAGCGGTTGTTTTTCGACACCAATCTCTCGGCCAATCGCACGCAATCCTGCGCTTCCTGTCATGATCCCGAAACGGGCTTTGCAGATCCGCGCGGCATGGCATCGCCGGGCGACGATGGCGTCTCGCTCGGGGACCGCAACGCCCCGACGGTAAGCTACGCGGCCTATTCCCCGCCGTTTCACATGGACGAAAAGCTCGGCTGGCGCGGCGGGCAGTTTCTGGACGGACGCGCCGCGACGCTTGAGGATCAGGCGGGCGGCCCGTTTCTCAACCCGATCGAGATGGGCATGAAAGACGAGGCGGCGGTGGTGGCGCGGCTGCGCGAAGACCCGGTCTACCGCGCCGCCTTCCCGGCGCTCTTCGGGCCGGGCGTCCTTGAAGATGTGCCCGAAGCCTACACCGCCCTGACACGCGCCATCGCGGCTTTCGAGCGCACCGAGACCTTCGCGCCCTTCGACAGCAAATATGACCGCTGGCTGCGCGGCGAGGCGACCCTGTCAAACGAGGAAGAGCTGGGGCGGCTTTTGTTCTTTTCCCAGCAATTCACCAACTGCGCCGATTGTCACAGGCTCGCCCAAAGCCAGATGGACGCGGAAGAAACCTTTACCGACTACAGTTACCACAACATCGGCGTCCCGAAGAACACCGATCTGCGCGGGATGAACAAGGTCGCGCCGGATTTCGTCGATCTTGGCCTCGGCGGGCCAGATGCCCTCGACAAACCGGCACAGGCGGGAAAGTTCCGCACCCCAACCCTGCGCAACGTGGCCGTGACCGCCCCCTACATGCACAACGGCGTGTTCGCCGATCTGCGCACGGTCATCTTGTTTTACAACACCTACAACACCCGCGACGCGGCGCGCAAAATCAACCCGGAGACCGACACCCCCTTTGCTCCGTCATCGGTGCCTGACACCGTGGCCCGCGAGATGCTCGAGGTTGGCCCGGCGCTGGATGACAAGCGGATTGACGCGCTGGTCGCCTTTCTCGAAACCCTGACCGATCAACGCTATGAGCTTTTGCTCGAAGACTGAGGATCAAAGGATCTCGTCGATGATGGGCAAAAGTGGCGCGGGACGCCAGCCCATGCGCCGCACACGCTCGCGTGCCGCCGGGCTCACCTGCGCCACCGAAGGCTCGGCCTCGCCCGGATGGGTGAGCAATTCGCGATCGGACAGAAGTAATCCAAAGAGATTGCCCGGTCCGGGGCGCTGCGCGGCCCCCTTGTCGGGCGCGCAGGCATCCTGCATCTCGGTCAGCGCGGAGATGCGATCGGGGTCGAACGTCAGCCCGGCCTGGCGCGCCCCGGCGGCAATCCATGCGGTCGGAAAGGCGGAAAGCTCCGGCACCCGGCCCCCGCCGCCAAGGATGCGATGATTTCCGGGAAACCACGCCTGCTGATACGGCGTGCCGGTCGCGCGCGCGTTCAGGGTGGGGAGGTTTTTCCAAAGTGTTGGCGGGAAATGCCTGCGCCGCTCGTCGATTGCGACCGCGTGGCGGGCGGCCGAGACCGACGACGACAACGCCGCATCGTGGAAGGCATAGCGCTGGTTGGTGATCCGGCTGAGCACGCCGAGAAAGCCGGGCAACCCGAGCGCCCCCACCGTGTCCCAGACCCCGAGATAGGTGATCCGAAGCCGGTCGCGCGGTGCCATGCCTTCGCGGGCGCGCCAAAGAACCTCGGTCTCGCTGGTCGGCGTGTCTGGCGACAACCTTGCGCGCTCGTGGAGCATGATCGCGCTGTCCGGGTGCGGATAGGCGGGCAGGTCAACGAGCGGATCGACCGCGCGCGCACGCGGCCTGTCAACCCGCGCCGCACGATCATTGCGCTGTCGGTAGAATGCCATCGCCTCGGGGATGAGGTCGGTGCGGTCCTTGGGCGGGATACCCATGGTGCGGATCAACCCGGCCAGCGAGCGCGCGGTATAGGCACCGCGCGAAAAGCCGAAGATGTGGATTTCGTCGCCCGGATCGAACAGGAAGATGAGGTGGCGGTAGGCCTCTTCGATCCGGTCGTCGAGCCCCCAGCCGAAGGCCCCGCCAAAGAGCCTGTCGGTGGCGCGCGACAGCTTGGTGACGCCCTGCCCGACGCCAACCCCGGGGAGATAGATGGGCACCTGCGCCACCCCGTCCGACCCGGTCGGGGCCACGGCCTGCGCCAGCCGGACCACGTGGGTCGGCCTCTTGGCATCGTGGCGGTTCCACGTGCCATCGCAGAATATCGCAATCCGTTTCATCCCGGCCCCCGTTCAGGGGGAACTGTCGCGCAAAGCCCCATCGGGACACAAGTCAGGCGATTCTGCCCGGCGGGCAGAAAGCAATCCCCCGCGCTGCGCCGCGGTTACTCCGCCGGGGTGGCCTGTGGTGCAACCTGCCGCTCTTTCGGAAACGGCACCAGTTGCCCGGTTTCCTCGTCCCAAAGCTTCAGGGTAAAGGCATGCAGCGCCTCGCGAAAGCTGATCAGGCGAAGCGGAAACTCATCCTCAAGCTCGCGGTGCGCCTGCCGCAGCTTGTAGCAGGGGATCGACGCGTTCAGGTGGTGGATGTCATGCTTGGTGATATTCGCCACGGCCTCATCGAACCACCAGCCGAAGTTGAGACACGAGGCCCCCTGAAGCGCGGCCTGATCGAAGCTCAGATCGGGGCGGCGATCCCAGTAGGTGTCTTCGAAATTATGCTGGAGATAGACCAGAAAGACCCCGAGCATCCCGGCGACGAAGATCGACAGCCAGATGGTCAGAACCCCGGTCCAGCCGGCTAGAAGATAGACCAGCCCCCACCACGCCAGAAGCGCGATGTTGTGCAGAAGAACCGACCGTGGCGCGACCTTCATCGTGTTCTTGGGGAACCGCCAGACGATGAAATAGGTGTAGAAAGCGCCGAGCGGGATCAGCACGAAAGGGTTGCGGTAAAGCCGGTAATGAAGCCGCTTCCAGAACCCCGCCTCGTTCCATTCCGACAGGGTCATGGTGTGTATTTCGCCCGCCTCGCGGTGTTCGAGATTGCCGATCTGGCGGTGATGCTCATCATGGTTGTATTGCATCGTGTAGAATTCGGCGAGCGTGAAGGGCGAGACCAAGTGGCCGCCAATGATATTGTGCCCCTTCTTCTTGAAAAAGCTCAGGTGCCCGAAATCATGTTCCAGCACATAAAGCCGCCCCGCCGCGACGGCGAGCACGATGATCAGCGGCACATAGGCAAGCCAAAGCTCCATCCGGGCCGCCATGATCGCCGCGTAAAGCGACAGGAAATAAACCGCGAAATTGCCGATCAGACTGACCAGCGCGAGACTGTCGTTCTTTTCATTGAAGCGACGGGATGCGGTGCGAACGCTCATGATACCCTCTGAAGCCTGTTGGCCGCTGGCAAAGACCTTGCCCATAGCTGCGGCCTTGGTGTCGTTAAACACATTACGTAACAGATTAGAGTCGGATGCAAAATTTGCAAGACGTCGGGTGTTACCTCGTGGTCACTTGTGCAGGTTCACGCCCATCCGTCCAGCCAGGTCTGTGAAGAACTGCCACGCGACCCGACCCGACCGACCGCCCCGCGTCGCCTGCCATTCGATCGCCTGCGCGCGCAGGTCCTCATCCGAGATCGCCACGCCGTGGGCGTCGCAATAGCCCCGGATCATGGCGAGGTATTCGTCCTGCGAACAGGGATGAAACCCGAGCCAAAGCCCGAAACGGTCGGACAGCGAGATTTTTTCCTCCGCCGCCTCCGAAGGGCTGATCGCGGTGGAGCGTTCGTTTTCGATCATGTCGCGGGGCATCAAGTGGCGGCGATTCGACGTGGCGTAGAGCAACACGTTGTCGGGCCGCCCCTCGATTCCCCCATCCAGCACCGCTTTCAGCGATTTGTAATGCTGGTCGTCATGGGAAAACGACAGGTCGTCGCAGTAAAGGATGAAGCGCGCGTCGCTTTGGCGAAGCCGGTCCAGAAGCCGCCCCACGCTTGGAAGATCTTCGCGGTGAAGCTCCACGATCCGGACAGGCGCGCCTTCGTCGTTCACGGTGCAATGCACCGCCTTCACCAGCGATGATTTGCCCATCCCCCGCGCGCCCCAAAGAAGCGCATTGTTGGCCGGCAGGCCGCGCGCGAATTGGCGAGTGTTCTCCAAAAGCGTGTCACGCGCCCGGTCGATCCCGACCAAAAGGGCGATATCGACGCGGGCGACACGGGCGACCGGGGTCAGGCGATCGGGGTCCACCTGCCAGACAAAGGCCTCTGCCGCGTCGAAATCCGGGCTGGGCACCGGCGCGGGCGCAAGACGTTCCAGCGCGTCCGCGATACGGCTGAGGGTCTCATCGGACATCAGTCCTTGTTCACCATGCCCGGATCGTCGTCCGGGTCGTCATCCTCGGGCTCATCGTCGCCAAGGTCTTCGTTGCCCAGGTCCTCATCGTCGTCAAACTCGGCCTCCATCGGGTCGGTCGTGTCCTCATCCTCGTCGTCGTCTTCGAACCACAGACCTTCGGCGCGCAGCCGTGCCTCACGCTGGCGTTCGACACGGGCGACAAGGAAGATCGAGACTTCATAAAGACCGTAGACCACGGTGAAGAGGATCACCTGCGTGGTGACATCCGGCGGGGTCACGAGCGCGGCGACGGTCAGGATGCCGACCATCGCATATTTGCGGGTCGAGCGCAGACCCTGCGCCGAGGCCAGCCCGGCCTTGCCCATCAGCGTGAGCAGCACGGGAAGCTGGAAACACAGGCCAAAGGCGACAATCATCTTGAGCGTGATGTCGAGGCTTTCATTGACCTTGCCCTGAAACACGATGTCGATGCCCTTGCCGCTCGCACCCGTGGCCTCTTCACCCGTGATATAGGCCGCGACCATCGAGGGCAGATCGGCAAACCCGAGGAAGAAATTCATCGCCAGCGGCACGACCACGTATTGGGCAAACGCCGCCCCGGCAACAAACAGAAGCGGCGAGGCCAGAAGGAATGGCAGAAACGCCTGTTGTTCGTTCCGGTAAAGCCCCGGCGCCACGAAGCGCCACATCTGAAACGCGATCACGGGAAAGGAGAGCATCAGGCCGCCCACCATGGAAATCCGGATCAGGGTAAAGAAATACTCCTGCGGCGCCGTGAACTGCATCACCGGGTTCGGGTTGCCGAGCGAGCGCATGGTGTTCTCGATCGGCACCAGCAGGAAATCGAGCACATGGCCCCCGACCGTGAAGACAATCACCATGGCCACGATGAAGGCGATCGCGGAATAGATGAGCCGCGTGCGCAATTCGGCCAGGTGTTCGACCAGCGGCGCGGCGCTTTCCTCGATCTCGTCGGAATCGCTCATTCAGGTGTGGCCTTCTTGGCGGCTGCCTTGGATTTTGTCGGCGTCGATTTTTTCGCGGTGGACTTCGCGGTGCTCTTGGCAGTGGAGTTGGCGGTGGACTTCGCCGGGGTCTTTGCCGCGGTCTTCGCCTTGGCCGCGGGTTTCTTCGGCTCAGACTTCTTGGGCTCTGCCGACTTTGTCGATGTCGACTTGGCAGCAGCCGATTTGGCCGTTTTGGCCTGTGTCTTTGTCTTGGCAGGGGCCTTTGCCTTCGCCGGTGCCTTGGACGATGTCTTCGCCTTCGTCTCGGTCGCAGCCGTCTTTTCCGCCGCGTCCGATGGCTCTTCGGCCTTCGGCTTCGGCTTGGGCCGCTCGGGCGGCTTGCCTTTTACCGCTTTGCCTTCCGCCTTCGACGCCTCCGACCCGGCCGCGGCGCGTTCTTTTTCAAGCCGCGCTTCGCCGGTCTTCTGTGACGCTTCCTTGATCTTCCTGAGATCCTCGGCCCGGTCCGGGTCCATCACCTTCGGCGCGTCGCTCTCGGCGGTGCCGGAGCGCTTGTTGGGATCCCATTTCTCGAAACTCTCCGCCGCGTCCGACAGCTTGTCCATGCCGAACTTGCGCGGATTCGACGCGGCCTTGAGCCCGTCTGCAACGTCCTTCACCCCCGACTGGTCGGCGGCATCATTCATCGCGCGGCTGAATTCCCGGCCAAGCGACCGCGCCTTGGCGGTGAACCGGCCAAGCGTGCGAAACAGGCCGGGCAGGTCTTTCGGCCCGACAACGATCAGCGCGACAATGCCGATCAGAAGTAGCTCGGTCATACCGATGTCGAACATGGACGATCTTTCCCGTCAGAGGGTGGGCAGGCTTACACCTTGTCCTTTTCGCCCTCGGGCGTCACGTCCTTGGCCTCTTCGGCTTTTTGCTCGTCGATCTCGGATTTGCCATCCTCGACGCCTTTTTTGAACGAGGTGATGCCTTTGCCCACTTCACCCATCAAAGACGAGATCTTGCCGCGCCCGAAGAGCACCAGCACCACGACAGCGATCAGGATGAGGCCGGGAAGGCCGATGTTGTTCAGCATTGGAAGTCTCCCTCTCGGGCAGAGATATCTCCGCCCCGCAATTACGTCACCCGTATTTATTGGCTCCGACGCAAAGATCAAACCCCCAAAGGGCCCTCGTCAGCAATAAAATGCATATATCGGCGCTACTCGGCGGCGCGTGCGGGGGCGGGAAAGACGAAACAGCGGTCGCGGCGCAGCGCGATCCAGAGCGCGCGCCCGGGTTTCGGCAAGAACACGTTGGGCACCGACGCCTTGAGCGGCACGCCGTCATCCAGCGTAAATTCGATGATGCTCTCGGTCCCGACGAACCGCGACCGGGTCACCACCGCATGGGCCCATGTGCCATGATCCTCGCTCGGGGCCGGTCCCTGACCCGCGCGGTCGAAGTCGATCGACAGGTGCTGGGGGCGGATCACGATCTCGACCTCGGCCCCGTCCGGATGGCCGGGTGCGAGGAAACCGCCGAACGCGGTTTGGGTCAGGGCCCCTTCGACCCGGCCCCGGATCACGTTGATATCGGAGAAAAACGCCGCCGCGTCCCGGTCCACCGGCGCGTTGTAGATGTTGTAGGGCGCGCCCGCCTGCACGATCCGGCCATCGCGCATGAGCAGGATTTCATCGCCCATGCGCATGGCTTCCTCCGGCTCATGGGTGACCAGCACCACCGCCGTGCCCTCTTCTTTCAAAAGCGCAAGCGTCTCGTCGCGAATCCCGTCGCGCAGCCGGTTGTCGAGGCCAGAAAAAGGCTCGTCCATCAACAGGATATGGGGGCGCGGGGCCAGCGCGCGGGCCAGCGCGACGCGTTGTTGTTCGCCGCCCGACAATTCGTGCGGGAAGCTATCGAGGTAATGCTCAAGCCCGACCTTTTGCATCAGCTCGAACACCCTGAGACGCTTTTCTGTCCGCGTGCCCCTTAGACCGAAGGCCACGTTCGCGGCCACGGAGAGATGCGGGAACAATGCGAAATCCTGAAACATGAGCCCGGTGCCCCGGTTCTCCGGCGGCATCATGACCTCCGGCCCCGCGACCGCGACCCCGTCCATTCGGATCTCGCCGGCATCGGGCGTATCGACGCCCGCGATGATGCGAAGCGTCGTGGATTTGCCGCAGCCAGAGGGGCCGAGAAGACAACTCACCTGCCCCGCCTGAACGGAAAACGACACGTCATCGACCACCGGGCGCCCACCGAACGCCCGCGTGATGGATCTGACCTCAAGCCGGGGCGCTTCCGTCACAAGCCCTGCCCTTTCCGATACCTGCCGTTATTCGCCGATACCCGATGAAAACCATCGGGCTTTGCGAGGCAGATAGCAAGCGCGCACGCCCCCGGCAAGCCTTGGGGCCCGCGTCAAATCGTGGCGTTCACCTCGCCGCCATCGGCAAGGATGTTCTGGCCCGTGATGAACCCGGCCTGCACAGAGCACAGGAACGCACAGGCCGCACCGAATTCCTCGGCGGTGCCGTCGCGCCCCATGAGCGAACCCGCCCGCCGGGCATTTCGCGCCTCGTCAAAGGTGATCCCTTGCGTCTCGGCGGCGTTTTCATCCAGCGCCTTCACGCGGTCAGTGTCATGCATGCCGGGCAAGAGGTTGTTCATGGTCACGCCCGACTTGGCGATCTGGCGCGATGTGCCGGCGACATAACCGGTTAGCCCGGCACGCGCCGAATTGGACAGGCCAAGCGCGGGGAGCGGCGCCTTCACCGCGCGGGAGGTGATGTTGACCACCCGGCCCCAGCCACGCTCCATCATCGTCGGGACCAGCGCCTTGATCATCGCGATCGGGGCCAGCATGTTGGCATCCAGCGCCTTTATGAAATCGTCGCGCTCCCAATCCGTCCAGACCCCCGGCGGTGGGCCGCCCGCGTTGTTGACGAGAATGTCCACACCGGCCGCCGCATCGAGGATCTGCGCGCGCCCCGCCTCGGTCGACACATCGGCGGCAACCGCCACGACATCGACACCGAATTGGTCGCGGATCTCCTGCGCGGTTGTCTCCAGCACATCGGCCGAACGGCTGTTGATGACAAGCGACACGCCCTCGCCCGCCAAGGCTTCGGCACAGCCGCGCCCCAACCCCTTGGAGCTGGCACAGACCAGCGCGCGTTTCCCCTTGAGACCAAAATCCATTCCGAACCCTCCGTTTGGTTTTGCGCATCGCTATCACCGCCCGCGCGATTCGCCCATTGCCGGGCCTGACCCAATCCCCCCGCCCCTGCCGATCTGTTCACCGCGGCGGAACAATCCCGGCCGGTTTGAGGCCGAACCATGGGCAAAATCAACCGTTTGTTGACCTTTTGCTGCGCCACGCAGTAAAGTGGCGGTCGGTGGTTCGGGTCGCGTGCGGGGGTGCGTGAGACCCGATCCGATTGGGGTCGTTGCCATGAAAGACATCGAAACGCGCGCCTACCTGCCGATTCGGCAGCTCTCGGTCTATCCGGCCGAGGCCTTTGTCGTGACTCATGGTGTGAACGAAGGCGATGCCCTGTCCGATGCCACCGATCTCGTGCATGACGATTGCTATGAGCTTGGCAAGGACCGAACGCCGGTTCGGCTGGCGGTGGCCCTGAACGACGGGGCCATAACAGGGGGTGACGGGGACAAGGGCGCGGGCACTGCGCACCGGTTCTCGGTCGCAAAGGACACCGGCGTGGGGCAACCGGACGCGCCCCTTTTCCTCGACAGCCTCGTCACCTTCATGACGCCCGAACGCGCCACGCTGGAGGCGTTGATCTTTGTCGAGGTCGAGCCGACCAGTGGCACGATTGCCGAGGTCTATCTCTACCCGCTCGACCCGATCGACCCCGCGACGCCCTATCGCCTTGTCACCATCGACCGCGAAAATGGCCCGCGCCGCTTGGCCGAAAGCGCGACCGTGTCGTTCACCAGCGGCACCCATATCACCATGGGCGACGGGCGGCAGATGCCGGTCGAAGACCTGCGCCCGGGGGACCGCGTGCTGACGCGGGACAACGGGGTGCAAGAGGTGCGCTGGGTCGGGACGCAGACCATGCGCGCCGAGGGGGCCTTTGCCCCGGTGGTGATCGCAGAAGGCGCGTTGAACAACCATCGCCCGCTGACCGTCAGCCCGAACCACCGGTTCTTCATCTACCAGCGCATCGACGCGGTGAAGCCGGGACAGCGCGAGCTTTTGGTAAAGGCGGGCCTGTTGATCAACGGCACTACCGTGACGCAGGTGCCCGGCGGCTTCGTGGAGTACGTGCAGGTGCTGTTTGACCGCCACGAGATCATTTACGCCGAAGGCATCGCGGCAGAGAGCTATTTCATAGACACCACGACGCGCCCGGCCCTGCCGAAAGAGATCGCGGCAAAGCTTGGAACCGAGCGCCCCTCGGACTACCCCCTGGGCGCGGTGGAATTGCGCGAAGGCGATTTCAACCGTCAGCGCGACCCGGCGGAGATGCTAAAGCGCGTCTCGGCGATCTGAACCGCGCGCGGCGCGGCGTGCCCGGTCACTGTTGCCCGACGATCATCCGCCAACCGCCGATCCCGCATAGCACCCCGCCGCCAAGCGCGATGCCTAGGCCAACCGCCGGGTCGAGCACGACCGCCAGCGCCGCGCCACCGCCCGACAGCATCATGCCAATCACCGCGGCCAAAATCCAAACGTCGGATCGGCGCGGGGCATCTTTCCCGTCCTGCGCCTTCTGGCGTCGCGCCATGCGCACGAGGGCATAGATCAAAAGCGTCACCGCCACCGCAAGGATCGCAAAACCGATCAGGGGTTGTGTGCCCCCGACCGCCGTGCCGGTCGCGACCAAGCCGGCGCCGCCCGCGACCATGAGCACAAGATCTGTATCGTCACCGTTCTTTTGCATGGCGCAGGCGTGACATAGCGGCGGGCCGAGTCGCAACACCCGACCAGCGCGCGATTGCCCCGCAAGGCTGCGCTTGCCCTGCCCTGCCCGTGGCCATATATCGCCCCCATGTTGGACACCGCCTCGAACCGCCCGGACCTGCCCGCCGAGATCGCTCGCCGGAGGACCTTCGCCATCATTTCGCACCCGGATGCGGGCAAGACGACGCTGACCGAGAAATTCCTGCTCTATGGTGGCGCGATCCAGCTCGCGGGACAGGTGCGCGCCAAAGGCGAGGCACGGCGCACCCGATCGGATTTCATGCAGATGGAAAAGGACAGGGGCATTTCCGTCTCGGCCTCGGCCATGTCGTTCGATTTCGACAGCTACCGCTTCAACCTCGTCGATACCCCCGGCCACTCGGATTTTTCCGAGGACACCTACCGCACGCTCACCGCCGTGGACGCCGCGATCATGGTGATTGATGGCGCGAAAGGGGTCGAGAGCCAGACACGCAAGCTGTTCGAAGTCTGCCGGATGCGTGACCTGCCGATCCTGACATTTTGCAACAAGATGGACCGCGAAAGCCGCGACACCTTCGAGATCATCGACGAGATCCAGGAAATGCTGACGATCCACGTCACCCCCGCCTCTTGGCCCATCGGGCAAGGGCGCGAATTTCTGGGCTGTTACGATATGCTGCACGACCGGCTTGAGATCATGGACCGGGCCGACCGCAACAAGGTTGCAACATCGATCAAGATCGAGGGGCTGGAAGACCCCAAGCTGGCCGACCATGTGCCCGCGCATCTTCTGGAGCAACTCATCGAAGAGGTCGAGATGGCGCGCGCGCTCTTGCCCGCGCTGGACCCTGCCGAAGTTCTTGCAGGCCAGATGACGCCGATCTGGTTCGGCTCGGCCATCAATTCCTTCGGGGTGAAAGAGCTGATGGAGGGGATCGCCGGCTATGGCCCCGAACCGCAGCCGCAATCGGCAGAGCCGCGCCAGATCGCGCCCGATGAGACGGCGGTGTCGGGGTTCGTGTTCAAGGTGCAGGCCAACATGGACGCCAAGCACCGCGACCGCGTGGCCTTCGTGCGGATGGCCTCGGGCCATTTCAAGCGCGGCATGAAGTTGACCCATGTGCGCACCAAGAAACCCATGGCGATCTCGAACCCGGTGATGTTTCTCGCCTCGGACCGGGAGCTTGCGGAAGAGGCCTGGGCGGGTGACATCATTGGCATTCCCAACCACGGACAGCTTCGTATCGGTGACACGCTGACCGAAGGCGAAGCGCTGCGCGTCACCGGAATTCCGTCCTTCGCGCCCGAATTGCTGCAAGGCGTGCGGGCGGGCGACCCGATGAAGGCCAAGCACCTTGAAAAGGCGCTGATGCAGTTTGCCGAAGAAGGCGCGGCGAAGGTGTTCAAACCCAACATCGGCTCGGGCTTCATCGTAGGCGTGGTTGGTCAGCTTCAATTCGAAGTTTTGGCCAGCCGCATCGAGATGGAATATGGCCTGCCGGTCCGTTTCGAGCCGTCACAATTCACCTCGGCCCGCTGGGTGACCGGCCCGAAGGCCCATCTCGACAAGCTGATCGAGGCGAACAAGCAGCACATCGGGTATGACAACGATGGCGACCCGGTGTTTCTGACCCGTCTGCAATGGGACATCGACCGGGTGGAACGCGATTTTCCAGATTTGACCCTCTCGGCGACCAAGGAATTGCATGGCGCGTGAGGCGCGCAATCGGCCCGGCGGGAGGCAGCGGCATGGATAACAGCATTCCCCGCCCTTTCGTCGCCAAGTCGCTTGGCGTTGATGACGAGGCCTTGCCGCCCGGCGATCTGCCCCTAGCGCGGCTGGCACAGCGGCTTCTCATGTTCCTGCGCGACACAGAAGATGACGGCGGGGAGGATACCGGGGATGAGCGTTTCGAAGCCCATCCCGAGGTCTGGACCGCCCTTGTCGCCAGCGCGCTGACAGACCACGACCCGGACCATGCGCTGAACCTTCAAGCCGCGCTCATGGTGGCCGCGCAGACGCCCGATGATCTGACCCTGATCGCGCAAGGGCCGTTGTGCGAACTGCTCGCCGCACATGGCCCCGCGCTTCTTCCCCGGATCGAGACGCTGGCACAATCCGCCCCACGCTTTGCCCAATGTCTCGCCCATCTGCCGCCCGAGGCCGGGGGCGCGCTCTTTGTCGCCCGGATGCAGGCGCTTGCCACCCCGCCCGCCGGCAACGACGACCTTCCGCCCGCAACCGGGCTGGTGTGATGTGACGGGTTCGATGTGGCGGGGGACCGCGCACCCGGAACCGGCGGATTGACCCGTTCGGGCAACTGCGTAAACTGCCTTCAAAACACGAAACCAAGAGGCATCACATGAACCGCACCGTGACCGCGACGAGCACATTTGCCCTGATGGCGGCGGGCTACGTCCTTCCGACCATGGCCGCCGATGACCCATGGGCCGTGCTGTCGAATATCGAGATCGAGGAAATCACCACGGACGGGGCCTACCACGTGGTGAAATCCTATCCCGCCGAGATCGAGAACGGCGTCGAGAAATTCGCGATCACCGGCTACGCGGTGCCATTGACCCTCGACCCCAGTGAGCCGACGCTTGAGCTCATGCTGGTGGCGGACATGGGCGATTGCCCGTTCTGCGGGTCATCGCAGCATCAGGGCCAGTTGCAGGTCGAGCTGGACGAAGCCGTGGTGATCGAGGAAGGCCAGAAGATATCGGTCGTCGGGGCACTCGAATTGATGCACGACCCTGAAACCTGGCAGGCTGCGATCATGCGCGGCGCGAAAATCACCGGAAGCTGAGCGCGGGACGGGGCCCTTTTGGCCCCGCCTGATCTTGAGGCCAGTATCTTCTGGCCAGTATCGTTAGGTCAACGTGACCTCGGACGTGATCTCGCAATCCAGAAGCGCACTCACCGGACAGCCCTGCTCGGCGGCCTTCGCGGCCTCCCGGATCTTTTCCGCGTCGCCTTCCGACTTGATGGTCACGTCCAAATGCGCCGAAGCGATCCTTGGCCCGTCCGACATGTCGAGCGATACGGTCGACCGGGTGTCGATG
Organism: Maritimibacter sp.; assembly: GCA_011389895.1. GTDB lineage: Bacteria > Pseudomonadota > Alphaproteobacteria > Rhodobacterales > Rhodobacteraceae > Maritimibacter. Next base: position 119,506 of record JAABTN010000005.1, on the reverse strand, counting down.
TCCTCTGGCGTGATCCCCGAGTCGCCCAGAACATTCGCCAGCGCCATGGAATAACAGGCGGCATGGGCCGCACCGATCAATTCCTCCGGGTTCGAACCGGCCGCGTCCTCGAAGCGTTGGGCGAACACATAGGCGACCTTGTCAAGCACGCCGCTTTCGGTCGAGACCACGCCTTTGCCGTCTTGTAGCCCACCTGTCCAATGCGCGCTGCCATGTTTCTGGATCATGTTGTCCTCCTGTCCTGTGATACTTGCGGGTTGCCACGCTACAACGCGCACCGCGAACCGCTTGTTCCGCTTCGCGTTCTTGCCCCGGTGTTCTTGCCCCGGTGTTCTTGACTGTGCGCCCCGGGCGGCGTACACCGCCCAACAAGATCAAGTGCTCTGGCAATCCGGCCCGGGCCGGCCGCGCGGGAACAAGCGGCCATAACGCCGCAACCCAGCGAAAGGCACCTACTTGACCAAATTCTCCGATCTCAATCTCTCTCCCAAGGTTCTCAAGGCTGTCGAAGAGGCAGGCTATGAAACCCCGACCCCCATTCAGGCTGACGCCATCCCCCCCGCGCTCGAAGGCCGCGACGTTCTGGGCATCGCCCAGACTGGGACCGGCAAGACCGCCTCTTTCACCCTGCCCATGGTCTCCATGCTCGCCCGCGGACGGGCGCGCGCGCGTATGCCCCGGTCGCTGGTCCTCTGCCCGACGCGGGAGCTTGCCGCACAGGTGGCCGAGAATTTCGAGACCTATGCAAAACACGTGAAGCTGACCAAGGCGCTGCTTATCGGCGGCGTCAGCTTCAAGGAACAGGACCAGTTGATCGACCGGGGCGTCGACGTGCTGATCGCCACCCCCGGCCGCCTGCTCGATCACTTCGAGCGCGGCAAGCTTTTGCTCACCGGTGTTCAGATCATGGTGGTGGACGAAGCCGACCGAATGCTCGACATGGGGTTCATCCCCGACATCGAACGCATCTTCGGCCTCGTGCCGTTCACCCGGCAAACGCTGTTCTTCTCGGCCACCATGGCGGGCGAGATCGAGCGCATCACCAACACCTTCCTGTCCAACCCGGCCCGCGTCGAAGTCGCGCGACAGGCGACGACCGGCGAGAACATCAAGCAGGAACTCTACCTGTTCAAACCGTCCCGCCGCGACCGCGCCGCGACCGAGAAGCGCAACGTCTTGCGCACGATCATCGACAAGGAAGGCGACGCCTGTAGCAACGCGATCATCTTTTGCAACCGCAAGACGGACGTGGACGTGGTGGCCAAGAGCCTGAAAAAACACGGCTATGACGCGGCTCCGATCCACGGCGACCTTGATCAATCCAAGCGCACCGAGGTGTTGCAGGGGTTCCGCGATGGCACCCTTCGCTTCCTCGTCGCCTCGGACGTGGCCGCACGCGGTCTCGACGTGCCGGCCGTGAGCCATGTGTTCAACTACGACGTGCCCGGCCATGCCGAGGATTACGTGCACCGCATCGGGCGGACCGGTCGCGCAGGCCGCGACGGCAAGGCGATCATGATCTGCGAGCCGCGCGATGAAAAGAACCTCGACGCTATCGAACGGCTGACCGAGAAGCCGATCCCGCGCATTGACGGTCTTCCGACCGGTGGCAAACCCGCCGCCCCGGAAACCGCGAAGACACCGGAGAAATCCGGCGAAGCGCCCAAACGGGGGCGCAGCCGCGCTAAGAAAGACGAGACGCCGAAGGAGACCAAGCCGGAGCCCGTGACTGCGGCGCCCGAGGACAAAGCCCCCGAGGCCCCCGAGACGCCGAAGCCCGAAAAGGCCAAGGCAGAGCAGACCAAAGCGGAGCAGCCCAAGCGATCCGAGCAACGGTCGCGCAACGACAAGCCCGCGCGTGGCTCTGGCCGGGGTCGGGGCAAGGGCGGCGACAGATCACCCGTTGGCATGGGCGATCACATGCCGACCTTCATCGCCAAAAGCTTCGAGGAACGGCGCGAAGACTGAGCGCTTCTGAGCGCGAGGGCCGGGATCAAACCCGGCCCCCGACGTCGCGCGGAATGCAGGCGCGCCTAGCCTTCCAACCGGCTGATCACCACGGTGCATTCGGGCTTCTTGCCGATCTCGTCCAGCGTGGATTTGCGCGCAATGCGCCGAAGCTCTTCCTCCAGCTTGCCATCGTCGCGCAGGGTCTTGTCCTCTGCCCGCATCAGGAACTGGTTCAGATCCTCTTCCAGAACATCGGCCAGCGGCGTCTGTGACCCCCCGGTCTCCGACAGCCCCATGATTTCAACCCAAGGCTCACCCAAGGGTTCGTCATCCTCCATGATGACGTTCACGATCACATGGCCATTCAACGCCATGCGAATGCGGTCGCGCACGACCCCGTCCAGCGCGCCGATCATGGACGTGCCATCAAGATAGACCCGGTCAGCCTCGATATGTTCGACCACATGCGGTTCGGCCCGGGTCAGATCGACCATCGCCCCGTTGACCGCCACGATGCTTTTGAACCCGCTCTCGCGCGCCAGCCGCGCGTGTTCGCGCAGGTGGCGGTGTTCGCCGTGCATCGGAATGATCGCCTCGGCCCCCACGATTCGGTGCATCCGCTCAAGATCGGGGCGGTTCGCATGGCCGGACACGTGGTAATCGTCATTCTCCGCCACCACGTCCACGCCCATTTCCGAGAAGGCGTTCAGGATGCGGATCACGCCGCGCTCATTGCCCGGAATGGTCTTGGACGAAAACAGGAACATATCGTCCTCGCGCAGCGAGAGGCCCAGATACTTGCCCCGTGCAAGCTGGGCCGAGGCCGCGCGCCGTTCGCCCTGTGACCCCGTGACGATCAGCATGAGGTCTGCGCGCGGGATGTCGCGGGCATCTTCGGCGGTGACCGTCGGGGGGAAGTCTTTCAGAACCCCGGTCGAAAGCGAGGCATCGACCATCCGGCGCATGGCCCGGCCCAACAGGCACACCGACCGGCCCGCCGCAACGCCCGCCTCGGCCAGCGTTTTGACCCGCGCCACGTTGGAGGCGAAGGTCGTGGCGACCACCATTTGCGGCGCCGCCGCGATGAGCTTCGTGATCCCAACCCCGAGCGAGGTTTCCGAGCGTCCGGGGTGGCTGCTGAACACATTGGTGGAATCGCACATCAGCGCGCGCACCCGGCCCCCCGTCGCCTCGCGCCAAAGCGCCTCGTCAAACGGTTCGCCAACGCCGGGGTCCGTATCGATCTTGAAATCCCCGGTATGGGCGATGCGTCCGGCAGGCGTGTCGATGACCAGACCGGAGCTTTCCGGGATGGAATGCGAGATCGGAACAAAGGCCACCTTGAAAGGCCCGGCCTCGACCACCTCGGGCCAGGGTTCGACCACGGTAACCTCGTCCGGGTTCTGCCCCGCCTCTTCCATCTTGCGCTGCGCGTGGAAGGCGGTGAAGGGGCGCGCGTAGATCGGCGCGCGCAGGGTCGACCAGAGCCGCCCGACCGCGCCCACGTGATCTTCGTGCGCATGGGTGATAAAGATCGCCTCAAGCCGGTCGGCGTTTTCCACCAGCCAACGGGTGTCGGCCATGATCAGATCGACGCCCGGCGTCGTGTCCATGTCCGGAAAGGTCACGCCAAGATCCACAAGGATCAGACGCTCTTTGCCCGGCTCACCGTATCCGTAGACATAGGCATTCATGCCGATCTCACCGGCGCCTCCCAAGGGAAGGTAAATCAGTCGCTCGCTCATAGGTTGCCTTGCTTTTCGTTGTATTCGTATATGATTTTCAGACCCGACATCGTCAGATCGTCTTCGAAGTGGTCAAACACCGGCGCATGGGATTGAAACAGCGGGGCAAGCCCGCCGGTGCCGACCACCTTCATCTCGCATCCGCGTTCGTCCATGATCCGGCTGGAAATCTCCTTGATCAAGCCCACGTAGCCCCAGAAGATCCCCGACTGCATACAGGCCACAGTATTGGTGCCGATGACCTTTTCCGGGTGCGTGATATCGACGTGGGGAAGGGCTGCAGCGGCCATGTGAAGCGCCTCAAGGCTAAGGTTCACACCCGGCGCGATCACGCCCCCGATATAGGCCCCGTCACCGTCGGACACGTCAAAGGTCGTCGCGGTCCCGAAATCCACGATGATCAGGTTACCACCGTAATGGTCAAAGCCCGCGACGGTGTTGACCAAGCGGTCCGGCCCCACCTGCGTGCCCGCGTCCACCCGGATCTCGATCGGCAAGAGACAGTCGGGCTTTCCCACCACGAGGGGGCGCAGGTCGAAATACCGATCCGCGAAAACCCGCAGGTTGAACACGACGCGGGGCACAGTGGACGAGATGATGACACCGCGCACTTCGGGTTCGATCCCGTGGTGGCGCAGAAGCGTCGAGAACCACACCCAATAGGCATCCGCCGTGCGTTGATGCGCGGTCGAGGTGCGCAAGGTGCAAAGCGTATCGCCCGCGTCACTCCAAAGCGTGAACACGGTATTGGTATTGCCACAGTCGATGGTCAGCAGCATGAGGCCCCCGAAAATCAGAAAAACACGTCACCCGCCGCGATGCAGCGTTCGCCATTCGGCGTTGATAGGACAAGTCTGCCCTCTTCGTCCACCGTGCGGAAGGTGCCGGTGATCTCTTCCCCCGGCAAACGCGCCGTAACCTGCCCCCCCAGCCGCGCCGCCCGGGCCAGCCAGGCATGGCGGATCGGATCGAAGCCATAGGTGCGCATCTGCGCCTCCCATGTTGCAAAGGCCGGTGCAAGCGCTTCAAGCATGTCCTCGGGCGAGATCGTCACCCCGGTCTCGCCCGAAAGCGACACCGGCGGCAACGCGGTGGCCTCCAGCGCATCCGCTTCGGGCGCAGTGGTCAGGTTCACGCCGATCCCGATCATCACCCCGGTGATCCGGCCCTGATCCGAGAGACTTTCAAGCAAGATACCGGCCACCTTGCCGCCGTTCAGCAGCACGTCATTGGGCCACTTGAGCGAGAACGTCTCGCGCCGACCGGTGAGCGTGACCAACGCCTCATCCAGCGCGACAGCGGCCACGAAGGACCGGAGCGCGGCGGTCTCGGCCGTGACATGGGGCAAGATCAGCGTGCCTGCGAAATTCCCGGTGACGTTTTGCCATGGCCGCCCGCGCCGCCCGCGCCCTTCGGTCTGCTGCGTGGCGGTGATCCACGTGGGGCCAGAGACGCTGGACCGCCGCGCCCGCCCCTCTTCCATCGTCGAGGTGACCGTGCCAAGCGGCAGGTAGCCATATCCCGCGGGCCAATTCCCCGACATCAGCCGCACACGACAGCCGCCGGATCAGTTGACAAGGGCCTGTGCCGCCGCCGCTGCCGCGCCTTCGATCCCGAAGAGATTGATGATCCCCAGCACCATGATCGCCGCCGATCCCATCAGCATGACCCAGGCCCCCGGCGACATCGGCGTTTCCACCGTCTCTTCGCTGGAGCCGAAGTACATGTAGTAGACGATCCTGAGGTAATAGAAGGCCCCGATCACGGAGGCGACCACACCGGCCACCGCGAGCCACGTCAGCCCCGATTGCACGGCGGCATTCAGCACGTAGAGCTTGCCAAAAAAGCCGACCATCGGCGGCACACCGGCGAGCGAGAACAAGAGGACCAGCATGGCCAGCGCCTTCAGCGGTTCGGATTTTGCGAACTGGTTCAACGCGGCAATCTCGGTGACAGGCTTGCCGCCCCGCTCCATCGACATGATGAAGGCAAAGGCGCCTACGTTCATGGTCAGGTAGATCGACATGTAGACCAGCATCGCCTGCACGCCGTATTCTGTCCCCGCCGCGAGACCCAGAAGCGCAAAGCCCATGTGCGCGATCGAGGAATAGGCCATCAGGCGCTTGATGTTGGTCTGGCCGATCGCCGCGATGGCGCCGAGGAACATCGAGAGCACCGCGAGGATGGTGATGACCTGTTGCCAATCGCTCACCGCGGTGCCGAAGGCGTCAAACAACACCCGCGCGAAAAGCCCCATGGCGGCAAGCTTCGGCGCGGTCGCGAAGAACGCGGTCACCGGCGTGGGCGAGCCTTCGTAGACATCCGGCGTCCACATGTGGAACGGCACCGCCGAGATCTTGAACGCGAGCCCGGCCATCACGAAGACCAGCCCGATCAACAGCCCGAGCGCGAGCTCTCCGTCGGTCGCCGCCGCGATGATCCCCGAGAACACCGTCGTGCCCGCATAGCCGTAGACGAGCGACGCGCCGTAAAGCAAAAGCCCTGACGACAGCGCGCCCAGCACGAAGTATTTCATCCCCGCCTCGGTGGATTTGAGGCTGTCGCGGTTCATCGCTGCCACCACGTAGAGCGCAAGCGATTGTAATTCGAGCCCCATGTAAAGCGACATCAAGTCCCCGGCGGAGACCATGATCATCATGCCCACGGTCGCGAGCGTGATGAGGATCGGGTATTCGAACCGGTCAAGCCCCCGGCGCGCCATCGGTTCGGCGCCTGCGACAAGGATCGCCGCCGCCGCGATCAGGATTGCCACTTTGGCAAATCGGGCGAAGGCATCGGACACGAACATCCCGTTGAATGCGGTCGCGCTTTCCCCGCCGGTCCCAATCCATAGCGCGAACAGCGCCATGATCGCCGCCGTGACCCATGTCAGCGGCCCGGTCAGCTTGTCCTTGCCGGTATAGACCACGCCGATCAATGCGAGCATCGCGTAGATCGCCAGAAGCATTTCCGGCAGGATGGTTTGGATATCGTTCAGGATCATCTCAAGTCACCTCACTGCGATGCCGTGGCCACGTCCATGGCCGCGTCTGCGGCGGGGAGCGCCGCGTGGTATTGGTTCAGAAGGTTCTCCACGCTCGGGCCGATGATATCGAGCACGAGGCTCGGGTAGACCCCGAGCAGAAGCGTCATGGCGATGAGCGGGGCAAAGATCCATTTCTCACGGGCGGTCATGTCGGTGATCGCCTTCAGGCTTTCCTTGATCAACTCGCCCATGACGACCCGGCGATAAAGCCACAGGGCATAGGCCGCCGACAGGATCACGCCGGTCGTGGCGACAAGCGCCACCCATGTGTTGGCCTGGAACATGCCCACGAGCGTCAGGAATTCGCCAACGAAGCCCGAGGTGCCCGGCAGGCCCACGTTCGCCATGGTGAAGAACATGAACACGAGCGCATAGGCCGGCATCCGGTTCACGAGACCGCCATAGGCGTCGATCTCGCGGGTATGCATCCGGTCATAAATCACGCCGACACAAAGAAACAACGCGCCGGAGATGAAGCCGTGGCTCAGCATCTGGAAGATGGCACCATCCACGCCCTGCTGGTTGGCTGCAAAGATACCGGCGGTGACGTATCCCATGTGCGCGACCGAGGAATAGGCGATCAGCTTCTTCATGTCCTTCTGCACCAGCGCGACGAAAGAGGTGTAGACGATGGCAATAACCGAGATCCACAAGATGAAGGTGGTCAGCTCATGCGCGCCCACCGGAAACATCGGAAGCGAGAAGCGCAGGAACCCGTAGCCCCCAAGCTTCAACAAGATCGCCGCCAGCACGACCGACCCCGCCGTCGGGGCCTGCACGTGTGCGTCGGGCAGCCATGTGTGAAACGGCCACATCGGCATCTTGACCGCAAAGGACGCGAAGAAGGCGAGGAAAAGAAGCGTCTGGGCACCGCCCATGATCTGTATCCCGAGCAGGCGGAAGGTCTCGGACCCGAAGGCGTGGTTCATCAGCGTCGGAATGTCCGTCGTCCCCGCCTCGGTATACATGTAAACCATGGCGACCAGCATCAGGACCGACCCGAGGAAGGTATAAAGGAAGAACTTGAACGCGGCATAGATCCGGTCCTTGCCGCCCCAGATCCCGATGATCAGGAACATCGGGATCAGCCCGGCCTCGAAGAAGACGTAGAACAGGACAAGATCCAGCGCCATGAACACGCCGAGCATCAGGGTCTCGAGCACGAGGAAGGCGATCATGTATTCCTTCACCCGCGTGGTCACGTTCCAACAGGCGGCGATGGTGATCGGCATCAGGAAGGTCGTGAGCATCACGAAAAGCACCGAGATCCCGTCAACGCCCATCTTGTAGGTCAGACCCATGAGCCAGCTGCCCTCTTCCACCATCTGGAAGCCGGTGTCGGAGGGGTCGAAGCCGAAAAGAACCCCGAGCGAGATCAGGAAGGTCGCCACGGTCGCCGCCAGCGCGAGCCATTTCGCGTTGCGCTGTGCCGCCGGATCGTCACCACGCAAAAACAGGGCGAGGATGGCCGCCGCGACCAGCGGCAGGAAAGTAATGATCGAAAGCAGGTTGTTCATTAGTTCGCACCGCCCGTCAGTGTCATGATGGTCACGAAGGCAACGATCCCAAGGACCATCGCGAAGGCATAGGTGAAGAGATAGCCGGTCTGCCATTTCCCCGCGAGACGGGTGAAGAAGGGCACGATCCCCATCGCAATCCCGTTGATCGCCCCGTCGATGACCGACCCGTCGCCGCGCTTCCAAAGGAATCGGCCAAGCGCCTTTGCGGGCCGCACGAAGATCGCGTCATAAATCTCGTCGATATACCATTTGTTCAAAAGGAACCGGTAGAGATGCGGCTGGCTTTCGGCCACGCGCCCGGGCATCGCCGGGTTCGCGATGTAGAACCAATAGGCGGTCGCAAGCCCGATCAGCATCGCGATGAAGGGCGAGATTTTCACCCATGTCGGCGCATGGTGCGCGTCGTCCATGACGTGGTTGTCAGGCGCCATGTGGATCGCGCCATATTCAAAGGCGGCGTGCTGGTCGCCCTCTGCGCCCTCTTCCTCGCCTGTCGGCGCTACATCACCTGTGTCCGCGTCGGCCTCTGCCGTCACCTCATGCGCGGGAACGCCGAAGAAGCTGTTGACCCGGTCATGGTCGCCAAAGAACGGCCCGTAGAACACCATGCCCGAGAAGATTGCGCCAACGGCAAGCACGCCAAGGGGAATGGTCATCACCGGCGGGCTCTCATGGGCGTGCTCATGGGTATGCTTGTCCCCGCGCGCCTTGCCCCAGAAAGTCATGAACATCAGGCGCCATGAATAGAAGCTGGTGAACACCGCCGCGATGACCAGAAGCCAGAAGGCGACCCCGCCCGAGGTGCCTGCAAAGGCGCTCTCGATGATCGCGTCTTTCGACAGGAAACCTGCGAAACCGATGTGGGTCAGCGGGATACCCACCCCGGTGATGGCAAGCGTGCCGATCAGCATGGCCCAGAAGGTATAGGGCATCTTCTTGCGAAGCCCGCCGTAGTTTCGCATGTCTTGCTCGTGGTGCATCCCGTGGATCACCGAGCCCGCGCCGAGAAACAGCATCGCCTTGAAGAAGGCGTGGGTCAGCAGGTGGAACATGGCGACCGAATAGACGCCGACACCCGCCGCCACGAACATGTAGCCAAGTTGCGAACAGGTCGAGTAGGCGATCACGCGCTTGATGTCGTTCTGCACGAGCCCGACGGTGGCCGCGAAGAACGCTGTCACCGCGCCGATCCCGACGATGATCGCAGTCGCGGCCGGAGCATATTCCATCAAGGGCGACATCCGCACGACCAAGAACACACCGGCGGTCACCATGGTCGCAGCGTGGATCAGTGCCGACACCGGAGTCGGGCCCTCCATCGCGTCCGGCAGCCATGTGTGGAGGAAAAACTGCGCCGATTTCCCCATCGCGCCTATGAATAGCAGGAAAGCCAGCAGATTGGCGGCGTTCCAATCGCGCCACAGGAACCGCACATCGGTCTCGGCCAGCGTCGGCACCGCCGCGAACACGTCGTCAAGACGGATGCTGTCGGTCAGATAGAACAGCCCGAAGATCCCGAGCGCAAAGCCGAAATCACCCACGCGGTTGACCACGAAAGCCTTGATCGCGGCGGCGTTGGCCGAGGGTTTGCGGAAATAGAACCCGATCAAGAGGTAGGACGCGACCCCCACGCCTTCCCACCCGAAGAACATCTGAAGCAGGTTGTCCGAGGTCACCAGCATGAGCATGGCGAAGGTGAAGAACGACAGGTAGGCAAAGAAGCGCGGGCGATAGCTTTCATTGTCCGCGAATTGCGCGTCATGGGCCATGTAGCCCATGGAATACAGGTGCACGAGGCTCGACACCGTGGTGACCACGATCAGCATGATCGAGGTCAAGCGGTCCAGCCGGATCGCCCAGTCGGCCACGAAGGTGCCGCTTTCGACCCATGTCAGTAGCTGGACGCGCTGCACGACCGCCGGGTCATGGGTGAGAAACACGATCCAGCTCAGGCCAGCGGCGAGGAACAAAAGCGCGGTGGTCACAACCTGCGCGCCCTTGTCGCCGATGAACCGGTGGCCAAACCCTGCGATGAGAGCGCCGATCAGCGGCGCGAAAAGGATGATCGTTGTCATGGTCCGTCAGCCTTTCATCACGTTGACATCCTCGACCGCGATGGTGCCGCGGTTTCGGAAGAAGGAAACGAGGATGGCAAGGCCAATGGCGGCCTCGGCCGCCGCGACCGTCAGAACGAAGAGGGTGAAGACCTGTCCGACCAGATCGCCCGCGAAGCTGGAGAAGGCGACCAGGTTGATGTTGACAGACAACAACATCAACTCGATCGACATCAGAAGGATGATCACGTTTTTTCGGTTCAGGAAGAGCCCGAAAATGCCGATGACGAAGAGCGCCCCCGCCAAACCCAGGTAGTGTTCAAGTCCAACCATCATGTCCCTCTGGGCTTATACCCTAGTTTATCGTTCCATTCGCCACCATGACGGCGGCGGTTATTCCAATGGCAACCGCGATCCAGCCACCCGCCTTCATGTCTCACCGCCCGGGGTCATAGTCCCTGCCCCGGTTTCACATCGACCATTTCCAACGCCTTTGCCGGGTCGCGGTGCATCTGCGCCATGACGTTTTGTCGCTTGATATCCTTGCGGTGACGCAGGGTGAGCGTGATCGCCCCGATCATCGCGACCAGAAGGATCAGACCGGCAAGCTGGAAGAGCAGGATGTAATCGTCGTAGATCAACATCCCGAGCGCTGCGGTATTCTCGACCTCGGCCATCGGCGGGGTCACGGCGGCGCGCGCCGCTTCGGCTCCGTCCGAGACCTGCCATGTGCCAAAGATCATGCCCATCTGCATCAAGAGGACCACCCCGACCAGAAGCGCGATGGGCAGATATTTCGCCATCCCCGCCTTCAACTCGGCAAAGTCGACATCAAGCATCATCACGACGAACAGGAACAGCACCGCGACCGCGCCGACGTAGACGATCATCAACAGCATGGCGATGAATTCCGCGCCCAGCAGGACGAATAGCCCCGTTGCCCCGATAAAGGCCGTGATCAGCCAGAGCACCGAGTGCACCGGGTTGCGGCTCACCACCGTGAAAAGCCCGCCCACCAGCGTGGTCAGCGCGAAGGCATAGAATGCAAAATCGGCAACGCTCATGCGTCCCCCTCCTCATGGTCATCCTTGCGCTCGTCGAACACCTCTTGGGCGAGTTCAAGCGCGTGGTTCATGGCCGGAAGTCCGCCCAGCATCGACATCTGGTAAATGACTTCGGCGATTTCCTGTTGCGTCGCCCCGGCTTCGCGCAGGTGGCGCACGGTATACTTGATCTGCGGGTCCGCCGTGGCCCCGACCGCGACCAGCCCGGCCAGCGCGATCATGAGCCGGGTCTTTGCATCCAGCCCATCGGGGTTGAAGGCATTGCCGAACATCGCGTTCATCCAGTCGCGCGGCATGGTCGGCATCAGCCGATCCAACCCCTCGGGCCGGAAATCTTCCAGCGCCGGATTGAAGGCCTTCAGCATCGCCGTGCCCTGATCCATCATCCGCGCATATGTCTTGGTGAAATCGCTCATGCGAGCCTCCGGCGCAGATCATTGACGCTCGCGGCCCAATTGGCGTGGGTTTCTGCAGCGGCCCAATGGGCGTGCAGCGCGGAATTGTCGGAAATGACCCGCTCAAGCGCGCGGCGCGCCCGGCGTTTCGCGTCTGCGAGGTTGCGCACCTCGGAGCCATGGGCGTTGAGCCGGTCGAGCACCTCTTGGGGAAGCCCCGCCGGCATCTCGCCATAGGCGGTGGCCACGACCTCACCGGCGATAAGCGCGACTGCGCCCTCGGTCCGGTCAAGCGGGTCGGTCACCGGGCGCTCGGCAGCGGTGTCGAGAGCCTGGGCCACCGCACCGGCGCCGGCAGAGACATAGGCCTCGTCCAGCCAGTTTTGCGCGGCCTCTTCCTCGAACAATGTTGCGCCCCAGGCGTCCATGCTCCGGTCCCCTTACCGATACGGCGCGTCAAGCTCGAGATTGCGCGCAATCTCGGCTTCCCAGCGGTCGCCGTTCTCAAGCAGCTTTTGCTTGTCATAGAAAAGCTCTTCGCGGGTCTCGGTCGCGAACTCGAAATTCGGGCCTTCGACGATGGCATCCACCGGGCAGGCTTCTTCGCAGAACCCGCAATAGATGCACTTGGTCATGTCGATGTCGTAGCGCGTGGTGCGGCGCGAGCCATCGTCACGCGGTTCGGCATCGATGGTGATGGCCTGCGCCGGGCAGATCGCTTCGCAAAGCTTGCAGGCAATGCAACGCTCTTCCCCGTTGGGATAGCGGCGCAACGCGTGTTCGCCGCGGAACCGGGGGGACAGCGGGCCCTTTTCGTGCGGGTAATTCAGCGTCGCCTTGGGTTTGAAGAAATACTTCAACCCCAGCTGGAACCCTTTGATCCAGTCGGTGAGCAGGAAGTATTTGACCGAGCGGGTGTAGTCGTATGCCATTCGTTAGCCTCCCACGGTCCAGCGGGCATAGGTGCCCCAGAACGCGCCGTATTGTGCGAAGAAGGCCACCAGCACGACCCATCCAAGCGACAAGGGCAGGAACACTTTCCATCCGATGCGCATCAGTTGGTCATAGCGGTAGCGCGGCGTGATCGCCTTCACCATCGCGAAGATGAAGAAGAAAAAGAAGATCTTGATCAGGAACCAGAACATGCCATCCGGCAGCGCCTCGATCGGGGACAGCCAGCCACCGAAGAACAAGAGGCTCACCAGCGCACACATCAACACGATGGCCACGTATTCGCCGATCTGGAACAGAAGGAAGGGCGTCGAGGAATACTCGACCATGTAGCCCGCCACCAGCTCGGATTCCGCCTCAGGCAAGTCAAAGGGCGGGCGGTTGGTTTCCGCCATGGCCGAGATCAGGAACAAGAAGACCATCGGGAAGTGCGGGATCCAATACCATGAGAAAATGCCCATCCCGTCCTGCGCGGCGACGATGTTGCCGAAGTTCATCGACCCGGTCGAGATGATCACGCCGATGATGATCAGGCCGATCGACACCTCGTAGGAAATCATCTGCGCGGCAGACCGCAGGGAGCCAAGGAACGGGTATTTCGAATTGGACGCCCAGCCCCCCATGATCACCCCGTAGACTTCGAGCGACGAGACCGCGAAGACGAACAGGATGGCCACGTTGATATCGGCGAGAACCAATCCGTCGCCAAAGGGGATCACCGCCCAAGCCACCATGGCGAGGACGAGCGACAGCATCGGCGCGAGGAAGAAGACGAACTTGTCTGCCCCAGCGGGCACCACGATCTCTTTCACCACGTATTTCAGGAAATCGGCGAAGGATTGCAAAAGGCCAAAGGCCCCGACCACGTTCGGCCCCCGGCGCAACTGCACCGCCGCCCAGACCTTGCGATCGAAGTAGAGCAAGAAGGCGAGCGCCACGAGGAGCGGCACGACGACCAAAAGCACCTGACCGGTGATGGTCAGGGCGATCCCCAGGTTCGTTTGTGTGAAGAATTCCATCATCGTGAGCGCCTCAGATCGTCGGTATTCCGTTTTCCTTGCAAGCCCCGACCGCCACTTCCGCGTCGATCTTGGCCAATCCATCGGGCAATGCGTCGGAGATGACGTAAGTTGCGTCCCCTTCCCACACATCGCCGCTTCTTTCCACCCCTGTGCGCACATGGCGGGCAAATCCGTAACCCCGGATGAGCGCGTATTGCGCGGCGGCGCATTGGGCGTAATCCACAACGTCCTGCGTCTCCCGCGCCCCCTTCATGCGCACGTCGAAGGCCACAAGGTCGCCATCCAGAAGCCGGGTTCCGATCCCGAGATACTCGGGCGAGAACGGTTTGACCTCGGCCCGCGCCGACGCCACCGCACGGCTGACCTCGGCCTGTTCGCCACAGGCCGTGAGTGCGGCAAAAGCCACGACGGGATATGCGAGCCTGAGGCTCACTCGGCGGCGACCTTTTGGGAGTCGCGCGCCTTGGCGTTGGCGGAGAGCTCGGCCATAACCTCGGACGCCCGGGTGATCGGGTTGGTCAGGTAATGATCCTTGACCGCCGGCTTGAAGCTTGCCTTGCCCGGTTTCTTGACCTTGAGCGGCTGCCAAGGGGCCTCTGGGATCACGTCGACATCGCCAAGATGCGGCACGGTGTCGATCATCGCGCGGCGCAGACCGGCGAGACTGTCCCACGGTTGGGTCGCGTCAAGCTCGGCCGAGAGCGCGCGCAGGATGGCCCAGTTTTCTTTCGCCTCGCCCGGCGGGAAGCCCGCGCGCAGGGCAAGCTGGGGACGCCCCTCGGTGTTGACGAACAACCCGTTTTCCTCGGTATAGGCCGCGCCGGGCAGAATGATATCGGCGCGGTGTGCGCCCCGGTCGCCGTGCGAGCCCATGTAGATCACAGTCGGGCCCGCGTCGATCTCGATCTCGTCGGCCCCCATGTTGAACACCACGTCGGCCCCTTCGGTCGCGGCCTTGAGCCCGCCCTCGGTGACTGCGCCGACATCCATTGCGCCGACCCGGCCCGCAGCGGTGTGCAGCACCAGAAGCTTGCCGTTCATGCGCGCAACCGCGTTCATCGCATGGGCCAGCACCGCTTCGCCATCGGCTTCGGTCAGCGCGCCCTGTCCCACGATCACAAGCGCGTTCTTGTCCTTCACCGCGCCAAAGTCGTAGTCCGACAGGGTCAAAAGCGCGTCGCGGTCCATGCCCATGGAATGATGCGCGTAGGTCAGATCGCCGCGCACCCCGATGCTGCCGATCTCGGCCCCGCGAAGCCATGCCTTGCGGATGCGTGCGTTCAGGACCGGCGCTTCGTCGCGCGGGTTGGTGCCGATGAGCATGATGTAATCCGCATCGTCGATCTCCTCGACGCGCGCGGTCCCGACATAGGCCGAACGGTTACCGGCAGGCAGCTTGGCCCCGTCAACCCGTGCCTCGACCGCACCGCCCAGACCTTCGATCAACTGCTTGAGGCTGAAGGTCGCCTCGGTCGAGGCGAGATCGCCGACCAGCCCGGCGGTCTTCTTGCCCTTCATCGCCTGTGCCGCCGCGCTCAGCGCCTCGGGCCATGTGACGGCGGTCAGCTTGCCATTCTTGCGCACGTAGGGGCGGTCAAGCCGCTGGCGGCGCAGCCCGTCCCAGACAAAGCGGGTCTTGTCGGAAATCCATTCCTCGTTCACCCCGTCATGGTTGCGCGGCAGGATACGCATGACTTCGCGCCCCTTGGTGTCCACGCGGATGTTGGAGCCGAGCGCATCCATCACGTCGATCGTCTCGGTCTTGGTCAATTCCCACGGACGCGCGGTGTAGGCATAGGGTTTCGACGTCAGCGCGCCGACAGGGCACAGGTCGATGATGTTGCCCTGAAGATTGCTGTCGAGCGTTTCGTTCAGGTAGCTGGTGATCTCGGCATCTTCGCCCCGGCCCGTCTGGCCCATCTGGTGAATGCCCGCGACCTCGGTGGTGAAGCGCACGCAGCGGGTGCAGGAGATGCAGCGCGTCATCTGGGTCGAGACCAGCGGGCCAAGATCGAGATCCTCGGTCGCCCGCTTGGGCTCGCGGTAGCGCGAGAAATCCACGCCGTAAGCCATCGCCTGATCCTGAAGGTCGCATTCGCCGCCTTGGTCGCAGATCGGGCAATCAAGCGGGTGGTTGATGAGCAAAAACTCCATCACCCCTTCGCGCGCCTTCTTCACCATGGGCGAATTGGTCTTCACCACCGGCGGCTGACCTTCGGGCCCCGGGCGCATGTCCTTGACCTGCATCGCGCAGGAGGCGGCGGGCTTGGGTGGGCCACCGACGACCTCGACCAAGCACATCCGGCAGTTGCCCGCGATCGACAGACGTTCATGGTAGCAAAACCGCGGCACCTCGATCCCGGCCTCTTCACAGGCCTGGAGCAGGGTCATCGCCCCGTCCACCTCGATCTCGTTGCCGTCGATCACAATTTTCTTCAGGTCGGCCATTCGCTTAACCTCATTCGCCGGGGGTCCCCGGCCCTTCGTCTCAGTCACAGATCTCGGAAAAGATCACGCTACCTTGTTCCACGGCCACGCCGTCCCCGAACACCACCTCGCGGCGGAACTCCGGATGTGCCCGGCAATAGGCCTTGGCGACGCCGCGCGCCGCCATGATGTCGTCCTCGGTCAAATCGGTGCCATCCGTCCGTGCCACGCGCACTTGCGGCACCGCCACGTCGGCCCCCGCCCCGCCGCTTGCGTCGCGCCAGATGCCGTGGCTGGTAAAGCTCACCGCGTAGTTCGTGCCATCCGCGCTCAACACGTCCTGGTGTTGCGCCGTGGGTTGGGCTGTGGACAGGGCATCGGTCGTCCGAGCGGTCTCGTCCCCGCCGAAAATGCCGCACCCCGCCACCAGCAGTGACGCGCCGACGATATGAAGCCCGTGCCGCATTGCTTACTCCGCCGCCATCGCGCCGGTGCGCCCGGATTTCTGGGCCCGAATGCGGTCTTCGATCTCGCCCCGGAAATTCCGGATCAGCCCTTGGATCGGCCAGGCCGCCGCGTCGCCTAGCGCGCAGATGGTGTGGCCTTCGACCTGCTTGGTGACATCGAACAACATGTCGATTTCCTCAAGCTCCGCCTCGCCGCGCACCAGCCGGTCCATGACCCGCATCATCCACCCGGTGCCTTCGCGGCAGGGCGTGCATTGGCCGCAGCTTTCGTGTTTGTAGAATTTCGACAGCCGCCAGATCGCCTTCACGATGTCGGTGGATTTGTCCATCACGATCACCGCCGCCGTGCCAAGCCCCGAGCGCAGATCCTTTTGCAGGTAGTCGTAATCCATGATCGCGCCCTGCATGTTCTCGCCCCGCACCACCGGCACGGATGAGCCGCCGGGGATCACCGCCAAGAGGTTGTCCCACCCGCCGCGAATGCCGCCGCAATGGGTTTCGATCAATTCCTCGAAGGAAATCGACATCGCCTCTTCCACCACGCAAGGATTGTTGACGTGGCCGGAGACGGCAAAGATTTTCGTGCCCGAGTTGTTGGGGCGGCCAAAGCCCGCGAACCATTCCGGCCCCCGGCGCAGGATGGTCGGGACCACCGCGATGGACTCCACGTTGTTCACCGTGGTCGGGCAACCGTAAAGCCCCGCGCCCGCCGGGAACGGCGGCTTCATGCGCGGCATGCCCTTTTTGCCCTCAAGGCTTTCCAGAAGCGCGGTTTCCTCGCCACAAATATAGGCGCCCGCGCCGTGGTGCAGGTAGAGATCGAAATCCCAGCCGGAGCCTGCGGCGTTCTTGCCCACAAGGCCCGCATCATACGCCTCGTCGATGGCCGCTTGAAGCGCCTCACGTTCGCGGACGTATTCGCCACGGATGTAGATGTAGCAGGCATGCGCGTTCATCGCGAAGGAGGCGATCAGGCAGCCTTCGATCAAGGTGTGCGGATCATGGCGCATGATTTCGCGGTCCTTGCAGGTGCCCGGCTCGGATTCATCCGCGTTGACCACCAGATAGGCCGGGCGCCCATCGCTTTCCTTCGGCATGAAGGACCATTTGAGACCGGTGGGAAAGCCCGCCCCGCCGCGGCCGCGCAGGCCGGACGCCTTCATCTCGTCCACGATCCAGTCGCGGCCCTTCTTGATGATCGCGGCGGTCCCATCCCAGTGGCCGCGCGCCTGGGCGCCCTTCAGCGACCGGTCGTGCATCCCGTAAAGATTGGTGAAGATCCGATCCTGATCTTTCAACATGGCCTTTATCCTTCATCCTTCCGGCTGACGAGCCAGAGCCTTGCGGCCACGATGAGGCCGAACGCGAAGCCCCCCATCGCAACCAATCCTATGAGGCCGAGCGTGCGGTTGGACCATCCCAACTCCTCGCCGACCCAAGTGCCCGCAACTGAAACGATGGCCGAGGCGGCGATCACGAGGGCAGCAAGCCGACCTTGCCTGCCCCGCGCCTTTTGGTCCGCCTCGGAGGTCTTCATTCAGCCGACAGCCTCACTTCTTCTTGTTGCCTTCGTAGAGGCCGGACGAGCTGGCCTTCTTCGAAAACTCGGTTTCTTCGCCTGCGGCAAGCGCCTTGGCCTGCGTGACCCAGTCGTCCCGCTCGATACGGCCCCGGAAATTGAGCTTGTCGTCCATCTCGGCAATGTCCGACGGGCCCCAACCCGCGATCTGTGCAAAGCTGGTCACACCGGCGTCATGCAGTTTCTTTTCGATCCCGGGCCCGACGCCCTTGATCATCTTCATGTCGTCCGCGCCAGCCGCCGCCTTTTTGGGGGCGGCCTTCTTCGCGGGGGCTTTCTTGGCGGTCTCGGCCTTGGCCGGGGCCTTTTTCGCCGCCGGTTTCTCGGCGGCAGGTTTCTTGGCCGCCGACTTTTTCTCGTCCGCCGGTTTCTCGTATTTCCAATCTCCCTTGCGCTCGTCGAGCTCTTTTTCGCCCGAAAGCGCCTTGGACGGTTTCACCTTCGCTGCATCAGAGGCGGGTTCCGATGTCTTCGCCGACGCAGTGTCCGCCGAGGATGCCGCCGTCGAGGCGGTCGAGGCCGCCGACGTGCTCGACGAAGCCGAGGTGCTGCTGGCCGCTTGGTTCACCGCGGCGCTGGTCGAGCTGGAAACGCCCGATGTCGCGCCTTCGTCCACGCAAAAGAGCTTTTGCATCACGAGGGCGACCACAACGGCCACCACCACGCCAACGATGATCGCCATGATCACGCTTGAGCCCCAGATTAGCAGGAGCGCAACAAGCCCCAGAAGTCCGCCCACGATCCAACACGTGTTGCGGCAAGAAAACAGTCCGCTGTCATTATTCGCCATTTGCACAATCCCTGTTCAGTTGGCTTCCAAAAAGAAGAATGGACCGGTGGTCTGTCGCCAATTGCATTCTGTTCTGGTCCATCGCTTCACTCATTCAAACGCGCGTTTCGACGCCTTAGTAGACATCTTAGTAGACATCGCCCTTCTTCACTTTCTTCGAAAATTCGGTTTGCTCACCGGCGGCCAGACGCGTCGCCTGGTCGACCCAGTCATCGCGGCTCACCCGACCCTTGAAACCTTCAAGGTTCTGATCGACCCAGAACACCTCTTCAGGGCCCCATTTGGCGATCTGGTCGAAATGGTAAAAGCCCATGGTATTGAGCAGCGTTTCAAGCTTCGGGCCAACGCCCTTTATCTGTTTAAGGTCATCCGCCCCGGCCTTGCGCGGCGCGCTCAGCGTGCGGGGTTTCTTGCCCGACCCTTCGGGGGCGACCGGCGCGGCCTTGCCCGTTGCCCGGGGTTTGGCGTTCTCGCCCTTGTCCGACAGCGCGGCCTCGGCAGCGCCCGGTGTCGTGACCTTGCGCGCCTTCACCGCGACCTTGCGCGACTTGGCCTTGCCCTGCCACGGCGCGGTCAGCGCCACTTCGGTCCCGTCGATCCGCTTCAGGGTATCGCCATGTTCGACCGCAAGCGCGGCCGAGACGTTATGCGTGGGCTTGCCCGCGTCATACTCCTTGAGGCTCGTCAAACCGGGCGCGGGTTCGGAGGCAAAGCGCCCGTTTTGCGGGCCCGGCACCGGCACGTCACCGCCCGCGATCCGGTCGATCAGGTCGCCGAAACTGTCGGACGAGAGGTCTTCGTAGTAATCCTTGCCGACCTGCGCCATCGGCGCGTTCGAACAGGCCCCGAGACATTCGACCTCTTCCCATGAAAAGCGGCCATCGGGCGACAGCTCATGCGGATTGGGCGCAATCTTGTCGCGCGCGACAGCGACAAGGTCTTCGGCCCCCATGATCATGCACGACAGGGTGCCGCAAATCTGGAAATGCGCGACCGAGCCGACCGGTTTCAGTTGAAACATGAAATAGAAGGTCGCCACTTCCAGCGCGCGGATGTAATCCATGCCCAGCATTTCGGCCACGCCTTCGATCGCGGGGCGGGTCAGCCAGCCTTCCTGCTCTTGCGCGCGCCACAGAAGCGGTATGATGGCCGAGGCCTGCCGCCCCTCGGGATACTTGGTGATCTGGGTTTCGGCCCAGGCCAGGTTCTCCGGGGTGAAAGCGAAGCTCTCGGGCTGTTCATGGTGCAGACGGCGCAGCATTAGCGGTCAACCTCTCCGAAAACGATGTCCATGGTGCCGATGATCGCGGCCACGTCGGCCAGCTGGTGCCCGCCCGCGACGTAATCCATCGACTGAAGATGCAGATACCCCGGCGCGCGCAGCTTGGCGCGGTAGGGTTTGTTGGTCCCGTCGGAGACGAGGTAGACGCCGAATTCGCCCTTGGGCGCCTCCACCGCGCAGTAAACTTCGCCTTCCGGCACGTGGAACCCTTCGGTGTAAAGCTTGAAATGGTGGATCAAGGCTTCCATCGAGGTCTTCATGTCGGCGCGCTTCGGCGGCGTCAGCTTGCCCCGCGTCAGGACATCGCCCTGCCCTTCCGGCGCGCGCAGTTTCTCGATCGCCTGAAGCATGATCTTCACGCTTTCGCGCATCTCGGCCATGCGCACGAGGTAGCGGTCGTAACAATCGCCGTTCTTGCCCACGGCAATGTCGAAGTCGAATTCATCGTAGCATTCGTAAGGCTGCGACCGGCGCAGATCCCACGCCAGGCCCGAGCCGCGCACCATCACGCCGGAGTATCCCCAGTTGAGAATATCCTCTTCGTTGATGATCCCGATATCCACGTTGCGCTGCTTGAAGATCCGGTTCTCGGTCAAAAGCCCGTCGATATCGTCGAGCACGGCGGGAAAGGCGTGGCACCACGTCTCAATATCGTCGAGCAGCGCGGGCGGCAGATCCTGATGCACACCACCGGGGCGGAAATAGGCCGCATGCAGACGCGCGCCCGAGGCGCGTTCATAGAAGATCATCAGCTTCTCGCGTTCCTCGAACCCCCACAGCGGCGGCGTCAGCGCGCCCACGTCCATCGCTTGCGTCGTCACGTTCAGAAGATGGTTCAGGATGCGCCCGATCTCGGAGTAAAGCACCCGGATGAGCGAGGCGCGGCGCGGCACCTCGACCCCGCAAAGCTTTTCGATCACCAGACACCAGGCATGTTCCTGGTTCATCGTGCCGACGTAATCGAGCCGGTCGAAATACGGCAGGTTTTGCAGGTAGGTCCGGCTCTCCATGAGCTTTTCCGTGCCCCGGTGCAACAGCCCGATATGCGGATCGCAGCGTTCCACGATTTCACCGTCCAGCTCCAGCACCATGCGCAACACGCCGTGCGCCGCCGGGTGCTGTGGACCGAAGTTGATGTTGAAGTTGCGGATTTGCTGTTCGCCGGTCTTGGCGTCCTCGAAACCCTTGCCGCCGTCCATCATGCCGTCACCATTTTCTGGGTCCACTCCGCGGGCAAACCGCCCAGGAAGCGTTCGATGAAATTGTATTGCTGGCGCAGCGCATGCTGCGCGCGGGCGCGCCGGTCGGCATCAAGCGTCCCGGCACGGCTTTTGTGCACCTGTTTGTCTGCCATCGGCGCAATGCGCGAAATGCCGAGAAAATCACAGATCCGGCCCAATGCCTCGGAGGTGAAGAGACGTTCGAACACCTCGACATGCAGCCGGTGCCGCGGCAGCACTTCGCCCAGCCGGTTGAGCGTCTGACGATAGTTCGACCGCCGCGCCACGATCTCTTCGCCCCCGCCGAGAAAGGCATCCATCTTGGCCAGCGCGCCCGCTTCGTCCGCCGCGTCCATGCGGAAATGGGACCAGAGCCGGTCCACCGGTTCGCGCAGCAGGTAGATCGCCTTCACATCCCCATGAACCTCGACCATCTGGCGCATCCAGTCGACCGGAAGGTTTGCATAGGCCGGTGTGAAATCCCCGACGATCTTCGCCTCGACCCGACCGATCCCGACGTAATCGAGATAGGCCGCATCGTCGCGCGTCTTTCCGTCGAACTGGTCATACCAACGCTGGATATCGGCCATGTTGGCTTCTTGATAGGCCCGCTGCGCTTCTGCCGTGGTCACCTCGTAGCGCGCGCGGATGTCCGCGATCCGGCCCGGAAGCTGGTCGCGAAACACGCCCCCGTGGCCGCCCTGCAGGCCGTCCCAGTAATGCAATTCCTTGGTCGTCGGAAAGAAGCACTCCGGGTGCGCATAGAGCGCATCGAACAGCCAGCTTGTGCCAGCCTTCGCCGCGCCCACGCAGTATATGAGGGTTTGTCCCTGCACCGATCAGCCCTTGGCCTCGTCGGCCTTCTCATCGCCCGGCAGGATGTAATCGGCACCCTCCCACGGCGACATGAAATCGAACTGCCGGTATTCCTGAACCAGGCTGACCGGCTCGTAGACCACGCGCTTTTCGACCTCGTCATAGCGAACCTCGGTATAGCCGGTGGTCGGAAAATCCTTGCGCAGCGGGTAACCGCGAAAGCCGTAATCGGTCAACAGGCGGCGCAGGTCCGGGTGCCCTTTGAAGATGATCCCGAACATGTCGAAAATTTCGCGTTCGAACCAATTGGCGGCTTGGTGAACCGGGGTGATCGAGGGCACCATGTCGCCTTCGCCCACGGCGCATTTCACACGGATGCGGTGGTTTTGATACATCGACAGGAAATGGTAGACGACATCGAAACGCTCGTCGCGCGATGGCCAGTCGACGGCGGTGATATCCACCAGCGTCGAGAACCGGCAGGCCCGGTCGGTCTTCAGAAACTCGATGAAGCCGGGCAGCGCATCGGGGCGGATCGTCACGGTCAATTCGCCAAAGGCGACCGACCAGCCGACCACTTGATCCGCGCGCTTCGCTTCGATCACGGCACCGAGTTCGTTCAGGGCTTCCAAGGCTTCGGACATGGAGCTTACCTCGCGATCGTGCCGGTGCGGCGGATCTTGCGTTGCAGTTGAAGGATACCGTAAAGCAGCGCCTCGGCGCTCGGCGGGCACCCGGGAACATAGATGTCCACGGGCACGATCCGGTCACAACCACGCACCACGGAATACGAGTAATGATAGTATCCCCCGCCATTGGCGCAGGAGCCCATCGAGATCACGTAGCGCGGTTCGGGCATCTGGTCATAAACCTTGCGCAGCGCCGGGGCCATCTTGTTGGTCAGCGTGCCCGCGACGATCATCAGGTCGGACTGGCGCGGCGAGGCCAGCGGCGCGGTCCCAAACCGTTCAAGGTCATAGCGCGGCATGGACGATTGCATCATCTCGACCGCGCAGCAGGCCAAGCCGAAGGTCATCCAGTGCAACGACCCGGTGCGCGCCCAGTTGATGATGTCGTCGGTGGTGGTCAGCAAGAACCCCTTGTCCGCAAGCTGGTCGGACATTTCGCGCGTCATCACGTCCTTGTCCGCACCGGCGGTGTTGGTTGACGTCATCACTCCCATTCGAGGGCCCCCTTCTTCCATTCGTAGGCAAAGCCGATCGTCAGCACGACAAGGAACACCATCATCGACCAGAAGCCGACAAGGCCCACGTCCTTGAACGCCACCGCCCAGGGGAACAGGAACGCGATCTCGAGATCGAAGATGATGAACAGGATCGAGACGAGGTAAAAACGCACGTCGAATTTCATCCGCGCGTCGTCGAACGCGTTGAAGCCGCATTCATAAGCCGACACCTTCTCCGGGTCCGGGTTGCGCACCGCGATCAGGGCGGCAGCGATCAGGAACACGGCCCCAAGGGCAATGGCGACGGCAAGAAAAATGACGATGGGGAGGTATTCACGAAGAAGGTCTTCCACGTTGGCTCCTTTGCGGGGCTCGCGCCCGCGGCAGTTTGGCTCATCCGGGGTCTACCCCCGTTCCCCGGAAGGGTCAACCAAACCACGCGATGTTTGATCCATTTCACCACAGGGTGAAGACGCGCGATGAAACGCTTTTGTATACCGTTGTTTACAAGGCATGCCGCGACGCGGCCAAGCTCCGTTCCATGGCTAAGATCGGACAGGCGCAGGAAAATCCTGCGCTCACCATCCCGCTTTTGCCGCGTTGCAGCGCGACTCGGCCACCGCGACGGCTTTCGCGGTTCCAGGTGGCGCGTGGCCTGCCCCGTTACTCTGGTGCCTAGCCTTTCACCCACGGGGGCGTGCGACGCTCAAAAAACGCGCCGATCCCGGCCTGCGCCTCGTCCCCTTCCCAACAGGCGACAAGCGCGCGGATCGTGTCGTCGATGATCGCCTCGGTAATCGGCGGCCCAAGCTGTCGGGTGAGCGCCTTTGCCGCCGCCACCGCCCCCGGCGCACAGGCGAGATAGGGCGCGACCTCATCCTCGAGGCGGGCGTCGAGATCGGCACCCGGCACGGCGCGGGCCACGATGCCAAGCTCGGCCGCCTCTGCCGCCCCGAACACCCGAGCGTTCATGAAGATGCGGCGCGCCATCGCCTCGCCCATCCGGGCCATGACATAGGGGCCGATGGTCGCGGGGATCAGCCCGAGCCGGGTTTCGGTCAGCCCGAATTTCGCGTGATCCGCCGCGATCGCGATGTCACAGACACAGGCCAACCCGACGCCGCCCCCGAAGGCCTGCCCCTGCACCCGCCCGATGAGCGGCTTTGGAATTTCGTTCAGCGACTTGAGCATCTCGGCCAGCTTGCGCGCCTCGGTAAACCGGGTCTCGGGGTCCGCCGCCATCTGGTCCTGCATCCAGCCAAGATCGCCCCCGGCGCAAAAGCTTTTGCCCTGCCCGGTGAGCACCACGACGCGCACCATGTTATCCGCCCCAAGCTGTCGGGCGGCCTGCGTCAGCTCTGCGATCATCTGCGCCGAGAGCGCATTATGCTTGTCCGCCCGATCCAGCGCGAGCGTTGCAACGCCGCGCGGGTCCGTGGTGATCGAAAGGGTGTGATAGCTCATGAGCGCATCCCGCCTGCCAAAGTTGCCGCGTGCTCCAAGGCCGCGCGGTCCAGCCCTGTGGTCAGCCCGAGCGCCACCAACCGATCATGCACCGCCTCGGTCGCCACGTTGCCTGCGGCCCCGGGCGCATAGGGGCACCCGCCCAGACCGCCCACCGCCGCGTCGAAGACCCGCACGCCAAGCTCCAGCGACGCCTCGATATTTTCAAGCGCCCGGCCGCCTGTGTCATGGTAATGCCCCGCGATCCGGTCGACAGGCACATATTCAAGCACCGCGCGCAACATCGCGCGGATCGAGGCGGGCGTGCCCTGCCCGATGGTGTCGCCAAGGCTGATTTCGTAGCAGCCCATCGCCATCAGCTCATGCGCGACCTCGGCCACCTTGTCCGGCGGCGTCGCCCCGTCATAGGGGCAGTCAGTGACGCAGGAGACATAGCCCCTGACTTTCACTTTTCGAACACTCGCAGCTTGGACAACCGGCAAAAACCGCTCAAGGCTTTCACTAATCGAACAGTTTATATTGGCTTGGCTGAAACCTTCGCTGGCCGAGCCGAAGATCGCGATCTCGTCCGCGCCTGCCGCCATCGCCCGTTCGAACCCTTTCATGTTCGGCGCAAGCGCCATGTAGCGCACCCCCCGCGCGCGCTGTATCCCGGTAAGAACGTCTGCCCCATCGGCCATCTGTGGCACCCATTTCGGGCTCACGAAAGCGGCCACTTCGATACGGTTGAACCCCGCCTTCGACAGGGCATCGACAAGCGCGATCTTGTCCGCCACGGGGATCAGCCGCGGTTCGTTCTGAAGTCCGTCGCGCGGGCCCATTTCGACGATCTCGACAGGATCAGACATCGGGCACCTCGTAGAAGTCTTTTTGGTAAATCGTGTCTTCGCCCTGCGCCGCCTGCGCGCGCTGGTAGGCGGGGCGCGCGGCAAGACGCGCGGCATAGGCCACCAGGGCCGGAAATTTTTCGCGGTGCACGTAATGAAACGCCGCCTCTATGGCGAACCCATACATTACGTCGACGCCGGAAAACCCGCTTTCCAACATGAAATCCTGACCGGACAGGCGGGCCTCGAGCGGTTTCAGAAGGGTGGCCAGCCGCCGCACCTCCAACCCGATGACGGTGGGCGAGCGCATGGCCGGGTCCGGCAGGAACACCTGTTGGAGATTAAGCCCCTGAAGCTGGCAGGCAACGGTTTCGCCATAGTGCAACCAGACAAGGAAATCGGCCCGCTCCGGCGTGCCCGGGCCACGCCAAAGCGCCTCTCCCCGCGTCTCACACAGGTATTCCACGATGGCCCCGCTTTCGATCAGGGTCCGCCCATCAATCTCAAGCGCCGGAACCCGGCCCGCCGGGTTGACCGCGCGAAAGTCGGGGGTGGCGAGGCTGTCATCGCCGATCCGGTAGGTCACGGTTTCATCCGGCTCGATATCCAGTTCGGCGAGCATCCAATGGACCCGAAACGACCGGCTTCCGGCAACGGCGTGCAATCGGATCATGATGCCTCCTCGTCTTCCAGCGCGATCACCGCCGCGCCGGCTTCGACCTGTGCGCCCTCGGTGACAAAGCAGGCCTCGACCACCCCGTCGCGCGGCGCGACCAAGGTGTGCTCCATCTTCATTGCCTCGATGATCGCGAGCTTCTGTCCCGCCACGACGCTTTCGCCGCCCGCCACGAACACCGCCTTCACAAGCCCCGGCATCGGGGCCTCAACGACATTGCCGACCACGGCTCCGGCGGACAGGACCGCCAGCGGATCGGGCACCTTGAAGCCATGCCCGGCACCGGAGAACACGGTGACCAGATCGCCGGTGCACGCCACGGCGGGCGCGCGCCGCCCCTCAAGACGCCAGCCCGACCCGTCGCGGTGAAGTTGCACGGTTTCCTCCTTGGTCCACACCCGCGCCTCGCACCCGTCGATCTCGATCTCGGCCACGATCACCGCGCCCGCATGCTCCAGCAGGATCTGGCGTCGAAACCCGCCCCACAGGGTAAAGCCGGTCATTGGCCCCGGCTCCATCAACCCCGCCGCCGCGAGCGCCGCCAGTGCCACGTCGCCCGCCCCGGGCTCCGGCGCGACCGACAAACGTCCGATGTCGCGCGCGATCAACCCGGTGTCCACCTCGCCCCGCGCGAACCCGTCATGCGCGGCGAGGGCGGCGAGGAACGACAGGTTGGTCACGGTTCCAGCCACCTGCGTGTCGCGCAGCGCGGCCCGCAATTTGCCCAACGCGATGGCGCGGGTCGGCCCATGGGTCACGATCTTTGCAATCATCGGGTCGTAGAACGGGCTGATCTCATCCCCCGTGCGCACGCCGGTTTCGGCCCGGCATCCGGGCGCAAAGGCAAGATGCGCCAACCGCCCGGTGGCCGGCAGGAACCCGGCGGGCACGTCTTCGGCATAAAGGCGCGCTTCGAAGCTGTGGCCGGTGAGCGTGATCTCGTCCTGTCGCGCGGGCAGCCCGTCGCCAGAAGCAACCCGCAATTGCCATTCGACAAGATCGACGCCCGTCACCGCCTCGGTCACCGGGTGCTCGACCTGAAGGCGGGTGTTCATTTCCATGAACCAGAATCCGTCCGGGCGCAGCCCCTCGGTGCCATCGACGATGAATTCGACCGTTCCGGCCCCGGCATATCCAATCGCTTCCGCCGCGCGCACCGCGGCGTCGCCCATGGCGGCGCGCATGTCGTCGGTCATGCCGGGCGCAGGCGCTTCCTCGATCACCTTCTGGTGGCGGCGTTGCAGCGAACAATCCCGCTCGAACAGGTGAACCGCGCGGGTGCCGTCGCCGAACACCTGCACCTCGATATGGCGCGGGCTGGCGATGAATTTCTCGATCAGCACATCGGGGTTGCCAAAGGCCGTCTGCGCCTCGGACCGGGCCGAGGCGAGCGCATCGGCAAATTCGCCCGGCGCATCGACCTTTCGCATGCCCTTGCCCCCGCCGCCAGCCACGGCCTTGATCAAAACGGGAAAGCCGATCTTGGAAGCCTCGTCCGCCAACAGCGCGTCCGACTGGTCCGCACCGTGATAGCCCGGGACAACCGGCACCCCGGCCTTGTCCATCAACGCCTTGGCGGCATCCTTCAGCCCCATTGACCGGATCGCATCGGCCGAGGGGCCGATGAAGACCAGCCCCGCCGCCTCGACCGCCTCGACGAAGCCGGGGTTTTCCGACAGGAACCCGTAGCCGGGATGGATCGCCTGCGCCCCGGTCGCCTGGGCCGCGGCGATGATGGTGTCACCCCGCAGGTAGCTTTCCGAGGGTTGCGGCCCACCGATATGGACCGCGTCATCGGCCATCGCGACATGGCGCGCGCCCCGGTCGGCATCCGAGAACACCGCGACCGTTTCGACACCCAGCCGCCGCGCGGTGTCGATCACCCGGCAAGCGATCTCGCCCCGGTTGGCAATCAGGATCTTGTCAAACATCACCCCTCCTCGCGGTCTGGACGAAAAAGCCCTCGCCCTCCTCCCGCGTTATCTCGGTAAACCCATGTGCCTCCAGCGCAGGGGTGTAATCCTGCCCGCCGGGCAGCATGTCTGAACCAAACGCCTCGCCGCCCAGCACGATCAAACCGCCGGGCGTCAGCACGCGGCGGGCCTCGCGCAGCCCCGCCGATTGATCCTCCCAGTGGTGGATGGAATTGAGCGCCAACAATACGTCGACAGATCCGTCTGCCACCGGCAAAGCTTCGGCAGGCGCCTCGAAATAGGTCGCCCCGCCCGCCGCACGCGCGATCTCGACGAGGCGCGGGGTCGGGTCCACGCCGGTCAACTGGCGCGTATCACCTGCAAGGTGGCGCAGCGCCGACCCGGTGCCGCAGCCCACGTCGAGCACCCGCGCATCCGGCGCGATCCGAACACGCTCCAACACCGCGAAGATCGACGGATCGTCGCCCCATTTGTCCGCATACCCTTGTGCGGTCTTATCATCCCAAGCTGCCATGGCTCACATCCTGAACACGCCAAAGCGTGTTTCCTCGATCGGGGCGTTGAGCGCCGCCTTGAGCGACAAATAAAGCGTATCGCGTGATTTGCGCGGGTCGATGATACCATCGTCCCAGAGCCGCGCCGAGGCATAGAGCGGGTGGGATTGGCGTTCGAACATCTCGATCGTCGGGCGTTTGAAATCGGCCTCGTCCTCGGGCGACCACGTGTCTCCGCTGCGCTCGATGGCATCGCGTTTGACCGTGGCAAGAACCCCCGCCGCCTGTTCCCCGCCCATCACCGATATCCGGCTGTTGGGCCATGTCCACAGGAAGCGCGGCTGATAGGCGCGCCCTGCCATACCGTAGTTGCCGGCCCCGAAGGACCCGCCGACAAGCAGCGTTATCTTGGGCACGCTGGTGGTCGCGACGGCGGTCACCATCTTGGCCCCATGGCGCGCGATCCCTTCGTTCTCGTATTTACGCCCGACCATGAAGCCCGTGATATTTTGCAAGAACACCAAGGGGATGCGCCGTTGCGAACACAGCTCGACGAAATGCGCGCCCTTTTGCGCGGCCTCGGAGAACAACACGCCGTTGTTGGCCACGATCCCCACCGGGCAGCCCATCACATGGGCAAACCCGGTCACGAGCGTTTCACCGAACCGCGGCTTGAATTCGTCAAGCCGCGATCCGTCCACCAGCCGCGCGATCACCTCGCGAATGTCGTAAGGTGTGCGCAGGTCGGCGGGCACCGCGCCAAGGATCTCGTCAGGGTCATAGGCCGGGTCTTCGGGCGACTGCCAGACAACGGTGTCGGGGCGCTTTCGGTTGAAGCTTTCGACCGCCCGGCGGGCGAGCGCGAGCGCGTGGGCATCGTCTTCAGCCAGGTAATCGGCAACACCGGAGAGCCGGGTGTGCACGTCCCCTCCGCCCAGGTCCTCGGCGCTCACCACCTCGCCCGTGGCGGCTTTCACAAGCGGGGGGCCGGCGAGAAAGATGGTGCCTTGTTCTTTCACGATGATCGTCACGTCGGACATCGCGGGCACATAGGCCCCGCCCGCCGTGCACGACCCCATGACCACCGCGACCTGCGGAATGCCCTTGGCCGACATGTTGGCTTGATTGTAAAAGATGCGCCCGAAATGGTCGCGGTCCGGGAAGACCTCGTCCTGGTTGGGCAGGTTCGCACCACCGCTGTCCACGAGATAGATGCAGGGCAGCCTGCATTCTTCCGCGATCTCTTGCGCGCGAAGGTGTTTTTTCACCGACATCGGGTAATAGGTGCCGCCCTTGACCGTCGCGTCATTGGCCAGAACCATGACATCCTGCCCGTGCACCTGCCCTATACCGGCCACCAGCCCCGCCGCCGGGGCCGCGCCGTCATAAAGCCCGTGCGCCGCTGTCGCCCCGATTTCCAGAAACGGCGAGCCGGGATCGAGCAGGTTTGCCACCCGGTCACGCGGCAGCATCTTGCCCCGCGCGACATGGCGCACGCGCGCCGCCTCGCCGCCCCCGGCCTGTGCCGCCTCGGCGGCCTCGCGCACGGTGGCGAGCGCGTCGAGATGCGCGGTGCGGTTGGCCCGGAAGCTCTCGGACCCGGTGACCACCTGCGATTGCAATTTCATTGCGCCTTCCTCCTGCCCCGGCGTGTCGGGTATCTTGTGCTTCGTGTCTCGCCCATGGTTTTCACAGCGATTTCACTCGGGTCTTGGCCGGGGGCGTTCGGGCGCGGGCGGCCCCGCCCAACCGGCCTTGGTGGCCGGGGGCACGGCCCCGAAATACCGCGCGATCTCCCATGCGTGCATGGCGTTGCGCAGACGATTGCTCGCCTGCCGCGCCTCGCACCAAACCTCCATGCGCCGGGGCGACCCGGCACAATCGGGTCCGGCGGACGACCCATGGGCAAGCGCATGCGCCGCCTCGTAAAGGCGAACCGGCCAGCTGTCGCGATCCTCGCCAACCGCGCCTGGGTCCGGCAGATCGGCGCGAATGGTGTCAGCTAGCTGGTCCTGTTCGCCGCGCAGGGCGATCTGGCAATCAATCGGGTTGTCCGACCGATCACAGCGCACGATCCCCAGCGTGCCGCAATAGGTCACGTTCTCGACATGCCAGATGCCGCCTTCGATCTCTTCGATCGGGGTGTCGGCATGCACGTCCAGCAACCATTCGTAGGTGTCGACATACTCATTGATACAGGCCTGAAGCTCTGGCAGCTCTTCAGCCAGCGCCATGTGCGGCGCACCGCCGGCCATGAGCCACAGCGCAAGACAAACTGCGGTCCGTCTCATCGTGCCCAACATCACCACTCCTCTGCCGCCATGGCCTTGAGCGATTTGCGAATGACCTTGCCCGTGACTGTCATCGGCAACGCATCGAGAAAGGCGATCTCCCGCGGATAGACATGGCCCGCAAGCCGCGACTTGACGTGGTCGCGCAAGTCACGCGCCAGCGCGTCATCGGCCCGCACGCCCGGCTTCACCACGACGAAGGCCTTCACGATCTCGGTGCGCAGGGCGTCGGGTTTGCCGACCACGCCCACGGTCGCCACGCTCGGGTGGGTCATCAGGCAATCCTCGATCTCGGCCGGCCCGATCCGGTAGCCCGCGCTGGTGATCACGTCATCCTCGCGGCCCTTGAACCTGAGGTAATCCCCCTCCCAAAAGCCCCGGTCGCCGGTCAGCATCCAGTCGCCGCGAAACTTGGCCGCCGTGTCATCGGGCTTGTTCCAATATTCCAGCATCATCGAGGCCGCCCCCCGGCGCACCGCGATGTCGCCCTCGCCCCCTGCCTCCTGCCCAGAGGCGTCGATCACCCCGATGTCAAAACCGGGCACCGCCCGCCCGATACAGCCCGGCCGGGGCTCGAAGGCGGCAGCACAGGAGGTTGCCACCATGTTGCACTCGGTCTGGCCGTAGAATTCGTTGATCATCAGGCCAAAGGCGCGCTGCCCCCATGCCAGCATCTCGGCCCCCAAGGGCTCGCCCCCGGATGCGACCGACCGCAGGCCCGGAAGGGCCATGTCCTCGGCCTTGAGCATCCTGAGCGCGGTGGGGGGAAAAAACACGTTGCGCACCGCGTGCCGCGCGATGATGTCGCGCGCCGCCTCGGGTGTGAATTTGTCCAGCCGCGCCGCCACCACGGGAACGCCCAGCGCGAGGCCGGGCATGAGCACGTCGAACAACCCGCCGATCCAGGCCCAATCGGCAGGCGTCCAAAGACAATCCCGCGCGGCGCCAAGAAAATCATGGCTTGCCGCGACCCCCGGCAGATGGCCGGTCAGAACCCGGTGACCATGCAGCGCCCCCTTGGGTGCCCCGGTGGTGCCCGAGGTATAGATCAGGACCGCCGGATCGTCGGGCCCGGTGTCTTCGGTCTCGAACGGCCCGGTGGCCACGGGGTCGAGGTCTTCGGGCACCATCGCCTCGACGCCGCAGTTGGCCAAAAGAGCCACGCCCTCGGGGTCCGTGACCACGCAGCGCGCCCCAGCATCCGACAGCCGCGCCGCCAGCGCATCATGGCGAAACAACATGAACAGCGGGATCGAGATCGCCCCAAGCTTCCAGATCGCGATATGCGCCGCTGCCGTCCACGGTTCTTGCCTGCGCAGGACACCGACCCGGTCGCCCCGCGCCACGCCGCGCGCGCGCAGATCATGGGCCAGACTGTCGGCCATGGTGCGCAGTGCGCCGAAACGCACCGGCCCCAGGGTGTCATCAAGGATCGCTACCCGGTCGGGGTCTTGCGCCGCCGGGTCGTCACAGACCTGCGCCGCCATGTTCAATCGCTCAGGCAGGCTCCAACGGAACCCCGCACGCAGCGCCGCCCAATCTTTGGTCGGGGTCAGCATGGCGAGAGCCCCTTGGGCCCGGAAACGGCGGGCGCACGGCGGACAAGGCCAGCCAACAGCGCGGGTGCGCCCCTGTCTTTGGCCGGGACAGTGACCGGATAGCTGCGCATGACCCTCTCCTTCAACCACTTTGGCACGCGGGGCGTACCCCCGATGCTAGCGCATTCTCGCCATGAGTTCGCGCCCCACCAACATGCGGCGAATTTCGCTGGTCCCGGCCCCGATCTCCATCAGCTTGGCGTCGCGGAAAATCCGGCTGACCGGGCTTTCGGTCATGAACCCCATGCCCCCCATCGCCTGCACAGCCTGATGCGCCACGGTCATCGCCTCTTCCGAGGCATAGAGCACGCAGGCCGCCGCATCCTGCCGCGTCACCTCACCCCGGTCACAGGCGCGCGCGACCTCGTAGACATAGGCGCGGGCCGAGTTCATCTTGGTATACATATCGGCGATCTTGCCCTGCATAAGCTGAAAATCCCCGATCGGCTGGCCGAATTGCTTGCGCTCGACCATGTAGGGCATGACCTCGTCCAGACAGGCCGCCATGATGCCGGTGCCGATCCCCGAAAGCACGACGCGCTCGTAATCCAGCCCGGACATGAGCACCCGGACCCCCCGGCCCTCTTCGCCGAGAACGTTCTCGAAGGGCACTTCCACATCCTCGAAGAACAGCTGCGCAGTGTTTGACCCGCGCATCCCCAGCTTGTCGAAATGCGGCGAGGTGGAGAACCCCTTGGTGTCACGTTCGACGATGAAGGCGGTGATCCCCTTGGACCCGGCCTCGGGGTCGGTCTTGGCATAGACGACAAGCGTGTCAGCATCCGGCCCGTTGGTGATCCAGAATTTCGAGCCGTTCAGCGTGAAATACCCGTTCTTCTTCTCGGCCCGAAGCTGCATCGACACCACGTCCGAGCCCGCCCCCGGCTCGCTCATCGCGAGCGCGCCCACTTCCGTGCCCGCAACAAGACCGGGCAGGTATTTGCGCTTTTGATCCTCGGTCCCGTTCAGCTTGATCTGGTTGATGCACAGGTTGGAATGCGCCCCATACGATAGGCTGACCGAGGCCGAGGCGCGCGCGATTTCTTCCACCACGATCACATGGGCGAGATAGGACAGGCCGGTGCCCCCATAGACCTCGTCCACGGTGATCCCGTGCAGGCCGAGATCGCCCATCTCTTTCCACAGATGAGCGGGGAAATCATTGGTCTTGTCGATCTCGCCTGCCAGCGGTTTGATCCGCTCCTGCGCGAAGCGATGCACCATCTCTTGCAACTGCGCGATATCCTCGCCCAGATCGAACCGCATGGACCCGGTGAACATGGCCGCATCTCCTTTTATTGAACGACTGTTCATTTCTAGGCACGGGGCCCGAGTCGGGTCAATATGTTTCACCGCGGGCCGGGCCCGCGCCGCGACATGCGGGGGACCAATCCCCCGCACCCCCAGGGATATTTCTCGACCGGAAAGACAATATTAACCTTGCCGTGCCAAACCTGTGTCACGGAACAGGCTGGGAAGCCGATGGCCGTGACCGGAAAGCTCCCGGGGGCAACCCCGGGAGTGGACCCCTGTCCCCCTGTCTTTCCGGTCCGGAAATATCCCGGGAGGTCAGGAGGGCTGGCCCTCCTGCGCCGCCGTCAGGCGGCTTGGTAGACGCTGGACACCTCGGCGCGGATGATGCGGGCAATCTGGGCGCAATCGTCTTCGGAAAAGGTCAGCGGCAGGCGCAGGTCCAGGATACCCTTGAGCACCCGGTCCGAGGCGGGCATCGGCTCTGACGGCGCATAGCGCCAGCTGTCGTAGCGCGAGGTGAAGCCGGACGGCTGGGGCGCGCCGAACCATTTCAGCTCCACACCGCGCCCCGCACAGCGCGACACCACGTCGGTGATCGCCGTGTCGGGCCAATCGAGAAGCAGGAATTGAAACGAGGACATGACATAGCTTTCCGCCGCGGGCCGCGCCACAAGGGTCAGGCCCGGAGTTTCACGCAAGCCCTCTTCGACCACGCGGTAGCGCGCGTTCCAGCGCGCGCATCTCGCGTCGAGGTCGCGCAGTTGCGTGCGCAGGATCGCAGCGCGCAGGTTGTCCATCCGGCCCGAGACATTCGGTGTGTCATATTTCACGCGGTCGAAGGCCTCCGGCCCGGGGGCGGCGCGGTGGCGTTGGTAAAGCATGTAGCTGCCCGACAACAGGATCGCGCGCGCTGCGATGTCTGCGTCGTCGGTGACAAGTAGCCCACCTTCGCCCGAATTCATGTGTTTGTAGGTCTGGGTCGAATAGCAGCCGATCGCTCCGTGACGCCCCGACAGCACCCCGTTCCAACGCGCGCCCATGGTATGCGCGCAGTCCTCGATCACCGTCACGCCGCGCGCGTCGCACAGCGCCATGAGCGCTTCCATGTCGCAGATATGGCCACGCATGTGGCTCAGCATCAAGACGTCGCCCTCTCCTGCTTTCGCGGCCAGATCATCCAGGTCGATGACGAGGCTCTCGGTGACGCCGACAAACACCGGCACCGCCCCGAGCCCGGCAATCGCCCCCGGCACCGGGGCGAGCGTGAAGGCATTGGTCAGCACCCGGTCGCCCGGCCCGACCCCCACCGCCCGCAGCGCCGTGGCCAGCGCGTAGCCGCCCGAGGCCACGGCAAGGCAATAGCGCGCCCCGGCCCAGGCCGCGAATTCCTCTTCCAGAAGCGCGACCTCGCCCGCCTCGCCCGGCCCCGTGTTATAGCGGTGCAGCCGCCCTGACCGCATCACGTCGACAGCCGCCGCGATCGCCTCTTCGGGGATCGGCTCCTGCTGGGTGAAATTGCCTTTGAAGACCTCGCTCATGGGCCGAGAGTGCGCGCGCGTCCCCGGCCCGTCAACCGATCAAACGCACCACCGCAGGTCCGAGGTCATCGTAGTGATCGAGAAGCCCCTCCGGCCGCAGCCCGGCAACCCCCTGCCCGTCGGGCCCAAAGGTAACGAGCAGCGAAGGCACGCCGGCGGCGCGCGCGGTGTCCCGGTCGGTGACCGTGTCGCCCACGAGGAGCGACGCCGCAACGGTGCCCCCGGCGCGTTCGACCGAGGCGCGGTAGGGCGCGGGGTCGGGTTTGCGCACCGGCAGCGTATCGGCCCCCACCAGCGCGGAAAACAGCGCGCGCACACCAAGACGGGTGAGAAGCGTTTCGGCCAGCCCTTCGGGTTTGTTGGTGCAGACACCGACGAGGTAGCCCGCGCTCAAAAGCCCCTCGATGGCGGCCACGGCCCCGGGATACATCACCGTGTGCTGATCGAGATGCGCGCCATACCATTCCAGCAGATAGGGATAATCCTCTTGCGCAAGGTCCGCCGTGAGACCAAGCCGCGATGCGCCGAGCGTTAGCATTGCGCGCCCGCCGCGAAACGCGGTCGCCGCATCCGACACCGGATCCAGCACCGGGCCCAGCCCGCGCCGTTCGAAACAGGCATTGGCCGAGGCGATCAGGTCGCGGGAGGTATCGGCAAGCGTTCCGTCAAGATCGAAGATCACCGTCTTTTTGCCCAAATGCCCACCCTTTCGCCCATGCCGCTTGCGTGCTACGCGCGCAGGGGTAAAACGGGGACAGCGAAAAGAAAAGAGCAGAGCCATGGCCACAGCCCTCATCATCCTCGCAGCGGGTCAGGGAACCCGCATGGCGTCGGAGCTGCCGAAGGTGCTTCACGAGTTGGGCGGATGGCCGCTCTTTGCCCATGCGCTGTCCTCGGGTGCGGCGCTGGCGCCTGCGCGGACCGTGTTGGTCGCGGGCCATGGGGCCGAGGCTGTGACCAAGGCGGCCCACGCCCTCGATGACCGGATCGAGGTCGTGCTTCAGACCGAGCAGCTGGGCACCGCCCACGCGGTGGATCAGGCCCGGGGGGCGCTGGCCGGGTTCGACGGCGACGCGGTGGTGCTTTATGGCGATACCCCGTTCATTCGTCCCGAAACGCTCGATGCCATGGCCACGGCGCGCCAGTCGGGCGCGGATCTTGTGGTGCTGGGGTTCGACACGCCCGAGCCGGGGCGCTACGGGCGGCTTGTGGTCGAGGACGGCAGGCTGAGCCGGATCGTTGAATACAAGGATGCGACCGAGGCCGAGCGCGCCATCACCCTGTGCAATTCCGGGGTCGTGGCAGCCGATGCCACGGTGCTTTTCGACCTGATCGCGGCGGTGGGCAACGACAATGCCTCGGGCGAATATTACCTCACCGATATTGTCGAGGTGGCCAATGCTCGCGGGCTGACCTGCACCGCCGTCACCTGCGACGCCGAGGAGACGCGCGGGATCAACACAAGGGCCGAGCTTGCAGCCGCCGAAGCACAGTTGCAGGTGATGAAGCGCACTGAAGCGATGGAGAACGGCGTTTCGCTGGTTGCGCCCGAGACCGTGTTCTTTGCATCTGACACCTATCTTGGCGGTGACACCACCGTTGAGCCGAACGTTGTCTTCGGCCCCGGTGTCACGGTCGAGAACGGCGCCCGCATCCGGGCCTTCAGCCATCTCGAAGGCTGCCACGTCTCGCGCGGCGCGGTGGTGGGCCCCTATGCCCGGCTGCGCCCCGGCGCGGAACTGGCCGAAGGGGCGCGGGTCGGCAATTTCGTCGAGATCAAGAATGCCACGCTGGATACCGGGGCCAAGGTCAATCACCTGAGCTATATCGGGGATGCTTTCGTCGGGGAGGCCGCGAATATCGGCGCGGGCACGATCACCTGCAACTACGACGGGGTGTTCAAGCATCACACCCATGTCGGCGCCGGTAGCTTCATCGGCTCGAACACCATGCTCGTCGCGCCCGTGACCATCGGGGACGGCGCGATGACCGCGACCGGCACGGTGGTGACCGAGGATGTCGGGCCGGGCGACATGGCCGTGGGGCGCATGCGACAGGACAACAAGCGGGGCTTCGCCACCCGGTTTTTCGAAAACCTCCGCGCGCGCAAGGCGGAGAAGAAAGGGCTGTAACATGTGTGGTATCGTCGGCGTTCTGGGCAAACACGAGGTCTCGCCCGTCATTCTAGAAGCGCTTCGGCGGCTGGAATATCGCGGCTATGACAGCGCGGGCATTGCAACTGTGACCGAGGCCGGCGCGCTTGATCGGCGCCGCGCGGTAGGCAAGCTCGTGAACCTGTCGGATGAATTGGTGCATGACCCGCTGCCGGGGAAATCCGGCATTGGCCACACCCGCTGGGCGACCCATGGCGCGGCCACGACGGACAACGCCCATCCCCACCGCAATGGCAAGGTGGCGGTGGTGCACAACGGGATCATCGAAAATTTCGCCGCCTTTCGCGCCGAGCTTGAAGCCGAAGGTGTCGCGTTCGAGAGCCAGACCGACACCGAAACGGTCGCCTGTCTCGTCGCGCGGCGTCTCGATGCGGGCGACACACCCGCCGAAGCGGTGCAAGCGGTGCTCGCGCGGCTTCAGGGGGCCTATTCACTTTTGTTCCTGTTCGAGGGGCACGCCGACCTGATGATCGCCGCGCGCAAGGGATCGCCCTTGGCAATCGGGCATGGCGAGGGCGAGATGTTCGTGGGGTCCGACGCGATTGCGCTCGCCAACATGACCGACCGGGTCACCTATCTTGAAGAAGGCGACTGGGCGATCATCACCCGCGACGGGGCCACGATCCATGATGCGAACGGCGCGCTTGCGAACCGCGAAATCCGCAAGGTGCGGATGGACGCGGCCCGGATCGAGAAAGCGGGTTACAAGCATTTCATGATGAAAGAGATCGCCGAGCAGCCGACCGTGGTGGGCCATGTTCTGGATGCCTATCTCTCGGACGACCGGCAAGGCATCGAAATGGATCTCGAGGGCATCGATTTCAGTGCCGTGAACCGGGTGTCCATCGTCGCCTGTGGCACGGCCTACTACGCCGGTTTGGTTGCG
The DNA here is from genome assembly GCA_011389895.1 of Maritimibacter sp. Classification (GTDB taxonomy): domain Bacteria; phylum Pseudomonadota; class Alphaproteobacteria; order Rhodobacterales; family Rhodobacteraceae; genus Maritimibacter. Next base: position 80,856 of record JAABTN010000005.1, on the reverse strand, counting down.
AAATACTGGTTCGAGCATCACGCGCGCCTGCCCGTCGATATCGACGTTGCAAGCGAATTTCGCTACCGCGAACCGCCCTTCCCCGAAGGCACGCTGTCGATCTTCGTCAGCCAATCGGGCGAAACCGCCGACACGCTGGCCGCCCTTCGGTATTCCCGCGACCGGGCCGCGCATATCGTGTCGCTGGTCAATTCCTCCGAAAGCTCGATTGCGCGCGAAAGCGATATCGCGCTGCCCATTCACGCGGGCGTCGAGGTGTCGGTCGCCTCGACCAAGGCGTTCACCTGCATGCTCACCACCTTCGCGGTCATGGTGATCAAGGCCGCCACGGAGCGCGGCGTGATGGACCGCGACACGACGCAGGCGCGTCTTGCCGATCTGGGCAAACTGCCCGGTCTCATGTCCCACGCCATATCCATCGACGGCGAATTGAACCGGGCGGCACGCAAGGTTGCCGATGCCCGCGACGTGCTGTTTCTCGGGCGCGGCCAGATGTTCCCCCTCGCCCTTGAGGGCGCGCTGAAGCTGAAGGAAATCAGCTATCTCCATGCCGAAGGCTACGCGTCGGGCGAGTTGAAACATGGCCCCATCGCGCTGGTGGACAAGGCGACGCCGACCGTGGTCCTCGCCCCGCATGACCCGCTGTTCGACAAGACCGTCTCGAACATGCAAGAGGTCATGGCGCGCGGCGGGCGGGTGCTTTTGATCGCGGATGCCAAGGGAATCGCACAGGCCGGCGGCTCGGTCTGGCGCACGATCACCATGCCGGACGCGCCGGAGATGATCCAGCCGATCCTCTACGCGATCCCGGCGCAACTTCTCGCCTATCACGCGGCAGTGGCCAAGGGGACAGACGTGGACCAGCCCCGAAATCTCGCGAAATCCGTGACCGTGGAATAAGGTTTTGGAATAGGAAAGGGACGAAGATGGGCAAGCAGTTTGGCCGGATCGAAGACGCGCACCGCGCCTTTATCGAGGATCAGCACCTTTTCTTCGTCGGATCGGCGGGCACCGACAGCCGCGTCAATGTCTCACCCAAGGGGATGGACAGCCTGCGAGTGCTTGGCCCCAACCGCATTCTTTGGCTGAACCTCACCGGGTCGGGCAACGAAACCGCCGCGCATCTGGCGCAGGTGAACCGCATGACCTTGATGTGGTGCAGCTTCACCACCCGCCCCCTCATCCTGCGCGCCTTCGGCAGCGCCCGCACCCTCCACCCCCGTGACGCAGGCTGGGAGGACGCCGTGGCGCATTGGGGCGCCCCGCTGGGCGCGCGGCAAGTCTATGACATGACGGTGGACATGGTGCAGACTTCCTGCGGCTACGCGGTGCCGTTTTTTGACAACCCGCGCGAACGCGACACATTGGCCAAATGGACCGAGGACAAGGGCGCGGCGGGGATCGCGACCTATTGGGACGAAAGAAACCGCGAGACCATCGACGGGCTGCCGACCGGCATTCTTGAATGAGCGTGCCGCCGCCCGGGTCCCCGCCTCCGTCATTGGTGTCGCTGGAGGACGCGCTGGCCGCGCTCACCGTCCATGTGGAACCCGGGCGCGCCGAAGGCGCGGCCGCATACCACAAGATCGCGCGCAGATACCTTGGCGTTCCGAACCCCCGGATCAACGATCTGACCAAGACATGGCGGCGCGAGATGTCGGTCGCGGCGCGGGTCGAGCTGGCCGATGCGCTGTGGCAGACCGATATATTCGAGGCTCGGCTGGCCGCGGCAAAGCTTTTGACGCAGGCCCGGATCAAACCCGACCAAGACGTCTGGGCCTTGATCCAGACGTGGGTGCCCGATTTCGACAGCTGGGCCATCGCCGACCATGCCTGCATGGCCGGGCAAAAGCGGCTCGTGGCCGATCCCGCCCGGCTTGACGATGTCTCACCCTGGACCCGATCAGAGCATATGTGGACCCGGCGTGCCGCGCTCGTCATCACCCTGCCGTGGACGAAACAGAACCACCCGACGCCGCAGGATATCGCCATACGCGAGCGTGTTTTGGGCTGGGCCGAGGGCTATGTCGAGGATCGCGATTGGTTCATTCAGAAGGCTGTGGCGTGGTGGGTGCGTGATCTGTCCAAGCACGACATGAAGCGGGCTCATGATTTTGTTGAGAAAAATGGGGGCCGGATGAAGGCCTTCGCACGGCGTGAAGCCTCGAAATACATGACATAGCTGTTGCGACCCCCCCGGCCCCGACATAGTTTCCATGGCAACGAAACGAGGAGGATCTCATGTCCACAGCTACCCCACCATTCCGCGCCGATCATGTCGGCTCGCTCCTGCGCCCGGATGCGGTCAAGGACGCACGGACCAAGTTCTATGGCGACAAATCCATTTCGGCGGATGAGCTGAAGGCTGTCGAGGACGCGGAAATTCCCGCGCTGATCAAGATGCAGGAAGAGGTCGGGCTCAAGGTCGTGACCGATGGCGAAGCCCGGCGCACGTTCTGGCATTACGACTTCATGGGCATGCTCGACGGGCTGGACATCGAGAGCCGTGATGGCAGCTCTTTCGTCGGTTTTCAGGGGGTCGAGCTTCCCCCCGTGTTCCCCGCAATCAACGGAAAGCTCGACTTTCCCGACGACCACCCGATGCTCGACCATTACAAATTCGTCGCCCAGAACACGAAGGTGCTTCCGAAAATCTCGATCCCCGGCCCGTCCTGCTGCCACTTTCGCACGGCGAAATCCGACATCCGGGTGAAGGAATACCAGGACGACCAGGAGGCGCTGTTTGCCGATCTTGTCACGACCTACAAGAAAGCGGTCGCCAAGTTTTACGAGGCCGGGTGCCGATACCTTCAGATGGACGACATCTTCTTCGCCTATCTCTGCGACCCCAAACACCGCGAAGACAAGCGCGCCGATGGGACGGACCCGGATTTCCTGATCCAGAAATACGGCGAGGTTTTGCGTGACGCCATCGCCGACCGCCCGGACGACATGTTCATCGGCATGCACATGTGTCGCGGCAATTTCCGGTCCACCCATGCCGCCGAAGGCGCCTATGACCGGGCGGCCGAGGCGATCTTTTCGACAGGCGTGGACATCTTTTTCATGGAATACGACACCGACCGCGCCGGCGGGCTTGAGCCGCTTTCGCTGCTGCCCAAGGGCAAACAGCGCGTCTTGCCAGGCTTCATCACCACGAAGACCCCCGAGCTTGAGAGCATGGATTGGCTGAAGTCGAAGTTCGAAGAGGCGTCGAAATTCGTCGACATCGACCAGTTGGGCATCGCCCCGCAGTGTGGCTTCTCGTCGACCGAGCACGGCAACGCGATCACCCCGGACGACCAGAAAAAGAAACTGGAGCTCGTGGTGCGCTGCGCCGAGGAAATCTGGGGCGAAGCCTGAGACACGCCGCAAAGGGCGATCAACCCCGGGCCGCGCGCTGTCGCGGCCCGTTTTTTGTGCACCAATCCAAGAAAAGACCGACGATCCAAAACCACCGCCGCGCGCGCACCGGATGTTTCAGGACATGCGGTTCGTGCATGACAGGGTTTGCCCGGCGTCACGCGAATTGGAACATTGTCCCGCCGTGACTGGCCAAACGACAAGAGAATTCATTTGAATTCACGAATATCTCGCTTCATTCGGAACAAAATTCCAATTGGAGACCCGAGATGTTCGAGACCTTCGGCTTTCAATCCCTCACCGCACCGCAGGCGGCGGTCTTTGCCGCGCTCGCCATCGGGCTTGTCTTCGGCATTCTGGCGGAACGGACGGCGTTTTGCTTTCGACGTGCGCTCGTCGGGGCTGACCGGCGTCAGGCGCGGGGCATCTGGTTCATGGCGCTGGCGGTTGCAGTCATCGGCACGCAGGCCGCCGTGGCGCGCGGCTGGATCGGGTTCGCCGATCACCGGTTCCTGACCAACGATCTGCCGTGGCTGGCCATCGTCTTGGGCGGGCTCGCCTTCGGGGCGGGCATGGTGCTCACCCGTGGCTGCATTTCGCGGCTGACCGTTCTCGGGGCGGGTGGCAACCTGCGCGCGCTGAGCGTTTTGATCTTGGTCGCCATCGCCGCCCATGCGACGTTGAAGGGCGTGTTGTCCCCGATTCGCGTGGCGTTGGAAGGCGTGACGCTGCCGCTGGGTGACGCGGCCACGCTTGCCGCCCTGCCCGGCGGTGCGCTGGTCTGGTCCGCGGTAATCGCCTTCGCCGCGCTGGCCATCGCGCTGCGGTCAGGCAACCGCTGGAGCCTTCTCGGGCTGGCCGCGCTTCTGGGCGCGCTCGTGCCGTTGGCATGGGTGACCACGGGCTTCGTGCTCTACGACGATTTCGACCCGATCGCGAAACAGGCGCTGTCTTTCACCGCGCCCTTTGCCGACAGCCTGTTCTTCACCATCGCCTCCTCGGCCATCTCGGCCAATTTCGGGGTCGGGCTGATCGGCGGCACCTTTGTCGGAGCCTTCATCGCGGCGCTGGTGTTCCGCAGCTTTGCCTGGCAGAGCTTTTCGGCCCCCCGCGAAACCGGGCGCTATGCGCTTGGCGCGGTGTTGATGGGGTCGGGCGGCGTGCTGGCGGGCGGCTGCACCATCGGGGCGGGGCTCTCCGGTCTTCCCACGCTGTCGGTCGCGGCCCTTCTCGCGCTCGTGATGATCGCGGCAGGCGCGCTTGCGACCCATCGCTTCGTCAGTGAAACCGCTTCCGGATCGACCGCACCATCAGCCAGACGGCAAGCACAACCGGCAGAGTGATGATCGACAGAAGCTGACCTTTCTCAAGGTTCAGCCATGTCCCAACCGGCTCAAGCAGGTAGGCCCCGAGCGAGACCGCGTAATAGCTGATCGCGACGACCGACAGCCCCTCGACCGTGCGCTGCAGGCGAAGCTGCACATCGGCGCGCCGATCCATGCTTTCCAGCAAGGCCTGGTTCTGGGCCGACCTCTCAACATCCACCTTGGTGCGGAAAAGATCGGCGGCCCGCATCGCGCGTTCCGACATCTCGTGCAACTGCCGTTCCACACTTGTCACCGTGCGCATCGCGGGGTCATAGCGGCGCGTCATGAATTCACGCAGGGTCTGATGCCCGTTCCACCGTTGCTCACGCAGCACCTCGATCCGCTGGCTCACGATGGCCTCGTAAGCCGCTGTCGCCCCGAAGCGGAACGAGGTTTCCGCGTTCAGCTTTTCAAGCTCGGCCGAGATGTTCAGAAGATCGGTGAGCCGGGATTCGGACGCGCCATCCAGTTCGCCCATCCCCGTCACCAATGCCGAGAGCTTGTTCCCGATCTCCGACAACCGCCCCTGCACCTCGCGCGCGCGGGCAAGCCCGAGCATCGACATCTGCTTGTAGGTTTCGATCTCGGTCATGCGCTGCACTACCCGGCCCGTGCGCCGGGGCGAACACCCCTTGTCGACAAAGATCGCAACGCGGCTGTGGCCGCTCTCATCAATCCGGAAATCGGCCGCCACGACCGCCTCGCTGTCCAGCACATGTGTGGCCGCGACGCTTTCATGCACGAACCAGTTCTGGATTTTCTGGCGCATCTCGGCTTCGCCCGACATCTGCTCGACCCGGATCAGGATCGAGGTGATACGCGCGCCGGGGGCCTGTGCCAGCCAATCGTCGGGGAACACGTCGAACATGGTCGGGTCGAAAGCCTTGTCATGGGTGCCCTCGCCAAAGATCGTGTAGGTGACGAATTCGGTATGCTGTTCCCACTTCAACCGGTATTTGCCGAGATCGCCGAAGAAATGGTTCGCCCCCGGCTTTGGATGCGCCGCCCCGAAGCGGTCCAGAAGCGCCAGAAGATGGTCCACATCCGCCTGCCGGTCGCGCGCCACCGCGTTGTCAGGTTGCTTGATCGCGAGACAGGCGGCAAAGCAAGGGGCGTCGAGCGAGGGGAACGGGCGGGCATGCAGCTCGTTCGCCAAGGTATAGCGCAGCTTGTGGTCTTCGAGTTTTGCCATGACATGCCTCAGTGTTCGCGTTCTGAATGTTGTAACGGACTTCACAGTTTTTGACAGGGGTCGATTGTCGCGCCCGGTGCGCACCATGTTTCGTCGTCCCATACCGGGCACCGCCCCGCCGACAGGGGGCGTGCATTTTCGCGCGTGGCGCAGTATCGGTGCCGCATGACCCGTCTCGTCCTGTTCAACAAACCCTTCGGCGTCCTGTCGCAATTCACCGACACGAAATCACCGACCAAACGGGCGACGCTGTCTGATTACATCGACCTGCCCGGGGTCTATCCCGCCGGGCGGCTGGACCGCGACAGCGAGGGGCTTTTGCTTCTGACCGACGACGGACGGCTTCAGGCGCGGATCAGCGACCCGAAACACAAGATGCCAAAGACCTATCTCGCGCAGCTCGAAGGCGCGCCGTGCAACGACGACCTTGCCCCCCTGCGCCGGGGCGTCACCTTGAACGACGGGCCGACACGCCCGGCCAAGGTGCGCCTGATCGCGCCCCCACAGATCTGGGCGCGCGATCCCCCGGTTCGGTTCAGAAAGACCGTGCCGGACACCTGGGTGGAATTGACCATCACCGAGGGGCGCAATCGGCAGGTGCGGCGCATGACGGCGGCCATCGGGTATCCGACCCTGCGCCTCGTGCGCTGGTCGGTTGGCCCCTATGACCTCGACGGGCTTGCCCCGGGCGCGTTCCTTGTGGCAAAGCCAACGTGAAATCACACGGCCAGATGCAAAAAAGGCCCCACCAAACGGCGGGGCCCTTGTCTTGTCAGCCTACGGCAGATCAGCCGAGAAGCGGCAGAAGGCTCGACACCGATTCCTTGGCATCGCCGTAGAACATCTGGGTGTTTTCCTTGTAGAACAGCGGGTTCTCGATCCCGGAATACCCGGTGCCTTGGCCACGCTTTGAGACGAACACCTGCTTGGCCTTCCACACTTCCAGAACCGGCATCCCCGCGATGGGGCTGTTCGGGTCTTCCTGTGCGGCGGGGTTCACGATGTCGTTCGACCCGATGACGATCACCACGTCGGTGTCGGGGAAGTCATCGTTGACCTCGTCCATTTCCAGCACGATGTCATAGGGCACCTTGGCCTCGGCCAGCAGCACGTTCATGTGGCCGGGCAAACGGCCTGCGACCGGGTGGATCGCGAAGCGCACGTTCTTGCCTTGTGACCGCAGTTTCGTGGTCAGGTCGGACACCGCGCCCTGCGCCTGCGCCACGGCCATGCCGTAGCCCGGCACGATGACGATGTTGTCGGCCTCCCGAAGCGCGGCCGCCACGCCATCGGCGTCGATGGGCTTTTGTTCCCCGTCGATTTCCATCTGCTCGCCCGCCGGGCCGCCGAAGCCGCCGAGGATGACCGAGATGAACGACCGGTTCATCGCCTTGCACATGATGTAACTGAGGATCGCCCCCGATGAGCCGACCAGCGCGCCGGTCACGATCAGAAGATCGTTGCCGAGCGAAAAGCCGATCGCGGCCGCCGCCCACCCCGAGTAGGAGTTGAGCATGGAGACGACCACGGGCATATCCGCCCCGCCGATCCCCATGATCAGGTGATAGCCGATGAAGAACGCCATCAGCGTCATGATCACCAGCGGCAGGACCGCGCCGGAGTTGAAATACCAGATCAGCGCGATGACCGAGATCGCCGCGGCCCCCGCGTTCAACATGTGCCCGCCCGGAAGCTTGTTCGCCGCCGACGACACCTTGCCCGCGAGCTTGCCATAGGCGATCACCGACCCGGTGAAGGTCACCGCACCGATGAAGACACCCAAAAACAGCTCGACCTTGAGGATATTGAGCTCAACTTGGGTCTTGTGCGCGATAAGCTGCGCGAAGCTGCCAAGGTTCTGCTCCCCCATCCAGCTTTCCAGCCCGACCGCAGTCAGGGACGTGGGCGCACTGGCCATCACACCGGCCACGAAGGTCATTTCGAAATGCGCGTTGAAGCCGACAAAGACCGCCGCAAGACCGACGAGCGAATGCATCGCCGCCACAAGCTGCGGCATTTCCGTCATCTGCACGCGCTTGGCCACGTAGTAGCCGATGATGCCCCCCGCCGCGATCAACACGACCGACAAGAGCCACAGGCCCGAGCCGGGGCCGATGAGCGTTGCGAACACCGCCAGCGCCATGCCCGCGATTCCGTACCAGACCGCCCGTTTCGCGCTTTCCTGCCCTGACAGGCCGCCCAGCGCAAGAATGAAGAGCACCGCTGCGACCACATAGGCCGCTGTCGTGAATCCGAGTTCCATAAGTCCTGCTCTCCCTTAAGATTTCTGGAACATGGCAAGCATGCGCCGTGTCACGAGGAACCCACCGAAGATGTTGATCCCGGCCATGAACACCGACAGCGCGGCCAGCACGACCACGAGGGCCGAGCCCGAGCCGATCTGCATCAGCGCGCCGAGAATGATGATCGACGAAATGGCGTTGGTCACCGACATGAGCGGCGTGTGAAGCGAATGGCTCACGTTCCAGATCACCTGGAAGCCGACGAAGACCGCAAGGACGAACACCACGAAGTGCTGCATGAAGCTCGCGGGGGCGACGAGCCCCACGCCAAGCAACAGGACCGCCCCGACCACGATCAACGTGACCTGGTTGCGGGTCTGCGTTTTGAACGCCGCGATTTCCTGCGCCCGTTTTTCCTCGGGCGTCAGCTCCTTCGGCGGCTCCGGCTTCTTCTGCGCCGCGATGGCCTGCACCTTCGGCGGCGGTGGCGGGAAGGTAATCTCGCCCTTGTGGGTCACGGTGGAGCCACGGATCACGTCGTCTTCCATGTCGACGTTGATCTTGCCGTCCTTCTCGGGCGTCAGATCGGTCATCATGTGACGGATGTTGTTGGCATAAAGCGTGGAGGATTGCGTCGCCATGCGCGACGGGAAATCGGTATAGCCGACGATGGTGACGCCATTGTCGGTCACGATCTTCTCGTCGGCCACGGTCAGCTTGCAATTGCCGCCCTTTTCGGCGGCCAGGTCGATGATCACCGATCCCGATTTCATCGACTTGACCATGTCCTCGGTCCAAAGCTCCGGCGCTTCGCGGTTCGGGATCAGCGCCGTGGTGATCACGATGTCCATCTCCGGTGCCAATTCGCGGAACTTGGCAAGCTGCGCGTCGCGGAACTCGGGGCTGGAGACAGAGGCATAGCCGCCCGAGGCGGATCCATCTTCCTGCGTCTCTTCGAAATCGAGATAGACGAATTCGGCGCCCATCGATTCAACCTGTTCGGCCACCTCCGGGCGCACGTCGAAGGCATAGGTGATCGCCCCCAGCGAGGTCGAGGTGCCGATGGCTGCCAGCCCGGCCACGCCGGCCCCGACCACGAGCACCTTGGCCGGCGGCACCTTGCCCGCCGCCGTCACCTGCCCGGTGAAGAACCGGCCGAAATTGTTGCCCGCCTCGATCACCGCGCGGTAGCCTGCGATGTTTGCCATCGACGACAACGCATCCATCTTCTGCGCGCGGCTGATGCGGGGCACCATCTCCATCGCGATGACGGTCGCGCCCTTCGACTTGGCAAGCTCAAGCCCCTCTTCGTTCCCACCGGGGTTGAAGAAGGTGATCAGCGTCTTGTCCTTGGTCAGCCGCTTCAGCTCGGTCTCGGTCGGGATGCGGACCTTGGCGATGATGTCCGCGTCCTTCCACAGGGCGGCGGCGGTCTTGGACACCGTGACCCCGGCGGCCTTGTAGTCGGCGTCCGAGAACCCGGCAGCCGCGCCCGCGCCTTTTTCGATCAGGCATTCGTAGCCCAGTTTTTGCAACATCCCCGCGGAGTCCGGCGTCATGGCGACCCGGTTCTCTCCGTCGAGGATTTCCTTCGGTACCCCGATTTTCACGTTACTTTTCCTTCTCCCACTGTGGCCTGCGCGCAATCCGCGCGGTCCTTGAAGTTTCCTATAGGCGACATCGCCCGGTGTTTCGACCAAAACCCTCGCAAATGTGAGGATTTGTCCCTGTTTTTCCCTTTCGCGGCAACATGGATCACAGCCATCGCCGCACCTGCCGCATCCAGTCGCGCGCTTCGTCCCCGAAGGCCGCGCGCAACCCGTCCTCTTCGCCCCGGATGAACCGCCGCTCGATCAGCCAGCCGAAGACCGGCACCAGCACCAGCGCAGGCAGCACATCCCAATGCAGGATCGCCCCGGTCAAGATCAGCGCATCCCCGAGATAGATCGGGTTGCGCGAAAACCGGTAGATGCCCGACCGCAGAAACGCGCTTGGCACCTGTCGCGGAATGACGCTGGTCCGCGCCCGGATGAACGACCAGACAGCCGCCACCATCGCGCCGACCCCGGCCACGATCAACGCCTGCCCCAGCCATTGCGACCACGACCAACCAAAGCCAAGCCCCGGAACGATCCGGTCCAGCCCGAAGGCGATCAAAAGCATGGCGACGAGCCATGCGGGCGGAATGTCGAGCCAGCGAAGCAAGGGAATCCCTTTACGCAAGAATATTTCCTGAACCCCGGTTTATTGGCTAGGATTGTTACCGACGCAACCCCCGGTTTCAGACCAAGTGTCGCGACCCGGCGGTCGCGTGCCGGGTCGCGCGCAGGCAGGCTTTCGCGAACCGGGCGCATGGCGCGCAACGTCGCCGGTTCTCCGACCGCTCGGAACATGTTAGCCGGGTGAAAACACGGGAGGGATCAGATGACAGGCTTGAAGAAAACACATGCGCTGGTAACGGGCGGCGGAACCGGGATCGGGCTGGCCATCGCGAAAGCTCTGGCCGCCGACGGCGCCGAAGTTACCATCACCGGGCGACGTGAGGCGGTCTTGCAGGACGCGGCCAAGGCCACCCCAGGCCTGCATCCGCTGGTCATGGACGTGAGCGACGAAGCCTCGATCCAAACCGGCATCGCCGCAGCCCGTGACGCGCGGGGGCCGATCACCATCTGCGTCGCCAACGCGGGCGTCGCGACGGGTCGCAAGCTGTCGCGCACCTCGCTCGGGTTCTGGCGCGACGTGATGGCGGTGAACCTCGACGGATGTTTCCTGACGATCCGCGAATGCCTGCCGGACATGGAAGCCGCCGACTGGGGCCGCGTGGTGGCAATCTCCTCGATCGCGGGCCTGAAGGGGCTGAAGGGGGCCGGGGCCTATTCCGCTTCGAAACACGGGGTGATCGGGCTGATCCGCTCTTTGTCCGAGGATTACCTGGGGTCCGGCCTGACGTTCAACGCGCTGTGCCCGGCGTATGTCGACACCGACATCGTGGCCAACAACGTGGACGCGATTTCCGAGCGGATCGGTGGCGACCGCGAGGCCGCGCTTTCGATGATGCGGGATGTGAACAAGCACAAGCGGCTTATCAAACCTGACGAAGTCGCCTCGGCGGTGCTCTGGCTCACGGCACCGGGGTCCGAAAGCGTGAATGGCCAGACGATCGAGATCGCGGGCGGCCAGATGTAAGCCGAGCCCGACCGGCGTTCGGGGATCAGGGCGTCAGGGCCCGCCCGAAAAGCGCCGCAAGACGGTCGAGATCGGCGCGGAGCGCGTCATAGGTTTCGGCCGCGTCAAACACCCCGTGCACGGCAGACAGGATGATCCGCGCCACTTCGCGTGCCGATCCGCCAACATCGCCCAGCGTAAGGGTGTCGTCCTTCAACCCGGTCGCGATCCAGACCGTGAGCACCGAAACCAGCCGCGCGTCCCCTTCGGCGACGATATCCGCATTCACATTGGCCTTGGCATCCAGGAGCTCGGGCCCATGCGGGCTTTCGACGAGCAGATCAAAGGGCGGCGCAACCTTGGCCCGCAACGCGTTGCGCAGCCCGGTGGTCGCATCCGGCGCCTCGGCAAGGGCGCGTTCCATCGCCTGCGCGGTCCGGGTGAAATAATCCGCGACCAGCGAGGCGAAGATGTCTTCCTTATTGCGGTAATGCAGGTAAAGCGCGGCGCGCGACATATCCGCCCCGCGCGCGATATCGGCCATGGAGACCCGTTTGAAGCCATAAAGACGAAAGGCCTCGAAGGCCGCCCCGATGATCCGGGCGCTCTTGTCCTGCGTAGATTGGGTGTTGTCGTTCAAAACGTGCTCGCTTTCGGCACGGATGCCGCGTTTGTTATTCTGCCTGATTGACAAACTGACACTTTTAGCCCATTTTGTCAATCAGCCAGTGATGCCAGCGGGAGGACCCCCCATGAGCTACAAGATCGAAGTCAACGGACAAAGCCACGACGTGGACCTGCCGGGAGAGGTGCCGCTTCTTTGGGTGCTGCGTGATGAATTGGGCCTGACAGGCACGAAGTTCGGGTGCGGCGTGGCGGCCTGCGGGGCCTGCACCGTGCAGGTCGACGGGATCGCACAGCGATCTTGCCAACTGCCGCTTGACGCGGTGGACGGGCCAGTGACCACGATTGAAGGGGTCGGAACCCCCGACGCCATGGCCGCCATCCAGCAGGCCTGGGTCGCCCACGACGTGGCCCAATGCGGCTATTGCCAGTCAGGCCAGATCATGCAGGCCACCGCGCTTCTTGCCGAGACGCCCAACCCGACCGACGAAGACATCGACACCGCCATGCAGGGCAATCTCTGCCGCTGCGGCACCTATCCTCGCATCCGCGCCGCGATCCACGACGCGGCCGACATGATGAAGGAGGCCTGATCATGGGCAAGCTTCGCACATTCACCCGCCGCGCGTTTCTGGTCGGTGCAGTCGCTGTCACCGGCGGCGTCGCGGTCGGCGCCTATGTCGTCACGCGCGACCCGAAAAACCCGCTCAGCCCGGATGAGGGCGCGACGCTCAATTCCTACGTCATCATCGACCAAAACGGCGTTACCATCATCGTGCCGCGCGCCGAGATGGGGCAAGGCGTGCAGACCACGCTTGCCGCCCTCGTGGCAGAAGAGCTCGAGGTGCCGCTTGATCAGGTGCGGGTCGAGCATGGGCCCCCTGCCCCGGCCTATGCCACCACGAAAATGATGACCCCGCGCGAATACCATGCCGAAGAACAATCCGGCGTGGTCTCGACCGTGATGGCGGGCATGTCGCGGGTCATGGGGTTGCAGGTCACCGGTGGCTCCACCTCGACCTTCGACGCCTATGACAAGATGCGTCTGTCCGGCGCGGCGGCCCGCGAAATGCTGATCGACGCCGCCGCCGCGCGTCTTGGGGTTGGCCGCGACCAGCTTCGCGCAAGCGCTGGCAACATCGTTGCCACCGATGGCACCACCCTGAGCTACGCCGAGCTTGCTGCAGACGCGGCCCAGATCGCACCACCGGAGAACCCTTCGCTGAAAGACCCTGCCGACTGGACGCTGCTGGGCAAGTCCCAGACGCGGCTGGACCAACCGGCGAAGGCCACCGGCACAGCGCCTTATGCCGCCGACCTTCGGCTGGACGGGATGATGTTCGCCACCGTCAGGATGTCGCCCCGTATCGAGGGCGAAATGTTGTCGTTCGACGCCTCTGAGGCCGAGGCCATGGCGGGGGTCGAAAAGATCATCGACATCGGCGGCGGCGTCGCGGTTGTCGCGCGCAACACATGGCTTGCCATGCAGGCCGCCGATGCGATCACCTTCGATTGGGGCGAGGCCGCGTATGGCGCGACCACGGACGAGATTTTCGCCGATATCGAGGCCGCTTTTGACAGCGACCCCAACATCACCGCGCTGGAGGAAGGCGCGGTCACGGCGGGCGATGATGATCTTGAGGCCGAGTATCGCGCGCCCTTCCTCGCCCATGCCGCGATGGAGCCGATGACCGCCTCCGCGCACTTCACCGGTGACAAGATCGAGATCTGGGCGGGTGTTCAGGGCCCGATCGGCGTGCGCAAGCTGGTGGCAGATATTGCCGGGCTGAACACCGATGACGTGACGGTTCACACCACGATCATGGGCGGCTCTTTCGGGCGGCGCGGCTTCAACGACTTCGTGGAGCACACGGCGAAGATCGCCGTGGCGATGCCCAACGTTCCGGTCAGCGTGACATGGTCGCGCGAAGAGGACATGCGCCATGATTACTACCGCCCCGGGGCCGTGGCGCGCCTGCGTGCCGGTCTGTCGGATGGCAAGATCGACAACCTGCGGGGTCAGTTCGCCTCGGCCAGCGTCATGCGCGCCACGCTCAAGGCCTTCACCGGGCGCGATCTGTCCACCGCCGACCCGCTGATCACCGAAGGCTGCGCCGACCAGCCCTATGGCATCCAGAACGCGCTGGTCACCGGGCATGTCCCCGAAAGAACGCCCCGGATCGGGTTCTGGCGGTCGGTCGGCAACTCGATGAATGCCTTCTTCTGGGAAAGCTTCGTCGATGAAATGGCCGAGAAGGCCGGGCAGGATCCGCTGGCCTTCCGTCTCGCCCATATCGAGGGCGAACATGACCCGACCGCGCAAGTGCTCAAAACCGTGGCCGAAATGGCGGGCTGGAGCGGTCAGACGCCCGAGGGCAAGGGGCGCGGCATCGCCGTGACCTATTCGTTCGGCACGCCCGTGGCCGAGATTATCGAGGTGTCCGACCGGGATGGTTCCATCGCCATCGACAAGGTCTGGATCGCCGCCGATCTTGGCACCGTGGTCGACCCCGGCAATGTCGAGGCGCAGTTGATCGGGGGTGCGATCTACGGGCTTTCCGCCGCGATCCATGGTGAAATCACCTTCGAGGACGGCGGCGTGGTGGAAGGCAACTTCTTCGACTACGACGCGCTGCGCATGTCGAACACGCCCGAATTCGCGGTCACCGCCCTGTCGCTCGGCGGTCCGATCGGCGGGGTTGGGGAGCCGGGCACGCCCCCCGCCGCCCCCGCGTTGGCCAACGCCATCTACGACCTCACCGGGCAGCGCCTGCGCGAATTGCCCCTGCGCAAAGCGTTCGACTTCATCGCCTGACACGCCTGTGTGGCGGCTCAAAGCACCCCGAAACGCACAAAGTCGGTTAAAGCCCCTATCCTTACGGGTAGGGGTTTTCGCCAATTTAACCATGTGTTTCACGAAATGCTCGCATTGCATGAACGTTTTCGTTAAAATGTATGCACAGGGCCGTCCGGTGATTTGGAACGGTCGGGAACAATGACCGGGCAAACCCGGCGCGTTTCGAGGCAGAGCAGATTTGAAGGCACGGTTTTCGTCAGGGATCGACCCCGCCGGACGTTGCGCAAGCAGCGCGGGTGCCCCTGTGTGTTCTCCCCTGCATCCGCCCATCACCGCCCGCCATCCCAGCCCCATGCGCAATGACCGCAAGGTAGTGCCATGGCCACGATGAATTCAGGTCTCGGTGGCCCGGCGGGCTACGGCGAGAACGTCTATTCGACAACGCCCAAGGATGCCGGCAACACCGACGATGGCTCGGTCGAAGTCGATATCACCTCTGTCTTCGGGGCGGGCGGGATCAATTTCTTCGGCACCGACTATACCTCGCTCTACGTCAACTCGAACGGCAATATTTCCTTCGGATCGCCCCTCACCGATTACCAGACCAGCAACCTCGCCGCCGAAACGACGCCGCTCATCGCGCCGTTCTTTGGCGATGTGAACGTCAACGCGGGCGGCGAGATTTACTGGGATCTCGACCCTTCGAACGGGGCCGTCACGATCACCTGGGACGGTGTCGCACCCTATAGCGGCAGCGGCAACAATTCCTTCCAGGTGGTGCTGAGTGAGACCACCGGCGGGAACTTCGGCGTCGAATTCATCTATGAAGACATCCAGTGGACCACCGGCTACAGCCAGGTGGCGCAGGCCGGGATCACCGATGGGGGCGGCAACGATCTTATCCTCTCGGGCTCCGGCAACGCCACGACCATGGCGGGCTACGACACCTACGACTTCGGCACGAACGACCCCGACGGAACCACGGATTTCTACTTTGTCGATGGTGTTCCGGTGTCCTCGGACGGTGTGGTCACCGGAACCAGCGGCGCGGACACCATCGACACGGGCTATACTGGCGATCTCGAAGGCGACGTGATCGACGGCGGGGACGGCACCGGGCCTGCGGGCAACGAGGACGTGATTTATGCCCTTGATGGGGACGACACCGTTGATGCGGGCGACGGTGACGACACGATCTATGGGGGCGCGGGCAACGACACGCTGTTCGGCGGGGATGGCGACGACCTGATTTACGGCGACAGCCCGCCCCAACCGGGGATCTGGACCTACGAGGTCTGGAACTACAACTTTGGCAGCAGCAGCGGGCAGGCGTTCGATGCCGAAAGCGGCACGCTGATCGAAACCGGCACCACGCCGGATTTCGACAGCACCACGCTGGTGAACGATGCGCGCGGCACGTCCGGCGATCCGAACGATTTCGCGGTCATCTACACCTCGACGCTGGTGGCCTCGGACACCGGGGTCTTCACCTTTTCGACCACTTCGGATGATGGGTCGACGATCCGGATTTTCGATTCCGGGGGGACGCCCCTCACATGGACGAACACGGGTGGCTCAACCGCCACCTTCATGGACAACGACTATCACCAGGCCCCGACGACCCGCTCGGGCGAGGTGTCTTTGGTGGCGGGCGAGAGCTACACCATCGAGGTGCGCCATTGGGAAAACGCCGGTGGCCAGGTGATCTCGGGCACGGTCACACCGCCCGGCGGGCCGACCGAAGACCTCGCCGACAGCGCGATGATCGTCGGACCCGAGGTCGCGGCGGGTGACGATGTAATCGACGGCGGGGCCGGGTCTGACACGCTGTATGGCGGCGGCGGGGACGATATCATCACCCTCGGCGCAGGCGACAGCGCCTGGGGCGGTGACGGCGATGACCTGTTTCTCCTCGACCCGGTCGAGGCGCTTGGCGGCCCGTCCGCCGTTATCAACATCGTCGGCAACGAGGGCGACGAGGACGAGGGTGATACGCTTGACTTCGTCGGGCTGATCGACTGGGGCACGATCAGCTACACCGACGCCGAGAACGGGTCGGCCACGCTTGCAGACGGAACCACGGTGACCTTCGCGGACATCGAGAACATCATCATCTGCTTCACCCATAACACGCTCATTCGCACGCCGTTTGGTGAGCGCCCGATACAGGATCTGCATCCGGGTGACTTCGTCCTGACCCGCGACCGGGGGCCGCAACCGATGCGCTGGATCGGCAAACGCACGGTGCCGGGGCGGGGCCGGATCGCGCCAATCCGTTTTGCCGCCGGGGCCTTTGGCAATGACGCGCCGCTTTTCGTGTCGCCCCAACACCGGATGTTGCACCGGTCCGGGGTCGCGAACCTGTATTTCGACACGCCCGAAGTGATGGTGCCCGCCAAGCACCTCGAAAACGGCACCAGCGTGCGACAGATCGAGGTGCCGCAGGTGACCTATTACCACATGCTGTTTGACCGACATGAAGTGGTCTGGGCCAACGGCGCATTATCGGAGAGCTTCCATCCCGGGGCCGAGGGTCTGACCGCCATCGCCCCGCAGGCGCGCGAAGAGCTTTTCACCCTGTTTCCAGAGCTGCGCGTGAACCCGAACGACTATGGCGCAACCGCCCGCCGGGTGCTCAGGCAATTCGAAGCACGGCTAGTGCCCGCCTGATTGCCCCGCGTTGTGCCGAACGCCTACCCGGCCTTCAAAGCCGCCGCCGGGCGCTTTCCATCGGCCCAATCCCGCGCGGCGTCGCCAAAGGCGGCAAAGAGCGGGCGTGACACCGGGTCATTGGCGGCGTTGTATTCCGGGTGCCACTGCACGGCGAGCGTGAAGCCCGGCGCCCCGTCGATATAAATCGCCTCGGGCGTGCCGTCATCGGCGAGACCGTCGATCACGATCCGCGCCCCGGCGGTCTTGATCCCCTGCCCGTGCAGCGTGTTGGTCATCACCTTTTGCGCCCCCATCAGCCGGTGAAACGCCCCGCCTTCGGCAAAGGTCACCGCGTGGCGGATCGCGAATTTCTCGTCCAGCGTGCCATCGGGGGGCATCCGGTGGTTCATCCGCCCCGGCAGGTCCCGGATCTCGGGGTAAAGCGTCCCGCCCATGGCGACATTGACCTCCTGGAACCCGCGGCACACCCCCAGAAACGGTTGCCCGGTCTCGACACAGGCGCGCACCAGCGGAAGCGTGATGGCATCCCGGCAGCGGTCGAAATCACCATGCGCCTCGGTAGCGGCTTCCCCGTATTCCTCGGGATGGACGTTGGGCCGCCCCCCGGTCAGAAGAAAACCATCGCAGGTCTCCATCAGCTCCTCGACGCTCACCAGACGCGGATCGGCGGGGATCAAAAGCGGCAGCCCCCCTGACACCTCTGCCACGGCATGGGAATTCATCGTGCCGCCCGCGTGGGCCGGGTAATGATCCCCGATCAGGGTGGGGTTGCCGATTATGCCGATCTTTGGCCGGGTCATGCAGTGTCCTTTGGCGCGTTTGGTCATAACCTAGCCCCTTGGGGCGGGCATGAGAAGGGGCGCAACACCGCAGGCGTCCGCCCCCTTCTGCACATGTGCACAGTCGCGCGTCCGTCAGCCGTTCGGGACCAGCCCGACGCTTTCGATCGCCGCCGCACCCGCCGCGAGATCGTTGTCCGACGTGTCGCCGGTCACCCCGACCCCGCCCAGGAGCCGCCCCTTGGCGTCGCGCACCAGGATGCCACCGGGCACCGGGACAAGGGTTCCACCCAGCGCCGCCCCGGCGGAGGCGACGAAATAGGCCTGTTGTTCCGCCCGGTCGCGCAGTTGCGTCCCGGTCATGCCCATGAGCACACAGCCCCGCGCCTTGCCCAACGCGATGTCGAACCGGCCCGAGGGCGCCCCATCGGAACGCTCGAAGGCGATCACGTGACCGCCGGTATCCACCACCACCACCGAGAGCGGTTTCAACCCCATCTCGGTGCCCTTCTCAAAAGTCTTGCGAATGATGGTGCGTGCACGACGCAGCGAAATATCGGCCATGATGTCCTCCTGTCGGTCCAGATCAGCCTTGGCGCGCGAGAAACCCGTGGAACGCCTCGTCGAACGCCTCTGGTCTTTCGAGGTAAGGGCTATGGCCGCAGGCGTCCAGCACAACCCGCTCGACAGTGCCACCCTGCGCCTCGTAGGCGGCAAGGGCGGCCTCGGTCTGCGTGATCATCGGCTGGGGCGGCATGACATCCGCACCCGGCCATCCGGGGACCGCTCCGAGACTGCCGAGGGTGCCCATATCGAAAAGCGATCCATCCGCCACCACCTGATCCTCCGCGCCGCGCAACCACAGGATCGCGGCCGCCGCGCCCGACCGGGTGAAGGCCAGCGGATCGTCTTGGTAAATCGGGGCCATGGCGTTGATCGGCCCCATTTTTCCGGGCGCGACCCCGGGCCAGTTTTCGCTGGGCACCGCGTCACCGGGATAATCCGCCTGGCCCAGATGCTGCGCCAGCGCCGCGCTGAGAAACGCCTCCATTCGCTCGGGTACGAAGGGCGGCTTCCAGACGAAGGTGTTGAGCACATTGACCATGTGATTGGGGGTCTCCGCCCCCCGGTCGCCCGCTTTCATCAGCGCAATCAGGTCTGGGTTCACCGCCCCGCCCCCTGCGCCCGCGTTATCGGGATAGGCCGGGCCACCGTCCGGCCCGACCGCGCCAAAGCCCTGCGGCGCACCGGGGCAGACCTGTGTCAGCGACAAGACCCGGCTCGCGTGATCGGCCAGAACCTGCCACAACACCGCACCGCCCAGCGAATGGCCAACGAAATGGGCAGCCGGGATGTCCAGCGCCTCAAGCAAGGCCGCGAGATCATCCGACAGATCCCGCAGGCCCCGCGTGGCGTCGACCTTGGCGGCTGGATCGGCTTCGCCATAAGAGCGCAGATCGGGCGCGATGGCGCGAAAACCCTCGGGCAGGCGTAGCATGGTTTCTTCCCACCACGTCGCCGCCGACAGGTTGCCATGGACAAAGACCACCGGCACGCCGTCCTCGGGCCCGGCAAACAGCACGCGGGTCTCGATCCGGGCCGATGTCACGCGCTCGGCCCGTGTTATTACTGGTATCGACATGGCAAACTCCTCCCGTTGTGACGGCCAGCCTGCCCCGGCAAACCCCGCCCTACAACTTCGGAAAACTACGTAGCCGGAAAGAGCCCCGCCCTTCATCGTGCCGAATACATGCTCGCGGCCATTGCGGCCTCCCGGCCCCAAAAGCCGGCTGGACAGGTCTGTCCGCCGCGTTGAAAATCGCCTCAGAAGGCCAAGGACGACCCCGCCACTTGGCCTCAAACACCCAAAATTGGGCATCTGGGCGAGGCCAAGTGAGGTTCGGAGCTAAGAAATGCTTGACCGCACGGCCTTGTCACGCGGTCTTCCCGTCTGGCGGCAGGCCACTTGGGGAATGTCGGTTGGGGGAATGTCGGTTGAATGCCAATTCATCCAGGCCAGCCGAAAGGATGCATCCCTGTCGTCAGCACAAAAATGCCAAGGCACAGAAGCACCAATCCGACGCACCAGACGGTCCACCAGACCAGATATCGGACTGCAGGGGCGCGGGGGTTCACGCAGACGTGCAGCCGTGTCGGCCGGGCGCTGCCGTATATTGACCGCAAGCGACCACTAAAGCGTTGATCGCCGAAGTCGTAGGAGAACGCGGCGCTTTTTTCCCCGTCCCAGGTTGCGCGATGGCCACCCACCGTCGCTGCTACACGTGGCCATTTCCAATAGGCGACGATCCGCGGCACCAGCACGCCCAAGCCAATCAAGATGAAGATTACGCCAGCAAGGGTGATTGCCGACTCCCGATCTTCCGACTGGATCCGGAACAGTTCGAAAGCCGCCAGCGCCGCTAAAGCGTAGAGCAGGTATTCGAGTGCTTTCAGCCCGTATCGTGCCAACATGCAATGTTTGCTCCGCTCGCTGTCAGGCTCACTTCGGCCCCAATATCCGCCCCAAAGTCCCAACCATCACCTTGGCACTGTCCACCAAATCGCTTACCCCCACATTTTCATCCGGCTCATGCGCATTTATCTAGTCGAAAATACCCTCGAAGTTTTCGAGAATACTGATGAGTAACGCCACGCCGCAAAACAGGATCGCTAACCAGAGCACATACTGCATAACGAATGCTGAAACGCCGAAACCAACAGCCATATATGAAAGCCGGTGTGGTTCGTTTCGATATAATCCTATGCCACCAAGCACGACCGCGATAGCTGCCACACAGAGCGCGGCAATTGTGATGAATTGACTGTAATCACGGGGCGCAGGAGTGGGCTCTGGTGCTGGCTCCCCGGCCAATTTGCGCGCCGCTGATTGCTTTATGTCTGCTGCAATCTCGCCAATCATGGAACCACTACTCTTCTCTTGTGGCTCAAAAAGTGCAGAAATCTGAACAAGAATAACGACGAGACTCGCAACACCCAGCATGAACCCAATCAGCCCGAATTTCGCTCGTCGATCGTCGCTGGTCTGTTCCATCTCTTCACTCCTTCGTCGTCTTGCTGCGTTCAAATAAATGTCGGAAATGGCCAAAATATGGCATCTGAACCCAGCCTATAGCCCCGCTTGGTTCCAGCGTCCTGTTCAAGCGTTAACGCAGCCATTCATGGCAGGCGTAGCATGATGCAGTTTGGGCTCTGACCTGCCGCTCGCCGCATTCAGCGTGAAGGTCCACTGTCAGGATAAGCCCAAAACTTTACAAAGCCCGCTTCCTGCGCACAGCCGCCTCTCGGGGCAGGCCAAGGTGCACCAACAGCGAACGACCGCTCTGTCTGCAAAGCTGCCCCGCACCTCTCGCTTCATCGTGCCAAAAATATCCTCGGGGGTCCTAGGGGGCAGACAGCCCCCCTGGTAATCGCGGGGTTCCAGGGGCAGACAGCCCCTGGAGGAAAGGGGGTTTGGGGGAAGCCCCCAAACCCACGGCGACGGGGGTTATCCCCGGCGCAAGGCCTTGGCTTCCGACCGCCGCGCATGCAGAACCGGCTCGGTATAGCCCGACGGCTGTTCGCGCCCCTTGAATACCAGATCGCAGGCCGCCATGAAGGCCACCGTATCGAACCCCGGCGCCATCGGCTGATACAAGGGATCATCCGCGTTCTGCCGGTCCACGACTTGGGCCATCTTGCGCATCGCCGCCATGACCTCGTCCACGCTGACCACCCCGTGGTGCAGCCAGTTGGCAAGCGCCTGCGAGGATATGCGACAGGTTGCCCGGTCTTCCATCAGGCCCACGTCGTGGATGTTGGGCACCGTCGAGCACCCCACGCCCTGTTCGACCCAGCGCACCACGTAGCCAAGGATGCCCTGCGCGTTGTTCTCGATCTCTTCGCGGATTTCCACTTCGGACCAGTTCACGCCATCGGCCAGCGGCACGGTCAGAAGATCGTCCAGCGTGGCGCGCGCTCCGTCTGCAGCAAGCTTGTCCTGCACCCCGGCCACGTCGACGCGGTGGTAGTGCGTGGCGTGGAGCGTGGCCGCCGTGGGCGACGGCACCCAGGCACAGCTTGCCCCCGCCTCGGGGTGGCCCACCTTGGCCTGAAGCATCGCCTCCATCTGGTCCGGCATGGCCCACATGCCCTTGCCGATCTGCGCCCGGCCCTTCAGCCCGCAGGCAAGCCCGATGTCCACGTTGCGATCCTCATAGGCCGTGATCCAGGCGGTGCCCTTCATCTCGCCCTTGCGGATCATCGGCCCGGCTTCTATGGCGGTATGAATTTCATCCCCCGTGCGGTCGAGAAAGCCGGTGTTGATGAAGGCCACCCGGTGTTTCGCCGCCCGGATACATTCCATGAGGTTCGCGCTGGTGCGCCGCTCTTCGTCCATGATCCCGAGCTTCACGGTATAACGCGGCAGGCCAAGCACCGCCTCGACCCGGGTGAACAGCTCATCCGCGAACCGCACCTCTTCGGGGCCATGCATCTTCGGCTTCACGACATAGACGCTGCCCGTCGCCGAGTTTGCCTTGCGCGGCAGGTCATGCATCGCGGCGAGCGTCGTCATCATCGCGTCCATCAGGCCCTCGAAGACCTCGTTGCCATCGGCATCGAGGATCGCGGGCGTGGTCATCAGGTGCCCCACGTTGCGCACGAGCAAAAGCGCGCGGCCCTTCAACGTCAGATCGCCACCGGCGGGCGTTTTGCAGGCGATGTCGGGGTTGAGACGCCTTGTGAAGGTCTCGCCCCCCTTGGTAACCTCTTCGCGCAGATCGCCTTTCATCAGCCCCAGCCAGTTGTCATAGGCGAGCGCCTTGTCCACCCCGTCGACACAGGCCACCGAATCCTCGCAATCGACAATCGCCGACATCGCGCTCTCAAGCCGGATATCGGACACACCCGCAGCGTCCTGTTGCCCCACCTGGGTGGTCGGATCGACCCGGATGTCGATATGAAGCCCGTTGACGCGCAGGATCACCTGAAGATCACAGGGGTCGGTGGACCAGCCGACGAACATCGCCGGGTCGGCCAACGCCGTGGCCCCGCCAGCGGTTTGAAGCGACAGCGCGCCGCCCTTTACCGAAAGCGCGGTCGCATCCGCCCAGGACGCCCCGTCGAGCGGCGCGATGGCATCCAGATGCGCCTTGGCCCATGCGATCACCCGCGCGCCCCGGTCCGGGTCATATCCTTTCCCCTTGGGCAAATCGCCCAGCGCATCGGTGCCGTAGAGCGCATCGTAGAGCGACCCCCAGCGCGCGTTGGCCGCGTTCAAAACGTAGCGGGCGTTGGTGACCGGCACGACCAGTTGCGGTCCGGCGATGGTGGCGATCTCGGGGTCCACGTTGGTGGTCTCGATCTCGAAAGGGGCGCCTTCGGGCAGGAGATATCCGATCTCTTCGAGAAACGCCTTCTGCGCGGCCATGTCACCCCCACCCGCGCGATACCATGCGTCGATTCGCGCCTGCATCTCGTCGCGTTTGGCCAGAAGCGCGCGGTTGGTGGGCGTCAAATCTTCAACGATCTGCGCGAACCCGCGCCAGAAGTCATCCGCCCGCACCCCGGTCTTGGGCAAGGCCCGGGTTTCGACAAACAACGCGATCTCCGGCGCGATCTTCAAACCGAATTTTTCGACACGACGCTCCATGGGGCCTCCGCTTTTTTCCGACTGACGGGTTCCTGCCCCGCATAGGAAAGTTTCCGATCGGAAACAAGCGGTCTTCCGGCAAATCACGCAGATCCGTGCCGCATGTCTCTGCCGCACGCGGGCGTCACGGCGCGGTGTTTCCCGCACCCCGCCGGCGGCAGGCTTTCGAACAATAGCGCACGTGGTCCCAGTCGCGCGCCCATTTGCGTCGCCATGTGAAGGGGCGCGCGCATACCGCACAGGTTTTGACCGGCAAATCCCCTGTCTTGCGCATTTTTCGGGAGGGTTTGCGTGTCATGCGTCCGCTTTCTTGAAACTCCCCGGGCACGGGGGGACGTGCCGGGGGATGCTGAACCTTTGACGGTGTATTGCGCCGCTTGGATCAGTTGGAATAGGTGCTGCTGGTCTGGTTCATCACCGTCCGGTTGACCGCGTCCTCAGGGTTTCCGCCGAGCGCGGTAAAGGTGATGGTCGCGCCCATCACCCCGCCGATCAGCATGGCCAGCGCGATGCCGATCAGGGATGGTGCGTGGCGGCGGGATTCGCGTTCGATATTCGTGCTTGGTGCAGACATGCGGCGTCCTCCGTTTTCCCGTTCACTTTCTCGCGGGCCTGCACTTGTGACCCGCAGTTCGCGCACATAACGTCTGCCAGACGCCGAAAGTTCACATCCTCCTGAAAAGGTGAGCCATGAAAGACGCTTCCCCGCAGCCGATCCAATTGTCCGACTACACCCCGCCCGACTATCTGGTCGAGGCGGTGCACCTGACCTTCCGTCTGCACCCGACCGCGACCCGCGTGGTATCGCGCATCGCGTTTCGCCCGAATCCCGAGGCGGCGTCGCGCCGGTTTTTCCTGCATGGCGAAGGTCTGACCCCGATCTCGGCAAAAATCGACGGGCGCGATGTGACCCCGCACCCCGCCGATCACGGCATCGAGGTGGACGCACCCGACGCGCCCTTTGTCTGGGAGGCCGAGGTCGAGATTGACCCCGAGAACAACACCGCGCTTGAAGGGCTCTACATGTCGAACGGCATGTATTGCACCCAGTGCGAAGCGGAAGGATTTCGCAAGATCACCTATTACCCGGATCGCCCCGACGTGATGGCCCGTTTCACGGTGCGCATCGAGGGCGATGAACCGGTGATGCTGTCCAACGGAAACCCGACCGGTGCGGGCGAAGGCTGGCGCGAATGGACCGATCCCTGGCCCAAGCCCGCCTATCTCTTCGCCCTTGTGGCCGGAGACCTCGTGGCGCGGGAAGACAGCTTCACCACGATGTCGGGCAAGGATGTCGCGCTGAAACTCTGGGTGCGTCCGGGTGACGAGGGCAAGACCGCCTTCGGCATGGAGGCGTTGAAGAAATCCATGGCTTGGGACGAGCAGGTCTATGGCCGTGAATACGATCTCGACCTGTTTCAGATCGTTGCGGTTTCGGATTTCAACATGGGAGCGATGGAAAACAAGGGCTTGAACATTTTCAACACCTCGGCGGTCTTGTGTTCGAAAGAGACAAGCACAGATGCAAATTTCGAACGTATCGAGGCGATCATCGCCCATGAATACTTCCACAACTGGACCGGCAACCGCATCACCTGCCGCGACTGGTTTCAACTGTCATTGAAAGAGGGGCTGACGGTCTTTCGCGACCAAAGCTTCACTGCCGACGAACGGTCGGCGTCGGTTGCCCGCATCTCGGACGTGATCGCCCTGCGCGGTCGCCAGTTTCGCGAAGACAACGGTCCGCTGGCCCATCCGGTGCAACCCGACAGCTTTGTCGAGATCAACAATTTCTACACCGCGACGATCTATGAAAAAGGGGCCGAGATCATCCGGATGCTCAAGACGCTTGTCGGGGACGACGGCTACCGCAAAGCGCTGGACCTGTATTTCGCGCGTCATGATGGGCAGGCCTGCACCATCGACGATTGGCTCACGGTGTTCCAGGATGCCACGGGCCGCGATCTGGACCAATTCAAGCGTTGGTATAAACAGGCGGGCACCCCACGCTTGTCGGTCGACACGGAATTTGCCGATGGCACCTACACCCTGACCTTCACTCAACAGACGCCGCCGACCCCGGGGCAGGAGAAAAAAGAACCCTTCGTGATCCCCATCGCGCTTGGTCTGATCGGGGCGAACGGGGACGAGGTTTTGCCAACCCAAGTGCTTGAAATGACGTCGGAAACACAATCGTTCAGCTTCGGTGGGCTGGCGGCGGAACCAACCCCTTCGATCCTGCGCCATTTCTCGGCCCCGGTGATCCTGACCCGCGACACCACGCCCGAAGAGCGGGCGTTTCTCTTCGCCCATGACACCGACGACTTCAATCGGTGGGAGGCCGGGCGGTCGCTGGCCAAGGAGGTTCTGACGGGTCTCGCCACCGGCGCAGACGCACCGCAGACATTGTATCTCGATGCGCTGGCCGCGATGCTGCGCAACGACAGCCTGGATCCGGCGTTCCGCGCGCTTGCGCTCCAGATGCCGGGCGAGGACGACATGGCGCAAACGCTGTTCGATGCCGGGGTGACCCCGGACCCCGATGCCATCCACGGGGCGGCCGAGACGTTGAAACAGGCCCGCGCCGAACATTTGTTCGATCTCCTGCCCCGCCTCATGGCCGCGATGGAGGTCAATGAACCGTTCCAACCCGATGCCACGCAATCGGGAAAACGCGCCCTGTATCTTGGCCTGCTCCAGACCTTGACCCGCCTCGATGGGGGCAAGGCCGCGGCGGCCTTGTTCGAGTGTGCCGACAACATGACCCTGTCCCTGGGTGCGCTGGCCTGCCTGCTCGACGCGGGCCGGGCCGAGGCACCGCTGGCCACGTTCCGGGCAAGGTGGAAAGACGATGCGCTGGTGATGGACAAATGGTTCATGTTGCAGGTCGGCCATGCCGCCCCCGAGGATGCGGTTGAGACCGTCAATCGGCTGGTCACCGACCCCGCCTTCACCATGCGCAACCCGAACCGCTTCCGGTCGGTCTTCGGGGCCTTCGCGGGCACACCGGCGAGCTTTCATCGCAAGGATGGCTCCGGCTACCGGCTTCTGGCCGACTGGTTGATCAAGCTCGACCCGCTGAACCCGCAGATCACCGCGCGCCTGTCGGGGGCGTTTGACACGTGGACGCGCTACGACGCGGACCGGCGCGATCTGATCACGGGCGAACTCGACCGTATCCTCGCGACCCCGGGCCTGAGCCGTGACACGACCGAGATGCTGACCCGTATCCGGGCGGCGTGACAGGCCAGAGGCCCGCACAATTGAAAAAGGGGCGCGTCATGATGGACGCGCCCCTTTGATAACCGCGATCCCGCGCCTCAGCTTTCGCAGTACGGTTGCTTGTTCATCCAGGTCATCATGTCATTGCGTTTCGTGCGGCTGTGGAACGGCCCCCAATCGGCGGCCACGCCCCGCATCCCTTCGCTGACGACACCGTCGCGCGCAACGGTGGTGTTCATGATCCGCACGGCGCAGGACAGGTTCGCCGACCCATCCTTCAACGCCGCCCCCGAACGCGCTTCACAGCCGTAGAGCCGCGCGGTGGAGGGCAGGATCTGGGTCAACCCGTACCAAAGCCCGTCCCCGCCCACGACGGTTTGGCGATAGGTGCTTTCATGCAGGGTCAGCGTCGACAAAAGCCCGGTCCAGAACGCCTTGCGTCCTTCGAGGTTCTGGGTGCGGTAGCCCGGGCACCAGGTGTCGATGTCACCCGGAATGATCGAGGTCAGATTGGTGCCGTGACTGTCCAGCGCATCCATGGTGGCCTTGGTCCAGACCTCGCCATGGGGTGTTTCGTCCCAGCGCATGGTCGTGTCGACAGCCGCGGTGCTCTTCGACGAGAACACTTCTGAAGCGTCGATATCGGCACAGCCTACCAGCAGCGCCATCATTCCTCCCATGAAAACTGTTTTCAGTCGCATGTACTCTCTCGTCCGTTGTTCTACCTCGCGCGGATCAACGGGATCACGCCTTGAAAAGCAACATCGCGCGCCCGGACCGGGCGGGAATGGGCCGTTTTCCGCTTGATATCCCCCGGTCATGGCCGCGTGGGCGGCCCTTGCACGCCCCCCGGCCCTGTCCTAGAAGGCTGATCGAACCGCTTGGAAAGGATGACCCATGCTCGACCATCTCGCTTTCGAGACGCCCAAACCCACCGTCATCGCCGGTGCGAAAGAGGATTGGGAGCTGGTCATCGGGATGGAGGTTCATGCCCAGGTTTCCTCGAACGCCAAGCTGTTTTCCGGCGCCTCGACCCAATTCGGCGCGGAACCCAATTCCAACGTTTCCTTCGTGGACGCCGCCATGCCGGGCATGCTGCCGGTGATCAACGATTACTGTGTCGAACAGGCGGTGCGCACCGGGCTTGGCCTCAGGGCGCACATCAACCCGTTTTCCGCCTTCGACCGGAAGAACTATTTCTACCCGGACCAGCCGCCGGGCTACCAAATCTCGCAGCTCTACCACCCGATCGTCGGCGAAGGCGAAATTATCGTCGACATGGGGCCGGGCGTGGCCCGCCGTGTGCGCGTCGAGCGCATTCACCTTGAACAAGACGCGGGCAAGTCGATCCACGATATGGACCCCAACATGTCTTTCGTGGATTTGAACCGCGCCGGCGTCGCGCTGATGGAGATCGTTTCGCGCCCCGACATTCGCGGGCCCGAAGAGGCCGCCGCCTATGTCACCAAACTGCGCCAGATTCTTCGTTACTTGGGCACCTGCGACGGCAACATGCAAAACGGCAGCCTGCGCGCCGACGTCAACGTGTCGGTCTGCCGTCCCGGCCAGTATGAAAAATACATGGAAACACAGGATTTCGGCCACTTGGGCACGCGCTGCGAGATCAAGAACATGAACTCCATGCGATTCATTCAGGCCGCCATCGACTTTGAAGCCCGCCGCCAGATCGCCATTGTCGAGGACGGCGGCGAGGTGGTGCAGGAAACCCGGCTTTATGACCCCGACAAGAACGAAACGCGGTCAATGCGGTCCAAGGAAGAGGCGCATGATTACCGCTATTTCCCCTGCCCCGATCTTCTGCCCTTGGAGATCGAGCAGGCATGGATCGACGATATCGCCAAGGCGCTTCCCGAATTGCCCGACGAGAAAAAGGCGCGCTTCGTGCGTGACTTCGGCCTGTCGGAATATGACGCAAGCGTTCTGACCGCCGACGTGGAAAGCGCGCATTTCTTTGAAAAGGTCGCCTCGGCGGGTGACGGAAAGCTCGCGGCGAACTGGGTCATCAATGAACTGTTCGGTCGGTTGAAGAAAGACGACCGAGACATCACCGAAAGCCCCGTCGCGCCCGAACAACTCGGCGGGGTCATCGCGCTGATCGTCAAGGGCGACATTTCCGGCAAGATCGCCAAGGACCTGTTCGAGATCGTCTATACCGAAGGCGGCGACCCGGCGAAGATCGTCGACGAGCGCGGGATGAAACAGGTGACCGACACCGGCGCGATCGAGGCTGCGGTGGACGAGGTCATCGCGGCCAACCCCGAACAGGTCGCCAAAGCGCGGGAGAACCCGAAACTCGCGGGCTGGTTCGTGGGCCAGGTGATGAAGGCCACAGGCGGCAAGGCGAACCCGAAGGCGGTGAACGAAATCGTGGCGCAAAAACTGGCGGAGTGATCCCCGGCACAGGGTGACCCGGCACGGGAACCACAGCAAGTGAGGAGACCCGCATGCGACTTTTATTCACCGGCGGTTCGGGCAAGGCGGGGCGACACGTCATCCCCTATCTTCTCGATCAGGGGCACGAGGTCGTGAACGTCGATCTCACGCCGCTCGATCATCCCGGCGTGGATACCATAATCGCCGACATCACCGACAGCGGGCAGATGTTCAACGTCTTGACCTCGCACGGAAATCTTGGCGATCTGGAACACGGTACCGGCCCCGCGCCGTTTGACGCTGTGGTCCATTTCGCCGCGATCCCCCGCATCCTGATCGCACCCGACAACGAAACCTTTCGCGTCAACACCATCGGCACCTACAATGTGATCGAGGCGGCGGTGAAGCTGGGCATCCAAAAGGTCATCATCGCCTCGTCCGAGACGACCTATGGCATCTGTTTCGCCGAAGGGCCGCGCGCGCCGAAATCCCTGCCGCTTGACGAAGACTATGACATCGACCCGATGGACAGCTACGGCTTGTCGAAGGTCGCGAACGAAGCGACCGCGCGCGCCTTTGCGCTGCGCACAGGGGCCGATATCTATGCGCTCAGGATCGGCAATGTCATTGAGCCGCATGAGTATCAGGAGCTTTTCCCGGCCTTTTTCGATAACCCGGACCGGCGCCTGCGCAATGCTTTTTGCTACATCGACGCCCGCGATCTGGGCCAGATCGTCGATCTTTGCTTGAAGAAAGACGGGCTTGGATTTCAGGTGTTCAATGCGGGCAACGATGACAATTCGGTTGCCTTGACCACGCCCGAACTTCTCGCGCGTTATTATCCCGGCGTGCCGCTTACCCGCGACCTTGGCGAACGTGAGGCTTTGTTTTCAAACAAGAAAATCCGCGATGTGCTGGGGTTTCGCGAACAGCACCCGTGGCAGAATTACGTCGCGCCTTAACACGGGCACGCGCCTGTTCAGCTTGGCATGCGAAAAACGATCCATGCGCGCCCGGCCCGCGTAGTCCTCTCACCTAACACGAGATTTCTGCCTTGGCCCGAACCGCATCCCCAACACTCGGCAACGATTACTGGCGTGTCGGCTTTCTGGCCATGGCGCTGGCCACCGCCAGCATCCCGATCTACATCCATCTGCCAAGCTTCGCGGCCTCCCGCCTTGGCCTGTCCCTGGCCGAGGTCGGGACCATCCTCTTGCTCATCCGGATGGTGGATTTCCTGCAAGACCCGCTTCTCGGGTGGATGACCGACCGCTGGTCGCACCGGATCGGGCGTTTCGCCGGGATGGCACTCATTGCCCTGTCTGTCGGATGTGTCCTCGTCTTCGCGATCGAGCCGCTCGGGCCCACCGCGCTTTGGCTGACCGCCGGGCTTCTGGTCACCTTCACCGGCTACAGCCTTGGCACGATCCTGCTTTATGGCCAAAGTGCGGCCTTTGCCGCCACCGCGCAACCCGGAGAGCAACTGGGCCTCGCGGGCGTTCGCGAGATGGGCATTCTGATCGGCGTGACGCTGGGGGCGGCGGGCCCGGCGCTTTTGTCCGGCCTGTCGGCGAGCGGCGATGGATATGCCCCTTTCGGTGTTGCGATCGCTCTTCTGGCGCTCATCGCCCTGCTCATCGCCCGGCCCCTGTGGTCCAAGGCCAGCCCCGCGAGCCTTCGGTTGAACTGGTCGGGGCTGATCGGCTCTGGCGCGGGCTGGCTTTTGATCCTCGCCTTCGTGAACAACCTGCCGGTGGCCGTGACCTCGACCCTGTTTCTGTTCTTCGTGGAAGACCGGCTGGGCGTGCCGGGGTTTGCCGGTCCGTTTCTCATCCTCTTCTTCGTCGCCGCCGGGGCCAGCGCGCCGGTCTGGAGCCGGGTCACCCAACGCTTCGGCGCACGCCGTGTCCTGCCCGTTTCGATGACCGTTGCGATTGCGAGCTTCATTGGCGCCTTCCTGCTGCCCGCCGGGGCAACGGCGCCCTTCGCGGTGATCTGTCTTGCCTCGGGCGTCGCGCTCGGGGCCGACATGGTGATCCTCTCGGCCCTGTTCGCCGCCAACCTGCAACGCGCGGGACTACAGGCGGGTCAGGCGTTCGGGTTGTGGAATTTCTCGTCGAAAGCCACGCTTGCCATCGCGGCGGGCGTGGTATTGCCGACCTTGCAATTTTACGGCTTTCGCCCCGGCGAAGCCAACACGGCCGAGGCGTTGCAGGCGCTTAACCTGAGCTATGCCATCCTGCCCTGTGCCTTGAAAATCGCGGCGATTGCGCTGGTCCTGATCATCCCGCGCCGTATTCTCGATACCGAGACCGAAGGCCGGTAATGCCCCCGGTCACCCGGTAAGCGCATGGATCAGCTGCCAAACAGCCGCCGCAGAAGGCCCCGCCGTTCGCGCGGGGCATCCATCGCGATCACCGTGTTCCCACCGGTCACGCCCTCCCGGTTGGGAAGCGGTGTCGGCTGGGTCACCCGATGCGGTTTGCGTTTTTCATAAAAGGCGTTTCCGCCCGCTGATGCGACGTAGTGCATATTGTTGTAATCCGCCCGGTAGGTCTGGGCGTGAAAGAAGCGGGCCCTCTCGACATGCGGATGACGTTCGCCCGCCAGCACCGATCCCGCCGCCTCGCGCACCCGCGCGACCGAGGCGGGTTCAGTCATATCCTTGGTCATGACACCGGGCGCGAATTGCCCCTTTTGCCCGACGACAGCACAGACGGAGCCGGGGAAATCTTCCGAGGCGACACGGTTCATCACCACGGTGCCCACGGCCACCATGCCATCCCGGCTTGACCGGTTGGATTCGAAATACATCGCCCGCGCCATGCATTCGGCGTTCTTTGAACTGTAGATCGGCGCGGGACTGCGCCCGCATCCCGCCAGCACCGCAACACCGGTGATCATGAGCACCGTGACAAGGGACGTTCTGGACCACATCATGCCATGCCTCGCATCAAAGCCCAACGCGCGTTTTGCACGCACGCTCGCCCACGATGATACCGATCCCCAATGCGCAACTCAACATGCGACTTGGCCCCCAGAAGCGGCATGCCGGGCCTGTGCAACGGCTTGGCCAGACTTTGCCCCGATGACGCAGGGTTTCGCGCCCCGTCGCAGTTTCGGCCATGTGTTTCGCACCGATTTCAGGGTAAGCCGGGGGAAACTGAATTCGAACAAGGGGGACACATCCATGGGCACGCCGCATATTTCTTCGACCCGCGAGATCATCCCGGACTGGATCGACTACAACGGGCACATGAACATGGCTTTCTACAACGTCCTGTTCGATGAGGCGGCGGATGAATTCTATCCGCTCATCGGGATCGGCGCCGATTATGCCAAGACCCGGCAGCTCACGACCTATACCGCCGAGTTTCATATCTGCTACCTGCGCGAATTGCATCTTGGCGCCAAGGTGCAGGTGCACAGCTGGATCCTCGACTACGACGCCAAGCGGTTCCACAGCTTTCAGGAAATCCACCACGAGGATGGATGGGTGGCGGCGACGGGCGAGGCGCTGGCGCTGCACATCGACATGACAGGGCCGCGCGTGGCCCCGATGCCCGACGACATCTTCGGCGGGTTCTCTGCTTTTGCAGAGGCGCATAAACCCGACACGTGGCCAGAGCGCGCAGGCCGCGCCATCGGGCTGAAACGCAAATGACACCGCCGCTTGGCTTTGCCCGGACGAATCGCGTAGCTTCGCGCTGTTCACACCAAGGGGCGATTGATGCAGCGTTTTGAATACCGGGTCGTCCCGGCACCCAGAAAGGGCAAGAAGGCCAAGGGGCTGCGCAGCGCCGAGGCGCGGTTTGCCCATGCCGTGAGCGAAGCGATGAACGACATGGCGGCGGACGGTTGGGAATACCTGCGCGCCGACACCCTGCCGTGTGAAGAACGCGCGGGCCTGACATCAAAGACCACGACGTTTCAGACCCTTTTGGTGTTTCGCCGCGCGGTCGACCCGGGGATCGACATGCTGGTCACAGAAGAAGAGGTGGCCGAAGACCTGATCCCTGCGGAGGAGCCCGATCCGGACGACACCGACGCGGCGCAGGATCCGGGCGAAGACACCACCCACGAGGTGGAAGAGCCCGAAGACCCATCAAGCGATGAGGCGTCAGAGGATGAGACGTCCAAGGATGAGACGCCGGGTCCTCGCGCCTCTGCCTGACGCCAATCTCCTCAGAGCCTAGTCCGAAATTTCCAGCGCCAGCGCGTGAATGTCCCCGATCAGCGGGGCCCCCAGCGCCTTGTGCACCATGCGGTGCCGGTCGATGCGCGACACCCCGGCAAAAGCCGCCGCCTTGATCCGCACGCGAAAATGGCTTTCGCCCGACCCGTCATCGCCCGCATGCCCGGCATGTTGCGCGCTCTCGTTGATCACCTCAAGCGTGCTTGGCGCGAACGCCCCGCTCAGCGCAGCTTCGATTTCATCTGTTTTTGCCATGTTTCCCTCGTACAAATCGGTCACAGACAAGTCATCTTGACCGGCAATTTTCCCCCGCCCCCCTTCTCATGCGCCCAAAAAAGTCTAAACTCCCTCGTCCGAGTCGAGAAGAGTGGTGCGATGAACAAAGACGATCCTTTCGGTTTTGACATCTCGGTGTCGGCCTCGAAGAAGAAAAAGCCACGCGGCAAGCGCGGCATGTCGGGGGCGTTCGAGACCTCGACCAAGATATGTGAGCATCCGGGATGCGAGGAACAGGGGCAATACCGCGCGCCCCGGAGCCCCGATCATCTCGACGAATACCTGTGGTTTTGCAAGGAACACGTCCGCGAATACAATTTGAAGTGGAATTTCTTCAACGGCGCGACCGAGGAAGAAATGGACGAACAGGCCGCGAAAGATCGCGTCTGGGAACGCGAGACCAAGGACTTCAAGCAAAGCGCCGAGGAACGGGCATGGGCCCGGCTGGGCGTGGATGACCCGCATCAGGTTCTGGGCGGCAACGCGACGCAGAACCCGGGCAAATCCACCACCGGCGCGACTCGCCGCCTGCCCCCGAAGGAACGCCGCGCAATCGAGATCCTCGATGCCAAGGACCACTGGACCAAGGCCGAGGTGCGCAAGGCCTACAAGGCGTTGATCAAGGTGCTTCATCCCGACATGAACGGCGGCGACCGGTCGCAGGAAGACCAGTTGCAAGAGGTCGTCTGGGCCTGGGACCAGATCAAGGAAAGCCGTAGCTTCCGGTGAGCCGCATCCTGGTGACCGGCGCGACAGGCACGGTCGGGCAAGAGGTCTTGCGCGCTCTCAACGGCCAAGGCCACGAGGTTATGTCCGGCCGGCGCGATCCATCGAGAGCCACGGACCCCGCCGCGCGCGTCGATTTCGAAAAGGGCGACGCCCCGGACGGACCGTTCGACGCGATCGTTCTTCTGCGCCCGCCCCATATCGCCGATCCTGCCCCCTTTCGCACCATGTTGGAACGCTACGACCGAAGCACCCGGATCGTCTTTCTCTCGGTCGCGGGTGCCGAGCGAAAATCCTACCTGCCACATGCCAAGATCGAAGCGGTGAACCGGGATATGGGGTTTGCGCATTGCTTCATTCGCCCCGGCTATTTCATGGAAAACCTGACCACCACCCTGTCGGAAGAGCTTCGCCGGTCGTGGCGCATCATCCTGCCCGCCGGGCGGCTTGGCCTTGACTGGGTGTCGGCCCGGCACGTGGGCGAAATGGCCGCCCATGCGCTGACCGCGCAACGCGAGCCAAAGGCACTGCGCGTCACAACGGGGCAGACCATGGGCTTTGACGCGGCCCTGAGGGTTGTGAACCAAGCCGCAGGCACGCACTTTCGCTATGCACCTTTGTCGGTCACGGCCTATGTGCGCCACGCCCGCCGAAACGGCGCGCGGTGGTCCTTTATCGCCGTCATGCTGCTCCTGCACACGCTGCCCCGGCTGAAACCCGACCCCGTCCAATCTGGCGATATTGAAACAACGCTGGGGCGTGCGCCCGAGCCCTTGGACGCTTGGGCGACGCGCAACGCCGCCCCGCTTCGCGCCCTCCACGCGCATGGCCCGCCCGGCCCGAACCCCACCAAAATTTCCGCTGCGTCACCCTAGACAGACGCGTCTCCCCGAACCTCTACTTGGAGGCGGGAGGAGACCGTCATGGCACAAGGCAGCTTCGATTACGTGATCGTCGGCGGTGGATCGGCCGGCGCGACGCTGGCCGCACGTCTGAGCGAGGACCCCGAGATCACCGTGTGCCTGCTCGAAGCAGGCGGGGACAACGAGGGCGTCTTGGTGCGCGCGCCTGCGGGGGCCGCCGCGATCCTGCCGGGCTACGCCAAGACCGCGAACTGGGCCTACAAGACCGTGCCACAACCGGGGTTGAACGGGCGGCGCGGTTACCAGCCGCGCGGACGCGGGCTGGGCGGATCGAGCGCGATCAACGCCATGCTCTATATCCGAGGGCACAAAAATGACTACGACGCATGGGAGGACGCGGGATGCACCGGCTGGGGCTGGGACGACTGTCTGCCGTATTTTCAAAAAGCCGAAGCGAACGAGAACGGCGCGGACGATGCACATGGCGGCGATGGCCCGCTTCAGGTCGCGAACCAACGCAGTCCACGCCGAGTGTCGCACGCTTTTATTAAGGCCGCGACCGAGTGCCAGCACCGCGAACGGGCGGATTTCAACACCGGCGAGAACGAGGGCGTCGGGTTCTTTCAGGTGACGCAGTTTCACGACCCCGACCGAAGGGGCGAACGTTGCTCGGCCTCGGCCGCCTACCTGCGTCCGATCCGCGACACGCGGGCAAACCTGACCATTCTGACCGGGGCGCAGGCGACCCGCGTGATCACCGAGGGGCGCCGCGCAACCGGTGTCGCCTATCGCCGGAGGCGCAAACACCACCGCGTTGCGGCCCGGCGCGAGGTGATCTTGTGCGGCGGGGCCTTCAATTCACCGCAGCTTTTGCTCCTGTCGGGGATCGGCCCCGGAAACGAAATCGCGCGCCACGCGATCACCCCGGTTCACGATCTGCCGGGCGTCGGCAAGAACCTTCAAGACCACCTTGATTTCATCTTCACCTACCGTTCTAAGGACAGGGACAATTTCGGGATCGGGCTGTCGGGCACCGTGGCGCTGGCCAAACATGTGATGACCTGGCGCAAGACGGGTGACGGCATGATCGCCTCGCCCTTTGCCGAGGCCTGCGGGTTTTTGAAGTCCGACCCCGCACAGGACAGGCCCGATGTGCAGCTTCATTTCGTCATCGCCATGCTCGAAGATCACGCCCGCAAGCTGCACCTTGGCCATGGCTATTCCTGCCACGTCTGCGTGCTGCGGCCCAAAAGCCGGGGCGAGGTGCGCCTTGCCTCGCCCGATCCGCTCGCCGCGCCCGAGATCGACCCTGCCTTTCTCAGCGACCCGCGGGATCTTGAGACCCTGATCGCGGGGGCGAAAATGACCCGCGACATTCTTGAAGCCCCGGCCATGGACCGCTTTCGCGACCGCGAGCTGTTCGGGATGGACGGTGCGCTGACCGATGCGGATTGGGAACGTCACATCCGCGCGCGCGCCGATACCGTCTATCACCCCGTGGGCACCTGCAAGATGGGGGTGGACGACATGGCGGTGGTGGACCCGGCGTTGCGGGTGCATGGTATGACGGGGCTTCGGGTTGTCGATGCCTCGGTCATGCCCAGCCTGATCGGCGGCAACACCAACGCGCCGACGATCATGATCGCCGAACGCGCGGCAGAGATGATCCGGCGCGGGTCCGATCCTCAGCGGGCCGAAAGCACGCGCGCGACCTCGTCCCAGTAGACGAACCCGTCGCCATCAAGATCCATCGCGAGGATCGCAAGCTCTATCTCCGACGGGGCCCGGTCGGGCGGCACCGGGTGAAGCGAGAGCGCGAGGGTGCGCAATTCCTCGGCGCTGATCGCCCCGTCGCGGTCAAGATCGGCGCGGTCCCATTCCTGCTCCAGCACGGTCCGTCCGGCGTCCTCAAGATCGGTGCCCCAAGTCACATCCGCATGCCGGTCGTATTCCTCGCGGCTGACCGCACCGTCCCCGTCGAGATCATATTGCTGGTAGAGAAGGAACACCCGCGCCCGGTCCGCCGCGGCCTGAATTTCGCGCGTCGTGTTAGGGCCGAGCAGGAACAGCGCCCCGTCCGGGGCCATGGCGTCAAAAGCCGCGTGGTAGC
This sequence comes from Maritimibacter sp., assembly GCA_011389895.1. GTDB lineage: Bacteria > Pseudomonadota > Alphaproteobacteria > Rhodobacterales > Rhodobacteraceae > Maritimibacter. The sequence goes on along the minus strand of JAABTN010000005.1, from coordinate 43,217 downwards.
GGGCAATCTCGGCCTCGGCCCCGAGTTTGAGCTTGAGCCGGGTCTCGGCGGGCAGGGGCACAGAGGCCGGATCACGCCCGGTCTCGGCTAAAGCCACGGGAGCGACAAGGCAAAGCGCCAGCCCCAAGACGCGCGGGAGGCGCGGAAAACGGGAGAGGTCCGAGATGATCATGCGCGTCGAGTGCCACCCGGGCGCGCGTATGGCAAGCCAGATGTTGATGGAGGGCGGGGATCGCGGTGGACCGGGGGGCTTGCGCGTCGATCCACCGCACCGGAGGGGCCGCTTGACTGGGTTGCGGCCCCCTCCGGACCTGCCCCGATCGAAACCGGTGCAGAATTCGTCTCTCACCCCGTGGCGAGGCGTCGCCCGGGCCAATGGGCCTTCGGCGACGCAAACCCCACCCCGACGCTGTCGCGCGGGATGGGGCTCTGCGGCGGACCGGGGGACGGGACAGACAAATCGGCCCGCCGCTGGGAGCCGGACCATTGGGGCCCGGACCCGTTCTGATACCTGTGTGGGCGCGCGCCCTCAGGCTGGCCGGAACACGAGGCTGACACCGTTGATGCAGTGTCGCTTGCCCGTGGGTGGTGGCCCGTCATCGAAGATATGGCCCAGGTGCGAGCCGCAGCGCGCGCAGTGGCATTCGGTCCGGGTGGCGAAAAGCGACCGGTCGGCTTTGGTCCCAATCGCGCCGGGAATATTGTCCGTGAAAGAAGGCCAGCCGGTTTTGCTGTCATACTTGGTCTCGGACGCATAGACCGCCTGCGCGCACCCCCGGCACGCATAGGTGCCGTCGCGGGTTTCGTCGTGGAGGGGCGAGGTATAGGCGCGTTCCGTGCCATCTTCGCGCATCACCTCGAACTGAAGGTCGGTCAGCATCTGGCGCCACTCTTCCTCAGACCGGGTCACGGCATAGATGACGCCCGCTTTGCCGGCAAAGACCGGGGTGGCCGGGGCGGCCAGGACGCAGAGCGTGGTTGTCAGGAAATGGCGACGTTGCATGATGTCCTCCTTGTTTCGGTCGCGGGCCGGGGCGCATGTGGCCCCGGCCCGGCTGCTCGATCCGCCGGGCGTCTTACATCGCCGGCAGGAGCACCTCATCGATCACGTGGATCACGCCGTTCGACTGATCGACGTCCGCGATGGTCACTTCGGCCACGCGGCCACGTTCGTCTTCCAACATGACGGTGTCGCCTTCGTAGCTGGCCTGAAGCATGCATCCACCGACAGTTTCGACCGGGTGCATACCGCCATCATCGTCGATCATGCCCTTGATCGCCATCGACATGGCATCTGCCGCGACGACGTGACAGGTCAGAACCGTGGTCAGCGCGTCCTTGTTCTCGGGCTTGAGCAGATCTTCGACCGTGCCGGCGGCGAGGTTTTCAAAGGCCGCGTTGGTCGGCGCAAACACGGTGAACGGGCCGGGGCCGGACAGCGTTTCGACAAGCCCGGCGGCCTGTACGGCGGCGACGAGCGTGGTGTGGTCGGCGGAATTCACGGCGTTCTCGACGATGGTCTTGTCCGCGAACATTGCAGCGCCACCCACCATGGGGTTGTCGGCGAAAGCCGTGCCAGCGGTCAGGGCGACTGCGGTACCTGCGGTCAGAAGTGTCTTGCGAAGCATGTGGTTTCTCCTTGGTTTCATGTGTGTCCCAGCCTTTTTGGCCGGGATCACCTGAACCCACGGAGCGCGCCGGGGATGAGTTTCAGGGCAGTAGGATTTTTTTCAGGAAAACCCGATCACAGGGTCGTGACTTCGCCCGTGGCGATCACCGGGCCCGTGGGCGCACCGGTGGGCGAGCCGGTCGGTGGCTCGACCGAAATGGCCAGAACGCCGCCCTCCAGCGCCTCGGCCAAGGGCGCGGCGATGGCCAGCCGGGCGGGCTCCTCGGCGGGCAGGAGGCCAAGCGACACGGGCGCATCGTCGCCCGCGATCAGCCACAGCTCATGTGCCGTGCCCGCATCGGGCGCACGGTAGGGTTCGACATAAAGCTCGCCGGTTTCCCCGTCATAGCCTGCTGCAAGGATGAGCGTGCCGCTGTCACCGGCCAGGTCGGCGTGGTAGAGCGGCTCGTCAGGCGGGCGCACGCCGGTGGTGATCGGCGACAGGACAAGGACAAGCGCGAGCGTGGCGGCCAGAAGCCCCATTACACCGGGGGCGATCCACCACGGCGTGCGGGTGTCGTCAAACAACCGTGCCTCGATCCGGCGGCGCACGCGGGCGGGTGGCGCGACCTCGTCGATCTCTTCGGCCAGCACCGCGAAGTCTTCTTGCCAGCGCAGGACAAGCGCCGAGAGCGCCGCATCGCGCGACAGGCGGTCGGCAAACACCGCCGCCTCGTCCGGCGCCATCAACCCGAGCACGTATTCGCCGGCTCGGGCGCGGTCGTCTTCTGGCACATCGCTGTCGCTCATGGCTCCAGACATTCCCTCAGCTTGATCAGGCTGCGTCGCAGCCATGTTCTCATCGTGTTGAGCGGCACGGAAAACCGCTCGGCAAGATCCGCATAGGTCTCACCATCCAGATAGGCCCGGCGCACCGCCTCGGCCTTTTGTCCTTCGAGTGTCTCGAAACACTCCTCGATCCGCCGCGCCTCGCCCATGGCGACCACGCGGGCCTCGGCCCCGGGGGCCATGTCGGGCATTTCGGCGATCTTGTCGTCGCCGTCATGGTCGCCCCTGCGCGCCCGCAGACGATCAATCGAATGGTTTCGCGCGATCGTGATAAGCCATGTCATCGGGCTGGCTTTCCCGGCCTGATATTTCTTTGCACCGCGCCAGATCTTGACGAACACCTCCTGAAGTGCGTCCTCTGCCTCGGCCCTGTCCTTCAACACACGAAGGGCGATCCCGAAGAGTTTCGCGGAGGTGTGATCATAGAGGTTCTGGAACGCGCGGCGATCACCGAGGGCGGTGCGCGCGATCCATGTCTCGATGTCGTCACGTGTCGCCATGCACCCTCACAAACCTGACGTCACTCTAGGCGAAAATCACCGGCTGTCCACAGCAGGCCGCCCGGCCCCCCTTTCGCTCGCGTCCGAAACCGTTATGTTGCGCCTCGGATAAAACGAAGGCTGAGGATACCTTGATGGCGGACGGCACCAGCGACATCAACGCAAAACCCACCGAAGACGTTTCGGTTCGGGATCTGTTGGGCATTGATACCAACATGATGGTAAAGGGGTTTGCCGACCGGAGCGACCGGGTGCCGGAGATCGACAGCACCTATAAATTCGACCCCGACACGTCGCTCGCCATTCTTGCCGGGTTTCGCAACAACCGCCGGGTGATGATCCAGGGCTACCACGGCACCGGCAAGTCGACCCATATCGAACAGATCGCCGCGCGGCTGAACTGGCCCACGGTGCGGGTGAACCTTGACAGCCACATCAGCCGGATCGACCTGATCGGCAAGGATGCGATCAAGCTCAAGGATGGCAAGCAGGTGACCGAGTTTCAGGAAGGTATCCTGCCTTGGGCGTTGCGCAACCCGGTCGCCATCGTGTTCGACGAATACGACGCGGGCCGCGCCGACGTCATGTTCGTGATCCAGCGCGTGCTTGAGACGGACGGCAAGCTGACCCTTCTGGACCAGAACAAGATCCTGACGCCGAACCCGTTCTTCCGCCTGTTCGCCACCGCCAACACCGTGGGTCTTGGCGATACCACCGGTCTTTATCACGGTGTTCAGCAGATCAACCAGGCGCAGATGGACCGTTGGAGCCTTGTCGCGACGCTGAATTATCTCAGCCATGACGCCGAAACCAACATCGTGCTCGCCAAGTCGCCGCATTACAACACCGAGAAGGGCCGCCAGATCGTGAGCCAGATGGTGACGGTCGCCGACCTCACCCGGACCGCCTTCATGAACGGCGACCTGTCGACGGTGATGAGCCCGCGCACGGTGATCAACTGGGCCCAGAATGCCGAGATCTTCCGCGATGTGGGCTATTCCTTCCGCCTGACCTTCCTCAACAAATGTGATGAGCTTGAGCGTCAGACGGTGGCGGAATTCTACCAGCGCTGTTTTGACGAGGAGCTGCCGGAAAGCGCGGCGACCGTCGCGCTCGGCTAACCCCGCCCCCTCTCGTTTCGTGTCTCGGGCCGCTCTTCGGGGCGGCCCGTTTCGTTTGGGCGCGGCCCATGCAAAGCGATCCCCCGTGTCATGTTTCCAATGTGCTGACTTTACAGACGGGATTCCGGCTTTAATGTCCAAGAAATGGGCAATGTGCGAACTTTTACGCGCGGCGTGCTCACCGCGCTTGCGTTGACCGGCCCCGCCGCTGCGGGGGGTCTGGGCGAGCTGACGATGACCTTCGCACATTGCACCGGGCGTCTCTCGGCGCTCATGGAGCACCAATGGCTCATCGGCGCGGACCCCGAGGCGACCGAGGCCGAGCGCGCGGCGATGATCACGCTTCTCGATGCCGTGACGCCCCCGGACGCCGCGCAGAACGCGCTAGCCGCCCGGATCGAGGCGAAACATGCCCAAGCGCGCCTGTTGGCCCGTGCGGTGTTCAACGACGATCCCCGCGATGCGACCTGGGCCGCCGATCGCGCCGAGGAGCAGATCGGGGCCTGCCGGGCGCTGATACTGTCGTGACGCCCTGACAAAAATGCGCGCCTCGCATGGGAGGCGCGCAGATGTGGTTCCGTCAGAACATGGTCCGGGGCCGCTGGCCCGCCTCAGGCGGCTTTTGCCGCGTCGTTTTCGCGGGCCGTCTTCGTCGCTGCAACCCACCATGCAAGGTCATCGAACATGCCATTGGCGGACGGGATGAGGTTGTCTTCGACCGCTTCGATTCCGGCACCCCCGGCAATCGGATGCGCCGTGAAGAAATCCGCCCCGCCAAGGTGCAGCGCGCCGCGCACCGGAACCATCTGCAGTTCCACTGCGATGTTGCGCAGGTGTTCGACCGCGCGCACGGCCCCCATGGAGCCGTAGCCAAAGACAGTCATCGGCTTGCGCACCCATTCCACGTAAGCTTGGTCCAGCGCGTTCTTCAGCGCCCCGGTGATCGAATGGTTATATTCGGGGGTGACGAAGATATAGCCATCGAATTCGGCCACTTTCTCTTGCCATGCAAGCACCTTGGGGTCTTGCGAGGGCGCCCAGAGGTTCGAGGCAACCTCGTCAAACAGCGGCAGGTCGAAATCACGCAGATCGACAAGCTCGACATCGAGGTCACTGCGTTTCTCGGCCTGTGCCAAGAGCCAGTTGGCGGGATTGTCGGCCCAGCGTGCGGCGCGGGTCGAACCGATGATAAGAGCGATCTTGGGGGTCGTCATGGGGAGGTCTCCTGTTGAAATTTCGCGTCCCACCCTAGATGAGCCCGCACACTTCGACCTTCAACCGGGACTTCTGCGCACGGATGCGCAGAATCTGTGCAGGCGCGGCAGGGCCCCGCGCCGCGCCGTCACCGCTTGCCCCCGGCCCGCCCCGGTGATTTAACTCCCCCATGGCAAAGACCCCTGATAACCCCGCCGACCCGTTCAAGAAGGCGCTTGCGGAAGCCACGAAAGTGCTGGCGGACACCACCACCTTGAACGTGACCTACACGGTCGATCCCTCGGGCACCTCCGGGGACACGATGCGTTTGCCGCAGGTGACCCGTCGCATGGCCCGCGACGAAGTGCTCTTGGCACGCGGGACCGCAGACGCGCTCGCCCTCAGGGTCAAGTTTCACGACACTGCGACCCATGCCCGCTTTGCCCCCGAAGGCGACATGGCGCGCGCGATTTACGAATCGATGGAGACCGCGCGGTGCGAGGCGATGGGGGCACGGGTCATGCCCGGCACCGCGTCGAACATCGACCACAAGATCGCCGAGGACGCGATCAAGAAGGGTTACCCGGGCATCACCCAACAGACCGACGCCCCCCTGCCGGAAGCGGCCGGATATTTCGTGCGCCACGCGGCCACCGGGCGCGATCTGCCGATGGGCGCAGACCGGGTTTTGGAGTTGTGGAACGATTTCATCGAAGGCCAAGCCGGGGCCACCTTTGACGACCTGCAAGACAAGCTCTCTGACCAGACAGAATTTGCCCGCTTTGCGCGCCGGGTGATCGAAGACCTCGGATACGGCGACCAGCTGGGCGATGATCCCGACTACGACGAGGACACCGACGACGAGGCCGAGGATCAGGACGAACAAGAGCAGGACGAGGAAGAAGGGCAGGACCAGGCCGAGGACGACGACGAAAGCGGCGCCTCGCCCGAGCAGGAGCAGGAACAGCAGCAGGACGATACCGAGGCGCAGGTTTCGATGGACGACCTCGCCGACGAGGACATGGGCGACGAGGCCGAGATGCCCGAAGCCGATGCCCCGCTTGACCCGCCGCCCCCGCCGCCGGCCTCGGAAGCCGATCCCAATTATGCTGTCTACCACGGCGAGCAGGACGAGGAGATCATGGCCGAAGACCTTGCGGAACCGGCCGAGCTTGAACGCCTGCGCGCCTATCTGGATCAGCAGCTGGAACCCTTGAAAGGGGCCGTGGGTCGGCTGGCCAACAAGCTGCAACGCCGGTTGCAGGCGCAGCAGAACCGTTCGTGGGAATTTGACCGCGAAGAGGGTATTCTGGATGCAGGGCGGCTGGCCCGTGTCGTGGCCAACCCGACCACGCCACTGTCGTTCAAGGTCGAGAAGGACACCGAGTTTCGCGACACCGTGGTGACGCTTCTGCTCGACAATTCCGGCTCGATGCGCGGGCGCCCGATCTCGATCGCCGCGATCTGTGCCGACGTGCTCGCGCGAACATTGGAACGCTGTGACGTGAAGGTCGAGGTTCTGGGCTTCACCACGCGGGCGTGGAAGGGCGGTCAGGCGCGAGAGAAATGGCTGGCCGACGGTCGCCCGCAAGGCCCCGGACGCCTCAACGATCTGCGCCATATCGTCTACAAATCCGCCGATGCGCCGATGCGCCGGACCCGCACCAACCTTGGCCTGATGATGAAAGAGGGGTTGCTCAAGGAAAACATCGACGGTGAGGCGCTGGAATGGGCGCACCGGCGTCTGACCGGTCGCTACGAGGCACGCAAGATCCTCATGGTTATTTCGGACGGGGCGCCGGTGGACGATTCGACCTTGTCGGTGAACCCGGCGAATTACCTTGAAAAGCACCTGCGCGACGTGATCGCCATGGTCGAGCGCAAGAAGATGGTCGAGCTTCTCGCCATCGGGATCGGCCATGACGTGACCCGCTATTACGACCGCGCGGTAACGATCACGGATGTTGAGCAGCTTGCCGGGGCGATGACCGAACAACTCGCGGCCCTGTTTGACAGCGATCCGCGTGCCCGCGCCCGTGTCATGGGCATGCGGAAAGCCTCTTGATGTACCAGGATTTCGAAACGTCTTCGGACCCGACCCAAGGTGCCGCGCGCCTCGCCGCGCTGCGTGCGGAAATGGCGGTGGAAAACCTCGATGCGTTCCTCGTCCCCCGCGCGGACGCCCATCAAGGCGAATACGTGGCCGATTGCGATGCCCGCCTCGCCTGGCTCACCGGGTTCACCGGATCGGCGGGGTTTTGCATTGCCTTGGCGGATCAGGCCGGGGTGTTCGTCGATGGCCGCTACCGCAGCCAAGCGCGCACGCAGGTCGACACGGATGCTTTCACCCCGGTGAACTGGCCCGAAACCAAGCCGGGCTCATGGCTGGCCGATAACCTTCCCGGCGGCGCGCGGGTCGGCTTTGACCCGTGGCTGCACACCGAGAGCGAGATCGCGGCGCTGACACAGGCTTTGACGCCCGAAACCATCGAGCTCGTCGCGGTGGACAATCTCGTGGACCGGGTCTGGGCCGATCGCCCCGCCCGGCCCGCCGAACCAGCGTGGGCCTACCCCAAGGACCACGCGGGCAAGGGTGACGAGACCAAGCGCGCCGAAATCGCCGCCACCCTGCGTGACGCGGGCCAGAAGGCGGCGGTCCTGACCCTGCCCGATTCGATCTGCTGGCTTTTGAACATCCGGGGGTCGGATATTCCACGCAACCCGATCGTCCAGGCCTTTGCGATCCTGCGCGACGACGGGCACCTGCACCTGTTCTCGGACCCTGCGAAATTCGACGGGCTCGGCCCCGATCCCGACATCACGCTGTCCCATTGGGACGCCTTCGCGGGCGCGCTGGCCGATCTGAGCGGCCCGGTGCGCGTCGACAAAGGCTCGGCCCCCGTTGCCGTCTCGCGCCTTTTGTCCGAGGCCGGATCTGACATCGCCTGGGGGCGGGATCCCTGTATCCTGCCAAAAGCCTGCAAGACCGAGGCCGAGATTGACGGGGCCCGGGCCGCCCACCTGCGCGACGGGGCGGCGATGGTCGAGTTTCTCACATGGTTCGACGCGACAGTGCCGCACACCGCGTTGACCGAGATCGACCTTGTCACCGAATTGGAAAACCAACGGCGCGCCACCGGGCAATTGAAGGATATTTCCTTCGACACCATTTCCGGCTCCGGGCCGAACGGGGCGGTGATCCATTACCGCGTCACACGCGCGACCGACCGCACACTGGCCCCCGGTGATCTGGTGGTGCTCGATTCGGGTGGGCAATACATCGACGGGACCACGGACATTACCCGCACCCTGCCCGTGGGCGAGGTCGGCGATGAAGAACGTATGGCGTTCACCCGCGTGCTCAAGGGCATGATCGCCCTGTCGCGGGCGATGTTTCCGACCGGCGTCACCGGCGCGCATCTCGACGCGCTGGCGCGCTATCCCCTCTGGCTCGCCCAGCAGGATTATGACCACGGCACCGGCCACGGCGTCGGGGCCTATTTGTCCGTCCACGAAGGTCCGCAGCGCATTTCGCGCCTGTCGGACGAACCGCTTCAACCGGGGATGATCCTGTCCAACGAACCGGGATACTACCGTGACGGGGCCTTTGGCATCCGGATCGAGAACCTTGTCACCGTGCGCCGCGAACCCCGCGCCTCGGGGGGCGATGCGCGCGATTTTCTTGGGTTTGAAACCCTCACCTACGTGCCGATTGACCGCCGCCTGATCCTGACCGACATGCTCGACACCGGCGAGCGTCAATGGCTCAACGCCTATCACCGCGATTGCCTGCGAAAGCTGTCCGACCGCATCTCGGCCCCCGCCCACCTGTGGCTGGCGCAGGCCTGTGCGCCACTTTGACCCGACATTGCCGCGCGAAAGCTGATATAGTTCGGCTTTGCCACCGAACGTTACGATGACAGAGATACCGACCGAAACACCGAGAGAGACAGAGATAGGGAGAAGACCACATGGCCGATCACATCAAAGTCCATAAAGCATCGGGGAAATGGGTTGTGCGCGCCGGTGGGGCCGTTCTGGGCGAAAGCAAGAACGCGCTGGAGCTGACCGAAGGCGACTACCCCCCGGTGATCTATTTCCCGCGCGCCGATTTTGCCATGGCGCTTTTGGAACAGACCGGCACCTCGACCACCTGCCCCTACAAGGGGGCGGCGACCTATTACGCGATCCACACGAAATCCGGCGTGATCGACGATGCCGCGTGGTCCTATGAAAACCCGAAAGACGGTGTCGCAGCGATCAAGGATCACCTTGCCTTCTACCCCGACAAGGTCACGGTCGAGCAGCTTTAGGGCCCGCCTGACCCCGGTCAGACCCGGTCCATCCGGCCCGCCGGTCCTCTGGGTCGGACCCGCGCGCCGTCAGGTATGTTCTTCGCGCGCGGTATCGGAGAGTTTGCGATTGAACGCCTTCAGCGCGTCGACATGGTGCAAAGACCCCCAAAGCTCGGGGGCCTCGCCTTCGCCCGCGAGGGTGACAACGGGGATGAACCGCTCCCCGGTTTCTTCGAACATCGGCATAGCGGCCTCCAACGTCGCGTTCCCGTCTATGTAAACCCCGGTCCCGATCAGCTCCCAACAGAGTTCTTCGCTGGCCGCCTTGGGGTCATCGACCCGGCGCATGACCGCCGCCACACGCAGCGTGCGCAGGATCCACGCCTGCGGACCGGAGGCAAGCTTGACCCCGCGCCGGTCGAGTTGATGCAGGAAAAAAGACATCTCGACCATGCGCGAAGAAATCGCGGTCGAGATCGAGACGCTCACCATGACCGCAAGACCTGTCTGCCAATCGCCGGTCAGCTCGAACACGATCAGCGTGGTGGATATCGGGGCGCCCAGCACCGCCGCGGCAACGGCCCCCATCCCGGCCAGCGCGTAAAGCGTCTGGGTGCCGGAGACATCGGGGAAGATCGCGGTGGCGACAAGGCCGAAGGCAAGCCCGGTCAGCGCCCCGACCATGAGCGCGGGCGAGAACACGCCACCTCCCATCCGGCCCCCGATGGTGATCGCCGCCGCCACCACTTTGAGCACCGCGAAGACCACCGCCTCGTGAAACAAAAGCTCGCCGGTCAGCGCGCGCGAGGTGGTTTCATAGCCGACGCCGATGATATGGGGAAAGCCGATGGCAAGCGCACCCAGCAGAAGACCGGCCACGGCGGGGCGCAGCACGCTTGGCAACCGCAAGGCGCCCTGCACCCAGCTTGACCAATCCTCGGCAAGAAAGATCGCGCGCATCAGGGCGACCGCCACCACGCCGGACACGACACCGAGCAGGAGAAAGGCAGGAAGCTCCTGATAGAAAGCGAGCGGCATCATCTGGGGCAGCGCAAACTCGGTCAGCCCGCCGTATTCCAGCCGGTTGATCACCGTGCCCGCAACGCTTGCAATGGCGATGGGGGCAAAGGCATGCACCGCGAAATGGCGCAACACCACCTCAAGCGCGAACAGCGCGCCGGCGATCGGGGCGTTGAAGCTGGCCGAAACCGCCGCCGCCACCGCGCAGCCCAGCAGGTCGCGCGCATCCACGCCCGAGGCATTGATCCGGTTTGACACCCATGTCGCCATGACCGCCGCCATGTGGACCACCGGCCCTTCGCGCCCTGACGACCCCCCCGCCGACAGCGTGATGAAGGACGCAAGCGCCGAGCCAATCCCGGCGCGCCGTTCCACCCGGCCCTCCCAAAGCGCGGCGCCCTCGATCACGTCCGAGACCGAGCGCACCCGCCCGTCATGGGTCGTCCAGTTGAGAATGATCCCCACCACAAGCCCGCCGACCGCGGGCAGGATCAGGATCCAGAACCAAGGCAGGGATTCGGCGTGGCTGTGCAAAAACGCCGGGTCTTCGGTGCCGTATAGCCACGCCTGCAACGCCGAGATGCCCTTGCGGAAAAACAGCGCCGCGAACCCGGCGGCGATCCCGATCACAAGCGCGATGACCCAGAATTGAAGCTGGTCCGGCCCCTCGTCGCGCAAAAGCTGCCACGCGCGCCGCCGATAGGCCGCGAAAGCGGTGATCCGCTCCCTGATTGCCGCTTTCCAGCCTTCGCTCATTTCGACCCATATCCCGGGGCTTTTCGCCGCCGCTTCGCCCGACTACTGTGGCCCGGGGTGACGACAAGGGAGTGATGGATGACCATCGACGCTGTGCTGACCGAGCTTGCACCGGTTCTAGGGGATCGGATCAGTCGCTCCAAGCCCGATCTGGCCGCGCATGGCGGGTCCGAGACCCATTTTCCATCCGCCCCGCCCGATGCCGTCGCCTTTCCCGAGACCACGGACGAGGTCGCGATCATCGTGAAAACCTGCAACACGCACGGCGTCCCGGTGATCGCCTATGGCGCGGGCACCGCTCTGGAAGGGCATACATCGGCGGTGAAAGGCGGCATGACCATCGACATGGTGCGCATGAACCGCATGCTCGCCGTGCATGCGGGCGACATGGATGCGGTGGTCCAGCCGGGGCTGACCCGCGAGGCATTGAATGCGGAACTGCGCGCCACCGGGCTTTTCTTTTCCGTGGACCCCGGGGCCAATGCCACGGTGGGCGGCATGGCCGCGACGCGCGCGTCGGGCACGACCACGGTGCGCTACGGCACCATGCGCGACAATGTTCTGGCGCTCGAGGTGGTGCTGGCCGATGGCCGGGTAATCCGCACCGGCACGCGGGCGCGCAAATCGTCGGCGGGCTATGACCTGACCGGGCTGATGCTGGGCTCCGAAGGGACGCTGGGCATCATCACCGAACTCACCGTGAAACTGCATGGCCAACCCGAGGCGGTTTCTGCCGGGCTCTGCGCCTTCGAGGCCATGAGCGATGCGGTGGACGCGGTGGTCGCGGTGATCCAGACCGGCTTGCCGATGGCACGGATCGAATTTCTGGATGCCGAGGCGGTGGCTGCCGTCAACGCCTATTCCGGGGCAAAAGTGGCCGAGACCCCGCATCTGTTCGTCGAATTTCACGGCACCACGGCGGGCGTGGCCGAAGACGCCGCGCGATTTCGCGAGATTGTCGAGGATTTCGGCGCCCAGTCGATCGAGACCGCGACCCGGACCGAGGACCGCACCGCGCTTTGGACCATGCGCCACCACGCCTATTGGGCCTGTCTTGCGGCCCGCAAGGGCGCGCGCGGGTTGGTGACCGATGTCTGCGTGCCGATCTCGAACCTCGCCGAAGCGGTGGAAGAAACGCGCGAAGACATCGCCGCCTCGATCATCCCCGGCCCGATCCTTGGGCATGTCGGCGACGGGAACTTTCACGCCATCTTGCTGGTTGACCCTTCGCAACCCGCCGAGCTGGAGGTGGCGAAATCTCTTGCCGCCCGCATGAGCGAACGCGCCCTGAGGCTTGGCGGCACCGTGACCGGCGAGCACGGCATCGGCATGGGCAAGCTCGCCTACATGGAGGCTGAACATGGTGACGCATGGGACGTGATGGGCGCCATCAAGACGGCGCTCGATCCGAACAACATTCTCAATCCGGGCAAGATGGTGCGCCAGCCGGGATAGGCGGCAAGATCCGGGCTATCTGGACCCGGACGCTGCAATGGACGCAGGATCATGTGCCGCCAGGTCTGCGGCTGGTGGTCGGGCTTTGCCTCATGGCGTTCGGCGTGTTTGGCTTTCTGCCCTTTTTCGGCTTCTGGATGCTGCCCCTGGGCGTGGCGGTGGCGGCCATGGACGTGCGCCCCATCCTGCGCAAGCTCCGCGAGATTCGGATACAAAGGAAATAGAACTAATCGAACATTGAGCAGCGAAAAGGTGGAAAAGGTGAAAGATTACCCTGTCTTTTCACACAACGCCCAGAAGTGACCGCGCCGCCGCCCGGGCCTCGTCCGTGACCTTGTCACCGGAGACCATGCGCGCAATCTCGTCGATCCGGTCTTCGGGGCCAAGCGGGGTGACACGCGACAGGGTCATGCCCTGATCCACCCGTTTCGACACCTGCCAATGATGCGCGCCAAGGGCGGCGACCTGCGGGCTGTGGGTGACGACCAGAACCTGCCCGCCCTCATCGGCCAATTGCTTCAGCCGCCGACCAACCGCATCCGCCGTGGCCCCGCCCACGCCCCGGTCGATCTCGTCAAAAATCATGGTCAGGCCCGAGGCATCCTTGGTCAGACAGACCTTGAGGGCGAGCAGAAAGCGGCTGAGTTCCCCGCCCGAGGCAATCTTGTTCAACGGCCCCGATGGCGCGCCGGGGTTGGTGGCCACGGTAAAGGTTACTGCGTCGCAGCCTTCGGGCCCCGGATCGGTCGCACGCACCTCGGTGACGAACACCGCCCGCTCCATCTTGAGCGGCGCAAGCTCGGCCCCCATGGCCGCATCCAGTTTTGCCGCCATCGCCCCGCGTGCCGCGCTCAGCGTCGATGACGCCGTATCAAAGCCGAGACGGGCTTGATCCTCGGCGTCCTTCAGCGCCGCGATATCGCCCGCCCCCGCATCCAGCGCGGCCAGCCGGCCCAGTAGATCGGTGGCGAAATCGCCAAGGTCATCGGGTGCAACCCCATGTTTGCGCGCAGCAGCCCGGATCGCGAACAACCGCTCTTCTGTGTGTTCAAGCTCGGCCGGATCGAAGGTCAGCGCGTCCAGCGCGCTCTCAACCGCCGCGCTGGCTTCGCCCAGCTCCGACAACGCCCGCCCAAGGGCCTCGATGGCCGGGTCAAGCGCATCGCCCGCCTTGTCCGAAACCCCTTCGAGCCACCGGAGCGCATCGCCCATGCGCCCCTCGGCCCCCTCGTTCGGGCCAAGCGCCTGTGCCGCGCGCACCACGTCTTCGCCCACCTTCTGCCCGGCCTGCATGAGCCGGCGGCGGGCGTCGAGCTCGGCATCTTCGCCGGGTTGCGGCGCGAGCTTTTCCAATTCATCCGCCGCGTGGCGCAGGAAATCTTCTTCCGCCCGGGCTGTCTCAAGCTTCGCTTCAGCCGCCTCGCGCGCCTCACGCGCCGCCGCGAGCGCCCGCCACGCGGCCCGCACCGCGCTGACCTGTGGTTCAAGCCCGCCGAACTGGTCCAGAAGCTTTCGGTGAATGCGCGGGTTCAACAGCCCCTTGTCATCTTGCTGACCATGAAGCTCGACCAGCGTGTCGGACAGGGCGCGCAGCACATCGCCCGATGCCCGCCGATCGTTGATCCAGGCTGACTTGGTCCCCGACGACCGGTTCACCCGCCGCAAGATCAACTCTTCCCCCGCCGGAATGCCCGCCTCGTCCAGAACCGCGCGGGCCGCGTGGTCTTTGGGCAGGTGGAACACCGCCACAACCTCGCCCTCCTCGGCGCCTTGGCGCACCAGATCGGCGCGCCCGCGCCACCCGAGCACGAAACCAAGACTGTCGAGAAGAATGGATTTCCCCGCGCCGGTTTCGCCGGTCAACACGTTCAACCCCGGCTGGAAATCAAGGTCCAGCCGGTCGATGATCAACATGTCCCGGATGTCGAGGCTGACGAGCATGGGGTGGTTCTGCCTAGAGCCACTCGCCCTTGATCATCTGGCGATAGATCGCGGAGAGCCAGTTATTGCCACTCTGCGTCGGCTTCAGCCCGTTCTTGGCAAGAAGCGCGTAGCCGTCTTCATACCATTGGGTGGACTGGAAATTGTGGCCGAGAATTGCGCCAGCTGTCTGGGCTTCGTCGGTCAAGCCGAGCGAAAGGTAGGCTTCGATCAAACGATACAGGGCCTCGGGCGTCTGCGTCGTTGTCTGGAACTCTTCCACCACCACGCGGAATCGGTTGGTCGATGCAGCGTAGTGTTTGCGCTTGAGGTAATAGCGCCCGATCTCCATTTCCTTCGCCGCAAGGTGGTCGTAGGCGAGATCGAATTTCAGGATCGCGGAGCGCGCATATTCGGTGTTCGGATACAGCTCGATCACGTCGCGCAGGGCCTGAAGCGCCTGGAAGGTCAGGCCCTGATCGCGGCCCACATCCTCGATCTGGTCATAGTAGCTGATGGCGAGAAGGTATTGCGCATAGGGCGCTTCCTTGTCGCCGGGATAGAAATCAAGAAACCGCTGCGCGCTTGCACGGGCCAATTCGTATTCCCCGGCCTTGTGGTAGGCGTAGGCCTGCATGACCAGCCCGCGCTTGGCGATGTCGGTATAGGGATAAACCCGCTCGACCTCACCGAAAAGCTCGGCGGCTTCTTTCTCATTGCCATTCTCAAGATCGTATTCGGCACGGGCAAAGATTTGTTCGGCGGTGTAATCCTCGATCGGCTTGGCTTCGCGGTCGTCTCCGAACAGGCCCGAGAACCAGCCGCCGCCATTGCCGCCACCAAAGAGGCCACCACCGCCGCCCGAACAGGCCGCCAGCGATGCTGTCAGGACGATAATGGCCGCACCCTTGAGTGCTCTGCCCCCGATCAATTCGCGCCGCCTGTTTTTCATGAACTCGCGCCCACCCCGTCGCATGTGATTCACCGCGAAAGCCTGCTCGCTTCCCACGTTGCTCTGTTTCCTACCACAGAAATTTTCCATGCAAAATGGCTTTGGCACGCAAATTACACCTGATCTGGCAAGAAGCGCCCGGAACGCACCGAAATGTTGTGCGCGCTTCATGTGACACGCGAAGCCTGCGCGCCAAATCTCTGGACGGAAACGAAAAAGGCCGGCCCGAAGGCCGGCCCTTTTGCCGAGGGATCGTGGGATCAGTTGGCCTGGCGGCGCAGAAAGGCGGGGATTTCGACCCGTTCCTGATCCGGATCGGCCTGAGGTTGCTCACGCTGTTCGGGTTGTTGGTGGCCCATCTGCGGCTCGGCACGCTCTGCGCCGGGGGCACCGCCTTCGCCCTGACCGGTCATGCGGTTGATTAGCGAATTGATCCCGAACCGGGGGCGATCATGCCCCGCCTGTTGGCCGTGCATTTCCGACTGGGCGGGCTGTTCGGCAGTCCGGGACTTGGACACGGCCGCTTCGAGGCGCGCCATGGCTTCCGGGCTGGGCTGACCGGGCTGGGCCGGTTTCGGGGCCACGAAGCTGGCCACCTCCGGTTCCTGCGGGGCCGGTTGCGGCGCGGGCTCCGGGTGCATTTCGGCACGCGGTTGTTGCGGCTGGAAGGCCGGGGCCGGAACATCGTCGCCCGCTTCCTCGGCCGGGAAGATATTCTCGGCCTGCTCTTCGGCAGCTGCCGTGGTCGGGTCGATCTCTTCCTCGAAGAAGCTCTTCTGCGGCTCGACCGGGGCCTCGTAGGCTTGGGCGGGGGCCGCGGTCTGGGCGGGTGCGGGGTGTTCCGTGGCAACCGGCTGTTGGAACGTCGGGGCCTCGTGGTGCACCGCCTGCTCCACCTCGGCGGGGCTGTGCAGAGGTTCGGCCAGCGACCGGCGCGGTAGCGGCACGTCGAGGTGCGCCTCGGAGGCGTCGATGCCGGTGGCAACCACAGAGACGCGCATCATGCCCTCCAGGTCGGGGTCGAGCGTCGAGCCAACGATGATGTTGGCATCCGGGTCGACCTCTTCGCGGATCCGGTTCGCGGCCTCGTCCAGCTCGAACAAAGTAAGATCGCAGCCGCCGGTGATGTTGATGAGCACGCCGTTCGCACCCTTGAGGCTGATTTCGTCGAGAAGCGGGTTCGCGATGGCTTTTTCCGCCGCCTGGATGGCGCGGTCGTCGCCTTCGCCTTCGCCGGTGCCCATCATGGCCTTGCCCATCTCGTCCATCACCGCGCGCACGTCGGCGAAATCGAGATTGATGAGCCCCGGGCGCACCATGAGATCGGTCACGCCCTTGACCCCTTGGTAAAGCACGTCATCGGCAAGCGAGAATGCCTCGGTAAAGGTCGTCTTCTCGTTGGCGAGCCGGAACAGGTTCTGGTTCGGGATGATGATCAGCGTATCGACCATCTTTTGCAGCGCGCCCACGCCTTCCTCGGCCTGGCGCATGCGCTTGGCCCCTTCGAACTGGAACGGCTTGGTCACGACACCGACGGTCAGAACGCCCAATTCGCGGGCGGCCTGCGCGATGATCGGGGCGGCTCCGGTGCCGGTGCCCCCGCCCATCCCGGCGGTGATGAAACACATGTGCGCCCCGGCGAGCTGATCGACGATCTGTTCGATGCTTTCTTCGGCAGCAGCCGCACCGACCGAGGCACGGGCCCCTGCCCCGAGACCTTCGGTGACTTTCACACCCATCTGGATGCGTTGCTGTGCCTTGGATTGCGCAAGAGCCTGCGCGTCGGTGTTGGCGACCACGAATTCGACGCCATCCAGCGCCTTTTCGATCATGTTGTTCACCGCATTTCCACCGGCGCCACCGACGCCGAACACTGTTATGCGGGGTTTCAGGTCGTCGTGGCCGGGCATGGTGAGGTTCAATGTCATGATCTAGTCCGCCTGTCTCTTTGACTTCTCTGTCTTATTGTCCGGTATCTCGTCGGATTTGTAACCCGATTTCGCCGCTGTGTCGCCGGTCTTTGCCGGCTGATCCCCCGGTCAAAGCCGGGTTTCTGCCTATTTCCCGTCAGTTTAACGGTGATCCCGCGTCAGGTCACGCAAAAAACCACATTTTTGC
This sequence comes from Maritimibacter sp., assembly GCA_011389895.1. Taxonomy (GTDB): domain Bacteria; phylum Pseudomonadota; class Alphaproteobacteria; order Rhodobacterales; family Rhodobacteraceae; genus Maritimibacter. The sequence continues at coordinate 25,428 of JAABTN010000005.1, read as the reverse complement.
CCCAAAATCAGGGGGAACTGGCGCATGGGGCGGCGAGATTTCGCAAGCACGACAAGATATGGTGGCTACCAATTGTCCTTGAACCACTTCACCGCCCACCGCAGGCTCTTTGCCGGGTAGCTTTCCGCCGGAATATCGAAATCCCACCACTCGTCCTGCGGACAAGCGGCAAAGAGCGAAAGCCCCACCGCTGATGCGAATGCAGCACCTGTGGCCGCTTGTGGCAACCCCTGAACCCTGAGAGGGCGGCCAATGCGCACTTGTTGGCCGAGTATTCGGGGGGCGAGCCCGTCGAGACCGGGTATCTGGCTTGCGCCCCCGGTCAACACGATCTGCTGACTGGGCAGGTGGTCGAATCCCGCCGCATCAAGCCGCGCGCGCACCTCTTCAAGGATTTCCTCGACCCGCGGGCGCATGATCCCGATCAGCTCCGAGCGGCTGACGCGGCGGCGATCTTTCTCCCAATCACCGCTGTCGCCCCCGATCTCGATCATCTCGCGGTCATCCATGCCGGTGGCGACCACCCCGCCATAGAAGGTCTTGATCCGTTCCGCGATCGCAAGCGGCACCTGAAGGCCCTTTGAGATGTCCGAGGTGACGTGATCGCCGCCAAGGCGCACGCCATCGGCGAAGATCATGTGTTTCTTCATGAAAATCGACACGCCGGTCGCCCCGCCGCCCATGTCGATGCAGGCCGCGCCAAGCTCCTGTTCATCTTCGACAAGGCTGGACAGCCCCGCCGCATAGCTGCTTGACGCAAGCCCGGCGAGCTCAAGATCACAGCGCTTGATGCAATAGGCGGCGTTGCGCACGGTGTCGGAATCCACCGTGAGAAGGTGCATGTCCACGGCGAGCCGTTTGCCCACCTGCCCCCTTGGATCGGACAGGCCCGAGCGATGATCGAGCGCGAAATTCACCGGCTGGGCATGCAGCACTTCGCGCCCCTCGCCGAAATCCGGCACGTCGCAGGAGGCCATGACGCGGGCGATGTCGTTTTCCGTGACCGCGCTGCCCTCGACCTCGACCTCGCCCGCAACGCCGTAGCTGCGCGGGCCTGCGCCCGAGAACGAGGCGATGACGTGATCGACCCGCAGGTTGGCCATTTTCTGCGCCGCCTGAACGGCGGTGCGAATGGCGCGCTCGGTTTCCTGCATCGCGTCGATCTCGCCGAACCGGACCCCGCGCGAGCGGGTCGTGGCCGCGCCGATGACGCGGAAGCCCGACTGCCCGGCGAGCGAACCGATGCCATCGCCTTCACGGACCTTGTCCTGACCGTCAAAGCGAAGCACGAGGCAGCCGATCTTCGATGTCCCGATATCGAGAATGGCGATCACGCCGCGTTGCATCGCGGCCTTGCGCATCGCGCGCATGGCGCGCTGCTGTTCGTAAAGCTCGGTCATTCTTCGGTCCCTTTGCGATCCAGGCTTCTTATGCGCCTCAGCTCCTCGACCGCTGGCTGTGCCAAGCGGAGCGTCGGGCGTTGCGGGTTCCGCATGTCGATATGGGTGATGTCGCGCGCCAGAAGCTCCTGCGCCTCATCGAGGGCGAGCACCTGTTCCAGCGCCGCGACGGGCGCGCGTTCGGGAAGCATCACGCGCTGATCCTGCGCAAGCACCACGTCCCAACGCCGCTCCCCCATCCGCACGAGGCCGCGCAGATGTGGCAAGATCGGCTTGGCCGCGTCGAGGATGGCCAAGGCTTCCGACACCGCGTCGTTTGCGCCGCGACCGGCGATCAAGGGCAAATCGGCGCGCACGCTGCGCTCGGTCAGCGAGGCGACGCGGTGGCCGGTGCGATCCAGAAGCTCGATATTGCCGCCGACGCGCCAGATGATGGCCGGTTTGCGCTCGGCCACCTTGACTTCAAGCACTCCGCCGGGACGGACGCGGACCGAAACATCGCGGATCACATCGAGCCCGCTGACCGAGGCCTGGATCGCCTCAAGGTCCAGATCGAAGGACGACACCGGGAAATCCACCGACACCAGGTCGCGGATCGCCGCGTCCACCACCGGTGTCGCGCCGTCGATCGACATGAGCTTCACGGTGAATTCCGGGCGGCTTTGCACGGATTGGCGCAGCTCGGCCACCTTTTCCGCGATGGCGTAGCGATTGGTCGGGTTCGAGAAATACCACCCCGTGGCGGTGAGGATCAAAAACGTGGGCAGACCGACCCGCAAGAGCGAGCGATAAAGCGGGGTCAACCACATGCGATGGAACCGGTAGGCCCAGCGCGACGGGGCCGGATCGCGCCGCGCCTTCGCGGGCTTGCGTGTCACCGGCGGCTCCGGGCGAGCATGGGACGCGGGGCTCATCGATTGCACGAGGCGTCCTCCACCATCCAGCGGCACAGCGCCCCGAAGGTGATCCCGACCTGCGCGGCCTGTTCCGGCACCAGCGAGGTCGGCGTCATGCCGGGTTGCGTGTTCTGTTCAAGGATCACGAGCCCCGCAAGCCCGCGTTCTTCGTCCCAGCGGAAATCCGTGCGGCTCACCCCCCGGCACCCGAGCGCCCTGTGTGCGCGCAGGGCCATGTCAAGGCAGGCATCGGAAATGCTGGCGGGGATGTCGGCGGGCACCTCGTGCCGCGACCCGCCCTCGGAATATTTCGCTTCGTAGTCATACCAGCCATCCGTGACAATCTCGGTGACCCCAAGTGCGCGGTCGCCCATGACCGTGGTGGTCAGCTCGCGCCCCGGCGCATAGGCCTCGACCATCAGGACATCGGGCATGTCGGCGGCAAGATTTGGCGGGCTGTTGGCCCCCTTGGTGACGATATAGACCCCGACCGAAGACCCTTCGTTGAACGGCTTGACCACGTAAGGCGGCTCCAACACGTGGCGCGCCTCGATCTCGTCCCGCCCTGCGAGTTGCGAGGGCATGACCGGAAGACCGGCAGCCGCCAGCACGGCTTTCGAGCGTGCCTTGTCCATCGCCAGCGCAGATGCATAGACCCCGGAATGGGTATAGGGCAGGCCGATCCATTCGAGCAGCCCCTGCACGCAGCCATCTTCGCCCCAGCGCCCATGCAGGGCGTTGAAGGCGACATCGGGGTCAATTTCGGCGAGCGTCGCACAGAGATCGCGGCCGGCATCGACCTCGACCACCTCGTATCCTTCACCCCGGAGCGCCTCGGCGCATTCACGCCCTGATGATAGCGACACCTCGCGCTCAGCGGAGGGACCACCTTTCAGAACCGCAACCTTGGGGGCGTGCCTGCTCGCATTGCCCACTGTCTGCCTCTATCGGTCGAGTGCGACCGTTCTTTCAAGTTCCGGATTTTCCCGGTTTTTCTTGTGCCTGTCCTGCGCCTGGCCCGGTTTATTTCTCGGGGCTTTCGCCACCACCCGGTTCGCCCATGCGCATGATTTCCCATTCTAGGGTCAGTCCGCTGGTTTCGTAAACCTTTTTTCTCACCGCCTCGCCCAAAGATTCGAGGTCATGGGCGGTGGCATCGCCGGCGTTGGTGAGAAAATTCGAGTGTTTCTCGTTCATCACCGCGCCCCCGATCCGGGCCCCGCGCATCCCGGCGTCGTCGATCACCTTCCACGCCTTGAGATCGTGGATGTCGTCTTCGCGCCCGGTCGAGCTGTAGCCGGCCGGGTTGCGAAAGGTGCTTCCCGCCGTGCGATCGCGCGTCGGCTGGGTTTCATCGCGCTTGGCGATCTGTGCTGCCATCTGCGCCTGAAGCGCATCGGGCACTCCCGTCTCGGCCTCGAACACCGCCTCGGTCAGAACCACGGTGTCGGGCACATCGCTTTGCCGGTAGCGGAAGTTGAGATTGTCGGGCGTGAATGTGACCCGCGTTCCGTCCCGCGCGACACCGCGCGCCTCGACCAGCCGGTCGGCGACATAGGTGCCATAGCAGCCCGCGTTCATCTTCACCGCCCCCCCGATACTTCCGGGAATGGTGCGCAGGAAGGTCAGGTCAAGCCCCGCGTCGGCCGACTTGCGCGCGACATGGGCGTCAAGCGCGGCGGCCCCGGCGGTCACCCTAGTGCCCTCAATTTCGATCCCGTTGAACCCCCGGCCCAGTCGGATCACCACACCCCGGATCCCGCCATCGCGCACGATCAGGTTCGATCCCACGCCCATAGGAAACACCGGCACGGCAGGATCGAGTGCGGCAAGGAACGCTGCCAGATCATCGGTGTCGGCGGGTTGAAACAGCCAATCCGCCGGACCGCCCACGCGCATCCATGTGAGCGTCGACAAATCCCGGTTCTCGGTCAGCGTGCCCCGCACGGGCGGAAGGTCGTAGGTCATGCGCGATGGTTAGGATTTCGCGCGGCGGGGGGCAAGGTGTTTCGCCGCGCGGGGCGCGACGAGACGGGCGAGGGGCGCTGCCCCTCGCGCTCCCCGGGATATTTGAAGACCGGAAAGAGGGTCAGTCGCTGCCAGGCCCGCGCTGCGCGCGGGTATGTCGATAGAGCGCGATGAGCGGGCGGCGAAAGAGCGATGCGAAGATGGCCAGCGCAATCGCGCTCCAGATCCAGCCGTTCTCGACGCCGATCCAGACGATGAGGCCAAGTCCCGATAACAGCAGGAGCGCACCGGGGATCATCTGGAACCGCATCGGCAGGACAGCGATGAGAGAGCCCGCCACGACCCAGATGCACAGCGCGACGACGGAAGGGGTCATGGGAAAGCCTGCTGGATCATCCCGAACAGCATGGGGCGGGGTCAACGGTGTGGCAAGGGGTCATGGCGGGGTCAGCGGATCGAGAGATGCAGCCCGATGGTGTCGTCCTTGAACCCAAGCTTTCGGTAGAACCCTTCGGCTTCGAGGTGCCGGGGCGACAGAAGCGAAATATCCGCGCAATTCTTGGCTTTCGCCCGCTCGACCGCGGCGCCCATGACCGCCCGGGCAAAGCCGCGCCCGCGATACTCGGGCAGCGTCACCACGTTCTCGATCCGCGCAAGGGGCCGCCCCCCGAAGGTCAGGTTGGGCAGGATCGACAGCATCGCCGTGGCCACGATCCGGCCCTCGCATTCCGCCCCGAAAAGCGAGGTTCCGGGCATGGCGAGGATTTCATAAAGGATCGCCTCGCCTTCGGCCCCTTCGGGCACATCGTCGTCATCCCGGCTCAGAACCGACAGGAGCGCATGGAGATCGGGGAAATCGTACCGCGACAATTCCCGCACGCGGGGCATGGTGATGGTCATGGCGGCTCCTCCCTGAGCGTGGCCGGATGGTCGGGGATTGGCGGGATGGGGTCAAGGGCGGGTTTGCCGGTAGTGGTCGGAGGGGCGCGCGCGGGGTTAAGTTGGGGGCGGAACACAACGAGCGGGTCCGGTTGGTGTATTTGTCCATCTGGGCAAAGGGATGTGAGGGTGGGCTTCAGCCCGCCAGCTTCGCGGCGAGACCCCGGGCCCAGGTGCTGATGGTGCCGGCCCCGAGACAGACCACGATGTCGCCCGGCTGCGCGGTTTCACGCACCAACGCCACCAGATCCTCCTCGGACCCGACCGCACTCGCATGACGATGCCCGTGCGCTGTCAGCCCCGCCACCAGGTCGGCTTGCGTCGCGCCTTCGATGGGGTCTTCGCCCGCCGCGTAAACCTCCGCGATGCCGACCACGTCGGCCTCGTTGAAACAGGTGCAGAAATCTTCGAACAGGGTATGAAGCCGGGTGTAGCGGTGCGGTTGATGCACCGCGATCACGCGGCCCTCGACGGCCTGGCGCGCGGCTTTCAACACGGCGGCAATCTCGACCGGGTGGTGCCCGTAGTCGTCGATGATCGGCACCCCGTTCCACGCGCCCACGCGGGTGAAGCGGCGATTGACGCCCCCGAAGGCGGCCAGCGCGGTGCGGATCTCATCCCCTTTCATGCCAAGATGGCGGGCCACGGCCACGGCGGCGAGCGCGTTCGAGACGTTGTGATCGCCCGGCATGGGAAGCGTGCAGCCTTCGATCTTCAGGTCCGGCAGCACGATATCGAAATGCGCGATGCCCGCCTTGTAGGTCAGGTTGATCGCCCGCACATCGGCCTGCGCGTTAAAGCCGAAAGTCACCACGCGACGATCCGAGATCTTGCCGACCAGCGTCTGCACGTCCGGGTCATCGGTGCAGCATACCGCGAGGCCGTAGAAGGGGATGTTCGAGACGAAATCGTAAAACCCCTGATGCAGCGCCTCTTCGGTGCCCCAGTGATCCATATGTTCGGGGTCGATGTTGGTCACGATGGCGATGGTCGCGGGCAGGCGGTTGAAGGTGCCGTCGCTTTCATCGGCCTCGACCACCATCCATTCGCCCTGCCCCATCCGGGCGTTCGAGCCATAGGCATGGATGATCCCGCCGTTGATCACGGTCGGGTCGATACCGCCGGAGACCAGAAGCTCGGCGACCAGCGTCGTGGTCGTTGTCTTGCCATGCGTGCCCGCCACCGCGATGTTGGATTTGAGACGCATCAGCTCGGCCAGCATCTCGGCCCGGCGCACCACGGGCAGGCCGCGCATGCGGGCGGCATCAAGCTCGGCGTTGCCCGGTTTGATCGCCGATGAAATCACCAGCACTTCCGCGTTGTCCAGGTTCTCGGCCCGCTGGCCGATGAAGATCTCGGCGCCCAAAGTGGCCAGCCGTTCGGTGATCGCGCTGGATTTGAGGTCCGATCCCTGCACCCGGTAGCCATGGTTGATCAGAACCTCGGCAATCCCCGACATCCCGATCCCGCCGATCCCGACAAAGTGGACCGCCCCCATTTCGGTGGGGAGTTTCGTGGCGGCTGCATTCATGCGCTGTCCTTCAGTCTATCGTTCCGTCGCCCCGTTATGTCACCCCGGTGTCTCAGCCCGGCTGGCCCAGGGTCTCGACCATATCGGCGAGCGTCACTGCCGCGTCGGGCTTGCCCGCGTTCAGGCAGGCGATCGCCATCTGCAACGCCCCGTCCGGATTGTCCATGACCGCGAGGATCTGATCGGCAAGAACCTGCGGAGAAAGCTGGCTCTCGGGCAACAGGATCGCGGCCCCGGCTTCGACCAGCCCGCGGGCGTTCGCGGTCTGGTGGTCCGCCGTGGCATGCGGGTAGGGGATCAGGATCGCGGGGCGCCCGATGACCGAAATGTCGGCCACCGAAGAGGCACCCGCCCGGCTGATCACCAACTGGCTCTCGGCGATCCGGCGCGGCACATCCTCAAAGAACGGCTGCACATCGGCGCGCAGGCCATTGTCGGCATAAAAAGCGGCGACCCGCGCGCTGTCTTCGTCGCGCGCCTGATGGCTGACGGTCAGGTGGGTTTTGAGCGTGTCGGGCAAAAGCGCAAGGGCCTCGGGAACCGTTTCGGACAGCGCACGCGCGCCTTGCGAGCCGCCGATGACCAGAAGGTCCATCGGGTATTCCCCCGGCGCGATGTATCCCGCCCCGGCCCGCTCCAACACGGCGGCGCGCACCGGATTGCCCACGTGCACCGCCGCAACCCCGTCGGGGATCGGTCGGGTCGGCCATGTGCCACAGGCGAGCCGGTCGACCCGCTTGGCAAAAAGTCGGTTGACCCGACCCAGCACCCCGTTTTGCTCATGGATCATGCGCGGCACCCGCAGGGTCACCGCGCCGATCAGCGCCGGGATCGACGGATAGCCGCCAAACCCCACGACCGCGCGGGGCCGGTCGATGATCATCCGCGCAATCGCGCCGATGGCGCCGCCGGCGACGCGCAGCGGCACCGCGAGCTTGGCCAATAGCCCGCCCCGGGCAAAGGTGGCGCTCGCCACCTCTTCGATCTCGACCGCGTCGGGAAAGCCCCCGGCATAGCGCGCGCCGCGCGCATCGGTCGAGAGTTTCACCCGCCAACCGCGCGCGAGCAGCACTTCGGACAGGGCCTGCGCCGGGAACATGTGCCCGCCCGTTCCCCCGGCCGCGATCACCACCAGCGGTGCCTTGTCAGTCATCGATATCCCCGTTGGGTCAGATAATCCGCGAACTTGCCTTGGGGCCGGGTGCGGGTGAAAGCGATCAACATGCCCAGCGACAGGCCCATGGCGATCAAGGACGAGCCGCCGTAGCTTACGAAAGGTAGCGTCATACCCTTGGCTGGCAAGAGCCGCACGGCAACACCGATGTTGATGAGCGCCTGAACGCCGAACATGGCGGCAAGCCCGGTGCCCGCAAGGCGAATGAAGGTGTCGCGCTCATGTACGAGACGCAGGAAGGACCGCACCACGATGGTGGCATAAAGTGCCAAGATCAAAAGGACCAGCACGAGGCCATATTCCTCGGCCGCCACGGCGATGATGAAATCGGTATGGGCATCGGGCAGCGACCATTTCACCTGTCCCTCGCCGACGCCGACGCCGAAATACCCGCCCTCGCGGATCGCGTTGGTGGCATAGCCAAGCTGCGTGGTCGGATCGAGCTCGGGGTTGAGGAACCCGTCGATCCGGCGCGCGAAGTGCTCGGAATTGTTGTAGGCGATGAAGCCCGCCCCGACGACCAGCGCCGCGACCCCGACGATGAAGACGTAATGCGCGCCCGCGAGAAAGAACATCACGCCCCAGCCGAACAGGACCAGAACCGCTTGGCCAAAGTCGGGCTGCATGGCGAGATACCCGACAATGACCAGCGTGAGGCCCAGCGACATGGTCTTGCCCGGCGGGCCTTGGATGTCATAGCTTGCCGCCATGAGCCAGGCGGCCACCACCACGTAGAACGGCTTGAGAAACTCGGACGGCTGGAAGCTTGCGAATCCGAAGGAATACCAGCGTACCGCGCCCTTGCCGAAGTCGGTCCCGAACCACGGCAACAGCGCGATCGCCGCGAAGGCCGCGAGAAAGCCCAAAACACTGAGACGGCGTACCAATTTGGGGGACATCATGGTCATCACGAACATCACGCCAAAGGCCATCAGGCCAAAGACCACCTGGCGTTCGACGTAGTAGAACGGATGCAACCCGTTTCGCTCGGCAAGCGGCGGGCTGGCCGCGAGGCCCAGAAGGATGCCCACGGCAAAGAGCAACATGATGCTCGACACCGACCATTTGTCGATCGTGCGCCACCAGCGGGGAAGAATCGGATCCTTACCCGGCTGCGGCACCGCGCCATAAACCATTTCGGTCATTTAAACCGCCTGAAACTGCCTCATTCCGCCCGGTTTTCCGGGTCTGTGGAAAGCATAACCGCAAACCCGGCGCGAATAAAGCGCCTTCGCACCCTGCCCCCCCGGCTCACGTCGGGGGGTGTCTGGCCCGTTTGGAACGGCTGCGGTTCATGCCCAATTGCCGCTCCCGCCAGATGATCAGGATGCCCGCCGCGATCACGATCCCGGCGCCGGCGAGCGTCGTGTGGGTCGGAACCTCGTTGAAAAACCACATCCCGATGGCCGTTGCGAAGAAAATCGAGACATAGTCGAAGGGTGCGACCACGCCTGCGGGGGCATAGCGGTAGGCGGTCGAGAGCATACCCTGCCCGGCCCCGCCGACCAGCCCGCACAGGATCAAAAGCGCACCGTCCCCCACCCCCGGCAAGACCCAGCCGAACGGCAGGGTCAAAAGGCTGAGGACGGTGGAGGAGAGCGAGAAATAAAGCGCGACCGTCGCGGGACGTTCCCATGCCACAAGCCGCCGCACCTGCACTTGGGCCAGCGCGGCGGCCGCCGCAGACGCCAGCATCACCAGCGCGCCGATGGCCTGCACCCGGCCGATGTCGTCGCCAAAGGTGGTGAGCCTTGGATAAAGCACGACGATCACGCCAACGAGCCCCAAGAGGACCGCCGACATGCGAAACAACCGGATGCGTTCGCCCAGCAGGACGGCGGCGAACACCGTCAAGAGCAGGGGCGTCGCGTATTGCAGCGCGGTGACCTCGGGCAAAGGCAAAATCGTGAGCGCGGTGAACAAAAGGCCCATCGCCGTGGTCCCGATCACCCCGCGCCAGAGGTGTCCGAAGGGGCGTTCGGTGCGCACGCCTTCGCGCAACTGACCGACCCAGGCGAGGTAGCCGATCAGCACCGGCACCGCGAAGAGCGAGCGGAAGAACACCACTTCGCCGGTCGGCACCCGGCTCCCGGTCGCCTTGATCAGCGCGCCCATGACGGTAAAGGCCAGCACCGCCCCGATCTTTAGACTGATGGCGAGCCCGACGCGGTGACTGCCTGTGTGGTCTTCATCGCTCAATTGTTCGCTTTCGACAATTCAGACTGCACATGCACGATGAAATCATCGCCGCGATGTTCGAAATTGTCATATTGGTCGAAGGAGGCCGCAGCCGGGGCAAGCAGCACGGTATCGCCGGGTTCGGCCTCGGCCATCGCGCGCGCGACCGCCGTTTTCATGTCCGTGCAGACCTCGGACGTGACATCGCCCAAGGCACGCGCGAAGCCCTCGGCCTCGCGCCCGATGACATAGGCCTTGGCGACATGGTTCAGCCCCTCGGCCAGATCGCCCAGACCGCCTTCCTTCTGCAACCCCCCGACGATCCAGCGGACGCGTTTGAACGCCAAAAGCGCCTTCAGCGCCGCGTCCACATTGGTCGCCTTGGAATCGTTGACGTAGGTGACCCCCTTCGCCTCGGCCACCACCTGACTTCGGTGCGGCAAGCCGGGATAGCTGTGAAACCCCGCCTCGATCACCTTTGGCGACAGGCCGAGCGTGCGACAGACGGCATAGGCGGCGCAGGCGTTCTGGTGGTTGTGGGTGCCGGGCAGGCCCCGGATGTCGCGCAGGTCGATTGTGCCGACCTGCCGCCCCTTGCGAAACTCGGACAAGAAGCCCTTGCGCGCATGCACATACCATCCCGGCCCGGCGAGTTTCCGATCGACCGAGATACGAATCAGGCGGTCATCGCCGCGCCCCTCGGCCATCTGACCGGCCAGAAACCGCCCCTCGGGCTCATCCACGCCGATCACGGCCCTGTCGGGCCCGCCCTCGGCAAAAAGCCGCCTCTTGGCCGCGAAATAGCCGCCCAGACCCCCGTGACGCTCAAGGTGATCGGGTGACAGGTTGGTAAACACCGCCACATCCGGGGTCAACGCCCGCGCCAGTTCGGTCTGGTAACTCGACAGCTCCAGCACCACAATCTCGCCCTCGCGCGGCGGGTCGATGTCCAGAACCCCGCGCCCGATGTTGCCCGCCAATTGCGCCGGTTTCCCGGCCTCGGTGAGAACATGATGGATCAAGGCGGAGGTGGTGGATTTCCCGTTCGACCCGGTGACCGCGACAACCCGGGGCGGTTGGTCAAATTCGACCCAATCGCCTGCCCCGAAGCTTTGGAAAAACAACCCGATGTCGTTGTCGACCGGCACCCCTTCGTCATAGGCGCGCGCGATATGCGGGTTCATCTCGGGGTAAAGATGGGGGATGCCGGGGCTGGTGAAGAGCGCCGCGACACCCACGAACGCCTCGCGCCGGGTCAGGTCATGGAGCTTGCATCCCGCGGCCTCGGCGCGCGCCCGCGCCTCGGCCCCGTCGTCCCAGCACAGAACATCGGCCCCGCCCGCCTCCAACGCCCGCGCGGCGGCGAGCCCGGATCGGCCAAGCCCGAGAACCGCGACCTTCGCGCCTTCAAACCCTCGCACCGGGATCATGGACATGCTCCTTGTCGTTCCGGGGTTTGGTAGCGCGGGGGGGCGGAATTGACCAGAGGCATGGCACCTCTGACACGGGGTCAAATGGCCTTTCAGTGGTTTCCCAATCTGCTCCAGCAGACCGAAAATCGCGTTTGCGTTTCCATTTCCGCCACAAGGATTTCCCAATCCGGTCCCCGTTTGGACATTTTAAACGGTCACCTTGTAACGTGAACGAAAAAGATCATTCGGAGTCTTACATGGGCGCGAACAATACGCCGCTCTACGATCTCGTGGAATTGCAGGGTCTGAACGCATTCACGACCTACACGACATCGCCCGGCGGCGGCGGTGACATCATCGGCCTGGTCGACAACGCAACCTATACCGACGACGATAGCGACAACTCGTCAACCACCATCGAAGAGCTGAATGATACCGCCGATTCCGACAACGGGCGGCTGTTCATCGACGGCATGGAATACTCGATCGAGCTTGTCACACCGACGAACAGCTTCAACCCGGTCACGGTGACCTACGACGATGGCGCGTCATCCGTTGATCTATTTGGCAATGGTTACCGGAGCGACGTTGCCTTTATCCAGGCCACGCCAAACGGCCCCGGGTCGGTGCGCTGGTTCATGGCGGTGGACGATTCCGTCGGGGATTTGCCCGACATCACCGCCGTTCAGACTCGCAATCTCGACTACGATCCCTCGGGCAATGACGTCAAGATCGACCTTGAGCAGAACAATACCGTCACCATCTGTTTCGCCGCCGGAACCTTGATCGACACCGCTGGTGGCGCGCGCCCGGTCGAAGAGCTGAAGATCGGTGATCTGGTGCGCACGCTGGACCACGGGATGCGCCCGATCCGGTGGATCCGGAGCGAAACCTTGCCGCTGGACACAGAAAAACGGGTGCGCAAAAGCGCGCCGGTGCGCATCCACCGCAGCGCCCTTGGGCCCGGAATGCCCGAACGCGACCTCGTGGTATCCCCACAGCACCGCGTGCTGGTCGCGTCAAAAGTGGTCGCGCGTATGTTCGACACGCCCGAGATCCTGTTGCCTGCGAAGCGGCTCGTTGGCATGCCCGGCATCATCCGCGAAGGGCGGCTGGACCGCGTGACCTATTGCCATTTCTATCTTGGCACCCACGAGATTGTCTTTGCCGAGGGTGCCTTGACCGAAAGCCTATTGCCCGAAACGGGCCCGATTGCGTCGATGGACGCCCGCGCGCGGGCCGAGGTTGCCACGATGGGCGTGGTGCCGCCTGCCCGCCCGATCATCGAGAACGGACCCCAGGTGCGCGAGCTTTTGCGCAGGCATCGAAAGAACGTGAAACCGCTGGTCGATCCGGTTGCGCGCAACGAGAAAACGCGCGCCGCTCCGGTGCCGCTTCACCTCGCCGCGTCTGCTTGACCCGGTCGCCCTCTGAACGACGACATTAGCGTAGTTTCAGCGTCGCCAGACCGATCAGCGCAAGAACCAGCGAGATGATCCAGAACCGGATCACGATCTGCGGTTCCGCCCAGCCGCGTTTTTCGAAATGGTGATGGATCGGGGCCATGAGAAACACCCGCTTGCCGGTGCGTTTGAAATAAAGCACCTGGATGATCACCGACAGCGCCTCGACCACGAAAAGGCCGCCGACGATGCCCAACACGATCTCGTGCTTGATCGCCACAGCGATAGACCCGAGCGCGCCGCCCAAGGCCAGCGACCCGGTGTCGCCCATGAAGACCGCGGCGGGCGGTGCGTTATACCATAGAAACCCCAAACCGCCGCCGATCAGCCCGGCGACGAAGATCAAGAGCTCACCGGTGCCCGGCACGTAGTGCACATCGAGATACTCGGTCACATCGACCCGGCCCACCGCATAGGCGATGACGCCCAAGGTCGTCGCGGCGATCATCACCGGCATGATCGCAAGCCCGTCCAACCCATCGGTAAGGTTCACCGAATTGGCCGCGCCAACCATCACGAAGGCCGCGAAGGGCAGGAAGAACCAGCCAAGGTTGACCAGAAGATCCTTGAAAACCGGGAAAGCCAACTCGCCCGACAATCCCTCGGGATGCAGACGCATCACCACATAGGCCGCCGCCAGCGCGATAAGCCCTTCAAGCACAAGGCGGAGCTTGCCCGACAACCCGGAATAATTGTTGTTTTTCGCAATCTTGCTGTAATCGTCCACGAACCCGATCAACCCGTAACTCAGCGTCACGCCAAGCACGACCCAGACGAACCCGTTGTCCAGCCGTGCCCAAAGCAGCGTCGACACCACGACCGCGCCAAGGATCAGCGCCCCGCCCATGGTCGGCGTGCCTGCCTTGGATTGAAGATGCCCTTCGGGGCCATCCTCGCGGATCGGCTGGCCATTGCGCTGCCGCTTTCGCAACAGGTTGATCAAGGGCTTGCCGAAGATGAAGCCAAAGATCAGCGCCGTCAGAAAGGCCGCGCCCGCGCGAAAGGTGATATAGCGGAACAGATTGAAAAAGTCCCCGCCATCCGAAAGCTCGGCCAACCAATAGAGCATGTCTCGTGTTTCCCGTATCTAGCCGTTCTGCCGATGGCCCAGTTTTCGCACCGCGTCAACCACGCGTGACACGCGTGATCCCTTCGACCCCTTGACCAAGACCACGTCTCCCGCGTCGATCAGGTCATGGGCCTGGGCTGCCAAGTCATCAGCGTTCTCGGAGAACCGGCCCTGTTTTTCCGCCGGAAGCGCTTCCCACAACCCGCGCATCATCGGGCCGACGCAATGCACAAGGTCGACCTCGGCCATGGGGGTGAGATCGGCAAGTTCCCGGTGCATCTGCGCCGCCTCGGACCCCAGTTCAAGCATATCGCCCAGCACCGCGACGCGGCGGCCATGCGAAACCCGCCCGATCCCGTCGGTGGGCCGGGTCGCGACCAACACGTCAAGCGCGGCGGCCATCGAGGTGGGGTTCGCGTTGAAGGCGTCGTCGATCAGCGTCACGCCAAGGTTTTCGACCGTGTCCAGCATCACCCGCTCCCGGGTGCCGCGCCCGGTCGGCGGATGCCACAGGCACAGGTCGCGGGCCGCGAGCGTCACGTCGCCCCCCAGCGCCGAGACCCCGCCCAGCACCGCCAGCGCATTGGTCGCGAAATGCCGCCCCGGCGATGACAACCGCACCAATTGGTCCTGCCCGTGCACGCGTGCCTGAAGCACCGTGGCCTCGTCCGTGAGGTTGAGATGGGTGAGCCGAAGGGTGTTATCGGACCCTGCGCCAAAGCTTTCGACCCGCCCCGCGCGCGTCTCGGCCGCGGCACGCAAGATCGGGGCGGTTTCGATGTCGCCGTTGTAAAGCGCAACCCCCGCCGGCTCCAACCCGTCAAAGATCGCGGCCTTTTCGCGCGCGATACCCTCAACATCGTCAAAGGCTTCAAGGTGAACCGCCGCCACGGTGGTGATCATCGCCACATGCGGACGGGCCAGTTTCGCCAGCGGCGAAATTTCTCCGGGGTGGTTCATCCCGATCTCGATTACCGCGAAATCGGTCTCGACCGGCATGCGCGCCAATGTCAGCGGCACGCCCCAGTGGTTGTTGAAGCTCGCCTCGGCGGCATGGCAGCGCCCTTGGCGGGCCAGAACCGTGGCCAGCATTTCCTTTGTCGAGGTCTTGCCGACCGACCCGGTCACCGCCACGACCCGGGCCGAACAGCGTGCGCGGCCCGCCGCCCCAAGCCGTTCGAGCGCGGCCAACACATCGTCCACGACCAGAAGCGGCGCCGTGTCGGGCACGCCCTCTGGCACCCGCGACACAATCGCGGCCCCCGCGCCTTTCTCAAGCGCTTGGGCCACGAAATCATGCCCGTCGCGCGCGGCCTTCAACGCCACGAAAAGATCACCGCCCGCGATGGTGCGCGTGTCGATGGAAACGCCGTCGACCGACCAGGTGCCGCGTGCTTGTCCACCCGTTGCGGCGGCAGCTTCGGCGGCGGTCCAAAGGCTCATGCCAACCGTCCTTCAAGCGCTGCGACCGCGACCGAGGCCTGTTCGGCATCGTCGAACGGCAACACGTCATCGCCGATCACCTGACCGCTCTCATGGCCCTTGCCCGCGATCAAGAGCGCATCGCCGGGGTCGAGCAGATCGACGCCACGCAGGATAGCTTCGGCCCGGTCACCATATTCGTTGGCGTCCGGGCAACCCTCGATCACCTGTGCGCGGATCGCGGCGGCGTCTTCGTTGCGCGGGTTGTCATCGGTGACGATCACCACGTCGGCATAATCCGCCGCTGCCTTGCCCATAAGCGGTCTCTTGGTCGTGTCACGATCTCCGCCCGCGCCGAACACGACGACAATCTTGCCCATCACATGCGGTCTCAGCGCCTCAAGCGCGGTGGCCAGCGCATCGGGCGTATGGGCATAATCGACGAACACCGCCGCCCCCCCGGTGCGGGTCGCGGCAAGCTGCATCCGGCCACGCACTGTGGTCAGCCCGGCAAAGGCGTCGAACACCTCGTCGGGTGCCGCCCCCGCCGCGATGACCAGCCCGGCGGCAACCAGCACGTTCTCGGCCTGAAACCCCCCGATCAGCTCCATCTGGACGGTGTTCGGGCGTCCGTTGTAGAGAAAGCGCAATTGTTGCCCGGTCGAATGGAAGCGTTGCGAGCTGAGTTGCAAGGTGCAATCGTCGCTCCGCCCGATCGAGATGACCTCGATCCCGCGCATCAGGCAGATTTCTTCCAACTCGCGCCCGCGCGGGTCGTCCACGTTGATCACGGCCACACCGTCATCGGCCAGCACCCGGTTGAAGAGCCGCGCCTTGGCGTTGAAATAGGCTTCGAAGGTCTCGTGGTAGTCGAGGTGATCTTGCGAGAAATTGGTGAACCCGGCGGCGGCAAGATGCACGCCGTCCAGCCGCCGTTGCTCCAACCCGTGCGATGATGCCTCCATCGCCGCATGGGTCACACCGGCGTGGGCCATGTCGGCCAGCAGGCGGTGAAGCGTGATCGGCTCGGGCGTGGTGTGGACCGAGGGCGCAGTATAGGCGCCTTCGACACCGGTGGTGCCCAAGTTGGCGGCGACATGGCCAAGCTCGGTCCAGATCTGGCGCGTGAAGCTCGCGACCGAGGTTTTGCCGTTGGTCCCGGTCACCGCGACCATCGCCTCGGGCTGTGCCCCGAACCAGAGCGCGCAGGCCGAGGCAAGCGCGGCACGCGGGTCCTGCGCCACGATCAGCGCGGCGTCTGACCCGTCGAGCACATCGGCAGCGATCCGCGCACCGTCGCGGTCGGTAAGGATCGCGGCGGCCTCCATGCGCAGGGCGAATTGGATAAACTCGGCCCCGTGCACCCGCGACCCCGGCAGGGCGGCAAAAAGATGGCCCGGCTCAACCAGGCGACTGTCAACGGAAATTCCCGTGATATCAACATCTTGACCGGCCCGCGCGCGCAGACCCAAAGACGATAGCTTCGTCGCGTTTCGCTCGGTCATGGTCCCCCCGGGGTCGCGGCTCAGTTCGAAGTGAGTGTTACACCCATCGGACCTGCAGGTTCAATCTCCGGTCGCAGGCCAAGAAGCGGGGCGACACGGCGGATGATCTCGGCGGCGACCGGAACGGCGGTCCAGCCTGCGGTGCGCCGCGGCTCGGACCCGGTGGTCTCGACCGGCTCGTCCAGCGTGACCACCAGCACGTATTTCGGATCATGCGCGGGAAAGATCGAGGCGAAGGTGGCCAGCACCTTATCCTCGTAATACCCGCCGCGCGGCTTCGGTTTGTCGGCCGTGCCGGTCTTGCCCCCGACCGCGTAACCCTCGACCTCACCAAACGAGGCGGTGCCGCGCGAGACGACTTGGCGCAACATGTCGCGGGTGATGGCCGAGCTTTGCGGCGACAGCACCCGTGGCCCCGGCGCGACCGGTCCCTTGCGCACCACCGTGGGCGTCACCTTCGTGCCGCCATTGGTGATGGTGGCATAGGCCGCGGCGAGATGCAGGGGCGAGGCCGACAGCCCGTGACCATAGGAAATCGTCATCGTGGACAGTTCGGACCAGTTCGACGGCAACAGCGGCGTCGACCCCTTGGCTTCGACCAGCTCGATCCCGGTCGGCTTGGTCAGCCCGAGTTGCTCCAAGAAGGCGCGCTGGCGCTCGGTCCCGATCATCTGCGCCAGCCGCGCGGTCCCGATGTTCGAGCTTTTCACGATCACATCGGTGACCGACAATTCGCGCCCATAGTCGTGGAAATCGTTGATCTTGTGCTTGCCCCATTTGATCGGGCCGGTGGTATCGACCATCGTGGCCGGATCCACCAGCCCAAGATCAAGCGCCTGTGCCGAGGTGAACACCTTGAATGTCGAACCCAGCTCATAAAGCCCCTGAACCGCCCGGTTGAACAGCGGGCTGTCCGAGGGCGCGCCCGAGGTGGGCGGGTTCGGCCGTTCGTTGGGATCAAAATCGGGAAGGCTTGCAAGCGCCACGACCTCGCCCGTGTGAACCTCCATCAAGATCGCAGCAGCGCCCTTGGCGTTCATCAACTGCATCCCGCCCGCAAGCACATGTTCCACCGCCGATTGCACGGTCAGATCGAGGGTCAGCATCAGCGGCTCGCCCGCCTGCCCCGGATCGCGCAGACGGTCGTCAAAGGCGCGCTCGATACCCGCCACGCCCACAAGCTCGGCGGCGTGAACACCCTCCTGGCCAAAGCGCGCGCCCCCCAGAACGTGCGAGGCAACCGCGCCATTGGGATAAAGCCGCATGTCGCGCGGGGCGAACAACAGCCCCGGATCGCCGATGTCATGCACGTCCTGCAATTGTTCCGGGCTAATTTTCTTCTTGATCCACAGGAACTTGCGCGACCCGGTAAAGTCACGGACCAAACGGTCCGCGTCAAGATCGGGAAAGATTTCGACAAGCTCGGCGGCAGCCCGTTCCGGGTCCACCATGAGCGGCGGCTGGGCATAAAGCGCGTGGGTCGTCAGGTTGGTGGCCAGAAGCCGACCGTTGCGGTCGGTGATATCGGCACGGGTCGCGGCGATCTCTGCGCCCGCCGTCTGCCCGCGCGGCTCGGCCACCTCCGCCCCCGCCAACATGCCCATGCGCACCCCGACGGTGCCGAACGCGACAAAGAACAGGACCGCGAGCACCAAAAGGCGCCCTTCGGCCTGAACCCGCGCCCGGTCGCGCATCGCCTCGTTCCGCTGTTGCTTGTTCTCACGTTCGATGGCATCCGGGTCGCCGCCCTTGGCGCGCGCATCGAGGATCCGGGCAAGCGGTCTGAGGGGAACGCGGCTCATTCCGTCTTCTCCAGATCACCGGCCAGCTGGTCCACCAGCATGGGCAAGTCTTCGATTTCGGTCAACCTGCCCTGCACGTCCACCGCATCGGACGCGCGCGGGAGCGGCAGACCCGCGGGCTCATCCGGGTAGGCGACCTGATCGACCCGGCCAAACTGATCAGGGTCGAGCGGGAAAAGGCCAAGCTGGTCATAATTCAGCCGCGCGAGGTCGCGCAGCCGGTCGGGACGGTTGAGATAGGCCCATTCGGCCTTCAGAACCGCGAGACGTTCCCGCATTCGGCCAATATCGCTCTGCAAATCACGCACCTCGTCAAGCGAGGCCTGCGTTTTGTAGTTCTCATGATAGGCCCAGTATCCCAACCCCATCACCGCCAAGGTCGCCACAATGAAAAACAGGGGCCGCATCATGCATCAACCTCGGCACGCAGGGGCCGGAAGACCCAGTTGGGAACGGTCCACCTTCTCGGGCGGGGCCTCGGTGCGGGTCGCGACGCGCAAGCGCGCGGAGCGAGCGCGCGGGTTCACCGCAAGCTCATCTTCTTCGGGCCCGATGGCCCGGCGCGGGGTCAGATCGAACCGCGGCACATGGGCTTCACCCTCCGGAGCATAGCGCGACCCGCCGCCGCCGGTGGAGGCCGCCAGTTGCAAGAACCGTTTGACCACGCGATCTTCGAGCGAATGAAAGGTCACCACGGCCAGCTTGCCACCGGGTTTCAAGGCGCGCTCGGCAGCCTCAAGCCCTTCGGCCAATTGGCCGAATTCATCGTTCACCGCGATGCGGATCGCCTGAAACGACCGGGTGGCCGGGTTGCTCTGGCCCGGTTTGGCACGGGGCAGACAAGATTCGATGGTGGCGGCCAATTGCGCCGTCGTTTCGTAGCGGTCTGTAGCGCGATTGCGCACGATCGCGCGGGCAATGCGGCGCGAAGCGCGCTCTTCGCCGTAATGATAGAGGATATCGGCCAGTTCCTCTTCCGGGGCGTCGTTGACCAGATCGGCGGCGGTCGGCCCCTCTTGGCTCATCCGCATGTCGAGCGGCCCGTTGCGCTGAAACGAAAATCCGCGCTCGGCCTGATCGAGCTGCATGGACGACACGCCAAGATCAAGCACGACGCCGTCAACCGGGTCTTTCGCAATCTCATCCATCTCGGAAAACGTGCCCAGCGCGAGCTCGATCTGCGGCACCTTGGCGACCCAGTTTTCCGCCATGTCATGGGCCATCGGATCGCGGTCGATCCCGATGACGCGGGTCGCCCCGGCCTCGGCCAACCCTCGGGCATAGCCACCTGCCCCGAAGGTGCCGTCAATCCATGTGCCGGAAACAGGTGCGACCGCCTCTAGAAGCGGTCGCAGCAAAACGGGAATATGGGGGTCCGATTGGGTCGCCGCAGCCACCATCATGCTGCTCACTCCTCATCCAGAAGCGCCGCGACATCATAATCGTCCGGCAGCCCGTCGAGGAATTCGGCGTTCTTCGCGGCCTCGATCTCTTGGTAAGTGGCCGGGTTCCAGATCTGGAAGGTGTCGCCAGAGGCGATGAAATAGGCTTCGCCATCCAGCCCGATCTTCTGGCGCAGGCGGGCGGGAAGCACGATCCGGCCGGTGTCATCCACGCTCGTGGGTAGCGACTGACCATAATACATGTTTTCAAGAACCTTGCGGCCGTTCGACCCACGCGGCTTTGACTTTATGATGTCGTCGACCTCCGAGATCGCTTCCATCGAATAACATTCAAGGTATTTGCGGCGGTGATCGCCGAAAACGATCACGAAATTGGCGGCAAGCCCTTCGGTCCAGTCGGGGTCGGTCGCCTCCAGAACACGCCGAAACAGGGCCGGGATAGACACCCTGCCCTTCGCATCCACCTTGTGGAGCCCGTCGCCTCTGAACACTTGTGCCACTTGGTGCGGCTCCCGTTACTGTCCCTCGTCCATTGACCGCCTGCCCCGGTTCGGGGCCCGGAAACGAAAACGACGGATTGAACTGCTGCCACTGTCCAATCCGCCGCCCTCGTCCCATCTCTGGGTTCGTCCGATCGCGGTCGCCACCTGGGGGGATGTCTGCTCGCGAGCGCGTCGGATCTCTTTTTTAGCGATGAAGCGGGGTGCCTGTATGAAACCTGACTTGGGAGATGTTTCGGGGTTCTTGTGCGCCCCTTTGTTCCCGTCCTCATCGTGTTTAAATGATTGCCATGGGATTTCATGGGAAGCAATACCTTTTTAGGGAAAAACACCCCAAGATGTTGATCGGCACAGGGGAATGGAACAAGGTGTTGGGTGATCAAAACAAGAACAAAGAAACCTATATCGCGTAATATTGCACCCCATAACACAATATATAGTATCATAAAATTTCTTGAAAAAATTCCCCTGATTTCCCATGAAAACTGGGAATATCATGGAATCCGGCCTTTGTCGCGTAAGATCTCGGGGGCTTTTCGCACGAATCTCATCAAGGATTCATGCGATTCCTTGCCAGATTCGAACAATAATACGGGTATGGGGGCAAACTGGAAAACTATGGGCCATGATTTCCCATGGGCGGCCAGAGCGACCGTCCGGGGGCACCTCATTCCCATGAAATCCCGCGATGGCGGCACCCCGGCCTTGGCCAGACGCGCGCGGGGTGCCGGGGGTCAGCCGATCCCGCGTGCCACAAGGTCCGCGGCGAGGCTACGATAGGCTTGCGCCATCTCGCCTTGGGTCAGCGCCACGGGCGTGCCCGCATCACCGGCGAGCCGCACGTCCAGCGACAAGGGAAGCTGGGCCAGAAGCGGTGCGCCGATCCGGTCGGCCTCCTTGGCCACGCCGCCCTCACCGAATAGATGCGCTTCGTGCCCGCAGTTGGGGCAGATATAGGACGACATGTTCTCGATCAGGCCCAGAACCGGGACACTTACCTTGGCAAACATATCCACGGCCTTGTGCGCATCCAGAAGCGCCACGTCCTGGGGTGTCGACACGATCAATGCACCGGTCATCTCGACCTTCTGGCTCAGCGTGAGCTGCACATCGCCCGTGCCCGGCGGCAGATCGACGATCAACACGTCAAGCTCCCCCCAGTTCACCTGGAACGCGAATTGCTGCACCGTGCCCATAAGCATCGGACCACGCCAGACGACCGCCTGATCGGGGTCGACGATGGAGCCGACCGACATGATCTTGACCCCATGGGCCGGGATCGGGTCGAGCACGGTGCCATCCGCCGATGTGGGCTTTTCCGTTGCCCCCATCATAAGCGCTTGGCTTGGGCCAAGGATGTCGGCATCGAGAAGCCCGACCTTGCGCCCCGCTGCGGCGAGCGCGACGGCGAGGTTCGAGGACACCGTGGATTTGCCAACACCACCCTTGCCCGAGGCGACCGCGATCACGCGGTCGACACCGGCAATTTTCTGGGGCCCGGCCTGCGGCTTCGGGTGGCCGCCCACGCGCAGGCTGGGGGCCGGTTGGTCGGATTTCGGCGGGGCTTTCGCCGCGCCGCCATGGGCGGTCAGGATCACCGTGACCTTTTCAACCCCGTCAAGCGCCGCAACCCCGGCCTCGGCCGCCTTGCGCTGTGCCTCGATCTGCCCCGCCACTTCAGGCGATGGCGCTTCGATGACAAAGCTCACCACCCCGTCTTCAATGGTCAAGGCACGGATCATGTCGCGCGAGGCCAGATCGCCGCCATCCGGCATCGCCACGGTCGACAGGACGGACATCACGCTTTCACGGCTCAGGCTCATCAAGGGTCCTCCAATATTGTTGTTCCCTAGGTGGCCCGTTTCAAGCTGAACCACAAGGGGCGGACCCCGGCCAAACGTGGGATTCGGGCGCAGACCGGCGCCATCGGGGAAACCTATGGCAAACCTCGCGCGCGCAGGGTTTCCCTAGCGTAAGTAAGTATGTCAGTCTCACGTATGCATTTTCTGCATAGCAGCATTGAGCATTCTCGGGATTGTGCAGGTGCAGCAAATTCCCCATTTTCATCTCAAGCGAACGGGACATGATCCCAAGACGACGACGCGCCGAGCAGACGAATTCGGCGCACAGACAAGAAGAGATGATGACATGGCATACGCAACTGATATCCGCTCCAACGACCACGGCCTCCTCGACCGCGTGTCTGCCGCATTCAAGTATCTTTCCGAAGCCCGCGCCCAGCGCAAGGTCTACCACACCACGCTGAACGAACTTCGTGCGCTGAATGGTCGTGATCTTGCCGATCTCGGCATCTCGCGCGCCGACATTCCGTTCCTGGCCCGCGCGGCCGCGTACGGCGAACAGAAATAAGCCATTCGGGCGCGTCTACCTCCTCCCAGACGCGCGCGATAACCCGGCAAGCATCTCCTCCTCCCTGATGCGTCCCGGGTTCACGAAGCGGACCGGTCTACCTCCTCCCAGATCGGCCCGAACCTGAGGGCGGCGCTCCACCTCCTCCCGGGGTGCCGCCCGTCAGACACGAGATCGGATGTTCCTTTCCTCCTCCCTGGAACATCTGCTGTCCGCCCCCTTCCTCCTCCCGGGGGTCAGGACCAGACACCGGAATTCATTCCGGGCCGCACGCAAAAGGCCTCTCCTCCTCCCTGAGGCCGGTTGCATGAAAGAACGGCGACGCTCACCTCCTCCCGAGCGTCGTCGTTTTTTGTTTTTGGCGGATGGAAGTCAGGGAAACCCTGTTACCGGGCGGTCTTGCGGGCCCGCTGGTCGCGCGTCCTGAGCTGTGGGTGGTGGCAAGCGGGGCGGGGAAAAGCCGCCTGCCCCGGCATTCAAACCCTGAAAATCAGAACGGAACGTCATCCTCTCCCGCGCGGTCGGCGGGTTTGATGAATTTCGCCACGACTTTCTTCGCCCCGGCATGTTCGAATTCGACATCAAGCTTGTCGCCCTCGATCCCCATGACATAGCCGTAGCCGAATTTCTGGTGAAACACCCGGTCGCCTTGGGAAAAGGCGGACAGGGCGGTGGAATCTATGGTCAGCCCCCGCGCCTCGTTCGGCGTCGCCATGGACCGCGTGGCCCCCCGGCTTTGCATCCGCCGCCACCCCGGCGAGTTATAGGCATTGGCCCGCGCCGCCCGGTCTTCCAACGGGGAAGCGCCGAACTGGTCATCCGCCGCGCCGTAGCCGCCGCCATAAAGCCCGGTCTGGGTCAGCACATCCACATGTTCCTCGGGCAATTCATCGACGAATCGCGATGGCAACTGGCTTTGCCATTGGCCATAGACCCGGCGATTGGCGGCAAAGGAGATGGTGCAAAGCTCTTCCGCCCGGGTGATCCCGACATAGGCCAGCCGCCGCTCTTCCTCCAACCCCTTGAGGCCGCTTTCGTCCATCGAGCGTTGCGAGGGGAAAAGGCCATCTTCCCACCCCGGCAGGAACACCACGGGGTATTCCAACCCCTTGGCGGCGTGCAGCGTCATGATGGTGACCTTTTCCTCGGTCTCGCTTTCTTCATTGTCCATGATCAGCGCGACGTGTTCGAGAAACCCTTGGAGGTTTTCGAATTGCTCCAGCGCTTTCACCAGCTCTTTCAGGTTCTCCAGCCGCCCCGGGGCCTCGGGCGTCTTGTCGTTTTGCCACATCCCGGTGTAGCCGGACTCCTCCAGGATCATCTCGGCCAGCTCAATATGGGACAGCTCCGGCTCGCCCCGCACAACCGTTGTTGCCGGCGCGTCCGGTTGACCGTAGCCGATGTCTTTGAACGGTGGGAAATCGTCCTCGAATACATCTGCGTTCGCTTCTTGCGCCGCAGGGGGGTCTTCCGAAATCTCGCGCACAGGACCAAGCGTCGCCGCGTGCCAGCGGTAGATGTCCTGCACGAGATCGGAAAGCCCCTTGGCCCCCTTGCCCTTGATCGCGCCCTCTTGAACACAGCGGGCCGCCGCATCGACCAGCGGCAGATCGTAATCCCGCGCCATGCGCTGAATCGTCTGCACCGCCTTATCGCCCAGACCCCGGCGCGGCGTATTCACGATCCGCTCGAACGCGAGCGCGTCATCCGGGCTGACCGCGAGCCGGAAATAGGCCATGGCATCGCGAATTTCGAGGCGTTCGTAAAAGCGTGGCCCGCCGATCACGCGATATGGCAGGCCGATGGTCAGGAACCGGTCCTCGAAGGCGCGCATCTGGTGGCTGGCGCGCACGAGGATTGCGATTTCTTCATAGTAGAAACGCAGGATGGCTGGCTCTATGGACAAGCCTTCTTCAAGGCGAGTCGTCAGCTCCCAGAGTAATGCCTTGTTCTGAGTTTCACTCAAAAAACCATCGTGTTTCGAAAGACGAGAGACGAGTTCTTCGCGGCTGTTCAAACCTAACAACGCGCCACTGTCACTTAGGCGCTTGACCGCTTCGATGGCCATTTCCATGCGAGTATTCTCTCGCCTTTTGGCAAGTGACGAGCTCCCTGTGTAAAGAGCCTCGATCTCGTCCCCGATCCAGCGCGCTTCCTCTTCCCCGTCCCAATGGCCGATCAGGCGGACCTTTTCGCCGTCCTCGGCCTCGGTCCAAAGCTCCTTGCCAAGCCGGTCCTCGTTGCCCCGGATCACGCCCGCGGCAGCGGCAAGGATATGGGGCGTGGAGCGGTAATTCTGTTCCAGCCGCACCACCTTGGCCCCCGGGAAATCCTTTTCAAACCGCAGGATGTTGCCCACTTCGGCCCCACGCCAGCCGTAGATCGACTGGTCGTCA